>CAIYNU010000059.1 GCA_903927615.1 uncultured Rhodospirillales bacterium | reverse complement strand
GGCATCGATGTCGGATTGGCTCTGGGGCCGGGCCGGTGGTTTGGGCGGCGCCGGGGCGTCGAACAGGGCGTCGATGTCGGATTGGTTCTGTTCGGCTTTGGCCGATGGCCCCGGTTTGGCCGGCCGGGTCGGCGCAGGGGCCGAGACCCCGAACAAGGCATCCATGTCGGACTGGTCGTTGTCTTCGTCATCCCGGGCAGCCGCCCTGGCCGGAGTCGACGCTGAGGCCGGCGGGTGCGAGACCGGAGCAAAGCTATCCGACTCGAACATCATATCGACGTCGTGCTGGCTGACGCCTTTGCCCTCGCGTTGCGGTCCCGAAAGCAGGTGCGCGTCCTCGCGCTTGTCGGCCCATTCGTCGGCGACAGGCAGAGAACTGTCGTCGGTGGCGCCCCAAATACTGATGACCGCAATGATTCGTTGTTCTATGTAGCGTAGGGCGTTAACCACCTTACTGGTTCGCTGACCGGTAAGGTCCTGAAACGAACAGGCGGTAAAAATGGCGGTCACATCGGCTTCAAGGCCATTGCAGAGTTCAGACGCCGCTCCAGCCTGCCGAAATTGGCCGGATAACTCCATCAGATGCTCGGCAGCGTTGAGAATTTCGAACGAAGCGCGCTCGGTCGAAATGACGATGGCATCCAATTCGTTGGTGGCGGTGATGATCCTGTTGTTGTCGGCATCGGCCGGCTGCAACGCGGCAATCTCCCGCCGCGCCCGTTCGATCGACGCCGCCATTTCGATCAATTCCTGCCGCAGGACATTGACCCGGCCGGCGGCTTCCAACACCTGAGTCTGCTGCCGCCAGGACAGGCGGAACTCCTCCAGCATCGTGCGGATTTCCTCCGTCGCGGCGCCCATAGCCCGGCGGCGGAATCGCCTCAGAAAAGTGCGTCCCTTGGCAGTTCGAGCAATTTCTTCCTCGATATGCTCGAACTCGTCCTCGGTCAGCTGGGGGAGTTGCTCCACCGCCTCACGCCCCGAGCACCGACTGTATCTTGTTCTTGAGGGTTTCAGCGTTGAACGGCTTGACGATGTAATTATTGACACCGGCCTGCTTGGCCGCGACCACGTTCTCGGTCTTGCTTTCCGCCGTCACCATGATGAAGGGTGTGGCGTTGAGCTTGACGTCGGCCCGGATTTCCTTGAGCAGTTGCAGCCCCGTCATCGGCTCCATGTTCCAGTCGGAGATGACCAGACCATATTTATTGTCGCGGAGCTTCTGCAAGGCGGTTACGCCATCGCCGGCCTCGTCGACATCGGTAAATCCAATTTGGGTCAGCAGGTTGCGCACGATCCGGCGCATCGTGGCATAATCATCGACGACAAGAATCTTCATCTAGGATCTCCGCCTCATTCCGTTAACCGAGCCTCGCCCTGGTGCGGGCTTTGATTGACTTTGATCGACTGTGTGGGGGGTCCGTGTCGTGCCCCGCACCGCCCATTATTGCGCCGACCGCAACAAATGTCACCATCCCGCTCGGGGATCGCGTGGCCGACGTCATAGCATAGTTGGGGGCCGGCTCCAAACCCAACCGTGGCCATCGGTCAGGTGCCGATCGGTTGGGTCGCCGCCTCAAGCCAAGCCGCCGGCTCGGAATCCAGCAGCGGCCCCAGGGTTTCGTACACGTTCCGATGGTAGCGGTCGAGCCAATTGACCTCCGCATGGGTCAGTAACGCAGAATTAACCAGGGCACGATCAATCGGCACCAGTGTCAGGGTCTCGAACACCAGCGTTTCCTGCCCGTCCCCGACCGGTCCGGCGGCAACCCTGACCGCCTGAAGATTTTCAATCCGGATGCCAAAGCGGCCGGGCACATAGCAGCCGGGCTCGTTGGACAGGATCATCCCGGCTTGGAGCGCCACCCGGCTTGGGAACTTGGAGATTCGCTGCGGCCCTTCGTGGACGCCGAGATAGCTGCCGACCCCGTGGCCAGTTCCGTGATCGTAGTCAAGTCCCACCTCCCACAGCGGTTGGCGCGCCAGGGTGTCAAGCTGGCTGCCGTTGGTGCCGGCCGGGAATCGCACGGTGGCGAGCGCGATATGGCCCTTCAGCACCCGGGTGAAGCGGTCGCGCATTTCGGGCGACGGGGGACCGATGGCGATGGTGCGCGTAACGTCGGTGGTGCCGTCCAGGTACTGGCCGCCACTGTCCACCAGATAGAGGGTTCCCGAGTCGAGTCGGCCGTTGCTGGACGGGGTGGCGCGATAATGGACCACGGCGCCGTGGGCGCCCGCGGCCGAGATGGTGTCGAAGCTGAGGTCGCGGAACAAGGCGCCCTGGCACCGGTAATCATAGAGTCGCGCCACCGCATCCAGTTCGGTGACGTTGCCACCGGGCGCCGTCATGGCCAGCCAGTGCAGGAACCGCACCAACGCCACACCGTCCCGGCGATGGGCGGCTCGGGCGCCCTCCAACTCGGCTGGAGTCTTGCAGGCTTTGGGCAGGACGCACGGGTCGGCTGCGCGCTCGATCTCGGCCCCGGCGGCGGCCAACCGGTCGAACAGCCAGGCGGCGGCCGAAGCGGGGTCCACCTGAACCCGGCGGCGCTCCTGGCCCAAGGCCTGGAGCGCCGCCGGGAGCGCCGCCGGTGGGCGGATGGTGATCTCGCCGCCCAAATGCTGGTCAAGACCGGGGACCGGCTTGCGCGGGTCGATAAAGAGGTCAACCCGGCCGCAGTCGAACAGGATGGCAAAACACAGCGGCACCGGCACCCGCGGCACGTCGGCGCCCCGGATGTTGAGCAGCCAGGCGATGGAATCCGGAAGCGTCAGGATCACCGCGCCGATGCCGGCGCGCTTCAGGTCCCGGGCAAGCGTGGCCCGTTTGTCGGCGGAGTCGCGTCCCGTGTAACACAGCGCATGCGGTACGACGGCGGCCAGCGGCGGCGGCGGCTGGTCCGTCCACAGCCGGTCCACCGGATTCTCGGTAACCGGGACCAGGGTGATTTTAGCCCGGGCCAATGTCGGCTTCAGTCGGTCGACCCAGTTAGGCGTGTGCAACCAGGGATCGTAACCGATTCGGCCTCCGGCCGGGAGCGCGGCGATCAGCCAGTCGGCCAGCGGGTCCTGGACCAGATGGCGGAACTCGTAATCTCCGGAGGTTCCGACCTCGGTTCGGACCTGAAGCGTATAGCGGCCGTCCACGAACAGCGCCGCCCGCCGGCCCAGCACCACCGCCAGTCCGGCCGAGCCGGTAAAGCCCGTGAGCCACGCGAGCCGTTCGGCCCGCGCCGCCACGGATTCGCCCTGGTGTTCGTCAGCCCGGGGCACGATGAAACCATCCAGCCCACAGGGGGCCAAGTTCTGCCGCAAGGCCTCGAGCCGGGCGCGGCGGGTCCCCTCGATATCCCCGGCAACGTCGCTGGCCTGGCCTTCCACGGTCTCAGTCTCCGTCAGCTATTCCATCATAACGACCGGCGCGCCCCGGGGCGCGGACGGTCCGACTGTCGCGGAAGGTCCTGAGCAGTCGGGACGTTCATGACATCGGATAATAGCCCGCGACGCTAGGCTGGACAGGGGGGAGGGCGCAAGGGCCGTCATGTCTTGCGGGAGCATGCGCCCTGGAGTCACGGAACCCACCGCGTTTCTCCGAACCAGCCCGGCAACACGAGCATCTGTCGCTGCGGCGCAACATCGCTGTGACACGTTGCCACGCCATGGTGACCCGAGGCCTGTGGCAGCATCCGGCCTTAACCATGGACGTTTTGGTCACCATTAACCTTTCGGTTATGGTTAAATTTCCCCGTAATTTTTTCTATGGGTAGCCGGACCTTGCACCGGTTTGAATCGGGACGGCGGGTCGGGAGTGCGGGTGGATGAGTCATGACAGGCGGCAACCGGCAACCCGTGGTCGGCTGAACATTTCGGCGCGGGTCATTGTTCTGATCGGGGTCGCCAGTCTGTTCCTGGTGTTGCTCGGCACGTTGACCGTGGGGGCCGGGCTGGCCTTTAAGGTCGGCATGGGGCTGCTCTTTTTCACCCTGATCACCTTTATCCTGGTGACGTATCATCACCGGACCGGCCCGGGTCGGTGACGTCGGGACAGCCGGCCTCGCCTGATCGTCCGCTGCTCGCTGCTCACTATCGACGTCATGCCTTGCCTTCTTCCGTTTGGCGCAAATGTGGTAGTCTGGCGACGCTGATCCGTGGGCACCAGGAGGAGTCGAATCATGACCCGAACCCTTGCCGCTTTGTCATCGTTTCGTTGGTTCGCGCTGGTGTTAGCCGTGGTGGGGCTGTCGGGGATCGGGTTCGGCCCTTCGGCCCTGGCTGACGGCCTGGAACTGCCCGGCCTCGATAGCGATGCCCAGGTCTACGCCCGAGTCCTGCGGGCCAAGGTGCCGCCACAGATCAACCAGGCGACGATCAATGCCGCGGTCGGTGACGCCGCCCTGGCGGTCGCCGCCCACGACATGGTCAAGGCGGTTGCGGCGTTCGAACGGGCGATTGCCGTCGGCGATAACAGCGCCAGCACCTGGATGGCGTTGGCCCAGGCCCAGGCGAGCCTGCCCAAGCCCAATCTCGACCGGGCGCTTCAGGCGGGCTGGCTCGGCCTGGGCCGGGCCGCCGCCGGCAAGGAACAGGTGGACGATACGCTCTGGCTGGCCCGGTTGCTGGAAGGGCCGCTGAACCGGCCCGCGGACGCGATGGCGGCTTACAACGTCGCCGTGACCGAGGGCAAGGACATGCACCTGCCGTTACCCGAGGCGGAGCACCGACTCGGGGTGCTTCGGCTGGCGGTGGGACTGACGCTCAAGTCGGTGGCGGTGGAGGCCAATCAGGACCCGGCGCGCCTGTGCCTGACCTTTTCCGACCGGCTGAAAAGCAGCCGCGACCTGCACTTCGAAGACTTCGTGCGCCTGACGCCGCCGACCCCGGTCACGGCCATGGCCGACGACACCCAGCTTTGTCTCAGTGGTTTGGTTCATGGCACCGAATACGATGTAATGGTGCGACAGGGGTTGCCCGGGGTTGACGGGTTGGTGTTGAAGCAGGACGTGAGCCAGCGGGTTCAGGTGTCGGACCGGTCCCCCTCGGTGGCGTTCCGTGGCCAGTCGTTTATCCTGGCCCGGGGCGACACCGGCGCGCTGCCGGTGGTCTCGGTCAATGTCAAAACCGTGGGGCTCAAGCTCTATCGGATCAACGACCGCAATCTGGTGAGTCAGCTAAAAGCCGAGACGTTGTGGACCACGCTGTCGGAACATGACCGCGAAACCCTGAAGAACGCCGAAGGCGAGGTGATCTGGGAAGGCAAGCTCGAGGTTCATGGCGAGCGCAACAAGGAGGCGGTGACGGGGATTGCCATCCGTACGCTGATTCCCGATCCCAAACCCGGTCTTTATGCGTTGACCGCCCTGCCCAGGGATGAGGAGGGGAAGGAGACCGGGGACGATGGCGCCACCCAATGGGTGATGGTTTCCGACCTGGGCCTGACCACCACCCGGGGGGCCGACGGTATCCATGTCATGGTGCGCTCGTTGGCTTCGGCCAAGCCGCTGGCGGGTGTCACGGCGGTGCTGCTGGCGAAGAACAATGAAGAGCTGGGGCGGGTCACCACCGATGCCGACGGACATGCCGCGTTTGCCGCCGGCCTGACGCGGGGCAGCGGCGGTCAGGCGCCGGTGATGGTGACGGCCTATGGCCATGACGGCGACTTCGCGATGCTTGATCTGACGCTGGCGGCGTTCGACCTGAGCGATCGGGGGGTCGGCGTCCGGGCCTTGCCGGGTCCGATGGATGCCTACCTCTACACCGACCGCGGCGTCTACCGACCGGGCGAGACCGTCAATCTGACCGTGTTGTTGCGAGACGACCTGACCGTCGCCGTCGATCATTTTCCGCTGACGGTCAAGGTGCTGCGCCCGAGCGGTACCGAGTTTTATGCCGCCACCCTCAAGCCCGCGGCCATCGGCGGCTATGTTCTGCCGCTGGCGCTCAGCGCCACGGCGCCGATGGGGGGGTGGACCGTGGAGGTTTACGGGGATCCCAAGGCCGATCCCATCGGCAAGCTGGAGTTCCAGGTGGAGGCGTTCATCCCCGAACGTCTGGCGGTGGACCTGACCGCCGGCGAACCGGTGATCGAACCCGGTCATCCGTTTGACCTGCTCGTGACCAGCCGCTTCCTCTATGGGGCGCCGGCTGCCGGGCTCGGGGGGACGGCCGACGTGGCGCTGGAGGAGGATTCGGACCCCTATCCCGCCTACAAAGGCTATCATTTCGGCCTGGTCCAGGAGTCCATGACCGGTCGGGTCAAGGAGCTGGTGTTGCCGCCCGGCGATGCCGAGGGCAAGGCTCACCTGACGGTGGACCTGCCGCCCCAACCCGACACCACCAAGCCCTTGCGCGCGACCATCCATGTGGCGGTGAGTGAACCGGGCGGACGGCCGACGCGCAAGGCCATTTCGATCCCGGTTCGGTCCCAACCCTACGCCATCGGCATCAAGGCGAATTTCGGCGCGGCGAATGCGCGTGGCGGGCAACTGGGTGAGGGCCAGACCGCGGGCTTCGAGATCGTCGCGGTGGACGGTCATGGGGGGCGGCTTGCCAAGTCCAATCTCACCTGGGAGTTGCTGGCCGAGCATAGCGACTTTCGCTGGTATTATGACGGCAAGCGGTACAGTTACCGCGTGACCGAACGCGACCAGTCGGTGCGCTCGGGGTCTTTGTCCATCACCGACATGGTGCCGACGGTGCAGAACCTGGGCGCGCTGCCGTCCGGTCGCTATCGGCTGGAGGTTTCGGATGCCGGCACCGGCGTGGCCACCTCGGTGCGCTTCTGGTCGGGCTGGGAGGAAAGCGCCAGTGTCAGCGATACCCCTGACACCGTTGAGGTTACGGCCGATCGTCCGGCCTATGGGGTGGGCGAGACCGCGCACATCCACATCCAGCCGCCGTTCGCGGGCGAGGTGTTGCTGACGGTGGCCACCGACCGGCTTCATCTGGTGCGGACCTTCAGTGTTCCCAAGACCGGCAGTACCGTGGATGTGACGGTGGATCAGGCCTGGGGGCCGGGTGCCTACGTGACCGCCACGGTCTACCGGCCGCCGGTTCACGGCAAGGACCGGTTGCCGGTGCGGGCGATCGGCTTGACTTGGGTTGCCCTGGATACGGTTCCGCGCACGCTGAACGTGGCGGTGGAGTTGCCCGAGGTGGTGCGACCGAACCAGACCCTGGATGTGCCGGTGCGGGTCTCGCCGGGGAGCGGGAGCCTGGGCGGCGCCGCCGGTCCGACCTATGTCACGCTGGCGGCGGTGGATGAGGGGATTCTTCAACTGACCCAGTTCGTGTCTCCGGACCCGGGCCGGCACTATTACGCCAAGCGGGTCTTGGGTCTTGACCTGCGCGACGATTACGGTCGCTTGATCGATACCATCGATGGTCCGACCGGCGCGTTGCGCGAAGGCGGCGACAGCGGCGGGTTGGCGGCGGGCCTGCCCAAGGTGCCGATCACCGTGGTTTCGCTGTTTCAGGGGCCGGTGGCGGTGGACGCCGCGGGCCGGGCGACCATCCGGCTGACTTTGCCCGAGTTCAATGGCCAGTTGCGGTTGATGGCGGTGGCGTTCGATCGGACACGGCTGGGGGCGCTGTCGGCCAAGCTGACGGTGCGCGAGCCTGTGGTGGCCGATACCACCTTGCCGCGGTTCCTCTCCCCCGGCGACGACAGCCGGATGACCCTGTCGTTGCATAATGTCGAGGCTCCCGGGGGGCGTTATCGGGTGACCGTAACCGGACAAGGACCGGTGCGGTTGGCCGTGCCGGCGCCGGCGATGCCCGCGTCCGGTGTCGTTCCCGTTCCCGTACCCGGTGTCGTTTCCAACCCCAGTCCCGCTCCCGGCGTGGTTGCTCCGGCGGTCCCGGCGGCGCTCCTGGTTACCTCCGAGACGGTGGTCGATCTGGCGGCCGGGGCCCGTCAGGAACTGGTGTTGCCGGTTACCGCGGAAACGGCCGGCATCGGCGGGGTGGCGGTGGATGTGGTTGGGCCGTTGGATGGCCCCCCGGTGGCGGCGGTGCATCAGGAGATCGGGTTGACTGTGCGGCCTCGCGGCCGGTGGAAACCGATTTCGTGGTCCGGCAAATGGCCCCTGGGGCCGACGTCAGCGTTGATGCGACCATGCTGGCTGGGTTCGTGCCCGGCACCGCCGGGGTCTCGTTAAGCTTCAGTTCCGGGCCCCCCTTCGACGTGGCGGGCCTGCTGGCGGCCCTCGATCGCTACCCCTATGGCTGTCTGGAGCAACTGGTCAGCCGGGCGCTGCCGTTGCTGTCGGTCAACGAGGTGGCGCAAGCCCTGGGCAAGAAGGAGATGGTCGAACAGACCCGCCGGGCGCGGGTGGATCAGGCCATCGCCCAGATTATGGACAAGCAACGCTACGACGGCGCTTTCGGACTTTGGAGTGCTCAGAGTGAAAGGGCACAATGGCTGACCGCTTATGCGCTGGAATTCCTGACCCGGGCGCGGACGCTGAAGTATTCGGTGCCCGACACGGCCTATCTGGCGGGCTTGACTTGGCTGCGTCAGTACGCCACCGGCGGCGGCAATGACGCGAATGCGCTGGCCAGTCGGGCTTACGCCTTTTACACCCTGGCCTTGGCTGGCGTGTTGACGCCGGGGCCGGTGCGTTATTTCTCCGACGCGTTCCTCCAGAATTTGCCGACCCCGCTGGCCAAGGGCCAGCTCGGGGCGGCGTTGGCCCGTTTGGGTGACCACGACCGCGCCGAGGTTGCGTTCAGTGCCGCCCTTTCTGAACTGGCCCGTAATCCTTGGGAAGGCGATTACGGTTCGACGGTGCGTGACGCCGCGGCCCTGGTGACGTTGTTGACCGAGGCCGGTCTGGCCGATCACGCACGGTTGTTGGCGCTGATGGACCGGTTACCCGTCACGGCCACCGCGGTGCGAGAAACCAACACCCAGGAGCAGGCACGGTTGCTGCTGGCTGCCGATACCCTGATGAATGGGGCGGCGCCCCTGGCGCTGACCCGGAATGGTCAGCCCCTGCCCAAGGCCGACCCGGTGCGGCTGGTCCCGGGTCCGGACGAGCTGGCCAAGGGCCTCACCGTCCGCAACGTCGGTCGACAGCCGGTCTGGCAGGCGGTGAGCACCTACGGGGTGCCGACGGTGCCCAAGCCGGCCGCCCGCGAAGGCTTCAAGATCAAGCGCAACTTCTTCTGGCGGGATGGCACCGCGGTCAATCTGGATCTGGTCCGGCAGAATGATGTCTTCGTGGTGGTGCTGGAGGGGACCGACGAGACCAAGCAGTACCACGAGGTGATTCTGAGCCAGCCGTTGCCGGCCGGGTGGGAAATCGAGACGCCGGCGCTGGGGGCATCGGGCAGCGGGATACCCGGCTGGTTGGGCAGTCTGACCGAGCCTGCGGTGGCGGAGTTGCGTGACGACCGCTACGTCGCGTCGCTGGTGCTGTCCGGACAGTTCAAGCTGGCCTTCGCCGTGCGGGCGGTGACCCCCGGCGTTTACGAACTGCCTGGTGCGGTTGTGGAGGATATGTACAGGCCTCACTTCTTTGCGCGCCAGGGGGCGGGTCGGATTACGGTCAGACCCGCCGGATGGGTGCCGGACACCCCGCCGCCGAGTGCTCCCGGGAATCCGCCGGCGGCGCCGGTCAAGTAGCCATCGGTCGCCGATTCAGGGAGCATTGCGATGGCGGCGTCCCATGTTCTGGCCATCGACCAGGGCACAACCTCGACCCGGGCGATCCTGTTCGATCGTCACGGGCGGCCGGTGGCTTCGGCGCAGCAGGAGTTGCCGCAGCACTATCCGGCCGACGGTTGGGTTGAACACGATCCCGAAGCGATCTGGCGCGATACCCTCGCGGTGTGCCGGTCGGTGCTGGCCCGGGCCGGGCTGGCGCCGGCCGGGGTTGCGGCGATCGGCATCGCCAACCAGCGCGAGACCACGGTGCTGTGGGAGCGCGAAGGCGGCAAGGTTCTGCACAATGCCATCGTCTGGCAGGACCGCCGGACCGCCGAAGCATGCCGGGCGTTGGTTCGGGACGGGGCCGAGCCCCAGGTGCGGGCGCGGACCGGTCTGCTGTTGGACCCGTATTTTTCGGCGACCAAACTCGCCTGGCTGCTGGAGCGGATTCCCGGAGCCCGGGTCCGGGCCGAACGCGGAGACCTGTGTTTCGGGACCATCGACAGTTTTTTGCTGTATCGGCTGACCGGCGGCCGGGTCCATGCCACCGACGCCACCAACGCGGCCCGCACCCTGTTGCTGGATCTGGCCACCCAGCGTTGGGATCCCGGGTTGCTGGGCCTGTTTGACCTGCCGGCCGCTCTGCTGCCGGCGGTGCTCGACAACGATGCCCATTTCGGCACCACCGACCCGGCCTGGTTCGGCGCCGCGGTGCCGATCACCGGTATGGCCGGTGATCAGCAGGCTGCGGCCTTCGGCCAGGCGTGCTTTGCGCCGGGGATGATCAAGAGCACCTATGGCACCGGTTGCTTCGCGTTGATGACCTTGGGCGCGACGCCGCGGCTGTCCGGGCATCGGTTGCTGACCACCTTGGCCTGGCGGTTGGGAGGGCGTGCGACCTATGCGCTGGAGGGCTCGATTTTCGTCGCCGGGGCGGCCTTGCAGTGGTTGCGCGACGGCCTTGGTTTGATTCCCGACACCCCCGCCTCCGAGGCCCATGCCCGGGCCATCGACGATACCCACGGTGTCTATCTGGTGCCGGCGTTTACCGGCCTGGGGGCGCCCTACTGGGATCCGGACGCCCGGGGTGCCTTGCTGGGGCTGACCCGCAACACCGGGGTCAGCCAGGTGGTGCGCGCGGCCCTGGAAGCGGTCTGTTTTCAGACCCGCGACCTGATGGAGGCGATGGCGGCGGATGCCGGGCAAATGCCGGCGACGCTTCGGGTCGATGGCGGCATGGTCGGTAATGACTGGCTGATGCAGTTCCTGGCCGATACTTTGGCGGTGCCGGTGGAACGGCCGATGGTGACGGAGACGACGGCGTTGGGCGCGGCCTGCCTGGCCGGGCTTGGTGCCGGCGTTTACGGTTCCATGGCGGACCTGGCCGCCGGCTGGCAGTGTCAGCGGCGTTTTGAGCCGGGGATGCTCGAAAGCCGGCGCAACCGGCTCTATGACGGATGGCGGCGGGCGGTGGCGCGGGTACGGGAGGGTGTGGTAACGTCGGTGTAAGACGGAAAGTTCACCTGCGCTATGCTATTCGCACTCTGGCGGTCGGGGTCTGTTACGAGCGTCACGGTCGGGTCGCCGTTGTGACCGCTGCCGCCGGCGACTTCGCCTGCTCCCCGGACGCCGGCCGGAGTCGGTTGTCGACCGGGGCGCCTCACCGGCGGTCATCGGCGTTGGTCGTGTGATTCGTTTGGTGTTCTCGCTATCATCATTGTCCAAGTCAGGTTAAAGTCCAGCCGCCATGCGGACTCTTTTTCATTATCCCTTATCATTGCCCTCCCGTCGTGTGCGCGTGGTGCTTGCCGAGAAAGGGCTCGAGTTCGAGTCGGCGGTCGAGTTGCCCTGGCGTCGGCGTGCTGAATTCCTGGCCCTTAACCCGGCCGGGGAAGTGCCGGTGCTGGTCGAGGATGGCTGCGTGGTCGTGGTCGGCCGCGCCATCTGCGACTATCTGGACGAGGTCTACAGCAAGGTGTCGTTGCTGCCGTCGTCACCCCGGGCGCGGGCCGAGGTTCGGCGTCTGGTGGAGTGGTTCGAGGTCAAATTTGACCGCGAAGTCACGGAAAATCTGGTGGGCGAGAAGGTGATCAAGCGGGTCAGCCAGCATGGGGAGCCGTCGAGCCTCTTTATTCGGGCCGGCCTCGCCAACATTCATTATCACCTGGACTATATCGCGTTCCTGGCCGAACGGCGGAGCTGGCTGGCCGGTGACGGTTTTTCTCATGCCGACATCGCGGCGGGGGTGCAGTTATCGGCGGTGGATTACATCGGGCTGGTGCCCTGGAATGACCATCCCGAGGCCAAGGACTGGTACGCACGGATCAAGTCGCGCCCGAGTTTCCGACCGTTGCTGGCGGACATGATCCCCGGTGTGCCGCCGCCGCCGCACTATGCCGACCTGGATTTCTGACGCCGCCTCTGCCTTCGGCCGATTGACGAGGTTGTCTCGTCTCGGCAATGCTGGTAGGGAAACTTTTGCGGTGTCCCCGGCTGGCCCCTTTCCCCCCATTTTCCGTTCCCTTAGCCCGGATATCTGACGTGCACAAGATCGCTTCCGCCGGCACCCCGACACCCTTGACTTCGCCCGACCTCACGGCTGATGTGTTGAAGCGCATCGACGACCGGCGCCTGGTTGTGGGCGTCATTGGCATGGGGTATGTTGGCCTACCGCTGGCGCTCACCTTCGCCGATCGCGGGTTCACGGTGATCGGCTTCGATATCGATGTCGCCAAGATCGAGGCGCTGAACGGTGGCCGTTCTTACATCAAGCATATCGATGCCGATGATATCGCCCGGTTAGGCCAGTGCGGACGCTTTCGTGCAACCGCAGATTATGATGAGCTGGCGGTGGTTGATGCCATTCTGGTGTGCGTGCCGACGCCGCTCAACCCATATCGCGAACCGGACATGAGCTTCATTGAAGCCACCACCCGGGCGATTCTGCCCCGTCTGCGGCGCGGTCATGTGGTGTCTTTGGAGTCGACCACTTATCCCGGGACCACCGCCGAGTTCATGCGACCGATCCTGGAGCAGGGCGAGCTGCGCTCGGGTCGCGACTTCTATCTGGTGTTTTCTCCCGAGCGGGAGGATCCCGGCAATCCGATCCACAATACCGCCAGTATTCCTAAAGTGGTCGGGGGTGACGGGGCCGAGGCGCTGGAGATTGGCTGCCGGCTTTATGGCGCCATTGTGCCGCGGACGGTGGCCACGTCGTCGCTGGCCACCGCCGAAGCGGTCAAGCTGACCGAAAACATCTTTCGGTCGGTTAACATTGCGCTGGTCAACGAACTGAAACTGGTGTTTTCCCGGATGGGGATCGATGTTTGGGAAGTGATCGAGGCCGCCAAGACGAAGCCGTTCGGTTTTATGCCGTTCTATCCGGGGCCGGGGTTGGGCGGACACTGCATTCCCATCGATCCGTTCTATCTGACTTGGAAGGCGCGGGAATATGGTCTGTCGACCCGGTTTATTGAACTGGCGGGACAGATCAATACGTCGATGCCGCTGGTCGTGGTTCAGGCTGTATCTGATGCCCTTAATCTGCGATTTGCCCGGAGCTTGAACACCTCACGCCTGTTGATGTTGGGCCTAGCCTATAAGAAAAATGTCGATGATATTCGGGAAAGCCCGGCCCTGGAATTGATCGAGCTATTGGAAGCGCGCGGCGCCACCGTCGATGTCTATGATCCCTTCATCGCGGAAATCCCGTCCTCGCGGGAGCATCAGCGGTTGGCCGGGCGGCGGAGCGTCGCTTGGGACCTCGCGGCCTTTGCGCACTATGACGCCGCCCTGATCGTCACCGACCACGACGGCGTCGATTACGCGGGATTGGTTTCCGCGAGTCGGCTGGTGGTCGATACCCGCAACGCCACGGCGGCTTGTACCGACGGCCGGGATCGCATCGTCAAGGCCTGAGCGCGCGAAAGAAGGCGCGCAGCAAGCCTGCGGCGCGCCGCTCGTCGATGCCGCCATAGACTTCGGGGGTATGCAGGCACGTGCGCTGGCTGAACCAGCGCGGGCCGTGCTCGATGGCTCCGCCCTTGGGATCGTAGGCGCCGAAATAGACCCGGCGCAGGCGGGCGAAGCTGATGGCGGCGGCGCAGAGTGCGCATGGCTCCAATGTGACGTAAAGATCACACCCCGGCAGGCGCGGTGTGCCCAACCGCCGGCAGGCGGTGCGAATGGCCAGGATCTCGGCATGGGCCGAGGGGTCGGCCAGGGTCTCGACCCGGTTGCCACAGGCCGCCAGCACCTGGCCGCTCTCTGCCTGGACGATCACCGCCCCAACCGGAACCTCGCCGGCCGCGGCGGCGGTCTCGGCCTCGGCGAAGGCGCGGTCCATGTAGGAGGGGGCCGGAGGGCGGGGGATCATGTCAGACCAAGGGGCGTCAAGAAAACGTCACGAATTCCAGGGCCGATTGGCCCTGTGCGGGTCTCGGCAGCGCCGATAAAATCGTTCTCCGCCACGGACCCGTCGGATGCTGGGGGATCGGGCGGCGCGAGGGGAGTCCGAAGCATGGCGAACGGACCGGATGGTGTGGCGGTGCGGCGGGCTTGCCTGGTTGCGGTGGCCAATCCGGCCCCCTGGCACGACTATTTGGTGTGCTGGGCCGGAACCCTGGCCGGCGGCACGCGACTGGTGATCGACTATGTGCCCGATCGGCAGATATTGGTGCCGACGGCGTTTGCCGTCTACCTGGAGCGCCTTGAGGATGGGCCATGGTCCACCCTGGAGTCGCTGGTGGTGGCGGTGCTCGACGACTTCAACAACGAATTGGTGCCGCGTTGGATTCAGGTGGCGGCGGACCGTCAAGAGAATCCCCCGATGGCGGAGGGACGCCGATGGGGGGCCATCCGGCATTACGCCACCGCCGATGATCGCCAACCCGATTGGGACAATCCAGGCCTGCTGACGCGACACGAGCGCGCGATGCCCGGTCGGTCATAACGGTGGCCCCGAACGACCGCCGGTTCGGCGGGGCACGGCGGCCGAGACCGCCGCGCCCTTGGGAGTGCAAACCGAAAAAAAAGGCCGCCCAACCATGGACGACCTTTTTTTCAGGCGACGCAGGTTTGCGCGTCTTACTTTTTCACGGAGGCCTTCGCCAGAGCCGACTTCAGCTCTTCAAGGCTCTCGCTGACCCGATTGCTGATGACGTTGGCGGCTTCAGTGTTGGACTTGGCAACCAATTCAGCCAGTTCTTTCATGTTGGAGAGGGCCTTTTCGAAGGCGGCCTTCACCAGTTCGGCTTGCTTCGCAGCCTTGTCTTCCGGCGACCCGGCGCTCAGCGCCTCGGTCAGGATGGTGCCGGTTTCTTCCAGGGTCTGGCGGAGAATCGAAGCCTGGCGGCGAACGACAGCCTGGAAGCCCTCAATGGCGAGCTGGTTGGCCGCGGTCACGGCTTCGATGTTCTTGCGCTGGGAAGCCAGGATCGCATCGACGTCGACGCCCGGCAGCTTGAACTCGGCCAACACCTTGGAGATGTCCATTTCGAAGAACGGGTAGGCGGTCGGTTTAGCCATGGTGGATTCCCTTAAATGGAGCTGCATCATATATGTCGCGAAGCCAAGACCCTACGGGCGGGCCACCAAGACGTGAGTGGCGTCTGCCGGGCATTGACACCCTTTGTCTGAGCACCCCTGTTTCGCTGAGCAACACGGCATATCTGGTTCAATAATATGCAGAACGGCGAATTTGCCGTCAACGATTATTTTTGTGCGCCGCAGCATAGGCACAATTACCATTCGGCTCCGGGAAACATCCCGTCCGTCTATCGGTGGTAGGCTCCGACAGTCCCAATACAGGTTGTGGGGCTGGGCTGGGTCTTACGACGGCGCCACCGATGATGACCGTCGAATGATCCCTCACTTCCGGGTCAGCACCGGCGGAGTTTCGGTTTGGTGTCCAAAGGTGTCAAGGGCAGCTCGTTGTCAGTGAAAAACCAATGGTTCGGTTCTTAACCCAAATCCTTAGGAAACTAAGGTAATGGCAGGACTGTGTGGCCGATTGCAGAGTGTCCGGGGTCGGGGGGATGCGGACCCGACGATTGCAGGGAGGAATGCCATACAAAGGTTAAAACTTCATTCCCGGCGTTCTGGTAACGCCTGATTGCGGGGCGCATCGCGCCAAATCGTTCAGAGTTCGGGGGCGTCCGCCCGTGGTGTGTCAAATTGCCGCGCCCAGTGGTCGTGAAGTGTTGATGGTTGCGACTTCTGGTTGGTGGCTCCTGGTGTTCAGGTCGGCGCCAGGGCGTCGACTCGAGTGATCCCATCGCGTCGACGTCCTGACATCATCGAGCCTTGATGGTAACCCGCCGAGGGGCCGTCCTCAGAGGGCGGGCGTCCGCATCCGCGGGTTTGTCCTAGTGTTGTGACCGAGACGCTTCATACCCAATGATCGTGTCCCGGTCACAACACAACACCAATAACAAGCTAGTGTTCCGGCCCGACGGGGAGGATCATCCGTCGGAGTCGGAACACTAGCGCCCATGCCACCGCTTCGGCCCCGGCGGGCCCGGTTCCCGATGGGCCGGCCTGGAATCGTCGGCTCACAATTCCGGTGCGATGAAACGGGGGGCGCACGGCAAGTGGTTGACTGGCGCCCGGAGCATGCCATGCTGGGCCGACGAAAGCGGGAGGCCCATGTTCAAGACGGCGAAGGCCACGGATTCGGCAGGCTCCCTGCTGGTGCGGCACGCCCGCCAGCAGGCTTTCCTGACGGTCGAAGAAGAGCGGGAACTGGCTCGGCGGGCGGCCGGCGGCGACGCCGCGGCGGCCGAGGCACTGATTGTCAGTCACCTGACCGTGGTCATCACGGTGGCGCGCCGTTATGGCCGACTCGGGCTGCCGGTCAATGACCTAATCCAGGAGGGCACGGTCGGATTGATCCAGGCGGTGCGCAAATTCGATCCCGATCGCAACGCCCGGCTGGCCACCTATGCCCTGTGGTGGATTCGGGCCGCGATTCAGGACTATGTGGTGCGCTCGTGGTCGTTGGTCCGAGTCGGGAAGACCGCGGCGCACAAGGCGCTGTTCTTCAGTCTGAAGCGACACACCGCCGAGTCGCGCGCGGGCGGCGGTCAGGGGTTGGAAGAGGATGTGTTGGGGCGTCTGGCCCGGCGGTTCGGGTTGCCACCCGCCGAGGTCGCCGGACTGGCCCGCAGGGTTGCGGTTCCCGATCAACCTTTGGATGCGCCAATGTCGGATCGGCGCCGCGCTGTCGGGGAAGGCCCGGGGTTGGACAGTTTCGCCGACCGCCTGGCATCGGACCAGCCGACCCCCGAAGACATCGTTGCCGCCACCGGCATGACCCGGTTGTGGGCGACGCTGATTGACAAGGCGTTGGCCATGCTGCCGCCGCGGGAAGCGGCGATTGTGCGTGAGCGTCACCTGGCCGAGGCCGCCAAGACCTTTGAGGCCATCGGCCGCGAGCTGGGGCTGTCCAAGGACCGGGTCCGCCAGTTGGAGAAACAGGCCCTGGCGCGCTTGCACGACCTGCTGAAGCCGCTGGCGGCAGCCCATGGCTTGCCCGGCTGATCAATGTCCGGCCCATGGGGCAGACCCGAGCGGCGTGCGGCACCCGAAGGTTTACGGCGGCGGCGGAAAGCGGATCGTGACGGTGGTTCCGACGCTCGGGGTGCTGTTGATGGTCAGGCTGCCTCCGTGCAATTCGATCAGGGCCTTGACCAGCGGTAACCCGAGGCCGGTGCCGCCGGCTTTCCGGGTATAGCGATTGTCGACCCGCTCGAACGGGCGCAACACCCGTTGAAGTTGGTCGGGTGGAATCCCGATGCCCGTGTCGGACACAGTAATCGACAGCCCACCGTCGTCATTGGCCGAAGCGGCCACGCAGATACGCCCGTGCTTTGGGGTGAATTTGATGGCGTTGAATAAAAGATTGAAGAGAATCTGCTTGGCTGCCCGTGGATCCGCCCAGAGATGCGGCAGCATGTCCGGTACGGTGTAGTCAATGGCCAATTCACGACGTGTCGCGCGTTCCTTGACCAGCCGGATGGTCGTGACCAGCAGTCCCAAGGGCTCGATCGGTTCCGGCACGATGACCATTTTGCCGGCTTCAATCTTGGTGATGTCGAGAATGTCGTTCACCACGTCCAACAGGTGGTGGCCGCTGGTGTGGATGTCGCAGGCATACTCGGCGTAGGTGGGATTGCCGATCGGGCCGAAAACCTGATCGCGGATGATTTCGGAAAAGCCTAGGATCACGGTCAGTGGCGTGCGAATTTCGTGGCTCATCATGGCCAGGAATTCCGTCTTGGCCTGGCTGGCGGTTTCGGCATCGTGACGCGCGGTCCGAATCTCGCGGTCGGATAGGTCGCGTTCCAGCACCGCACCGATCCAGCGGCCGAGCAGTCGCATGAATTCCAGATACCCCTCGTCGAAGCCGTTCGGGTCAGGGACGGCCGACGCGAAATGGACCGTGCCGTAAGGCCGACCCGAAACCCGAACCGGAGCGCCGATATAGCATTCGGCCGGAACCGTGGCGAAGGCGGCGTGCGGAACCAACAGGTGCCGGGCCTCGGGCGACTGCGAGCGGTGGGGAATGACCACCACGTCGTCGGCTTGGAGCGTGAGTGTGCAACAAGTTTCGGCCAGGTCGAACACGGCATGGGCGGTGGTGTCGCACGCGGACTCGCAGCATTCGGCCTGGTATGCCACCGTGACGTGCCTGCCATCGACATGGACTACCGCGCCGGTTTCAAGGCCCAGATGCCGCGCGCCCAAGGTCAGCGCCTGGCACAGCAGGTCCGCCGTCGTGCCCTGGGACAGAGCGGTGATTTCATTGAGGGACCGCAGATTTTCGTAATGGCGTTCAACCTTGTGGGTGCGTTCGGCCAGGATCCGTTCGGCCTCGTCCCGTTCCTGGGACCGCTGTTGCAGCAATTTTGAGGCCTGGCTCAGGGCTTGACCAACCTCGTCGGTTTCGCTGAGGTCGAGGGGGCCGATCACCACCGGTTCGCCGTGCCCAAGGGCCATGGCCGGGCCGGTCAGCGCCTGGATTGAGCGGGCGATGTGCTGCCCCATCAGCAGGGCAAGACCAATGCCCAGGGCCGACAGCAGCGCGGCGCCGACGATGGTCCACACCAGCCAGCGGCGGGCGTCGCCCAGCAGCAGGCCGGTGGGCACGGACAGGGCGACGGTCCAACCGGTTTCCGCCGATCGCCTGAAGGCCCAGGTTCCCGGGATGCCTTCGAAGGAGGGCATCTCGAGGATGCCCTCGGTGCTGACCTGAATCCGCTGCTGGAGGATCGGGCGTGCCGGCCTTCCGACGAACTGGTCGGGCGCGAGAGTACGGGCGGCCACGACGCCGTTGCGGTCGACGATCGCGCCAAGCCAAGTCGGCGGCAGCCGTTCCCGGAGCAGAAGGTTGCCCAGTTTGTCGGCCGGAAAGGTCATCGACAGGTCATAAGCGACCTTGCCGTCGCGCATCACCGGCACATCCAGGCTGATCATGAAACGCCCGGTGACGGCCCCTTTGAAAATGTCGGAAATAACCGGCCGGCCGGTGGCGAGTTGATTGCGGACGCTGTCGGGGATATTGCGCCGGGGTAGGGGTTCGCCAAAGGCCCGGTAGGTGTTGACCTGCTGTTGGCCGTCGGCATCGGCGAGGATGATGTCGGCCCCCGGGTAGTCGATCAACACCTCCCGCGCCTGACGATGGAAGGAGGCCAGGTCACCGACGCCAAGATAAGGCGAACCGGCCAACAGCCGAAGGGTGCCCTGGATGTTGGTCAGGTATTGGTCGACCGAAAGGGTCAGCGCCCGGGCCCCGTCCAGCAGGTGCTGTTCCACCAGCGCCTGTTTATCGTGATAGGACTGAAAGACCAGAAAACCGGCCACCAGCCAGACCGGAGTCACGCACACCACCGCCAGCCAGGCCAACCGGACGCGGAGCGTCGGATTTAGGAGCCGCCCCGATGGTGTCGGTGGACCTCCGATCTGTCTCACACCACAGCCGGGCGCGCGCGCCGGACCGGCCGTGGCGGGCTTGAATCGTCTCCAGCGAAAACTGTTGAGCGATGTGGTTAGCACGGATTTAACAAGCCCGAAGCGGCAGTGAAGTGGGACTGCCGTTGATTGGTAGCAGAAATGAAGGGGCATTGGAACCGACGATCTAAGTATCGAAAGTATCGATTGGCGCCCTGGCGCATCGGTGGAAACCAGTATTTCGAAAGGCGATTGCCAGCCTGACCAGAACCCTTTCGAAATGATGAATCGTTAACGCTTTGTTACGGCGCCGGGGCGCCAGGAATCAGTGTGAAATGTTCGCGTGTGACATCGGAATGGCGGGGGGTGTGCCAAAAAAATATAGCAATAACCGACCACGACGCTATAATCTGGCCGCTATGGGGCGATGGGTTGATCAATGGATGAGTAACAATGGAAAAAGCTGTTTACCAGGCGGCGGGCGTCTTCGCCGATGCCCTGACCGCGGATGTGATCTTGTACAGTCATTGACAGAGAGGAGGCCGGGGCCATATTTAAGAACGTCCGCGAGCCGACACCCGAGTTCAAAGCCCTGGTGCAGACCCTGGGAGATGAGTCGCTGGCTCCTAAGGAGGACGGCGACGCGCATATTGAGTGTCTTTCAGGTAAGTGAGTATCTTTCAGGTAAGTCGACCACAGAGAGCGAGAGAGAGGGTAAGGGAGGCGTCGATGGAACGGAATAAATTCGGGACGCCAGACCAGAGAGACGAGAAGAGCGAGGCGAAAGCGCGCCGTATACGGTCGATTCTGGAAAAGGCGGTTCGGGAGCGGCTGATCGTCCCGGTTAAAATGGAAATGCCCCCGTCCATTAAGGCCCGTTTGAAAAATGGCGGGTATGGTTCGACAACGAAGCGGTAAGGCTCCAAGGCGCGTTGGATATCCGTAAGGTGTATGCAGGTCGGCGAGGGTAAGCTCGGCGGCGTTTTTGTGCTGTCTCGCGCATCTTTGGGAGTGGCGGTTCGAGCCGATCTGGCGGCCTGTGTCCGTGATGATTTGGCGTCCGCGAGAATTGGTGTTGGGGTGTGAGGCTGTCGGTCAACCGGGCCTCACCGAAACCACGCGATTGCGCCAAGCGCGAGAATTGAGCCGAGGAGCAACGCGAAGCCATAGAGGCGGAGCGGGATCGGCACCCGTTCACCGGGTGTCCGTTGCGCCCGGCGACGGGGGCCGGCGGCGGCGCCCTTCTTGGGATCGTGGAGGAGCAAGAGCTTCCAGTCGAACTCCATGCCCTCGAAATCGGCCTTGGGATTGTAGTCCAGCCGGATCAGCCGGAAATAGCCCTTGGGATTGACCTTGACCACTTCCCGAAAGGCGCGCTCGGCTGCCGGGGCTGACTCGTCGACCACCAAGGTTTTCCAGCCCTTGCCCTTGGCGCATTGCACGACGAAGCGGGGAGGCTGGGGGGCTGGAGCCATGGGTCCTGTCCGGGAAAGAGTCGTGGGCGACCAGGGGAGGACCCCCGGCCGCCATCCGGGGGAGGTCCCTCGGATCATCCGGACTTTAGGGGATTGCCGGCCGGGGGCCAAGGTCCCCGGCCGGCCGGTCTCCGCCTATTCGGAAACGTGAGTCTGACAGTTCTTGCCACAGACCATGGCGCAGGCGTTGCAGCCGATGCACAGGCCGCCGGCGGCGACGGTCATCACCATGCGCATGGCGTCTTCGTCGTCGGCATCAACCAGGACGTCGTCCTCGCTGATGCCCTTCATTTCCAGGACGCCCCGGCTGCACACCTTGAAGCACCGACCGCAGCCGATGCAGGTGGCGTGATCAATGGACTCGAGGTATTTCGGGGTCCAGGGGGTTCCGTCGCGCGTTACGTTTTCGGCCATGCTGGTTTCCTCCTTGATGGGTTTGCGCTTGCCCGCTTCTGCTTGTGGGGATGGGCATGGTCAGGCCTGGGCGGCGTCCGGGTATTTCTCGATGAACTCGACGCCCTGATCGACCAGCTTGGTGCCTTCCTCGGCGAGCTTGGTCAGAGTCGGAAAGCCGAAACGGTGGACGTCGCGCAACGAGCGGCTGATCACCACCAACCGGCCGGCGATCAGCACCACCCGGCCCCAACCCTCGTGGGATAATTTGATCAGGGGCTGCGCGATCAGGCCGGTACGGTTTTCAATGGCGAGACCAACCGCGGCGTAGAACTGATCAACCCGCAGCAAGGTGCGGGGGTCGGGATCGCCCAGGATGGGAATCAGCTTGCGCTGCTCCTTGGTGATTACCCAGGCGCGCAGCAGCATCCGCTCGTTTTTATTATCCCAGGCACCGTGGGTGTCGTGGGCGCGGATCACCCGGATCAGAGTCTGGATGAACGGGGTCTTGAGGGCTTCGATGTCCTCGGCGGCATCGAAACTGGCATCGCTGGCAAGCGAGGAAGCGGCGGCGGTCATGGCATCCGGCAGGTTGTTGTGGTTAAGGGGGGAACCGGCGGCGTCAGGCCGGGGCGCCGGCGAGGCCGTCAGCGTCCTCCGGCGCGTTGTCCTCCTGGCGCAGAATTTTACGCAGCCACGGCGGCGGATTGCCCTTGAGCATGGTCTGGACCCGGGTCAGCACTTCGCCGATCGGCTCGTCGGTGGCAACCTTGATCGGATGGATACGGGCGTTCACCACCCGGGCCGCGGCCGGGCCGCCAATGGCGCGGACGAACAGCAACTGGCAACCGCGGAGGGCTTCAATGCGCGGCGCGATCCGGTCGTCCTGTCCGCCGGGAATGTCATCCACATGATTGCCGTCCTGGTTGCTGGTCTGGTCGAAGCGAATGGCTTCGAGCATCCGGCTGCCTTCGGTCGAAACCTCGTAGATCGCGAAGGTCCGGGCGCCGGCGAAGTGGGCATCGACGGATTTCAGGTCCTGGGTGGCGATGGCGATCTTCATGCGTCCTCCTGAGGGCTGGCCGGGGGCAGCGGACTTACCGGGATCGGCGTCTTCAGCGGGGTCCGGATCAACCAGCCGCAGCCTGCGAACCGATGGTGCGGTCATCGTCGTCCTCCTCGTGGTGCAGGGGGGGGTGGCCGGGCGCGTGCTCCGACCGATGGTCCAGGAAGATGTTGCCGATCTCGAAGATCAGGTCGCGGCTGCCCCGGTAACCGACCGTCACCCGGTGGGCGGCGCCAAGCCGGTCGAACAGCGGAAAGCCGGCCCGGAACAACGGGATCCCCAGGCGTTTGGCGATTTCGGCGCCTTGGGCGTGCGTGACCAGCAGGTCGCAGCCGCGGGCCCCAGTTTCCAGGTCATCCAGATCGCCGATGGTGACGCGCCCGGCCGGGACGTGGGCCAGGACCGGACTCGCCGCGCTGGTCACCGCGGTTCGGATGGTGCAGCCAAGGCCCGCCAGCAGGGCCGACAGCGCCAGCAGCAGATCGGGCTCGGCGGCGATGGCCACCTGTCGGCCGGCAAAGTGGAAGTGGCCGTCGAGCATGGCATCGACCAGTTGGCTGCGCCGGCGCCGGAGTGAGGGGGGGGCGGGACGTCCCGACAGGTCCGACAGCAGCGCCACCAACCGGTCATTGGCGGCCAGGCCGACCAGATGGTCAAACAGGGTGAAGGGAACGCCGGTCCGCTGGGTCAGGGCGTCGGCGGCGCCGCGCATATGTTCGCCGACGGCCAGGGTATGCACCGACCGGCCCATGGCGCGAATCTCTTCGAGCCGGGTCCCGCCCAGGGTATGCGGGATGTAGCGGTCGGGCACATGGCCGTCGAGGGAACCCGAGAGATCGGGCAGGATGATCGGGGTCAGGCCGAAACTCTCGACGATCTCCCGCAGAACCTCCAGATCGCCCGGCGTCAAATGGCTGCCGGCCAGCAGGTTGATCTGGTCGCGGACCGCCGGGGCACAGCCCGCCGGCGTCGCCTCGCCGTCGGGGACCAGGGTGTTGACCATGGCCGTCACCGCCGTGGCCCAACCCTCTTGCAGGCCGCCGGTGTAGTCGGGGGTCGGCGCGAACACCACCGAAAGATCATGCCATTCGGGGTGGCGCGCCCGCATCAGCTTGAGGTCGCCGATCATGTCCTCGCCCCGGGTCTCGGTCAGGCCGGTGGTGCAAAGGCCGATGATGCGGGGCCGGGCCCGCTGGTGGATGTTGGAAATCGCCTGTTCGATATGGTCGGCGCCGCCAAGAATGGTGGAAATCTCGGTCATGGCGGTGGTCTGAAGCGGGATGGCTTCCCGGAAGTGCCGCACCATCAGCACCAGAGCGAAAGCGGTACAGCCCTGACTGCCGTGGAACAGCGGCTGGCAGGCGTCCAGCCCCAGGAAGGCCAGGGCCGCGCCCAGCGGCGCGCTGGTCTTGAGCGGGTTGATGGCGACCGCCTTGCGCGGATGGGCGATGATCTCGGCCATGACGGCTATGCTCCCTGTTCCCACGGTGCCGGCGCCCGCACCTGAGTCCAGATCGGATTGGTGAGTTCCAGGTGAATTTGCCGGACCATTTCGACCATGCCGTCGTAGCCGGCATAGGCGTGATGCCGTTCCTGGTTGATATCGAGCCAGGGCACCCGGGCCTTGAGGGCGGTAAACTGGGTCCGTCCGCCGGAAATCAGAATGTCCGCCTCGCCGTCCTGAAGCATCCGGTACATCTCCCGGGCGGGAATCTGGTCGAACAGTCGGGCGTCGGGGCCGAGCAAGTCCCGGGCGCGGTCCTTGTCGGTCTCGGTGGACTTGCGCACCGAGGTTCCAATCACGATCATGCCCATTTCCTGGAGCGCCGAGATCACCGACCAGGACTTGACCCCGCCGGTGTAGAGCAACACCCGTTTGCCTGCGAGGACCGGCCGGTAGCGGGCCAGCCGGGTCCAGGCGCGGGCCTCTTCCTCGGCAATCAGCGCCTCGGTTCGGGTCAGGAGATCGGCCGGCGCGTCACGCTCCACCAACAGGCGCGCGATGGTGCGCAGGGCGGTGGATGTATCGCCGATGCCGTAGAAGGAACCTTCGAAATAGGGAATGCCCCAGCGTTCCTCCATCTTGCGCGCGAGATTGATCAGGGCCTGGGCGCAGACCATCATGTTGACCCGGGCGCGATGGGCGCAGCACACATCATGATAGCGGCCGTCCCCGGTGATCGAGGCCAGCAGGCGGATGCCCAGGCGTTCGAACAAGGGCGTCACCTGCCACAATTCACCCGCGACATTGTATTCGCCCAGCACATTGATGTCGTAAGGGGTGGTGTGTTCGGGCTCGCGGGTGCCGATCACGTAATCGAGCAGCGCCTCGCCGCCCAGCTTGTTTCCGAGATTCTTGGTGCCGACGAAGCCCGGGGCGTTGACCGGAATCACCGGCTTGCCGAAGCGGGCCGCCGCCAAGCCGCAGACCTTGACCAGATCGTCGCCGATCAGCGCCGGTACGCAGGTCTGGTACACGAAAATGGCCGGCGGGTCGAACCGCTCGATGATGTCGCCGATGGCCCGGAACAGTTTCTTTTCACCCCCGTGGATGATGTCCAGTTCCTGAAGGTCGGTGGTCAGGCCGGTCCGGTACAGCCGGGGACCGGAACTGGCCGCGTGGCGGCTGTCCCAACTGTTGCCCTCGCAGGCGATGGGACCGTGAACCAGATGGGCCGCGTCGGCGATGGGTTGCAGGGCGACCTTGGCGCCGTCGAACGCACAGCCGCCGGCGGCGGCACCGGGGACCAGGGCTTTGGCCGAGCAGCCTTTGCGGCGGTCTTGGGTGCTCTTGGCCTGATTGGTGGCACAGGCGGGCTCGTTCAGGACGTCTTGCAACTTTTGTTTCAGCATGGCTGAGGCTCCTGCCTTCGGTGACCAGGGGCGTTGCCCCTGGACCCCACTGGGACCGGTGGCCCCAGACCCCTTCAGTTATCGGGTCAGATCGAAGCTGATCCCGGTCTTCGACGTTTTGGCGTCAAGAACGTCGAAGATTTTATCCAGGAGTTTGACGAAGACCTGGAGACCGCCATGGTACCCCAGGGTCGGGAAGCGATGATGATGATGACGGTCGAAGATCGGGAAGGTGAGACGGATTAATGGAATATCGCAGTCTTTTTCCAGATACTTGCCGTAGCTGTTGCCGATCAGGTAGTCAGCCGGTTCCGTGAACAGCAGCGAGCGCAGGTGCCATAGATCCTTGCCGGCCCACACCTTGGCCTGCTTGCCGAACGGCGACGCCGCCATTTCCTCTTCCAGGGCCTTGGCCCAGGCTTTGCTGCCGTTGGTGGCCAGCAGGTGGACCGGTTCGGCCCCGACCTCGATCAGGAACCGCGCCATGCCCGTGACGAAATCCGGGTCGCCGTAGACCGCGAAGCTCTTGCCGTGGACGTAGTTCATGGAGTCGGCGTAGGCATCCACCAACCGGCCGCGCTCCAGAACCAGAGCCTCGGGCACCGGACGGCCGGTGAGTTCGGTGATTTTGACCAGCAAGGCGTCGGTGGCCTGAACGCCGAGCGGGTAGTTGAACGCGAAGACCTGCTGCCCCTTGCTGGCGATGTATTCCATGGTCTTGGTGGTGCAGTCGGCCTGAAGCGAGATCGTGGCCTTGGCGTTGAGGGCGGCCCGGGTCGCTTCGAGGGTGGTCCCGCCGGAATACATCCGATACTCGCCATCCGACGGGGTGTCGTAGACGTCCGAGGTGTCCGAGAGGATGGTGTATGGGACGCCCATCAGGTCGAAAATGCGCTTCAGTTCCCGAAGGTTGCCGACGCTGTAGCCATCAAAGCCCGGGATGATGTTGATTCCGTCACCTTCGACCCGGGTCTGGCCTTCCCAGAAATGGGTGAGGATACCCTTGATCATGTTGTCGTAGCCGGTGGTGTGGCTGCCGACGAAGGCCGGAGTGTGGGCGAACGGCACATCGAAATCTTGCGGGATCGAGCCGGCCTTTTTTGAGTTCTGAATAAAGGCATTCAGATCGTCGCCGATGACCTCGGCCATACAGGTGGTCGACACCGCGATCATCTTGGGTTTGTAAAGGGTGTAGGCGTTGGCCAGACCCTCGATCATGTTGTTGAGGCCGCCGAACACCGCGGCGTCTTCGGTCATGGACGAGGACACCGCCGAAGACGGCTCCTTGAAGTGGCGGGCCAGATGCGAGCGGTAATACGCGACGCAGCCTTGCGAGCCGTGGACGAACGACAGGGTCTCTTCAAAGCCGGCGGCGGCGAACACCGCCCCCAGCGGCTGGCAGGCCTTGGCCGGATTGATGGTGACGGCCTGCCGGGCCAGGTTCTTTTCGCGATAGTCCCAGCTCTTGGTCCATTCGATAACCTCCTGGACCTTGGCTTCGGGATGGGGACATTCGAAATTGGCGCGCTTTTCGGCCAGCAGAGCCTGATACTCGGGCTCGTTGAACAGATCGGCGTGGTCTTTGATTTTCAGCGCATTTTGGGGCATGACGCGCTCCAAACTCCAGGAAGGATCGGGCGGGGACGGGACGGGTTGGGGGGGCGCTCAGGCCGCCTTGTCCCACGGCGCCTTGAAAATGGACCAGATCGGGCTGTTGACGGCGATGTCCATGTCGCGCGCAAAGATCGCGAAACCGTCATAGCCGTGATAGGGGCCGGAATAGTCCCACGAATGCATCTGCCGGAAGGGCACGCCGAGCTTTTGGGTCGGGTACTTTTCCTTGATGCCGGAGCCGACCAGATCGGGCCGAATCCGCTCGATGAATTTCTCCAGCTCGTAGCCGCTCACGTCGTCATAGATCAGCGTGCCTTCTTTGACGTAACTGGCGGTGCGCTGATAGTCGTCGCGATGGGCGAATTCGTAGCCGGTGCCGACGATCTGCATGCCAAGGTCTTCGTAGGCCGTCATGACGTGGCGCGGCCGGAGCCCACCGACGTAAAGCATGACCGTCTTGCCATTGAGCCGGGGCTTGAACCGGGCCAATACGGCATCGACCAGCGGTTGGTATTTGGCGATGACCTTCTCGGCATTTTCCTTGATGGTGTCGTCGAAGTGGCTGGCGATTTCCCGCAGGCTGGCCGCGATCTGGGACGGGCCGAAGAAGTTGTATTCCAGCCAGGGCGTCCCGTGCTTTTCCTCCATGTGGCGGACGATGTAGTTCATCGACCGGTAGCAGTGGATCAGGTTGAGCTTGCTCTGGGGGCCGCGCTCCAACTCGGCGAGGCTGCCGTCACCGCTCCATTGCGCAACCACGCGCAAGCCGATTTCTTCCAAAAGAATCCGCGAAGACCAGGCATCGCCGCCGATATTGTAGTCACCGATAATGGTCACATCGTACGGCGTGGTTTCGACCGCGGCTTTCGGACCCTTGCGGTCAAAAATCCAGTCCCGAATCGCGTCGTTGGCGATGTGGTGGCCCAGCGACTGGGAAACGCCCCGGAAACCTTCGCACCGTACCGGCACGATGGGCTTTTCGATTTGCTTGGACTTGGTCCGCGAGACCGCTTCGATGTCGTCGCCGATCAGGCCGATCGGGCATTCGGATTGAATGGTGATGCCCTTGTTGAGCGGGAACAGGTCGTCCAGCTCGTCGATGATCGAGGCCAGCTTCTTGTCGCCGCCGAACACGATGTCCCGTTCCTGGAAGTCGGACGTGACCTGCATGGTGACAAAGCTGTCGATACCGGCGGTCCCGGTGTTGTAGTTGCGCCGCTGGCTCCAGCTATAGTGACCGCAGCCGACCGGGCCGTGGGAAATATGGACCATATCCTTGATCGGGCCCCAGACCACACCCTTGGAGCCGGCGTAGGAGCAGCCGCGGATGGTCATGACCCCGGGAATCGACTTGATGTTCGACTTGACGCCGCAATCCGGCTTGTCGGCGCCTGAAACACTGAGGTGCTTGGCCCGACGCTTGGCTGATTTGTCGGGATAGGCCGCAAGCACCTCTTTGATGAGTTGCTGATGAAATTCGCCATCGTTCTGGTAAGCGGGGGCGTTGGTGGAATCGAGGCTCATGGTCGTCCTCCAGGACGTCAGGAAGAGGTGAGAGACGTTCGGTCCAAAGTCGGGTCCAGACAGTGGTCTGTCATGGTGCCGGCGGTCCGTGACGTGAATCACGAGAACCGACCGGACTCATTAGGACTTAGGCGGCGGCCTTGGCGGCGGCGGCTTCCCGGGCCGCCAGTTCCGCCAGCTCCTGCTCTTCCGACTTGATGATGCCGAACGCCATCAGCATCTCTTCAAGTTCTTCCATGGTGATGGGGGTCGGGATCACACCCTTGCCCGAATTGTTATGAATCTTCTGGGCCAGGGTGCGGTATTCCTGGGCCTGCTTGCTGTCGGGGGCGTATTCGATGACGGTCTGGCGGCGCAATTCGGCATGCTGCACGATGTTGTCGCGCGGCACGAAGTGGATCAGTTGGCTGCCCAACCGCTTGGCCAGGGCTTCGGCCAGATCGTATTCGCGGTCGGTCTGGCGTTCGTTGCAGATCAGGCCGCCGAGGCGGACGCTGCCGGTGGCGGCGTACTTCAGAATGCCCCGGGAGATGTTGTTGGCGGCATACAGCGCCATCATCTCGCCCGACATCACGATGTAGATTTCCTGGGCCTTGTTCTCGCGGATCGGCATGGCGAAGCCGCCGCACACCACGTCACCCAGCACGTCATAGCTGACGTAATCCACCCCTTCGTAGGCGCCGTTCTCTTCCAGGAAGTTGATGGCGGTGATGACGCCCCGGCCGGCGCAACCGACCCCCGGTTCCGGACCGCCGGCCTCGGTGCAGCGGATGCCCTTATAGCCGATCTTGACGACGTCCTCGACTTCCAGGTCTTCGACGCTGCCGGCTTCGGCGGCCAGTTGCAGCACGGTGTCCTGCATCTTGGCGTGCAGAATCAGGCGGGTTGAGTCGGCCTTGGGATCGCAGCCGACAATCAGAATTTTCTGATTCAAATCAGCCAGGGCGGCCAGGGTGTTCTGGGAGGTCGTCGACTTGCCGAT
>CAIYNU010000058.1 GCA_903927615.1 uncultured Rhodospirillales bacterium | reverse complement strand
GCCGGCCTCGCGCTCGCCACCTGCATTACGCTTGGCCTGGTCTATGATCGCAAGGCCGACCTTCGGCCCCAACCCCGACAGAGCCGCGGCGACGTGATTCGCGCCTTTCTGGTGCTGTCGGTCACCATGGCGGTGGGCGGCATCCTCTGGAACTCGATGATGGTGGCCATGCCCAAATGGTTCGGCAACCATCTGTCGGACCTGGTGGGCGACAGCACGCTGGGTGTCGGCGGCCTCGTCACCATCGTCTACCTGATCGGCGCCCTGCCCCAGCTCTGGGGTGGCCGCCTGGCCGACCGGCTGCAACCCAAGTATCTTTATGCCGGCTGCCTGCTGCTCCAGATCCCGATGATGCTGCTGGCCGCCTCGCTGGCGGGAACGCCGGTGCTGGCCCTGGCGCTGATGATCGTGTCATGCCAGAATCTCCAGATTCCCGTGGAGAACGTCATGCTCGCCCGCTTCACCCCGGGCCGTTACCGCGGCCTCGCCTACGGCGCCAAATTCATCCTGGCGTTCGGCGTCGGCCCCCTGGCGGTGCAGCTCGTGGCGCTGTCCTATCGCTGGACCGGCGGCTTTGACGGCCTGTTCCTGACCCTGTCCGGATTGGTCCTGACCGCCTTCCTGGCAGCCCTGCTACTGCCCGTCGACCGGACCACGGCCGCCCCCGCCCCCGAGCTTCCGGGGGCGGCGGTGCCGGCGGCGGCCGACTAAAATCACCGCCGGGAAATTTTCCTGGAACTTTCATTGACTCAGCCCGCCTGAGTCACTATAGAACCGACCCTTGTCAACCGAATCGAGACGTACAAACGGAGTTGGGTTGTGAAACGCACCTTTCAGCCGAGCAAGATCGTGCGCAAGCGGCGGCACGGGTTCCGCGCCCGGATGGCCACCGTCGGTGGTCGCCGTGTCCTGTCAAATCGCCGGGCCAAGGGCCGCAAGCGGTTGTCGGCATAACAGCCGTCTCCCGCGGCCGGCCTGGACATGCGCCGGGTCGCCGCGGCGACCAGTCACGAGGCCGCCCATGACCGACATTCCCGGGACCGATCCGCCCGCACCGGGCACGGCCAGGGTCGGTGCAGCCAGAGTCGGGCGGCTGAAGTGCCGGCCGGAATTCCTGGCCGTGGCGGGAACACGCCGTAAGTGGGTGGCGCCTGGGCTGATCCTACAGATTCGCCGGCACGACCAGAAGCAACAGCCGCCAGCCGATGGGCCGGCGGTGCGGTTTGGTCTGACCGCCAGCAAAAAGGTCGGAAACGCCGTCACCCGCAACCGGGCACGGCGACGTTTGCGTGACGCCGCCTGCCAGGTGTTGGCGGCCCATGCCGTTTCCGGTCACGACTTCGTGGTGATTGCCCGGGCCGAGACGGTCAAGCGGGATTTTGCCGACCTCAAGGCCGACCTGATCGCCGGCCTGCGGCGACTCGGGGCCTGGTCCGCCGGAGTGCCGTCATCATGAGCCCGGCAGCGCATCTGCTCCGGGCGCTGGTTTTAGGCTATCGCTGGACGCTCGCCCCCTATTTGGGGCCGCGCTGCCGGTTCCTGCCGTCCTGTTCCGAATACGCCCTGGAGGCGCTGACACGCCACGGGGCGATTGATGGCGGCCGACTGACTCTGGTCCGCCTTGGCCGCTGCCATCCCTGGGGCGGTTCCGGCTACGACCCGGTCCCGCCTCCCGCCACCGCCGCCAAACCTTTCAGCGTTGCGGCCACCAAGGCCGCCGGCGTCCGACCCCGGGCCCGCACCGCATCCATCCTGACCCTACCAGGCACTCCAGAGGAGCCATGACCGAACAGCAAAATCTGATCATCGCGATCGCCCTGTCGATTGCGATCCTGCTCGGCTTCCAGTTTTTCTACGAGATGCCGCGTCAGCAGCAGCAACAGGCCGAGCAACAGCGTCAGCAAGAGATGCTGACCCCGTCGCCGGCCACCGTCAGCGCCGTGCCGGGCGAAGTCCCGTCCAGCGTCCCCGGCATGTCGGCCCCCATCGGCGCGACGGCCGTACCCAAGGCGCGCCCCCGGGCGGAGTTGGTCACGGATCAGGTGGCGGCCAGCCTGCGCATCAAGATCGCCACGCCACGGCTGATCGGCAGCGTGGCCCGCACCGGCGCCCGTCTCGACGACCTCCAACTGGCTGACTACCGTGAGACCACCGACCCCAAGAGCCCCGAGATCGGCTTGCTGGCGCCCACCGGCACCGAGCACCCCTATTATGCCGAGTTCGGCTGGGTTCCGGCCGACCATAGTGTCGTGGTCCCCGATGCCGCCACGGTGTGGACCGCCGCGACCGACCAACTGACGCCCCTGCAACCGCTGACCCTGACCTGGGACAACGGCCACGGTCTGGTGTTCGAGAAGGTGGTCGCCGTCGATGCCAATTACATGTTCACCGTCACCGACCGGGTCCGCAACACCGGCGACCAGCCGGTCACGCTGTTGCCCTACGGCCTGGTGTCGCGCCAGGGCACACCGACCACCCAAGGGTTCTTCATCCTGCATGAAGGACCGGTGGGGGTGCTGGACGGCACCCTCAAAGAGGTCAAGTACAAGGACCTCCAGGACAAGCCCGCCGTACAATCCACCACCACCGGCGGCTGGATCGGCATTACCGATAAATACTGGCTGGTGTCGCTGATCCCCGATCAGCAGCAATCGGTCACCGCCCGTTTCCTGTCGACCAAGCGCAACGGCGAAGACCGCTATCAGGTCGACATTCTGGGCGAGCCCATGACCGCGACCCCCGGCGCAACCATCGAGAGCGCCCGCCGGATGTTCGCCGGTGCCAAAGAGGTTAAGCTGCTGGACCGTTACGCCGCCGAACTCGGGATCACCAAGTTTGATCTGGCGGTGGATTTCGGCTGGTTCTACTTCCTGACCAAGCCGTTCTTTTACTGCCTCGATTTCCTGAGAGGCATCTTCGGTAATTTCGGGGTCGCCATTCTGGTCTTTACGGTCCTGGTCAAAGCGGTGTTCTTCCCGCTGGCCAACCAGTCGTACCGCTCGATGAGCAAGATGAAGCAACTCCAACCGCAAATTACCGCCATCCGCGAACGCTGCGGTGACGATAAGGAGCGGATGAATCAAGAGATGATGGCGCTCTACAAGCGCGAAAAGGCCAATCCCATTGCCGGGTGCCTGCCCATCCTGATCCAGATTCCGGTGTTTTTCGCCCTCTACAAGGTCCTGTTCGTCACCATCGAAATGCGGCAGGCGCCGTTCTTCGGCTGGATTCAAGACCTTTCGGCGCCCGACCCGACTTCGCTGTTCAACCTGTTCGGCCTGATCCCGTGGACGCCGCCGCACATGCTGATGATCGGCATCTGGCCGCTGATCATGGGCATGACCATGTGGTTCCAGCAAAAACTGAACCCGACCCCACCCGATCCGGTTCAGCAGAAGATTTTCGCCGTGCTGCCGTTCGTGTTCACCTTCATGCTGGCAGGCTTCCCGGCCGGTCTGGTGATCTACTGGGCCTGGAACAACTCGCTCTCGATCGCCCAGCAATGGTTGATCATGCACAAGATGGGGGTGAAGGTCACCTGACGACGTTATCTTCCGGTATCCCGGGGCGACGCCCCGGGATACCACGACGGGCGACCAGCCTGTGGCAACCTGGATTTAATCGGACCGTGCGAGGACCTCCGTCATGACATTGATTCCCGAGGACCTCGAAGTTGGTCGCCTGTTGTTCGCTGCCGAGTGTCAATTTGTTTGGGGCGCGGCGACGCTGGACCAGTTGCCCGACGCCGACTTGCCGGAAATCACCTTCGCCGGCCGCTCTAATGTCGGAAAATCAAGTTTGATCAACGCCTTGACCGGGCGCAAGACCCTCGCCCGGACCTCGGACACGCCGGGCCGCACCCAGCAGATCAACTTCTTCAACCTTGGCGAACGGCTGCAACTGGTGGACGTGCCCGGTTACGGCTACGCCAAGGAATCCCGAAGCAAGGTCGATGCCTGGACCGAGTTGGTCCGTCGCTACCTCAAGGGACGGGTCAGTTTGCGCCGGGTTTGCCTGCTGATCGACTGCCGGCACGGCCCCAAGCCCTCGGACGAAACCATGATGACCCTGCTGGACGGCGCCGCGGTGCCGTTCCAGGTGGTGCTGACCAAGGCCGACAAGCTCAAGCCGGCGGCCCTGGAAGCCGCCCGCGCCGTCACCGCGGAAACCCTCAAGCGCCACCCTGCCGCCTTCCCCGAAAGCCACGCCACCAGTTCCGACACCGGGCAAGGCATCCCGGAACTGCGCGCCAGCCTCGCCGAACTGGCGAAGCTCCCGACCTGACCCCAAACCGGTCCCGAACCGCAAAATCGCCCTTTGCAGCATCCCCCCTTTTCGCTAAAAGGCGCCCCATGACCATGCAACCCAAATCATCGTCGCCGCCAACTTCGCGCGAAGAATGGTTGGCCAAGGCCCGCACCCTCTCCGAGGCCCTGCCCTACATGCGCCAGTACTCCGGGCGCACCTTCGTCATCAAGTATGGCGGCCACGCCATGGGTGATGAAGCCTTGGGTCAGGGCTTTGCCCGGGACATCGTGCTCCTGAAACAGGTCGGCATCAACCCGGTGGTGGTCCATGGCGGCGGACCGCAAATCGGCCAAATGCTCAAGCGCCTCCAGATCAAGAGCGAGTTCGTGGATGGTTTGCGCATCACCGATAAGGAAACCGTCGAAATTGTCGAGATGGTGCTGTCGGGGGCCATCAACAAGCAGATCGTGTCCCTGATCAATGACGCCGGCGGCAAAGCCATCGGGCTCTCGGGCAAGGATGGGCACCTGATGCTGGCGCGCAAGCTGCGCCGGACGAGGCGGGATGACGACAGCGCGATTGAAAATGCCCTCGACCTCGGCTTCGTGGGCGAACCCCAGCACATCAATCCCGAACTTCTGGAACTCTTCGAAAAGTCGGACATCATCCCGGTGATCGCTCCGATCGGCCAGGGACGCGACGGCGAGACCTTCAACATTAACGCCGACACCGCCGCCGGCGCCATTGCCGGAGCCCTGGGCGCAACCCGGCTGTTCCTGCTGACCGATGTCGCCGGCGTGCTGGACAAGGACAAGGTCCTGATCCCGGAAATGTCCTTGGAACTGGCAAGACGGCTGATGAGCGACGGTACCGCTTCGGGTGGCATGATTCCCAAGATCGAAACCTGCATTGCGGCGGTTGAGCAGGGCGTTGAGGCGGCGGTCATTCTGGACGGCCGGGTGCCCCACGCGCTGTTGCTGGAAATCTTCACCGAGGGCGGGGCCGGCACCCTGATTCGCCGCGACTGATCCCGGCGCGCGTCAGGAATCCCCCCATCAACCGGCCCTGGTGAGGGCCAAGGGAGCAAAACCCCGGTGAAGGGTCAGACTTTAAGCCAACCGGTATGATCCTTGATCCTGTCCCGAAACCGGGCTTTAATGATGGCCTCGTCATGGTTCCGGGGGCCATCCTCCCCGGGGGAGGCAACGCGTGAACGACCCGCGCAAGACTCTGCTTCAACAGATCGCCGCACTCCGTCAGACCATTGATCCCAAGGTGTTGAACCGCGCCAAGCTCGCAGCCGAGGGCAAGGAACCCTACGACAAAGAGGCGGCACGCGCCGCGGTCAATAATTTCCTGACCGCAAAAAACCGCCAGGATGGCGGCGCCTTTCAACGCAAGCTGGCCGCCGCGCTGAAAGCTGGCGGCGGCACCGCGCCCGCGGCGCCGACATCGACGCCAATCTCGACCAAGTCACCGACAGCACCAAAGGCGCCGCCGCCAGCCAAGGGGAAAATCAACCGCCACTAGGGCCGACACCGGACACACCTCACGGCGACGACCGGCCAAGCATGATGGGAATCCGGCCGCCGCGATACAGGCGCGCCACCGCGTTGTAGGCAATATGCTCCTGTCCGTGCTTGTCGTCGATCAGGTGGCGGTCATAGCCCTGGTCACGGTTACCGGTCAGCCCCAGGCTAACCTCCGAGATCGCGTAGCCATTAAACTCACGACCGATCAGCTTCTGAAGGTATTTGTCGGCCTGGGTGACGAAGCCCACCGTCGAAACCATCTCGGCGCCACCGTCGCGGATCGGCCGTTCAAACGCCCCGATGAAAATCTGGCCCGGGGCCGTCTTCTCCATCAGGCGCGCCAGAGTGATCGTGACATCGCCGACGATGTAATCATAGCCCCGCGGCGACAACCCCTCGATCTGATAATAGGCATAGTGGCGTCCGACCGAAAACACCGACCGCAGCAACGGCACCAGACCATGGCGATCCTGGGAACGGTCCATCTCGTTCTCGGCCAGCACCATCAGCATCAGAATCAGCAACCACACCTCGGCCACCGCGCCGCTGACGCGATTCCAGACATAGAAGCCGTCGCCGGTGGTCGAGCGGGCCAATTCCACCGGCATACCCCAGTCCTGCATGCGACGATGAGCCAAGTTGATACAGTACTCGAGCGAGTTCAACTGTCCAATCTGCTGAATCGAATTCAATTTGGAAAAACCAACGATGTCAAACAGCAACACGCCACGGTATGGCGTTTCCGAAATCGAGTAGCGCCGGATGATGCCTTCCACCGTCTGCCATGGCACCGCCGTGTCTTGAGGGCCGATGCGCAAAGAAAACGTGATTTCGATCGGCACCATACCGAGGGTCACGCACAATTCATCAAATTTTGCCTCTTCCTTGTAGCGGAAGCCGTGTAATAAATCTGGTCTGTTCGATAAATGGTACAAAAGTTCCCGCACCGGCGTAACCAGCGCCTTCAATCCGTTCTTGACCGGCGTCCAGGCCAAAATGGCATTGCGCCCCAGTTGCCAGACCGGGTTAAGGTGAATATCCAACTGCCGAAGCATGTCGGCGGCGGCCGGGCTGATTTTTTTGTTCATCTCGCGTGCTCAAATGTCCGGGACGTCATCGCGTCAGCGTGACCGTTTCGGCGGTAAGGCCGTGGAAGACTGTGACCATGTAGGCCGCCGGCGCCGCCGCCGGCATCGGCATCGGCACAACAGCCTCCGCCGCCCGCAAGGCCCCGCTGATGTCGCTGGCCGCAGTATAGGGCCGCTTCCGCCCATCGGGAACCGGTCCCCCGAACGAGCTGCACAGGGACAGGGTTAACGTCCCCAGCGCCCGGCCGACCGCGATGGCCTCCGCCTGCCCCAAATCCACCGCCAACGTCACGGTCTTGCCCAGTTTGGCGGCCTTCCCCTCTTGTTTCAGGTCCTGGTCAACGGCCAGCACCCGCAATTCATGAACGATGGTCTCGCTGACGAACTGCTTTTCCGGAGAGGCGCCGGATGCCGGATCGATCTTGACCGGCACCTCATGGGTTACGATCACGTCCACGCGATCACCGGGCACGATCAGACCCGCCAGACCGGTGGCCTCGTCGACCTTAAGGGTCAACGCCCGCCCGCCTTGGGGCAGCACCGCCGCCAGGAAACCGCCCTCGTGGTTCAGGATCAGTTTCTCCTCGGTCACCGGTTCGCCCGGGAACAGGGGTTGGCGCGCCGCCGCGCCGGCCAGCGTCTGGAGGGCGTCGGGGCGGCTCCGGCGGGTGATGTAGCGGTCGTTGAGTCCCTGCTCGGGCCAGGCCTGCCAGCGCAAATCTCCCGATGACAGCACGCCGGCGATCCCCACCGGCCCCGCAACCACCAGCACCTCGGTGGTCGAAACGGGCCTGGGCATGTGCTGGGCCGCCATCTCGGCAAGCTGCTCGCGCTGGGCCGACAGATAGTGCCGGACCAGCCAACCGGCCAACGCCGCCGCCAGCAACGCAAAGCCGATGAGAACGATCCGGACCATGATGATCCCCTCCCTTGTCTCCCGATCCCGTCTAGCCTCCCAGCACCGAGGCCACCGCCGGGCGAAGGTAGATCAGGCCCCCCAGGCCCAATGCGACGCCGTAGGGCAAGCCCTCGTCCGCCCGATGCAAGCGCGCCAGCCACGGCCGCGCCGCCCAGGCCGCCGGCAGCGCAAGACGCCGGAACACCAGCACCACCCCAGCCAACACACCGCCGGCCACCGCCACCACCAAGCCGTACCCGACCAGGGCGGGCCAACCCAACCACAAGCAGGTCGCCGTCATCAGTTTGACATCGCCGCCGCCCCACTGCCCCAGCGCGAACATCAGCACCCCGAAGGCGAACGCCGCCAGTGCGCCCAAACCATGGCTCGCCAGGCCCGACCACCCCGTTCCGGCGGCCGACAGCATCACCGCCGCCGTCACCGCCAACACCAGCGATAGCGTATCGGGAATCTCAAACCGTGCCACGTCCCACACCGCCGCCAGCACCATCGCCCCGGCGAACAGCGCCGACAGCGTCACCGGACAAAGGTCCGTCGCGACCATCGCCGTCAAATGCCCCGGGGCCGGGCACAGCCCCCGGCGAAGTACCGGGATCCGTCAATAAGCTTGGCCTGGCATTTCATTTGATGGTCCCCTGTGGGTGATGATCTCCTGCGGGTTCCCGGCCCTGAACCATCATGGCGCCATCCCATGCGCCACACCGGTGACCGACGTCACAGCCGATCACTTTCCCCACACCAACAGCCGGTTTTTTTTTCAGGGACAGGGACCCCGAGGGATTATTGCGGGCGGTGCCCACACCCCGCTCCGGGCCCACAGGCCCCGACAACCCGTTCCCGCTTTAAGGTCCCCAAGGTCTTTCTACTCCGAAGGCGAACCGCCTTGCGGATGCAGAACAGAGCCGCAGACAACCACGGCCCCGCCCCGAACCGCAACAGCCGCTACCGACCACAACGCAAAGTCCCGGTTTCAGCCACCAAGATTGGTGATTTCCACCCGACGATTCTCCGCAGCCCCGGGATCCGCCCGGTTCAACAACTCACGCGAGCCCTTTCCCATGGACTCCAATCGGGTTTCGTCGATATTGAAATTGGAGATCAGATACGCCTTCACCGCCTCTGCCCGCTGTTCTGACAGCTTTAGATTGCGACTAGCCGAGCCGACCCCATCTGTATGGCCAGTGATGCGGAACTTCACACTCGCCGCGGTTGGGGCGGTCAGCACCGCGCCGATGCGGTTAAGAATCTCGGTCGCATCACCGGTCAGGCGCGCTGAACCGAACTCAAAATTGATCTGGAACGCCGCAGAATGGCTCTGGTGCGCCACATGAGGACGCGGAACCGGTTCCTTGGCCGACGCTTCCGGCATCTGCATCTGGTCCGGATTGCCCAGTTGAAGCCCCCGCGACTTAAAGACCGGTTCCGGAGTGACGGGCACGGCCTGACACTCGGGCTTGGCAATCCCAAGCGCGGTGGAAATATCGCACTCGCTGGCGTTTTTGGTCAATGGGGTCGCATCCTCGGCGGTAGCCGTACCGACTCCCCCCATGACGAGAACCCCAACGGCACCGCACATCAGTAAGAAGGATTTTACCGCTTGCATTTCAACCCCCGTTCGGTGGCGGAGCGGCACCCGCCGGCCCGTCCCGGAGTCTCGAATGGCTCTGGCGCCCAGGCAGCCCCCAACCACCGGTTGGCGATCGCCCGCGGCGCCATCGGACATGCCGCCACATTTACTATAAGGCCAACCGGGGTCTGATTAAAGAGTGCATGCCGTTCCGACGGCTTTTTCACGACGGCCCCCGGAAGTCTTGACGGCGCCGAATTCGCACCATATGTCGAACCTGATTTGACCCCCCGCCCCAGCGAAGCCATGGCACGCCTTTCCCTGATCATCGCTCCCGATCCCCGCTTGAAGAAAACGGCTGCCCCGGTGACCGGTGTCGATCCCCGGCTTGCCGGCCTGATGGATGACATGCTGGAGACCATGTACGCCGCCAATGGCATCGGCCTGGCCGCACCCCAGGTGGGCGTACTTCAGCGGGTCATCGTCGTCGATGTGGCCGGCAAGGACGAAGACCCGCAACCGATCGGACTGGCCAATCCCGAGGTGGTCTGGGCCGACGAGGTCCTGAACACCTACAACGAAGGGTGCCTGTCGCTGCCCGAACAATATTCCGACGTGGTCAGACCCCGAGCAGTCCGGGTTCGCTATCTGGATCGCCACAACCAACCCCAGGACCTTCTGGGCGACGGCTTGCTGGCCACTGTCCTTCAACACGAAATCGACCATCTGAACGGTGTCTTGTTCGTCGATCACATCTCTCTTTTGAAGCGTAACATGATCCTGCGTCGGCTGAGGAAGTGGAAAAAGGTGGGAGATGAGACCTGAACCAAGGCTGCGTCTGGCGTTCATGGGGACCCCTGATTTCGCGGTTCCCAGCTTGGCGGCCTTGTTCGACGCCGGACATCAGGTGGTCGCGGTCTATTGCCAGCCGCCACGCCCGGCCGGGCGTGGCCATCGGCCCCAGCCTTCGCCGGTCCAACGCCATGCCGAATCGCGACAGATCCCGGTCTTCACCCCCCGCTCGCTGCGCCCCCCCGAAGTCCAGGCCGAGTTCGCGGCCCTGGGCCTGGATGCCGCGGTGGTCGCTGCCTATGGCCTGATCCTGCCGCCTGCGGTGCTGGCAGCGCCCCGGCTGGGTTGCCTGAATGTCCATGCCTCGCTGTTGCCCCGCTGGCGCGGCGCCGCGCCGATCCAGCGGGCTTTGCTCGCCGGCGATACCCAGACCGGCATCACCATCATGCTGATTGAACAGGGCCTCGACACCGGCCCCATGCTGCTGCGCGAAGCCGTCGCCATCGAGGCCGACACCACCGCCAGCGCCCTGCACGACGCCCTGGCCGCACGGGGGGCGCGCCTGATCGTCGAGGCTTTGGACGGCGTCGCCGCCAACCGGCTGGTGCCGACGCCCCAGCCTGCCGACGGAGTCACCTATGCCGCCAAGCTGGGGCGGGACGAAGGGCGGCTCGACTGGAGCCGTCCGGCCGCCGAATTGGAGCGCCGGGTTCGGGCGCTTAATCCGTGGCCGGGGGTCTGGTTCGAGGCGGCCGGAGAGCGGATCAAGGTGCTCGCCGCCGCGTTGGCGCCGGACGCCGCCAGCCAACCCGGAACGGTGTTGCCCGGAACGGTGTTAGATGACCGGCTGACCCTGGCCTGCGGTGTCGGCGCCCTGCGGCTGACCCTGGTTCAGCGAAGCGGACGCAGTGCGGTGGATGGCGCGGCGTTCTTACGGGGATTTTCTTCCAAGGGTTTTACCCTTGGACCCCCGCCGTGACGTGACCATGACCCGGTGGAAGCTGACCCTGGAATATGACGGACGGCCCTTTGTCGGTTGGCAGCGCCAGGACAATGGCAGGTCGGTCCAGCAAACCCTCGAGGACGCCATCCGCCGCTTCAGCGGCGTTGAGGTTCGGGTGCATGGCGCCGGCCGTACCGATGCCGGGGTTCATGCCCTGGCCCAGGTTGCCCATTTCGATCTGGAAAAAGACGCCTCGGCCCTCGCCGTTCATGGCGCGCTGAACGCCCATATCCGGCCGTGGCCGGTGGCGGTGCTGACCGCCGAACCCGTGACCGACGCCTTCCATGCCCGGTTTTCGGCCACTGGACGCCGCTATCTGTATCGGATCGTCAATCGCCGGGCCCCGCTGGCCCTGGACCACGGCCGGGCCTGGCAGGTGGCGCGGCCGCTGGATGCCGAAGCCATGGACGAGGCCGCCCAAATGCTGCTCGGCCGCCATGATTTCTCCACCTTCCGGGCCAGCCTGTGCCAGGCCGGTTCGCCGGTCAAGACCCTCGACCGCCTTCGAGTCGAACGCACCGGCGAGGACATCCGGATCACCGCCGCGGCCCGTTCGTTCCTGCATCATCAGGTGCGCAACATGGTCGGCACCCTGGTTCTGGTCGGCATGGGGAAATGGTCAGCCCCCATGGTGCGGGCCGCCCTGGAAGCCCGCGACCGCGGGCGCGGTGGCCCCACCGCTCCGCCCGACGGCCTGTACTTCACCGGCGTCACGTATCCCTGACCCCCGGGCGGCGCTCGGCGCGTTCGTCTCAGAACGGCCAGTGGTGATGTTCGTACCAGTAATTGCCGATGGCGGCGCCCAGAACGACGCCGACCACGGTGATGATGCCGCCGTCGAGCAGAGTATCGGCCAACACACCGACAATCACACCGCCGCCGACAATGGCGCCGATTTGCTGGGTCGGCATGTTCTGGATATCAGAAATAAAATTACCTGGAGCGTTGATGATGTCATTAGACGACACCTGCAACGTCTGCGCACCGGCAAGCGCCGGCACCGCCAACAGGCTCAACGTCAAAACAAGTACCCGTACCAGTTTCCCCATGGTCTTCCTCCACGTTGTCAGGCCCTCGACGCCGGAGCGTCGATACGGGCAAGAATGGCCTGCATCCATCAGGCCGCGATCCCCTCTGATAACATAGAGCGCGCCCGAACGGAAATTAACGGTTATGCCGCGATCATGACGTCACAAAAAAAAGACGGCCAACCCCGGATGAAGCGGCAAAAATGTCGCGCACAACACCGGAAGAGCCCTTTATTGCATACTATCCGCGCTGCCCGAGATCAACACTGATAGTAGCATATCTATCAAAACCAAACCTGCCGCAGGCAATGCCGGCACGTCAAGCGCCACCCGCGTGACGAACCACTGGTAAATCAATACAGCCAGAGTCACCGCAAATTCCACGGTTTCGCCTAAATCGGCGGGCAGCACGCCGCTTTGGGCAATGATCACCGCCGGCAGATAAACCATCATCTGCACCACCGAAGACCAATTATAGACGCTGAGAAATAACGGATAACGGGCACCGCGATCCAGCCAGCGCGAGATTTCGTCCATCACCAGGGCGTAAGCAGTCCAGCTACCGACATAGGCGATGGCGTCGACCACCATGAAGGTCGGCCACGAGACCGCCGTCTCGTCAGTCGCCGGCCGCACCAGGACCAGCAACACGTAGGCCGGCAGGACCACCAGGGCGGCGGCGAAAGAACGAAGGGCGGCGGCGCTGCTGCGATCGAAGAAGTCGAGCCCCGAAGCGTCGAAGCGGGCCAGTCGCAGAGCGCCGAACAGCGCGTAGGCCATCTCACGGAGCGTCGGCATGACTTAGGATCCATTCCCGGCAAAGAAGTCGCCCAGCACCATGCCATATATTTCGGTCAGGCGATGCAAATCGGCCACAGTCACGGCCTCATCCACCTTGTGCATGGTCTCGCCCACCAGCCCAAATTCCACCACCGGACACAAATCCTTCAGGAACCGGGCGTCCGAAGTCCCGCCGCTGGTCGACAGGTCCGGTCGTAAACCGGTCACCCGGGCCACCGCGTCCGCCACCAGGGTACTGAACGGCCCGGGTTCGGTCAGGAACGCCTCGCCGGCCAGCGTCAGGTCCAACCGGTAAGCCCCCCCCACCGCGTCGAAGCGCCGACGCAACCACGCCTCCAGGGATTGGGCGGTATGAAGGGGGTTAAACCGGATATTGAAGGCTGCCGAAGCCATGGCCGGACTGAGATTGGTCACGGCATTGCCGACATCAACGGACGTCAGTGTCAGCGTTGACGGCGGGAAATGGGCGGTGCCTTCGTCCAGCAGGCAATCGATCAGCGAGTCCAACATCCGCACCAGCCGCGGCAGCGGATTATCGGCCAAATGGGGATAGGCCACATGGCCCTGGACCCCGTGAACCACCAGCCGGCCATTGAGGCTGCCGCGCCGGCCAATTTTCATGGCCTCGCCCAGCCGCCGGGGATTGGTCGGCTCGCCGACCAGGCAGACATCCGGCCGTTCCCCCCGTTGGGCCAGCCAGGGCAACAGGGCGCGCGTCCCGTTGATCGCCTCCCCTTCCTCGTCACCGGTGATCAGCAAGCCGATGGACCCTTGCGGCGGCCCGCTTCGGGCCAACAGACCCGAAACCGCCGCCACAAAGGCGGCAATCGCCCCCTTCATGTCCACCGCCCCCCGACCGACCAGCCGGGCCTCGCCGCCCTCGCCTTGAATCCCGCCGCCGAACGGATCCTGCGACCAGGCCCCGGGATCCCCTGGCGCCACCACGTCGGTGTGCCCGGCAAAGCAGAAATAGGGCGCGGCGGTCCCCAGACGGGCATAGAGATTGTCCACCGTCTCCGGTCCCGGCCCGTGAATCGGTACCCGATGGCAGACGAAGCCGAGCGGTGTCAGGGCCGCCGCCAGCACGTCAAGGGCGCCGGCATTGGCCGGCGTCACGCTGGGACACCGGATCAGCGCCTGGGCCAGCGCCACCGGATCGACGGGGGCGGTCTGGGCCGACGTCTGGCAGGACAGGGCGGTCAATCGCGTAACAGTTCGTTGATCGAGGTCTTGGATCGGGTCTGTTCGTCCACCCGCTTGACAATCACCGCACAGTACAGGCTGGGACCGGGCGCACCGTCCGGCAACGGCCGGCCGGGCCAAGCGCCGGGCACCACCACCGAATAGGCGGGCACCCGGCCATAATAGACCTCGCCGGTGGTGCGGTCGATGATCCGGGTCGAAGCGCCCAGATAGACGCCCATGGACAGGACGGCACCACGGCCGACGATCACGCCCTCGGCAACCTCGGAACGGGCGCCGATAAAGCAGTCATCTTCAATAATCACCGGACCGGCCTGCAACGGCTCCAGGACGCCACCGATTCCCACCCCCCCCGAGACGTGGACGTTACGGCCGATTTGGGCGCACGAGCCGATGGTGGCCCAGGTATCGACCATGGTCCCGCCGCCAACATACGCGCCCACATTGACGAAGCTGGGCATCAACACCACTCCGGGCGCGATATGGGCCGAGGACCGCACCACGGCCCCGGGGACCGCCCGGAAACCGGCGGCGCGCCACCGCGCCTCGTCCCAACCGGCGAATTTGGACGGCACCTTGTCGAACCAACCGCTGCCGCCGGGGCCGCCGACAATCGGCGCGCTGTCGTTGAGGCGGAACGACAACAGCACCGCTTTTTTCAGCCATTGATTGACCTGCCAGCCGTCCCCGACCGGTTCGGCCACGCGCAGCCGGCCCGCATCCAGCGCCGCCAGCGCCTCCTCCACCGCTGCCCGCACCGGCCCCCCGGTCGCCGCGTTAAGACCGTCACGCCGGTCCCAGGCAAGATCAATGGTTCGTTCAAGCTCGGCATGGCTCATGGCGGTCAGTCCCGGCAATCGGATCGTCTGGAGGTCGACCTCAACGGATCGATGGGTTCGCCGCACCATCGTCCACCGACGCCGTCATTGTCAACTCGGGCCGGGGCGGGAAACGCGCTTCCGGACCCCCGACCACGGCCGACACCCGGGACCTCCACGCCCCTTCGACCGCAACTCGACGCCATCATTTTGACGTACCGTCAGCATAAAATAGTGTAATAATAACCCGAAGTCGACGGCACGACCGTACGACTGCAACAGACCAGGGCCAGACCACGGCACCGCCAAGCGTAACAAATGATTAGATTGCGACGGATTGATCGATGAACTATGTCACACATCAGGCGCCCGAGACGTTGACAATATTTCTGATCGGTAAAGTATCCTACTCTGACCATCTACAATTTAGGGAAATCAGCCGAGCCTGTGAGGGGTCGTCGGCGCCCGGGGTGGTTTTTGATATGACCGAGGTTGATTTCATCGATTCCACCGGGCTTGGCATGCTCATCGTGGCCGGCGAAGAAGCAAAGAAACAGCAGAAAGAGTTCATCATTAAAAACCCCAACAGCCAAGTTAAAAAGCTTTTTTACACCACAAAGACTAATCAGTTTTTCACGATCAGGCCATAACCGAGCCCGATGACGGTTACGGTTCGCCCGCCAACGCGGTCAGCCAGCCCGCCAGATCATCGATCGTGTGATGAATATAGGCGGTGTCGCCGTGAACCGGTTGACCCCACGCCGAGTCGGTCCGCAACCACACCGTCGTCATGCCCAGGGCCGCCGCCGGAGCCAGATTACCGGCCATGTCTTCGACCATGCAGGCCCGGACCGGGTCGATGTCATAGCAGCGCACCAGCCGGGCATAAGGCCGGGCGTCGGGCTTGGGGAGGAAACCGGCGGCAATAATGTCCTGAACCGCCTCGAAATGGCGGGTAATCCCCAAGCGCGCCAGCACCCGTCCGGCATGGTCGCGCGACCCGTTGGTGAACACAATCTTGCGCCCCGGCAGTCGTTCCAGCGCCCGATCCAGCACCGGATCGGGCATGATCGACGAAAGATCAATGGCGTGGACATAATCCAGAAATGCCAGGGGATCGATGGCGTGTTCGACCATGAGACCCCGTAATGTGGTCCCGTACTCGCGAAAGAAACGCTTCTGGCGCCGTCGCGCCTCGTCGGGAGTCACGTCGAAGATACCGGCAATGAATTCGCCCATTCGTCGCTCGATCGCCGGGAACAGATTGCTTGCCGACGAATAAAGCGTATTGTCGAGATCGAAGATCCAGACATCGACCGTCTCCAGCCGGCGCGCGCTGACCGGAAGGGATAAACCGTCAGGGGCCGCCTGGCTTCTCGGGAGAGTGTCAAACATGACCCGACAATAGGACGCGACCAGCTGTATCCGCAAGCCCGACAAAGTGCTCACCCTGCGGCCCGGCCCTGCCGCTCGGTTGACAGAAACGTTTTAATCTGCATTTTAACCAGTAGTCAGACGCGAAGCCGGGTTTCATCGTGCCCTTGCCCACCGACCCACCCAGAGACGACGCCCCGGGCATCTCCGGCACGCCGGTTATGAGCAACGCGTTCACCGACTGCCCGGAGTTGACGACGGTGATTACCGGCTACCCCGGCCCCGCGGTGTTGATCACCGAGAGCGATGTCGTCCTGGCGGCCAACGGACAGGCTCAGGCGCTGCTGGCGGCCGATATGGGCTGGTGGCAAAGCATCGGCCTCTGGCGGAACGCCGCGGTGGCCGGTTTGGCCGAGCAGCGTTCGACCCGACACTTCGGGCACGACGGACCGATGGTTTATGACTGGCAGGTGATCTCCCTACCGCAGTCGCGCTTGTTGTTGCTTGGCCGCGACATCACCCTGGAACGCCGGTTGCGGCAGACGCTCACCGAATCCCGCCAACGCTACAAAGATCTGGTCGAGATTTCATCCGATTTTGCCTGGGAAACCGACCAGGAGGGGCGATTCGTGTTCGTCTCCCAGCGGGGCGCCCTGGGCTTCTCGGTGGAATCCCTGGTCGGCCGGCATCCCCGAACATTAATGATTCACGACGACCCCGAGATGCCGCTGGCCTTCGAGACGCGGCGGCCCATCGACGGCACCGAACTGTGGCTGTACCGGGCCGACGGCAATCCCGCCTGTGTGCAGACGTCGGTCAAACCGCTGATCGACGCCAACGGCCACTGGCTGGGCGCCCGGGGCGTTTGCCGGGACATTACCGAACAGGTGATCCGCGGCGCCGAACTGAGCCGCATCCGGAATCGGGAGACGATTCTCAATCACATCTCCCACACGCTCCGGGACCAGTTGGACGCCGCCAAGGCCCTGGAAGTCGCCGCGTTCGAGTCCACCCGGGCGCTCGAAGCGATCGGCTGCGCCATTCACCGGATCGACGGCGACGGCAGCCCCCTGCTGGCCGCCGCCTTTGGGGATGATATGGAAGGCCGGCTATCCGGCGGCCGGTTGTCGGCCCTGCTGGACGCCGTCGTCATGGCCGACGTCCCCATCGAGCGGACATTCGGAACCCTGTCCCTGCTGGCGTGCCGCACCCAGTTCCGCCAGATGGTCAATGGAACGGTCTGCGTCTGGCGTAACGGGACCGCCGCCCCGTGGGACGAAGACGCTCTGACGCTGATCGGCGGCGTCGCCGACCGGATCGGCATCACCCACGCACACCTCGCGTATCAGGAACGCTTACGCCATCTTTCCGAGCGCGATAGCCTGACCGGCCTCTTCAACCGGCGTACTTTTCTCGAACGACTGGAAGAAATGCTGTCATGGCGGGACTTCGGTACGTCATCATTGCTTTATATCGACCTGGACAATTTTAAAGCTGTCAACGATCTCCACGGCCACCATCAGGGCGACAAGGTTTTGGGGGCGGTGGCCATGCTGATTGATGCCGGCATCCGGCCCGGCGACCTCGCCGGCCGCATGGGCGGCGACGAGTTCGTGCTGTGGCTGGCCCGCACCGACGAACAATCCGCGGTCAAGGTGGTCCGGCGCCTGCTGGCCGGCGTCGAAACGCTCCGCCCGCTCTCGGCCAGCCCCGAGCAACTGCTCGGCATGTCGATCGGCATCGCCATCCATCACCCTGGTCAGGGCGAAACCGCCGCCTTCTTGATCGAGCGCGCGGATACCGCTATGTACGAGGCTAAACTACACGGCAAAGGTGGCTACCGCTTGGCTCCCGCCCGCCGCGATACCGCCCCACCGTCCGAGGAAAGCCCGCCATGAGCCGGCCTGCCGCCGAAGGCACCATTGACTACGAAACCGCCAAGACCATGGCGCGGAGCGGCGACCGGGCCGTGCGTCAGTTGCTGGCCTCCCGCAGCGATATCCGGCCGGAACTGCTCTATTTTCTTGCGAACGACCAGGCGGTGGAGGTCCGACGCGAAATCGCCGCCAACGCCCGGACGCCGCGCCAGGCCGACCTGTTGCTGGCCAGCGACAAGGATGCCCATGTCCGCACCGGGCTGGCGCGCAAGATCGCCCGTCTGGCGCCCAATCTGCCGCCGGAGCGGCTCGACCAGATCGAGCGCATGACCATGGACATCCTGGAAGCCCTGGCGCGCGACCAGGCCACCGAGGTCCGGCGCATCCTGGCCGACGAACTCAAGGATGTGGCCACCGCCCCGGCCACGGTCATCAATCTGCTGGCCCGCGACGTGGAACTCAGCGTGTGCGGGCCGGTGTTACGGAATTCGCCGATCCTCTCCGACGAGGATCTGCTGGAGATCATCTTCGGGCGCTCGCCCGACGGCGCCCTCTCGGCCATCGCCGACCGGGCCAATGTCGGCTCGGCCGTGGTGGACGCCATTGCCGCCAGCAACGACGCCAGCGCCATCGCCGTGCTGTTGGTCAATCCCAGCGCGCAAATTCGCGAAGAAACCCTCGACCGCATCATCGACCGTGCCGCCCACAACGAGCCCTGGCACGGGCCGCTGGTCCGCCGGCCCAAGCTACCGGCACGCGCCGCCGCCCGCCTGGCCACCTTCGTCGCCGATTCCCTGCTCCAGGTGCTGCAAACCCGAACCGACCTGGGACCGGACGCCGCCCGTCAGGTCGCCGAGAGCGTCCGCCATCGCCTGACCAAAACCCCGACCGCCCTGATCGCCGACGCCGGCGAGGTTGAGCCGCCCTGGGTCAACGCCCTCGCCACCACCACCGCCGTCGCCCCGCCCGCCGCCGGACCCGTTGATCCCCCTTGGGCCACCGCCGCCACCGCGCCGCCACCGCCCGCCAAGCCGGTCGACCCGCCGTGGCTGATGGCTGCGGAGTTTGAACCGGCCGAAGCCGCCGACACTGCGGCAGGGTTACGGTCCGCGGGCAAGGTGGGAGAAAAGGCGACCGACCGCGCCACCCGCCTCCACAGTGAAGGCCGGCTTGACGAAGCCATGATCGCCGCGGCCCTGGCGGAAGGCGACCGTCCGTTCGTCACCGCGGCCCTCGCGCGGTTGGCCGGCACCACCATCGCCACGGTCGACCGGGTCCTGGCCACCCACGGCGCCCGCCCGGTCACGGCACTGGTCTGGCGCGCCGGCCTGTCCATGCGCATCGCCCGTCAAGTCCAGTTGCGACTGGCCCAGATTCCGCCCAAGGACGCTCTCAATCCCCGCAACGGCACCGACTACCCCCTGGCCGAGGCGGACATGCGCTGGCAGTTGGATTACTTCGAGATCACCTGACCGTAAGGCGATCCCCTTCCAAAAGGACAACCAAAGATCGTGAACGCTTTTCAAGGCCGGCCGATCCCGACACGCCTGATGGTTGCGCTGGTTGTGGTGTTTGTGATGTTTGTCGGGCTGACCACCGGCACCCGGGCCCAAGGCGCGGATGCGCAAACCCAGGAACAGGTTCAGCAGGTCTTCACCACAGCCCGATCGGCCTTGGCTGCCGGAAACGGCGGCGCCGTGCTGCCGCTGCTGTCGCACGACAGCCGATCCCGACTCGAAGCGGTCCGCTCGGCCGCCCGCGCCGGAACCGCGGCCAATCTGACTCCCTTGGGTCCGGCCGAAAAAGTGGCGGTCCTGTCTTTACAGCGGTTCGTGTCCCAGGCCCAACTCCGACGCTTGACCCTGCCCGAACTGATCAACCACGCCCTGGCCGAGCACTGGCTCAGTCCCGCCACCATCGCGGAAAGCGGGCTCGGGAAGCTCACCGTCGAGGGAACCCGGGCCAGTGCCCCGCTGCTGCTCAAAGGCCGGCCCAGCCTGGTCAGCGCGGCCTTCGTGCGCGACGGCGGCCAGTGGCGCATCGATCTCGGCCGCACCGTCGCGGTTGCCGACGAGATGCTGCGCGCCTTCGCCGCCATCGGCGGCCGAAGCGAAGACACCACGGTGCGCGAACTGGTCGGACATCTGCACGCACCGGCACGGTAGCGGGCCGCGTCAGGTTATTTGATAGGACCGCGGGCGTCTCGCCCGCCCCCCGACACGGTTCAAACCTTTGACATTCCCCTAGGTCCCGTGCCATGAACGGCCCGTTGGGAAGAGTCCCATGATCTACAACCGGTAGGGCTGGCGATGGCCCTATAACCACAACATCAAAGCCAAAATCAAAGCCATTATAGTAATATTTTAGATAATTCACGTATTCACCGAAAATACATGTCCCGATCCCGAATTGGCGGCCGCTGATCACTGTGTATCATCCATATCGGGTCCTGGCGCGCTGCATGGTCTTCCTGACCGAACAACAGCCATTCGGAGCGACAGCCATGAGCGTCCCCCCTCTGCCTCTGATCACCATGGCGGTTGCGGCCGTGTTCCTGACCGCCTGCGTGCTGCCCCCCGACGACCCGCCCCGGGCACGGGTACTGACCGCAAGCCAGCTTGGCCTCGGGACCGCACCCGCGCCCGCCGCCGGCCAGCGATGGTGGCAGGCCTGCCGGGATCCTCAACTGGACCGGCTGATGGACCAGGCCCTCGCCGGCAACCCAACCCTCGACCAGGCGCAGGCCCGGCTACGGCTGGCCCAGGCCGAAACGGCGGGTGCCGACGCCGGGCTGTTTCCCCATGCCAACCTCAACGCCGCGGCCAACCGCCAGCGGTTCAGCGCCGAAGACGTCTATCCGCCGCCTTTCGCCGGCAATGTTTACTGGCAGGGCTCGGTCCGGGGTGATCTGAGCTGGAACCTCGACCTTTGGGGCCGGCAGGCGGCGTTGATCGCCAAGGCCGAGTCCGGCGCCCGAGCCGCCGCCCTCGATCTGGCCGCGGCCCGGTTGGCGCTGACTGGCGCCGTGGCCCAGACTTACCTGGATTTGGCCCATGCCTGGGCCATCGAGGCACTGGCGGTCCAGACCGAGCGCCAGCGCCAGCGTATTCTCGAAATCACCACCCAGCGGGTGACGTCCGGCCTCGATACCGAGGTCGAGCGCCGCCAGGCCGACGGCGCGGTCGCCGAAGCCCGGGTGGTCCGCGACGCCGCCCAGGCCGACAAGGCCCGCGCCGTCCACCAACTGGCCGCCCTGGCCGGTGCCGGAGCCAACGCCTACGCACAGATCACACGGCCGGCCATCAAAGACGACACCGTGCTGCCGCTGCCGACCAGCCTGCCCGTCGACCTGATGGCCCGACGCCCCGACGTGCTGGCGGCCCGGGCGTTCGTCGATGCCGCCACCGCCGGCCGGGAGGCAGCCACGGCGGCCTTCTACCCCGACGTCAATCTGGTGGCGTTCGCCGGGGTCTCGGCGATTGGACTGGTCAATCTGGTCCAGGGTTCGGCCCTGACCGCCGGCGCCGGTCCGGCCATCCATCTGCCGCTGTTCGACGCCGGCACCCTCGCCGCCCAATTCCACGGCGCCACCGCGGAGCTGGACGCCGCCGTGGCCGGCTACGACCGGACGGTCCTGGGCGCGGTGCGCGAGGTGGCCGACCAGCTTTCCGACCTCACGGCCCTGGCGGCCGAACGAAGCCACCAGCAACGGCAGCTTGACGATGCTGAAACCGCCTTCAAGCTCGCCGAAGCGCGCTATCGGGCCGGGCTGACCGGATATCTCTCGGCGCTGAACGCCGAAACCCAACTGCTGGCGGCACGCCGCCAGCACCTCGACCTCGTGACCGCCCAGGTCGTGGCCCGGGTAAAACTGCTGATCGCCGCCGGCGGCAGCTTTGACCCCGCCGCCAAGGAGCCCAACCCATGACCGAGTCGAAGCCCGCCCAGCCCCCCGCGGCCCCGTCTGCGCCCACCGCCCCGCCTCCGTCTCCGCCCGCCGGATCCCCGAAACGGCGCGGGCTCGGGCTGCTGGTGCTGGTGTTGGTGGTGATCCTGGCCGGGGCCGGCTGGGGCTTTTACTGGGACCGCTATCTGCGCAACGTCCAATCCACCGACGACGCGTATGTCAGCGGCGACATCGTCCAAATCACCAACGAGGTCGCGGGCACGGTGATGGCCCTGCATGTGGACGATACCCAGGCGGTGGAACAGGGACAGGTGCTGGCCGATCTGGACCCGGCCGACGCCACCATCGCCATGGCAGCCGCCCAGGCCGGACTGGCCCAGGCGGTCCGTCAGGTGCTGTCCCTGTTCGCCCAGGCGGGGCAGTTGCGGGCCCAGATCACCGAACGCGAGGCGGCCTTGCGTCAGGCCCGGGATGATTACAAGCGGCGGACCGCCCTCGCCGGCAGCGGCGGCGTCTCGGCCGAAGAAATCGCCCACGGCCGGGACACCGTAACCCAACTGGCCGCGTCCCTGGAAGCGGCCCACGGGCTGCTGGATCAGGTCAACGCCCAGATCGCCGGGACCACCACCGAAAGTCATCCGCTGGTCCTGACCGCCGCCGCCCGGTTGCGCGACGCGGCCCTGGCCTTGCACCGGACGCGCATCGTCGCGCCGGTGGCCGGCGTGATCGCCAAACGCGGCGTCCAGCTTGGCCAACGGCTGGCGCCGGGCACGCCCCTGATGGCGGTGGTGCCCCTGGAAGACCTGTGGGTTGACGCGAATTTCAAGGAAGTTCAGATCGACCCTCTGCGGGTGGGTCAACCGGTGGCGCTCACCGCCGATCTCTACGGCCCGACCGTGACCTATCACGGCACGGTGGCCGGTCTGTCCGCCGGGTCCGGGGCCGCGTTCGCTTTGTTGCCGGCCCAGAACGCCACCGGCAACTGGATCAAGATCGTCCAGCGTCTGCCGGTCCGCATCACCCTACGGCCCGAGGAACTCCGGCTCCACCCGCTCCGTCTCGGTCTTTCGATGACGGCCACGGTTGACATCCGCGACCGGTCCGGCGCCTCGGTGACCGCCCGGCTGCGCGCCCAACCGATGCCGGCCCGGCCCAGCGACGGCGACGACCCGAGCATCTCCGCCCTGATCGCCCGGATCATCACCGACAATGGCGGTGCGCCGGCCAAGGGCAACCCGTCGTGAGCGGCCCCCCGCCGGGCGGCCGGCCGCCGCTGTCCGGCGGTGCTCTGGCCGTCACCGCCATTGCCCTGGCGCTGGGCACCTTCATGCAGGTGCTCGATACCACCATCGTGGTGGTGGCCATCCCGACCATGGCCGGCAATCTCGGGGTCAGTCCCGACCAGGGAACCTGGGTGGTGACGTCGTTCGCGGTGTCCAATGGCGTCTCGGTTCCGCTCACCGGCTGGCTGATGCAACGCTACGGCGTGGTGAAAACCTTCGTGGTCTCGGTGCTGCTGTTCACCTTCGCCTCGTTCCTGTGCGGCATTTCGTGGAGTCTGGAGTCGCTGGTGGCGTTCCGGATCCTCCAGGGTGCGGTCTCGGGACCGATGATCCCGGGGTCCCAGGCCTTGCTGATGTCGATCTTTCCGCCCGACCGGCGAGGCACCGCGCTGGCCATCTGGTCCATGACCACGCTGGTCGCGCCCATCGCCGGGCCGATCCTGGGCGGCATCATTTCCGATACCTATGCCTGGCCCTGGATTTTCCTGATCAACGTCCCGGTCGGCCTGCTGTGCGCCTTTCTCTCGTGGCGTGGGCTCCAAGGCCGCGAGACCCCCACCCGTAAGTTGCCGGTGGACGGCGTCGGTCTCGGGTTGCTGGTGGTGTGGGTCGGCGCCTTGCAGGTCATGCTGGACACCGGCAAAGATGCCGACTGGTTCGCCTCGCCGCCCATCGTGATTCTGGCGCTGATCGTGGTGGTGGGTTTCATCGCCTGGCTGATCTGGGAACTGACCGACGCCCACCCCATCGTCGATCTTTCGCTTTTCACCAACCGCAACTTCGCCTTGGGCACCCTCGCGCTCTGTCTGGGCTATGGCGTGTTCTTCGGCAATATCGTGCTTTTGCCGCTTTGGTTGCAGACCCAATTGAACTACACGGCGACCTGGGCGGGATTGGTCGCCGCGCCCAGCGGTCTGGTGGCCGTCGTGGTCACCGCGACCTTGGTCCGTGTGACATCCAGAATCGATGCCCGGCTCACCGGCAGTATCGCCTTCGTGGCCTTCGCCATCTCCTTCTTCCTGCGCGCGGACCTGACCCCCGATTCCAGCTTCGGCGCGCTGATCCTGCCCATGCTGGTCCAGGGCGTTGCCATGGCCCTGTTCTTCGTTTCGATGGTCACGATTTCCCTGCACGGCGTGCCGCCGCCGCGAATTCCGGTGGCGTCGGGTCTGTCCAATTTCCTGCGCATTACCGCGGGCAGCTTCGCGGCCTCCCTGACCACGACGTTGTGGGACCGCCGCGAGGCCCTACACCAAACCCGCCTCGCCGAGTCCGTCACCACCTATGATCCGACCTTAATCCAGGCAATGACCGGCCTGCAAGGCGCCGGCGTCACCAAAGATCAGGGGCTTGCCATCATCACCCATGAACTCATCAACCAGGCCTACGCCATGGCCTCGCTCGATTACTTCTGGCTCTCGGGTTGGCTGGTCCTGCTCATGATCCCGGTGGTGTTTCTCGCCCGTTCATCGCGTTCGCGGTAAAGGTCCAGATCGGGTCCGGTGTTTCCGGGGGCCGGCCTGGACCGACCCGCCTGTTTTCCATGGACGGGAGTTGTCCGGCGTTGTCCGACGCCAATATTGGAAGAGTTCCAGGTCCCAGGGGCCGGACCGAACGACGGGAGGGCAAAGGATGCTGAGAGGCTTTGGTAAACCTGCGTTGGTGGCGCTGATGGTCATGATGGCGCTTTGGATGGGCCCAACCTCCGCCCGGGCCTCGAACGGCGATCCCGCCATGGCCAGACCAAACTTGGACACGTCGAACCCGGACGCCCCGGGCGCGGACACGTCGGGCGCGGTCCGGTCGGACTGGGTCCGGTCGGCCACCACCACCGCGGTGACCTATGGCTCGATCTACACGGCGGTGCTGGTCGCCGTCCAAACCGCCAGGGTGATCATCACAGCCGTGACACCGTTCGAATTCCTGGCCACCGCCCAGACCTTCGGTATCCCCCTGTTCGTGGTCCCGATCATGGCTCAACTGATTCCCGCCGTGCGTCAATGGGCGCCCCAGGCCACGGACACCATGGCGCGCCGCTGGGCAACCGAGTCCAACTGAACGGGCGGTTCACCAAAGGGGGTTGACGGCAAACCCGGACAGGATAATGGTGAGTGACGATCCTGGCTCCCCATCAAGGAGTGGTGATGGACCGCAAACAAGACAAAGCCCTTGGGTGCATGATGGGTCTCGCCGTCGGCGATGCGGTCGGCACCACCTTGGAATTCAAACGCCGGGATTCTTATCAACATCTGACGGACATGATTGGGGGCGGGCCGTTTGGACTGGCGCCCGGTGAATGGACCGACGACACCAGCATGGCGCTGGCATTGGGGGATTCGCTCATTCAATGCCAGGGGTTTCAGCCTGATGATGTGATGAACCGTTTCCTGGCTTGGTGGCAAAAAGGCGAATATTCTCACAATGGACGATGTTTCGATATCGGCGTGACAACATTATCCGCGTTACGGGACTGGCGTGCCAGCGACCGGCGCAATCCGTATTTAGGGCCGACGGATGATCAGTCCTCGGGGAATGGCTGCATCATGCGTCTGGCCCCAGTCCCGATTGCTTTTCACAACGACCTCGATGAATGCAAATATATCAGTGGGCAACAGTCGGCGCTGACGCATGGCTCAAGCAAATGCCTGTACTATTCGAAAATGTTTGGTGAGATTCTATGGCGTGAAATTAATGATCAGGCCGACAACTCTTTTGCTCGTTGGCTCACGAAAAGTCGAAGCGAGATCCAGTCAACCGGTTATGTCGTCCATACCTTCGAAGCCGCCCTATGGTGTATCGCCACCACGTCAACCTTCCGGGATGCCGTGCTGACCGCGGCCAATCTGGGCAACGACGCAGACACCGTCGGCGCGGTCACCGGCCAAATTGCCGGCGCCCGGTATGGGGTCTCCGGGATTCCCGAGCACTGGATCCGTCAATTGGCCTGGGGTGAGTTTATCCAGGACATGGGCGCCGCTTTATTCACGATGGGATGACACCGTTGTTGAATTTCGTGGTCAGATACCGCTTGGTGACGCTGAAGCTCAGTTTAACATTCTCAAGGCGGGGTAAAGCAACATTTGGCTCCCCCGCCACTTTTTCAACCTCAGAGATCGCGTCCCGGAGACGTAGCGCGCCAATATTGCCCGCCACCCCCTTGATCGTGTGACACAATCGTTTAACTTTAGACTGATCATTCGCGACAAGCGCATCTTCGACATTATTGATGTCATTCTCGGTCAAACAACAGAATTCCGTAATGAATTCTTTCATTTCAGACAAACCAATTGCATCAGTAATCGATTCAAGCTTGTCAGCGTCGATTATATTATAATTGCCATCGCCTATTTTATTTGATGATTTGCCAGATGAAGCCACTGCGTCATTAATTTTTATGATCAGTTGGTGCCAATCAATGGGCTTTGAAATCACGTCATTCATGCCGGCATCCAGATATTTCTGGCGCCGTTCTTGAACCACATCGGCAGTCAGCGCGATGATTGGGATATCTTTATTAAAAAATCGGGTTTCCCGGATATTTTTGGTTGCCGTAACGCCGTCCATGACCGGCATTTGAATGTCCATAAGCACAAGATCAAAACATTTGATCGACAGTAGATCAAAGGCAATTTTCCCATTCTCGGCAACCTCGACCTTATGACCTCTTTTTGTGAGCATGGCTTTGATGACTTTTTGGTTGGTTGGGTTATCTTCGGCAACCAGGATATCAAGCCCCCAGGGTTCGTTGAGTCCGATGGGTTCAACCAAATTAACCACGGGCCTGCTGGCCCGATTCAACCGTATCGTAAACCAGAAGGTTGAGCCTTGACCCAGCACGCTTTCGACACCAATCCGACCGTGCATTAACTCAACCAGGCGTTTTGAGATGGCCAGGCCTAATCCGGTCCCGCCGAGGCGTCGCGAGAGCGAACCGTGCGCCTGAGAGAAGGGTTGAAACAGGCCTTGCCGTTGTTCGGGCGAAAGACCAATGCCGGTATCGATGATTTCAAATTTGAGAGTGATAGCGTTCTCCTCCTGAGCATCATCATCCTCTGGGCACACGGTCACACGAATAACAATATTTCCTTTTTCGGTAAACTTTACCGCATTTCCAATGAGATTATGTAAGATCTGTCGAATGCGAATCGGGTCGCCTGCCGCGCAATCGGGCACATCGTCGGCCACCTGCGCCACCATATCGACGCGGTTCTTGCTGGAATTCGCTGAAAATAAACTGATCGCCTTGGCAAGTTCCAGGCGAATCTCGAACACCTCGCATTCAAAAGTGATGGTTCCGCTTTCGATTTTTGAGAAATCAAGCACATCATTCAGAATGGTGGTCAGTAGTTTGGCCGAACTGCGCAAGGTTTGGATACCATCTTTCTGCCGGGTTGGCGCTTCTTCTTCCAGCATCAAGTCTGCCATCCCCATGATTCCGGTCAACGGCGTCCTGATCTCATGGCTCATCATCGCCAGGAATGCCGACTTGGCCGAGTTCGCGGCATCCGCCTGTTCCTTAGCCGCCCGCAATTCCCCCAAAGCCTGCTTCATTTCGGTAATGTCCCGACCGACCGCCTGAACCTCCATGGCTTTTTCGCTGTTCCGGATCACCAGCGTGCCTTCCCAGGCATACCAGCGTTCACCATCCCCGGTCAGGATGCGATTCTCAACCCTAACCCGGGGATAGGGTGGCGACAGCGCGGCGGCGATTTCTGTCGCGGTCGCCGCGACATCATCAGGGTTGACAAAAGTTTGCCAGTTCTGGCCCAGCAGCGCCTCCCGACGCACCCCCAACACCCGGCAAGTCGTTTCATTCGCAAACGTGAAGGCGTTATTCACACCAAGGCGTAAGACCATATCAATCTGGGTCTCGATTAAGCCACGATAGCGACTTTCGCTGACTTGCAGGCTATGATTATTTTTCTCGAGATCGGCCAAATAGGTTTCTGCGGCTTTCTGATGTCGATAAAATATCCGAAGCGACGCCATGGTCGCCAATATAAATAAAATGACTAGTAGAGATATTTTCAGAACAATATCGCGCCATTCCTTTATGTCGTCATCAGCGGCAATGTCCACAAAAATATACAGGGCATGATTGCCAATTTTCCTATAGGATATAGTTCGATAAATCGGGTCCATATTGACGGTATAAGTCCCAGTTTCCGGATGACTTTTGATGATATCCTGATACTTCTGTGACAATCCTTGGTTCTCGATTTCATCCTTGATCCCATTGGATTCTGGATAGCGAATGATCGTCGTAAAGTCATCTGTTTGGAGAGCGACCTTGCCATGTTCTCCAATATCCAGAGAAGAAAACATATTGACGATGCGCTCGATCATGATCACCGCATAGACAACCCCGCCAAAGGTCCCATCGGGCTGATTCAGACGGCGGGCAAAGACCATCTGCCACTTTCCAGTGATACTGCCCCTCAGGGGTTTGGTAATAATCATTCCGGTATTATCATTACTTTTCAGCGTCTGGAAATAATCCCTGCCACCGATACTGATATGTCTCGATGGCGCTGATCCCGTCCAGATTACAATATCTCCAGTGGCATCGGTCATTCCAATACTATCAATATCGGGCAGACGCGTGAGCGTGGTCGCAAGAATTTCATCCATTTTTTTATTTGGGGCTGACTCGCGCGCCACGTTATCGGCGATGTTCGATAGCGCCAAATCGATTCGGTCGATCGTCGAATTGATCTCCTGGGCCAGAACTTGCGCAATATTACTCGATGAAATCTCTGTTCGTTCTTGATTGTCGTAATAGAGTTGCTGAATTGAAATGACCGCAAGCGTAATTATCGTAATATTTAACAATACGACACCGATCGTCAGGCGTCGAAAAAAGAGCTTTGATGCTGTAACCATTATCGTGAAGCCCTTTTTTATTGATCGGCATTGGGTCTTGCAAAAAATCTGGTAGCGAACAAATGGGTTTGGGTCGCGCCACACGATGCACGTTACATCAACCTTGCTCCGCAATGCTACCCCGTTTGCAACACCATGCGCCACCAGGGCGCATCATTGGCTGCGGCCCCGGCGCTTTCCTTAAATCTTCATTAACCACCATTTCGGGCTTTCGTTCCCGGTGGCCCTGCCTGCCTCCTCCTCCCGTCCTCAGGTGCTTCGAACCTGGCGAATGAACCCGTCGACGGCGTGACTGAGGCTGCCTGACTCACGCAACAGGCATTCCGCGGCGGACAGCACCTTTCCCGACAAGCTTCCGGTCTCGGCGGCGGCGCGGGTGACGCTGCCGATGTTCGCCGTCACTTTTTGGGTGCCGGACGCCGCCTGCTGGACGTTGCGGGCGATTTCCTGGGTCGCCCCGGCCTGCTCTTTGACCGCGGCGGCAATGGTGGTGATGATTTCGTTGATGCGCAGGATGGTCCCGCCGATGCTCTTGATGGCGTCCGCGGCTCCAGTTGCCGCCGCCTGCATCTCGGCGATCTGCCCGGAGATTTCCTCGGTGGCCCGGCCGGTTTGGGTGGCCAGGTTCTTGACCTCGGACGCCACGACGGCGAACCCCTTCCCGGCTTCACCGGCCCGGGCGGCCTCGATGGTCGCGTTCAACGCCAGCAAATTGGTTTGAGACGCGATGTTGTTGATCAACTGAACGACATCGCCGATCTTGCGGGCCGCGTCCACCAGGCCCGTCACGACCATGTTGGTGCGATCCGCCTCATCCACCGCGCGACCGGCAATGGTCGAGGACTGATTGACCTTACGGCTGATCTCGTCGATGGAGCCGCTCAACTCCTCGGCCGCCGTCGCGACGGTCTGGACGTTGCTCGAGGCCTGCTCGGCGGCGGTGGCCACCGCCGCCGACTGGCGGTTGGTCTCGTCGGCGATGGTTGACAGGCTTTGGGCATTCACCCGCATTTCCGTCGACGCCGTCGAGACACTGCCGACGACACTCTTGACGCTGCTTTCGAAACCGTCGGCAAATTGGTTCATGGCCTGCCGTTTGTCGTCGGCCGCCCGCCGGGCCTGGGCCTCCTGCTCGGCCCTCAGGCGTTCGACTTCGATGGCGTTATCCTTAAACACCTGAACCGCCTCGGCCATATGCCCGATTTCATCATGGCGATTGCGGGCTGGGATGGCCACGCTATGATCGCCTTCGGCCAGTCGGCGCATGGCGTCGGTCATGGCGACCACCGGCCGCGCGATCAGCACCGCCAGACCAAAGGCCACCACCAACCCGACCGCCACCGCAACCCCGGCGATGACCAGCGTGGTGGTGACGGCTTGCTGTATCTCGGCGCCGGCCCTGGGGCCCAGTTGATCCTGAAGCTCAATATTACGCTGTTTCATATCTTCGGTGGTTTGAGCGATAGCCGGACCGATCCGGTAGAGTGTCTCTTGAACCAATCGGTCGCGCTCAAAGATGCTGGTCTTCAGAGCGGCGAAGGCTGCCTGATATTGATTGAATGTCGTGGTCAAGGCCGTCCCCAGCGCCTTGCTTTCGGCGTTGTTGACCATCCCGGCCAGCTTATCGGATTTCTCCCGGAATGCGGTCAGTTCCTTATCGGTCCGCTCGACATCGACGGTACTATGGCTTTGGACAAATTTATTACCGTAGCTTTGCGCCAGCAGCATGCCGCGCAGGGTTTCCCCGGCCAGAAATGCCGCATCGGTTTCACCATCCCGGTGCGCGTCTTCCATGATTCCAGTCAGCGCCTTTTCCATGTCCCGACCCAACTGATTCATCCGAAGAAACAATTCGGTCAACTGACGTTGAATGTCATGGGTCTTGGCAAAGGTCGTTCCGTACTCTTTCAGCTCGGTTTCGACCGTTTCGATCGCACTTTTCGTGGTGCTGTTCTGGAACAGGGCGCTGGCCTCCTGGGCAAGCGTGGTCGCCGCCGTCACCCGTTCCTTGACGCTGCCGGCCGCATCCTCGACCCCGGTCAACAGGAAGTCGTTGGCCCGCAGACGAACCTCCAGCATGTTGGCTTGAATCCGCCCCAGCGCATTGTTCTGACGCGCGAGGCTCTGATAATCGGTAAAATTGCTCAAAGCGCCATGGAGACCCTGATAGGCGCCAATACTCACAACCAACAGCAAAATCAGCAGTAGACCAATGCCCGCAGCCACCTTGATGCCGATATTAAGATTATTGAGTATCGCCATAGCCATTCCCCCATGACCTCATCAATATCGCGCGACCGCTGGCAGAGCACCGCCCCCCGGCCCCGGCCCCGGCCAAAAGGCCGGCCCGACAGCCGCCACCTCAGCCTAGCCCATTGACATCCGGCTCGGTTGGCTCAACAACCTGCCTGCTGCCCCACCGTATCACAAGAGACCCGCCCGTGCCCCATCTCCTCGACCTCCTCCGTGACCGTGTTCTGTTGTGCGATGGCGGCTTCGGCAGCCGGGTGCAGGCCCTGGACCTTGACGTCGATCGCGACTACTGGGGACACGAGAACTGCACCGACATCCTGGCGCTGTCCCGCCCCGACATCGTCCGCGACATTCATGCGGGCTACTACCGGGCCGGCGCCGACATGGTCGAAACCGACACCTTCGGCGCCTCCCCGATCACGCTTGGTGAATTCGGCTTGCAGGACCGGGCGTTCGAGATCAACAAGGCCGCGGGCGAAATCGCCCGGGAGGCGGCCGAACGCTTCAAGGCCGACGGCCGCGACCGCTTCGTGGTGGGCTCCATCGGACCCGGCACCCGCCTGCCCAGCCTGGGCCATGTGGCTTATCCGGTGCTGGAGGACTCGTTCGCCGTGCAGTGCCGCGGCCTGATCGCCGGCGGCGTCGATGCCATCCTGATCGAAACCTGCCAGGACCCGCTCCAGATCAAGGCCGCGGTCAATGCCGCCCGGATCGCCCGGGCCGAAGCCGGCGTCGATCTGCCGATCTTCGTCCAGATCACCGTGGAGACCACCGGCACCCTGCTGGTCGGCACCGATCTGCCGGCGGCGGCCACCATCATCAATGCCTTGGACGTGCCGTTGATGGGGCTGAACTGCGCCACCGGTCCGCGCGAAATGGCCGAGCATGTCCGCTGGCTCAGCACCAACTGGCCGGGCCTGGTCTCGGTGCAGCCCAACGCCGGCCTGCCCGAACTGGTGGACGGCAAGACCCGCTATCCCCTGCGCGGCGCTGATCTCGCCACCTGGCTGGAACGATTCGTCGCCGAGGACGGGGTCAACCTGATCGGCGGCTGTTGCGGGACCAACATCGAGCATATCGAAGCGGCCGATGCCATGCTGCGCCGGCTGGCCCCCGCCGGCCAGCACCGCCCGGCCCCGGCCCGGCGGAGCCCTGTCTGGACCCCGTCGCTGGCCTCGCTCTACAGCCCGGTGTCGCTGCGTCAGGAGAACGCCTATCTGTCCATCGGCGAACGCTGCAACGCCAACGGCTCCAAGAAGTGGCGCGAGTACCAGCAGTCCCATGACTGGGACGGCTGCGTGGCCATGGCCCGGGAGCAGGTCCGGGAGGGCAGCCACACCCTGGACGTCTGCACCGCCTTCGTCGGCCGGGATGAAGCCGCCGAAATGAACGAGGTGGTCAAGCGCCTGTCCGCGGCGGTGACCGCGCCCCTGGTGATCGATTCCACCGAATATACCGTGCTGGAACAGGCGCTTCAGCTCTATGGCGGCAAGGCCGTGATCAACTCCATCAACTTCGAGGACGGCGAGGAAACTGCGGCCAGGCGATTGCGGCTGGCCCGCAAGTTCGGGGCCGCGGTGATCGCCCTGACCATCGACGAGCAGGGCATGGCCAAGTCGGTGGAGCGCAAGCTGGAGATCGCCCGGCGGCTTTACGACTTTGCGGTCCATGGCCATGGCCTGCCGGCCAGCGACCTGCTGTTCGACCCGCTGACCTTCACCATCGCCACCGGCAACGAGGACGACCGCAAGCTGGCCTGCTGGACCTTGGACGGGATCGAGACCATCGCCCGGGAGATGCCCCAGTGCCAGATCATCCTGGGTCTGTCCAACGTCTCGTTCGGGCTGAATCCGGCGGCACGCCATGTCTTGAATTCGGTATTCCTGGACCACGCGCTCCGGCGCGGCATGACCGGCGCCATTGTTCATCTCTCGAAGCTGATGCCGCTCCATAAGATTCCCGCCGACGAGGTCGCCGCGGCCGAAGACCTGATCTTTGACCGCCGGCGCGCGGGCTATGACCCGCTCCAGGCCTTCATGGCGCTGTTTGCCGGCCGGACCCAGGACAAGGCCGCGGTGCGGGAACGGCCGGCGGAGGTGGGCGAACGCCTGAAACTGCGGATCGTCGACGGCGACCGCACCGGCCTGGAAGCCGATCTGACCGAAGCCCTGGCCACTCACCCGCCGTTGACCATCATCAACACCTACCTGCTGGACGGCATGAAGGTGGTGGGCGAGTTGTTCGGTTCGGGCAAGATGCAGCTCCCGTTCGTGCTCCAATCGGCCGAAACCATGAAAGCGGCGGTGGCGTGGCTGGAGCCCCATCTGGAAAAAGCCGATGATCAGGCCAAGGGCACCCTGGTGCTGGCCACCGTCAAGGGCGATGTCCACGACATCGGCAAGAATCTGGTGGATATCATCCTGACCAACAACGGCTACCGGGTGATCAATCTCGGCATCAAGCAACCGGTGGCGGCT
>CAIYNU010000057.1 GCA_903927615.1 uncultured Rhodospirillales bacterium | reverse complement strand
GCCACCGACGACATCCAGGGCCAGGTGGGTCAGATGCAGGCGGTGACCGGCACCGCGGTGGATGCGATCAGGGGCATCACCGGAACCATCCAGCGGATGAGCGAGATCACCACCACCATCGCTTCGGCGGTGGAGGAACAGGGGGCGGCGACTCGAGAAATCGCCCGCAACGTCCAGCAGGCTTCCACCGGCACTCGGGAAGTGTCGAGCAACATCGGCGGCGTCACCCAGGCCGCCGGCGAGACCGGACACATGGCGGGCAGCGTCCTGGGGGCCACCAAGGAATTGTCCCGCCAGACCGACCGGTTGCGTCAGGAGGTTGACGGCTTCGTGCGGCGGGTGCGCAACAGTTAGTTCGCAGGGGGGCCACCCCGACCTTGTGCGGGCGCGGGCGGGACTCACCAACGGTGCCGGTATCAAAGGCCGGTCGGGTCCGGGCGCCTGGGTTAACCATCGGGGGGTATCCGGATGACTTGGGATCCCGATCAGTACCGGCGCTTTCAACGTCAGCGCCAGCGGCCGGCCGAAGATTTGCTGGCGGCGGTGCAGGGGGCGCTCGCCGGCCGGGCGCCCCGGCGAATCGTCGATCTCGGCTGCGGCGGCGGTTTTCTGGCCATTCGCCTGGCCGAGTCTTGGCCCGGGGCGGCGGTGACCGGCATCGACCGTTCGCCCGCGATGCTGGCCGGGGCCAGGGCCTCGGCGGCGCGGGTCGACTGGCAGGAGGCCGAAATCGGTGACTGGCGGCCGGATCAACCGCCCGATGTCATTGTCTCGAACGCGGCCTTGCATTGGGTCGGTGAACACCAGGCGCTGTTTCCGCGACTGCTTGCGGCGTTGGCTCCGGGCGGTGTGCTGGCGGTGCAGATGCCGCGCAATTTCTCGGCGCCGTCTCACGTTCTGCTGGCCGAGACCATCCGGGAGGGCGCCTGGGCCGCGCGGCTGGCCGATCGCTTGGGACCGGCACCGGTCCACCCGCCTGAGGCCTATGCGGACTGGCTCGCCGACGCCGGCGTCGACCTTGAGTTGTGGGAGACCGTGTATCTGCATCGCCTGACCGGCGACGATCCGGTGCTGGAATGGACCCGCGGCGCTGCCCTGGTGCCGGTTCTGGAGCGTTTGGCGCCGGCCGAAGCGGAGGCGTTCCAGGCGGCCTACGCCGCCCGGCTGCGGCTGGCCTATCCCCGCCGCCCCGACGGCACGACGTTGTTTCCGTTTCGCCGGCTGTTCATCGTCGCCCGGACCTGAGGCCGACGCCGCGCAATGTCCGACGCCGCACAATTCTATGTCGCCGGACAATTCTATTGTCGGCTGCCGTTCCGACGGCTACCGTGACTGTCCAAGAGCCGCACGACGTCGGTGGGAGAGACGGGTCATGAATTCTAACATCATTGGTATCTATGAGGACCTGGGGGCAACCGCCCGGGCCAGGACTGAGGCAATCGCCGCCCAGGGTTTGTTCGTGAGCGGCGTGATGGAACAAGGCTATCGCCTGTGGATGACCCTGGTGTCGACCGAGGTGAACGAGGCCATGAGGGTTGCCCAGGAATTATCGTCGTGCAAGACGCCGGCGGAGGTTGCGGAAATTCAGACACGCTGGCTTCAGGCCACCAGCGCCCGCGCGATTACCAGCCTTCAGGGCACCATCGAGATCGCCAATTTCCTGATCTCGAATCTTCAGATCAACGTGGCTGCGGCGGTTGCGCCCCCAACCATCACCGGTGCTCAGAAGGGCTTACGGGCCCCGAAGGCCCTGGCGGCACCGACAGCGGCGGCGCCGAAAGCTCTGGCGGCTCCGGTTGCTCCGACTGCTGCCGCCTTGGCGGCTCCGCTGCCGGTTGTTCCGGTGGCCCCGCCGCCCGTCGTCCCGGTGGCTGTCGTTGTCCCGATCGTTGTCCCGGCCGCGGCTGTGGTTCCGCCCACCGTCGTTTCGCCTCCGGCCAGTCCTGCCGCTCCGATCGCCGTAGCGGCTTCGGCCGCGCCGATCCCGGACGCCGCTCCGGGTGTTCCGGTTCCCGCCGCCCCGGTGGCGGCGGTGGCGTCATCCGTTGCGCCGCCCCAGCCGGTTCCGGCCGCTGCCGCACCGTCGCCGGTGGTGACGCCCAGAGCATCGGGGAAGTCCTCCAAGCGTTAACGGACTAAGTCCTGGGGGGCTTAGCCCGGTCGTGGCCAGGACAAACCGGTAACGCCAACCCCCTGGGATGGCGTTACCGGGGCCGAGCTTGCTATGCGGCTTCGGCCAGGGGGGTGAGGCCTCGGACCGCGTCAGCGACACGGCGGGTGAATCCCGGCGCCATCTCCGGCGGCAAGTCGAACTTGACATGGCATCGGCCCGGTCCGGTCCGCACCACCATTGCGGGCACGGCGTCGCCAAGTCCGCCGATGGTCAGGCGCAGGCGTTGGCTGGCGGCCAAAGCCGGAAAGTCGCCGTTCAACATGGCCCCTCCCGCCGAGATGTCGGCGGTCCGCATCGGAATCCGGCCGCCGGCGAACTCCACGAGGCCTTCGCGCTCCAGGCGGTAACGCGGCGTTTCGCGGCGGCTGGCGGCTGGCGCTGCGGTACGAACCACGCGCACCAGCGCCGAGCGCAGGTCGACGATCGCTCCGGCCACTTCGGCCGCGATCCCCGAGACCTGATTGGCTCGACCGCCCGCGGTCTTCGCTTCGTCCGAAACATGATTGATCTGTTGCGCAACCTCTCTGGCGGCGGAAAACGTCTCGCCGACATTGCGGGCGATCTCCAACGTCGCGGCGCCCTGTTCCTCGATGGCCGCGGCAATTGCCGAAGAAATTCCCTCCACATCCCGGATCGCCGCGGTAATCCCCGCCATGGCATCGACGGCCTCGTGCGTCGTGCCTCGAATTTCAGAGATTTGCTGCGAGATCTCCCCGGTGGCCTTGGCCGTTTGATTGGACAGGTTCTTGACCTCGTTGGCGACCACGGCGAAACCCTTGCCGGCGTTGCCGGCCCGGGCCGCTTCGATGGTCGCGTTGAGGGCGAGAAGATTGGTTTGGGCCGCGATGCCGTTGATCAGGCGGGCGACCTCGCCGATCCGGCCAACCGCTGCCGCCAACCGGCCGATGGTGTCTTGCGCCCCTTGGGCCGCCGTCACGGCTTTGGTGGTAATGGCGCCGGCGTTGGTGACCTGATTGCCGATTTCCGAAATGGACGCGGACAACTGTTCTGACGCGGCCGCGACGTTTTGCGCATTCGCCATGGCCTGTGCCGCGGCGGCGGCGACACTCTCCGAGTTGGTGCCCACCACCGCGGCCGACGATGCCATGTCTCCGGCGTTGCGGGATAACCGTTCGGTCTGTTCGGTCACCCGGTCAACCGCCGTCCGGGTCGCCTGTTCCACCGTTTCGGCCATGGCCCTCAAGGCGGCATCTTTCTCCCGCCTCGATTTCTCTTGGGCTGCATCCTGCGCGCGACGGAGACGCTCGGTTTCAATGCCCGTGTCCTTGAAGATCTGCACGGCCGTTGCCATGGTACCGATTTCGTCGCGAGCCTCGGTGTTCGGGACCACCACGTCATAATCCCCCCTTGCCAGCAGGGTCATGATCGAAGACATATTTTGCAAGGGCGTGACAATTTTTCGCGAGACCACGTACACGGCCAACGCGATGCCGATGACCAGGCCAATGGCCAACACGAGCATCAGGTCTCGCTGTGCCGCCGCATACCCGGCTGCCATCAGCGCTTCCAAGCGACTGACATCGGCCCGATTTTCGGCGACTAACGCTTCAATCTGGGTGTTGAGCGCCGATCGGACCGTCCGGTTGGCATCGTTATCGCCGAAGGCGCGGGCCTCGGCCAGGGTGTTCTGCCGCACCAGGCGAACCAGTTCGGTTCGGAAGCGAATGAAGTTCTCGGCGGAACTTTTGACTTCGGCAAAGTGCTGTTGATGGTTGGCGGGGACCTGCTGTTGCCACTCGCCAAGAACCGTGTGCAACCGGTCCAGGTTTTTTAGCAGCGGAACCGTAAATTTCTCGGAATCTGCGGCGGATTGTGCGAGATAAATGCCTCGGGAATCCATAACAACTGCTAAAATCAGGCCATTGACCCGTTCCCCGAGCAAGGCATTATCAAAGGCCTGTTTCATATCGTCAACGACCTGCTTATAGGTTCGCAGCGTCGCAATACCCATCAAACCAACAATAAGAGCTGCCACCACCAGTATCGCGATGGCCGCGTATATTTTTGCAGCAAGCCGCAATTGGATCATCGTGTCCCCCATGGAATCTTGTCGACATCCCCGTCGGCACCATTTTGACAACACTTGGTCCTTGATGGGAGCGAGGTCAACTCCCGGTGCCAGGACAATTGGCCAGTGCGAGCCCCGGATGACCAAGGGGTAACGGCCCCTTGGCACCAGGTCAACGGATATGTCTTGGCTTGGCAG
>CAIYNU010000056.1 GCA_903927615.1 uncultured Rhodospirillales bacterium | reverse complement strand
GGCTTGCTGTTACAGACTTGTTCGGAGCGGAACCAGCCGCCGAAGAGCGCCTGTGGTGATATTGAGGAGATATTGCTTGTTCGATCGAAGGATGGTGACAGATGGGTTTCATATGCCGGAGAGAGTCGAGTTTATCCGGGTGGGGCGGATTAGGGTTCGCCCCACCCGGCAAGGTTACGGAACGGTTGGGGACCGGTTCTGCATATAGGCGTTGGTGTTGGTGATCCGCCCGCCAAATCCATCGAGTCCGTCGAGCAGTTTCCGCAGTCGTTGGGTCAGGAAGTCGCGAGTCTTAATGTCTGTATTGGCAACCTTTCGGAAGGCCGCATAGTCTTTAGCGTCGAACACTCCACTGTCGCGCAAGGGAGGTGTCTTCATTTTAAACTGCGCACAGGTGTCTTTGATCGCATCGCGAATGATCTTCGCTCCGTCGGTCGGGCCAGGGGCAAACAGGGCGTCGATGAAGGCGAGTCTGGCATTAAAATCCAGGATGCCTTGAGCCTTTTTATTGACTCCATTGCCATCATCGGCCAGCAATTCGTAGCCGTTTTTTGGGACCACCCTCCGCATGGCGTCGTCGATATAGGCGCGGTAGAAGTTGGCGACGGTTTCAAGGGTCGGAATTCGGCTGGCCTGAACCTGTTTAAGGTCTTCCGGCCTGACCGACTTGGATTGCAGAATCTGCTGATAGGCGGCGCCGGTAATTCCGGCAATCGGTTTGCTCACCAGGCTGCCCTCGCAAAAAAACATGATTGGGAAGGCGAACGCCGCGAATGGGTCAGGTTTGCTCCCGTCGCCGCTGTTTCGGGTCAATGTTTTGCCGGGAGTCGCCTTGAGGTAGGATTCCAAAGCGTCGGCCTGTTGTTTCTTCCTTTCGTTTACAGAGAGGGGTCTGGGGGTGTCGGAAGGTGCGGGAACAGCCCCGGCGGGCACTTTGTTGTCGGCCGACGCCACCTGGATTCCTTTGGATGAGCCTTGTCGCCTGGCACGCGCCATGCCGTCCTGGATGGCTTTGACGACCCAGGCCAAAGCCCCGGAAGATGGAGGATCACCGGCGGCGCTCAGTCCGGTGGACGGCCCTTTGTTGTCGCTCTGGCTGTTTGTTGCCGCGCGGGACTGCCCCTCGTCGGCATTCCCCGGACCGCGCCCCTGAGGACGGTCTCCCGCAGCCACCGCCGTTTGTCCCGTCCCAACCGTAGGGGCGATGGTCCCGACGGGGGCGGCGAATTGCACCGGCAGGGCGGCTGCGGCCTTGTCTGCCAGCTCCTCGCGGACGCCGTCCCAACGGTGGGCGCCGATGTCCTTGATGGCGGCGGTCAGCGGCCGGCTGGCATCGACCATCTGGCCGATGGTCTGGGCTTCAGCCCAACCGGCAGCGGCGGCGCGCAGGCGGGCGACGGTGGCGGGTCTATCGACCAGGCCGTGGGTGAAAGTCTCCCGGAAGGTCTCGGGGGCAAGATCGGAGGCGGCGTTCCAGGTCCGGAGGGTCCGGGCGAATCGTCCCGCCTCGGCCTCGGTCGGCAGCTTGAACTCTGGGATCAGGCCCTGGTGCCAGGCGCTGGCCAGTGCGTGGCCCAACAGGAGATGGGCGCGGCCGGCAGGGCTGGGCCGGCGCACCGGGTTGTCCCGCCAGGACGAGCCGCCGGTGGTCCAGCGGCCGCGGCCGTCGCGCGGCTCTTCGGGGTTGTAGCGCGCATTGGTATTGTTTGAAGAAGCTGAAGACATGGCTGTTCTCCCTCCGCTGCGGTCAAGGCCGCAGGAGTCCGGTTCAAAAAGGTGATGGGGGTATGGGGTCAGACGCCGACGGTCGGACGGCCGGCACGATCATCAAGCAGCCCTTGACAGGCACTCGATCACCACCGCGCGTTTCCAGGTGGACTGGCCGGCGGTGGGAACGATGGTCTCGTGTGGCCACAAAAAAAGCCCGGAGCAGCTTCCTGCCCGGGCTTCCGTCCCACGTCTCGCGACGATACCGTTTTGTGGCCTCAGTCGCGCCAACCGGTCAAGCGCAATATTTGGGCTTGGGGCGACTTAACGCGAATGGAGCCAAATCTTTCCCGGTTTTCTATACCGCCCGAGCCTCCCGGACCCGGGCCAGCCTGGCTTGACGCCGGGCGGTCAGGTGTTCAAACGCCAGATAAATCACCGGCGTGGTGAACAGGGTCAGCGCCTGACTGATCAGCAGGCCGCCGACCATGGCGATGCCCAACGGCTGGCGCAGTTCCGACCCGGTGCCCGAGGCCAGCATCAGCGGCAGACCGCCCAACAGGGCGGCACAGGTGGTCATCATGATCGGCCGGAAGCGCAACAGGCAGGCTTTGCGGATCGCCTGAACCGCGTCCAGGCCCTCGCGCCGCTGGGCGTTGATCGCGAAATCCACCATCATGATGCCGTTCTTTTTGACCAGACCGATCAGCAACAAAATGCCGATCAGCGCAATCACCGACATGTCCTGGTGGAACGCCATCAGGAACAGCAACGCCCCGGCCCCGGCCGACGGCAGAGTCGACAAAATGGTCAGCGGATGGATGAAACTTTCGTACAGAATTCCCAGGATGATGTAGACCGCCACCAGGGCCGCCAGGATCAGATAGGGTTGGGAGGCTAGCGAAGACTGGAACGCCTGGGCCGTGCCTTGAAAAGTCCCGACCAGCGTTCCCGGCTTGCCCAACGCCTGCTCGGCCTGGGCGATGGCATCCACCGCCTGCCCCAAGGCCATCCCCGGCCGTAGGTTAAAGGACAGCGTCACCGCCGGAAACTGGCCCTGGTGGCTGACCGAGAGCAGGTTGACCGGCGCGGTGTCGTAATGCATGAAGGTGGACAGCGGCACCTGCTGCCCGGTGATCGGTGACTTGACGTAGATGCGGTCCAGCGCCGTCGGACTGCTCTGCATTTCCGGCAGCACCTCCATCACCACATGGTAGCTGTTGAGCTGGGTGAAGTATTGGGCGACCTGGCGCTGCCCGAAGGCGTCATACAAGGTATCGTCGATCACCTGGGGCTGAATGCCGAAACGGGCGGCCTGGTCGCGGTCGATGGTCAACGTCAGCGTCGCGCCGTTGGTCTGCTGGTCGGTGGCAACGTCCTGAAGCTGGGGCAACGTCCGCAGCCGATCCATCATCTTGGGCGCCCAGTCGTTCAGTTCATCGAGATTCGCGTCAACCAGCGTGTATTGATACTGGGTTCGGCTCAACCGGCCACCGACATTGACGTCCTGGGGCGCCTGAAGGTAGAGCACCACCCCGGGCACCGCCGCCAGCTTCTGGCGCAAGCGGTTGATGATCTGCTCGGCCGAAGCGGTCCGTTCCGCCCGCGGCTTCAGCCCCATGAAGAACCGGCCGTTGTTCATGGTCTGGGAACCCGAGGTGCCGACATTGGCGGTCCAGTTGGCGATGTCGGGATCGTGGGAAATCACCTCGGCCAACGCAAGCTGGCGCGCCACCATGGCCTGAAAGGAGACATCCTGGGCGGCATCCGAAATGCCGAACAGCACGCCCGTATCCTGTTGAGGAAAGAATCCTTTTGGGATGGCGATGTAAAGTTGAACGGTGCCGATCACCGTGACGACGAAAACCGCCAGCGTCAGGCGCTGGTGCCGCAGCACCCAGTCGAGCGCCCGACCGTAGCCCCCCAGCATCGCCTCGAAGCCGGCCTCGAAGAATTGGTAGAGGCGGCCATGGCTCACCCCGTGCTCGTTCCGCAATACCCGCGAACACATCATCGGCGTCAGCGTCAGGGCCACGATCAGTGAAACCAGGATCGTCATGGAAACGGTCAGGGCGAACTCGCGCAGCAATCGGCCAATGATCCCGGACATCAACAGCACCGGAATAAACACCGCAACCAGAGAGATGCTGATCGACATGATGGTGAAACCGATTTCCCCGGCGCCCTTGAGGGCCGCCTTCATCGGCGAAAGACCGGACTCCAGGTGTCGATAGACATTCTCCAGCATCACGATGGCATCATCGACGACAAAACCGACGGAAATCGTCAGCGCCATCAGCGACAGGTTGTCAAGACTGCAATGAAACAGATACATCAGCCCGGCGGTTCCGGTCAGCGCCAGCGGTACGGTAATTCCGGGAATCAAAGTCGCCCAAACATTGCGCAGGAACAGGAAGATCACGCTGACCACCAGGCAGATGGTCAGCATCAGGGTGAACTCCACGTCGTGAACCGAGGCCCGGATGGTGGTGGTCCGGTCGATCACGGTCTGCACCGTCACCGCCGGGGGAATCGACGCCTGAAGCAACGGTAAGGCCGCCTTGATCCGATCCACCGTCTCGATGACGTTGGCACCCGGCAACTTGAAGACGATCAGATAGACGCCGCGCCGGCCGTTCTGCCAGGCCGCTGACTTGATGTTCTCGGGACCGTCCACCGCCTGTCCGATGTCGCGAATCCGCACCGGCCCGCCATTGCGATAGGCGACGATGGCATCGTTCCAGGGCTCGGCGGTGGTGAGCTGATCGTTGGCATAGAGCGTGAAATTGCGGTGCAGGCCGTCGATGGCGCCCTTGGGCGCGTTGGCGGTGACGTTGGCGATGGTGCCGCGCAGGTCTTCCAGGCTGAGCCCCAGGGCCGAGATTTTCGCCGGATCGATCTGGATGCGCACCGCGGGCTTCTGTTCGCCGCCGATGGAGACCTGCCCGACCCCCTGGATGCGGCTGATTTGCTGGGCCAGCACGGTATCGGCATAGTCGTCGACCACCGTGATCGGCAAGGTCTCGGAATTGACGCCCAGCACCATGATCGGCGAGTCGGCGGGATTGACCTTGCGATAGGTCGGCGACGACGGCAGGTCCCGGGGCAACTGGCCGCTGGCGGCATTGATCGCGGCCTGGACGTCGAGGGCGGCAGCATCGATATTGCGGTCCAGGTCGAATTGCAGGGTGATCGAGGCCCCGCCCAGCACACTGCTCGAGGTCAATTGGGTGACGCCGGGAATCTGGGAAAACTGCCGCTCCAGGGGCGTCGTCACCGACGACGCCATGGTCTGGGGGTCGGCCCCGGGCAGCGACGCCGAGACCTGAATGGTCGGGAAATCCACCTGGGGCAGGGGCGCCACCGGCAGCAGCGGGAAAGCCACCACGCCGCCCAGCAGCACCGCCGCCATCAGCAAGGTTGTGGCGATCGGCCGTTCGATAAAGGGCGTGGAGATACTCATCCGGGTTGCCCCGACTTCGCGGGTTTACCGCCCGCGGTCTCCGGGGACTTGACTTCAACCCCGGCGCCGGGCCGCAACCGGTATTGACCGGCGGTGACCACCAACTCGCCGTCGGCGACACCCTTCTCGATCACCGCAACGCCGGCCGCGAAGGGGCCAACGGTGAGCGGCCGCACCTCCACCGTGCGATCGGCCTTGATCACATAGGCATAGGCGCCCTGCTGACCGCGCAACACCGCGGTCGCCGGCACCGTCAGGACCTGCTGCCGGGTTTCAACCAACACCTGGACCGTCACGAACTGGCCGGGCCAAAGCAAACCCGCCTGATTCGGCAGGGTGGCCTTGAGACGAATGGTCCCGGTGGTCTGATCGATCTGGTTGTCCAGCAGTGTCAGTTGCCCCTGGTCAAGGGTCTCCTTGCCGTCCCGGCTCAGCACCGTCACCGGCGGCGGGGATATCGCCATGGTTTTCAGCAGCCGGGGCACGGCATCTTCGGGCAGGGTGAACACCACCGAGATCGGCCGCACCTGGGTCACGGTCACAAGGCCCCCGGGGTCGTTGGCGTGAACGATATTGCCCTGATCCACCAGACGCATGCCGGCGCGGCCGTCCAGCGGCGCGGTGATGACGGTATAGCCAAGTTGAACCCGGGCACTTGCCACCGCCGCCTGGTCGCCCTGCACCGCCGCCTCGAGTTGGGCCACCTGGGCCCGGGTGGTATCGTATTGCTGTTGGGAGGAATACTGGTGCGCGACCAGTCCGGCGTAACGCTGAAGGTCGGCCCGGGCATTGGCCAGTTGGGCCTCGTCCTGGGCCTTTTTGGCCTGGGCCTGATCCAGCGCCGCCTGAAAGCTGCGCGAATCGATCCGCGCCAGAAGATCCCCCGAGCGCACCGTCTGCCCCTCGGTAAAGGCGACCTGGACCAGTTGGCCATCGACCTGCGGCCGGATCGTCACGGTGTTGTAGGCCTGGACATTGCCAAGCCCCATCAAATGGATCGGCACCTCCCGACGGACCGCCGCCGCCGCCTCCACCGGAATCGGGGCCGGGCGCGGGGGCGCCGCCACCGGCGCCGCAGCCGGCTCCGACCCGGCCAGCGGAAAGTACGGGGTGCCCCACAGTCGGACCGCCGCCGCCGCCGCGATCACCAGCATCAGGACCAGGACCCACAAGAGCTTGCGCATGAACTTCCTTCTGCCGACGCCCCGCCGACGGGCCTTCGATCCCCATGGTACGCACAATCGCGGGCACGCGGGCAGTGTATCCTGGCAGCGTTGCTTTTTCGAGAACCCTGGGTCCGATACCGGCGAGCCATGCCCCCGACCCATCGCAGGTCACCGACCGCCACGGCACGCGCCCCCTTGCCCTGACTTTCCGCAGTGCGGTCACCATATTGAGCGGAACCGTCGGAGAACGGAGACAAGCCTCGGAATTTATCGAGGTGAGGGACTGGAGGGGGAAAGCCATGAGGGCCATGAGACTGTCGCTGGTGGTGCTCTGCCTTACGCTGTTAACGGCGCTTCCGGCCCGCGCACAGGACCCGACGGCCAAAGAAAATTCGCGCTGGGCCGACGATTATCATTTGACCCTGCCGAAACTGGTCACGGTGCTGGTCGGCGCGCTCGCCGGCGGCACGCTTTTGTATGTCGTCGGCGAACAAATCTTCGTGGAGACGATGGTCGACACCTCGGTTGGCGTAACCCAAACGGTGGTGGCCAGCGATATCGCCGAACACAGCGGCATCGTCACCGCCATGACGATTTTCGGCGGAACCATCGGCGGCATCCTAAGCGGCATCGGCTATGATCGCTATTCGGGCGACGTCCAACAGGCCGTTGATGATGTGGCAACGGCGGTGCAGGACGCGATCACAGCCGGCGCCGGGCTATTCTGAGACGCCAAGCCCCGTCCCGGCGGCTACAGCGACAGAAAATACCGCAACTGATAGGTTCCGAACCGTGCGATCAGCCCCACCCGCCGGATGGCGAAGGGCGAATCACCGGGGGCCATGGCGCCGTACTTGGTGGTCAGGAACGAACGGTAGCCCAGGTCCCGCGCCACCACCGGATCCCGTTCAACCTTGAAATCCCGGCCGGGCTTGCCCCACGGGCAGCAAAAATGATCACAGGGACGGCCGAGTGCCGCCTCGATGGCGGCCTTGGACACCGCCAGTTCCCGCCGGGCCTCGGCGTCGTCCAGCCCGATCAGCGGCCGGTGGCCGGCACTGTGGGACCCGATGGTCATGCCCGCGTCCAACAGGGTCCGGCAATCGTCCCAGGTCAGAAACGGCACCGGCCGGCGGCCGGGACCGAAAAAGCCGCGCTGTTCGGGGGTACAGTCGCCGGCCTGCCCGGGCACCAGGCCGGACACGATGAAAAACGCGGCCGGCACCGACCGCTCGGCCAGAATCGGCACGGCGTGAGTCAAGCCACACCGGAAACCGTCGTCAAAGCTGACGCAGAGATAGCGACCGTCCAGCCTGGTGCCGTCTTCAAGCAGCCGAACCGCATCATCCAGGCCAATGAATTCGCCATACTGGCGCATGGTCTCCAGATGACGGGCAAACCCCCGGCGCTCGTCGTCAAACACATGGTGGTAAAATGGAAAACGCAGCCAGGTTCCGGCGGTATCCACCCGCCGCGGCCAGGCCTTCAACGCCAACCGCCCCTGATCCGCCAGCATCCGGACCTTGGAGGCCAACGGCCGCGGCGCCACATGCCCGAAATAGGTCATGGGCGCATCCGGAGCGGGCGCGTCCGGAACGGTTGCGGGGGCGCGGGTTTCGGGAGGCACCGGCCAGCGCTGGTACAACCCGGCCACCGCACGGGCATAGACCTCCCAACTGTACCCCTGGGCCGTCTGCCGCGCCCGCTCGCCCAGGCGCTCCCGCAGGGTCCGGTCGGCAATCAGACGCCCCAGCGCCGCCGCCAGGGATTCGGCATCGGCCGGCGGCACCACCAGGCCGTCCACGCCGTCCTCGATCACCGAACCGGTGTGCGGGGTCACGATGGCCGGCAGACCGGCGGCCATGGCCTCGTACACCGCCTTGGCCGAGCCTTCCATCAGGCTCGGCAGGACGAACACATCCGCCTCGGCGAAATAGGGCGCCATGTCGGCCTGAAAGCCGGCACAGCGGACCCCCGGCGGCGCCTCGCGCACCCAATCGGCGGCCTCGGCGAACTGCCGGCCGCACAGCACCAGTTCGGCCTGATCGGGCGGCAACGCCAGCGCCCGCCACGCCGCCAAAAGAAAGGGCACGCCCTTGCGCCGGTTGATGTTGCCGGCAAACAAAACCCGGACCGGACCGGTGCGGCCGGTCCGGTCGGGCAGCACCGGCACCGGATCCGCGCCGAACGGGATCACCACCGCCCGCGCACGGTCGGCTTCGGGCAGGCTGTCGCGCACGAACACCGACGGGCAGACCAGCAGATCGGCCAGGGCGATACAGCGGTCCGCGGCCGGGTCCTCCAGCGAACCCGCCGAGGCCGCCTCGATCCGTCCCGCCGCCACCAGCGGCCGGTAACAGCGGGGATGGGCCATGTGCAGGTCCACCACCACCGGCACCCCCCGCGCCTTCCAGTAGGCCGCGGTCAGGGGCAGATGGTCCCACAGATGAACCAGCCGGGGCGTGTCCCGAAGCCGCCGGCTCTGCCGGAGGCACAGGCGATCGAACAGACCCTGTTCGATCTCCCGGGCCGGCAGCCCCGGCACCAGCTTGATCCGCACGAAATTAAGGCCACGGGGTATCAGCGACCGGCCCGGTAACGGAAAATGGATCGGCGCGTGCGCCACCGCCGAACCCCGGGCGATCACCCGGGGCCGACAGGTCCCGAACCGGACCAATTGGTAAGGCCGAAAGCCCGGCGCCTTGCGGGCGCCGAACACGGAATTGACGATGAACACGATCTCGGTGGGCATGAACGGAACCCGTGGCTGCGGCCGATGGCCTCGGAACGCCATCAGACGCCATTAGACGTGGCGGGAAGGTCCCGGATATCGTATGGTTTGGACGACCCTGTGACAAGTTGTTGCCATGACGCCTGTCGACGTCCTGCTCGTGACCCGCCAGTTCGCCCAGCGTTGGGGCGGCGCGGAACACTCCATCGCCGAGGTCCTCGCCGAACTGACCGCGGCGCGGCCAGGGTTGAGCTGTACCGTGACCGATGCCGGTTTCGACCCACCCGATCGGCTGCAACCACTGCCGCTGGTGGCCTTGGCGCGGAATCGGGAACGGTTACGGGCCAGCGTCGCCAACGCTGATGGTTCGCGGCTGGTGATAGCCCAATCGCTGGTGGCCCCGACGCTGATCAACGCCCTCCCCGAGCCGGTCCCGGTGGCCTATTTCGTCCGCGACGTGGCCTATTGGGACCAGTGGCCGAACAACGAGTCGGGGCTGCGCCGCCTGGCCAAGACCGCCTATCGTCTGGCCCTGGCCCCGTTCGTCTGCCTGTTCCGGCGCGAGAATCGCCGCGCCCTGCACCGGGCGGATCTGGTGGTGGCCAATTCCAGCTTCATGGCCGAGCGCATCCGGGCGGCCTGCGACCGGGACGCGCTGGTGGTGTTCCCGCGGACACCGGTTGCCGAGACGCCGCTCGCCCCTGGTGAGCTGGTGGGCATGGCCGGCGACGGCGCCGACAAAGGCGGGCTGATCATGCGGGCCCTGGCCCGGCGATTTCCCGACCTTCGGTTCCGGATTCACACCCGGCAAGCCACCCTGAGTGACGTCCCGGCCAACGTCATCGCCGCCCCCTGGGAACGCGAGCCGGACCGGCTCTACGCCGGCTTGCGGCTGATGCTGATGCCCTCCCAGGTCGCCGAAGCCTATGGCCGGGTCGCGCTGGAGGCTCAGGGCCATGGGGTGCCGGTGCTGGCCAGCGACGTCGGCGGCCTGCCCGAAAACGTCCCGGGCTCCCTGTGGCGGGTCGCCGACTACCGGTCCGCCGAGGCCTGGATCCAGGCCTTCGGTCCGGCCTATCAGGCCGCGGCAACGGCACGGAGCACCGTCCACGCCTTCGCCGTACACCGCCGTTGGGAAGCCGACCGCCAGCATCGGGACCTGATCGGACGGCTGGCGGCCCTGATCGACCATGGCCGGGTCCGCACCGGAGATGCGTGATTATCCCGGCTATCGGCTGCATCTGGCGGCCAAGCGGCTGGCCACCGCCGCCTTGCGGGCGACTCTGACGCTGACCGTCACCTTCCGACGCCGCCGCCGCCCACCGCTGCCGGTCACGGGAACGGTGGTGCTGCTGGACCGTTGTCTGGGGATCGGCGACGCCCTGATGCTCTCGCCGGCGTTGCGCCTGCTGGCCCCGCTGGGTCCGGTGACGGTGGTCACGGCGCTGCCGCCGCTGCTGGATTGGCACGGCGCCTGGCTGAGCTGTCCCCACTGGGCCGCCATGACCGACGCCGTCAACCGGCTGGCCGCCGACGGCCGGCTGCTCCTGGTGCCGCGACTGGGGCTTGCCGGGTTAACGGTGCTGATCCGGTGGCCGGGCGGCCTGCCGGCGGGGGTGATCCGGTCCGGCCCGACCCACTGGCTCGACACCGTCAACCGCACCCATGGCGCGATCACCGGTCGCCACTATACCGACGGGGCACTGGCCTGCGCCCAGGCGCTGCTGAACCTGGCCACCGGCACCCGGGACGACCCGCCGGCAGAACCCGCCGTCCCGCGCCTGGCGCCCCGGCTGCCGGCGGACGGCGGTGCGGCGATGGCGGCGACACCGGAGATCCTGGCCAACCGGCCTTTGGTGGCGCTGGCGCCGTGGGCGACCTCGCGCATCCGCCGCTGGCCTGCCGGCCACTGGGGCCAACTGATCGACCGGCTGGCCACCGCCGAGGCGGCCCCGGTGTTCGTGCTGCTGGGCTCGGCCGACGAGCGGCCGGCCGGAGACCGGATTCTCCAGGGACTGAGCCGAACCGACGCCGGCCACCCGATGGCTTCGGCGGTCAATCTCATGGGCCGGCTGACGCTCGCCGAAACCACGGCGATGGTGGCCCGTGCGACACTGCTGATCGCCTGCGACAACGGCATCCTGCATCTGGGCCTGGGCGTCGGAACCCCGGTGGTGGCAATTTTCGGCAGCACCGACCCGGCCGCGCGCCTGACCGGCCACCGCTGGCGGCTGGCCGCCGACCCCGGCCTCTGTCCCCACCGGCGAGCCCCCTGCTACCCGGACCTGCACCGTGATCCGTCATGCCCCAGCGCCGCCGAATGCCTCTCGGGGCTCACCCCCGAGCGGGTGGCGGAGTTGGCATCGGACTGGCTGATACCGCCAAGCTTTAGCGAAACCCGCCCATGATCAGGCTCAATACCTTGCTGACCCTCGCGGCATCCCCCGCCCTGGCCCTGCTCGAGGTGATCCAAAGCTGGTTCGCCCGACGGGCTTCGCTCCGTTACTTTCGGGTCTCGGCCGCCTATCCCGGCTACCTGCACCGGGGCCAGGCGGCGGCGTTCTGCCGCTATCACGCGCAACGCCATTGCCGGGGCCGCGGGGTCGATGTGGGCGCCGGACGCTGGCCGTTCCCCGGCGCCCATCCGGTGGAAGATGGCCCCGAGGAGAACGCCTATCACCTCAAGGCCGGCGACGGCACCCTCGATTATGTCTTCTCGTCGCACTGTCTGGAGCATCTGGAGCATTGGCGCGACGCGCTGCGGGAATGGCACCGGGTGCTGGCGCCCGGTGGCGTTCTTTACCTGTATCTGCCCCACCCAGCCTGCGCCATGTGGGACCCGAAGGTTCTGCCTCACCATCGCTGGCAACCGGAACCGGACCCTCTGGCCGATCACCTGGCCGGGCTGGGCTTCGAGATCGTCGAGTCGAGCCTGTTCCCCGACGCCTATCTGTCCTTCTTCATCGTGGCGAAACGGCCGGCCGCTCTCGCCGTCCCGGCTCCCTGCGGGCCAGATGCCCGCGCTTCGGTCAGATAGCCTGATGCCACCCGCTCACCGCCGTGGCGGTTGACGAGCGGGACCTCGTGGGCCACGGCAACTTGTCTGATGGGATTCTTTGATCGGACCACGGGCGTCTCGCCCGCCTCTTTTGCGGCCGGGACGGCCGCGGTCCCCGGTGCCGCGCTAAAGGTACGCGGCCGACTAGGGCGTCGTGTCAGCAAAATTGCTGGGTTAACGGTTTCCAAAGGCCGACGGCCTTTGGTGGGGTCGTAGGGGCCAAGCCCCTACAAAATGCCTTCGGCGACCAGGGCG
>CAIYNU010000055.1 GCA_903927615.1 uncultured Rhodospirillales bacterium | reverse complement strand
TCAGGCCGGACCACACCGGCGGTTCAATGGCGGCCAGATCTGTGCTTAAACCCTGGTAGACGTCCAGCCGGCTGGGCGGCGTCACCATCAGAACATCAAGCCCGGCCATAGGGGCAGGCACCTTTGCCTTGAAAGTCGCACAATCCAAAGGCCTCGGGCCTTCGGCGGGGTTCTGGGGCCACCCTCCCCGGCAACACCGGTCCGACCGGTCAGGCGGTGGTGTTGACGGTGTGCCCGCGTTGGGCGTTCAACGATGCCGAGGATGGGGGCGCCGGGGGTGGGATTTGAGACGCCAGCGTGGCAACCTGGACGTCGGTCTGATTGTCCTTCTTGAGGGTTGCCAGGTTAAACTTGGTCTCGCCACCTTGACGCAGCATCAAAGCCGCTGCGGGGGTTCCGTTGATGTCCATGGTGCAGTCCTTTCTGACCGGCCGTGACCGGCCCGTTCCCAAGCGAATGATGCTCGGCTTGGTCCGGGACTGCAATGGGAATAAGAGGTCGGAATGGGGTGGTGAGGATCGGGGCGTTCGCCTCTACCGAATTTCGTGACGATGGCCGGCACCGCTACGGGTGCTGCCGGCAAAGGCCATTTCGGGACCGGTCAATCTGGGGCCGTCCGAAAAATCATTGGATTCCTTCTCGTCCCGGGCGCTCCCGGCGTCTTTAAGCAATGCCGCCAGGTTTTCGATGGCCACCGGTGAGCCCCAGGTCAGGCAGCGCCGGACCGCGCATCCCCGGGGACTCAAAACCGGCTGATCGATCAAGGCAAGCCCCATGCGGCGCAAGGTGGCCAAGGACTGAGCCGGGAGCGGCTTAAGAAACTCGCCGGTCAAGACGTCGGCACTCCAGAGTGCCTTGACGATGGTATGGGGAAGATCGCAATAATTTTGTTCAATTGCCATCGTAATCTCCACTTGCTTTGCTGACCGATGGTGTAGGTACACCCAATCTCTTACTGCAAGGTGATCATGATAGGCTGGGTATGAGTTTATTGCCAGTGGCCATAAGGATTAAGTTGTATTGATTGCTTATAATATATATTTAATTCGAGAGAATTAGCTTCGTTCCCGACGCCCCTGTGACCAATATTTTTCGGGTAATTGCGTTCTGATTTTCACGAAGGCGCACTGACCGGCGTAACGACTGACCCATAGGGTGCATCGGCACCAAGGTGCCCCCGGGCGCAGAAGCGATGCCGGGTCTGGACTTCAACGAGACAGGGTCACGGCGTATTTCCAGGGGTAACCAGGGGCGGCGCCCCTGGTCAGGATTGCGCTGCTGCCGGATCGCCCGCTCTTCAGGCGGCGGCGCCGCAGCATTTCTTGTGTTTTTGACCGCTGCCACAGGGGCAGGGGTCGTTGCGGCCGATTTTGGTGACGGTCCGCGGCTTGGGCAGGACGATGGTTCCGTCCAGATACCACCAGCGGTCGTCGCGCTTGACGAAGCGGCTGAGTTCGTGGTGGCGGTGCGCCCGGCCGCTGACCGTGAAGTGGGCCGCGAACTCGACGGTGCCGTCGCTGTCGGCCTCGCCGCCCTTGGCCGTCGCCAGCACGTCCAGACCGGTCCATTGGCTGGTCTCGGCCCAGTTGGCGACATGGTCGCGATCGAAGTCGCCCCGGGTTTCGGGCAAGAGGGTCTCCTCCAGATAGTCGATCTGGCGGGTGGCGAAGGCCGAATAGCGCGAACGCATCAGCGCCTCGGCGGTCGGTGCCGGGCGCTCGCCCGACAGGTAGGGGCCGCAGCAATCGTTCAAGACCCGGCCGGAGCCGCACGGGCAATCAGTCATGGTATTTCCTTGTATCCGCCCCAGGTCGCGTGGCGGCGAGGGGGCTTGCTGGGACCGTGGACCCACAGGGTCCGGGGGCGCCAGTATGAAGCGGATCGCCCGGCCGTCACAATCAAACCGTGGTCATCCCCCAACCTTGGTGACCGCAAACGTCTGATCGGTTCTTTGCTGCGATGGGGTCGGGGTGTTTTGGGCGGTCAGCCGTTCGATGGCCGCCGCCATCCTCTTCAGATGGGCACTGTCCATGGGGAATTGAAGCCGGGTGCCCTTGTCGGCGATGCCTGCGATCCGGCCCCGAATCGGCTGCGCGAAGCCCTCCAGGGTCACGGCGACCTGACTCCCGAGCGGGCGGTCGATGACCGCATCGAGCCAGGCGCCGCCTGCCGAGATTTGCCGGGCCCGGGTCTGCTGGACATGCCCGTCGACGGTCACGATGGCGGCGAGATTGATCTCCAGGCGTTCGAACTCGTTCTTGACGCCGGCTTCTTTGATCGCCAGCAGGAAATCTTTGACTTCAACGCTAAGTTTTTCCGACTGGTTGGCCATGGAACTGGAGGCCTGATTGACCTGGAGCGAGGCTTGGCTGGTCTGGTCCGCCGAGGTGCGGACGGTCGTCATGCTGCTGGCAATCTGGTCGGCACCGCAGGCGACGAAATGGATGTTCTGGGCGATGCCTTCGGTCGCGCTCTGCTGTTCGGTGATGGCGGCGGCGATTTCGTTGCTGGACCGGTGGATCTGATCGATGGTCTTGCCGATCGCGCCCACCGCCGCCACGGTGTTGCCGATGGAACTCTGGATATCCTGGACCTGAACCGTGATGTCGAGGGTGGCGCGCTGGGTCTGTCCCGCCAGCGTCTTCACCTCGTTGGCCACCACCACGAATCCCCGCCCGGCTTCGCCCGCGCGGGCCGCTTCAATGTTCGCGTTGAGCGCCAACAGGTTGGTTTGGCTCGCGATGTTCGAGATGATGCCGATGATGTTGCCGATCTTCTCCGAAGCGTCGCGCAGCAGGGAGACCCGCTGAACCACCTCCCGGGCCTGATTGGCGCCTTCGTCGGTGATGGCTGCCGACTCGTTGACCAGGCGGCTGATCTCGTTGATCGAGGCGCTTAACTGCTGGGAGGCGGTGGCCACGGCGGCGGCATTGATGCCGGCGGTGCTGACCGCCTGCATCACGAATTCGATCTGCCGATTGGTTTCGGTCACCACCGCCCGCATGGAGTTTGCCGTGTTCGCCATGTCGTTGGACGCCACCGAAAGCGACGAGAAGACACCGGAAACGCTCGAACCGAACATATCGATCAGTTCTTCGGCCTCCTTCTGCCGGCGCTCTTTGGTCCGTTGCTCCCCCGCCTGAACAGCTTTCAGCATTTCGTTTTCCAGGGCGTGATCCCGGAACACCTCCATGGCCCGGGCCATGTCGCCGACCTCGTCCCGGTTCTTCAGAGCAGGGACCGCGACCGTCAGGTCGCCTTCGGCCAGGGCTGTCATGGCGGTGGTCATGCCGACGATCGGCCGGATCAACCCCCGGGCGATGATCCAGGCGATCAGGCCGCCAAGCACCAGACTGACCAGAGAGACGCCGACCACCAGTTCCATCATGGTCCGCACGGTCTGGTCGACTTCGTCCTGAATGTCTTTCAGGCGTTGGCGCATCCGGGACGACAGATCGGATGACGCCTGGATGAAGCGATCCGCCAGCGCCGGCAGGGTATCGGTGGCCAGGGCCTTGTAATCCATGATGATCGGAATCAGGGTGCCAAAGCCCTGGTCGTAGTCAAGACCGAGTTTGGTGATCCGGGACAGCTTTGCCTGGATTGGCCCGGCATCGGAGTGCGCCAGGGCCGCGGCCATGGACTGATGGAAATGGCTTAAATGGGGTTTGACCGACTCGGCATCGGTTCTGGCGCCGCTGACCTCGAATTTGCCGTTGTCGACCTGTGCGGCCCAGAGTTCCTGTTGCGCCTGACTCAGGTGCGCGGCCAATTCGAACTGGCCACCGGCAAGCGCGTTTTTGACCAACGGGGCGAGACCGAAGGCGGCGGCATCGGCGTTGCTTTGGGTTCCGGTTTCAACCAGCCAATCCCGCCGTTCGCGATAATCGACCGATGCCTTAAACTGGTCAACATAGTGCGAGAGCTGGCTTTGAAGGTCTGTCAGAGCGGCCCGGAAATCCTGATCGGTCAGGGTGGTGGCCAGGACATCAAATTGCGCTTTGATGTCAACAATCAAGGCGTTGGCTAATTTTAAATCATTGGCTGTCCCATTTGTAAGATATACAAAGACTTGTCCGCGAAGAACACCAATATTACGTTCGATATCCTGAATACTGGAAACATTTCTAACCTCCCTGACCGATAATTCCTGCATTCGATTAAAATAATTGACCACAACCAGACACATAGTGCCGAGGCTTAAAATAATAAATAGCATGATCGCAAATCCAGAATAAATCCTGGTGCCGATAGTTAAATTGTTCATTATCGATGATCCCTGGACGACGAACGCAGAAAGCAGGTTATCATAAGTCGGATCGCAGCGTTAGCGAGGAATAGGGCGTATTCCAGTGCTTATTATTGTGCATCGCAACACGATTGCGGAAGCTCTTCAGTCGCTTGAGGGGAGCTTGAGGCCGCACGGGCCTGGCTTTCGGACTTCACCAAAGTGTAACATATTCGTATAGGTGCGGTGAGACGGTTTCCTCGATCACGGTTCTATGCGACAAGAACAAAAGTTCCTTCATCGAGAGGATGGCTGATGACGAAGGTTTTCTGGGGTTCGCCTCTTTGGGGTGTCTTGGGGCTGGCGACGGCGATACTGGTGTCACCATCGGTGACGGCGGCCGGGTCCGAGCCGTTGACGGTCGGCGCCATCGAGGCCTTGACCGGACCCGCGTCTCGCTACGGCATCGCGATCAGGGACGGGTTGGATCTGGCGTTGGACGAAGTGAACGCCGGAAGCGGCGGGGCCGGCGGCGGGGTGCTGCATGGCCGGACCCTGGCCATCCGGTACGAAGATTCCGGCGGCCAGAAGGAAAGTGCGATCAACGCCGCGCGCTCCCTGATCGGTCGGGAACGGGTGCCAGTGATCATCGGTCCCACGCTGTCCAACGAAATGTTTGCGGTCGGTCCGGTGGCGGTCGAGCGCAAGGTGCCGATCATCGGGACGTCGAACACGGCCAACGGCATTACCGACATCGGTCCGACGGTGTTCCGGACGTCCTTGCCCGAGGCCGACGTGATCCCGGTGACGCTGAAGACTGCCCAGAGCCGTTTTGGGGTCAAACGCGTCGCGGTGATGTATGGCAACGACGACGCCTTCACCAAATCGGGTTTTGACGTGTTCAAGGCCAATCTTGATAGTCTTGGTTTCGACATCGCCACCATCGAGACCTTCGGTGCCAAAGATACCGACTTTTCAGCCCAGTTGACCAAGATCAAGGACTTGGGAGTCGACGCGGTGGTGGTGTCGGCCCTGGTGGAGGCGGCTTCGGGGATTCTGCTCCAGGCGCGGCAGTTGGGTTTGCCGGAAAAAGTATTCTTTATCGGCGGTAACGGCTTCAATTCGCCGAAGCTGGGCGAGATCGCCGGGGCCGCCGCCGATGGTACGCTGGTCGGCAGTCCCTGGTTCATCGACAAGGCAGACCCGGTCAACCAGACCTTCGTCACGGCCTTTCGCCAGCGTTACCACAAGGACCCGGATCAGTTTGCGGCGCAGGCCTACGACACGCTCCATATCCTGGCCGAGGCCATCAACCGGGCGGGCAGTGTCCAGTCCGAAGCCTTGTGTCAAGCGTTGTTGCAAACCCATCACGAGGGCGTGATGGGCTTGTTTACGTTCGCGGCGGATCGCAGTCCCGGGTCCACCGCCGGTGTGGTGGTGCTGGTCATGAAGGACGGCCGGTTTTCGGTGCTGCAATAGGCCACAGGACGGCCGGCGCGGTTGCCGCCGGCCGTCGGGCTTCGCTATTGTGCCGGTCATGTTCGCCCAACAATTGGCCAACGGCTTGGTCCTTGGCTGCACCTATGCCCTGTTCGCCCTCGGCTTCACCCTGATGTTCGGGGTGTTGAAGGTGCTGAATCTGACCTATGGCTTTTATTGCACCGCGGGCGCGCTGGTGGCGCTGGCGGTGGCGGGGATTCCCGGGGCGACGCTCTGGCTGGCGCTGCCGGCGGGGGCGCTGGCCGCGGGGGGGCTGGCGGTGGTGGTCGATACGCTGCTGCTGATGCCGTTGCGCCGGGTCCGGGCACCGGAACTCAGTGCCCTGATGGTGACGGTGGGGGCGGTGCTGCTTCTGACGTCGCTGCTGTCCATGGGACTCGGCACCGAAATCCGCCGCTTTCCGCCCGGGATGCTGGGGACCGGGACGGGCGGGGCGGTGGTGTTGGGGCCGGTCCGGCTCGCCTGGAGCCAGGTGCTGATCATCGCCACCACCGGTCTGCTGGTGGGGGCGCTGCTGGCCTTGCTCCACGGCTCCCGGCTTGGTCTGGCCATCCGGGCGGTGGCCGGGAACGAGGATGCCGCGCGGTTGATGGGAGTGTCGGTGGCGCGGACCATGGCGCTGGTGTCGTTCCTGTCGGGGGTGATGGGGGGCGCCGCGGGGGTGCTGCTCGGCCTCAACTTCAACGCGATTCAGCCGTACATGGGCGAATCCATGATGCTGCACGGCTTTGCCGTGGTGATCGTCGGTGGTCTCGGCAATATCCGGGGCGCCTTGCTGGCCGGGGTGCTGTTGGGGGTCACCGAGGTGATGGTGGCGGGCTATGTCGACTCGGCGTTGAAGGACGGCGTGGCGTTTGCGCTGATGATGCTGGTGCTGTGGCTGCGTCCGGCGGGTCTGGGCGGTCGGGTGGTGGCGCCGCGGGTCTGACCGACCCCGGTTCGCGGCCGGGGGATCCCGGCCATCGGTCGCCGAAGGCAAAGCAGGAGGATGGTTGGTGCCCTGGCTGGACGATATCCTTTGGACTTACCAGACCCTGATCCACTCGTTGGGGATCAACGGCCTGTTGGCGCTGTCGATGTATGTGGTGCTGGCGGCCGGCCAACTGTCTTTGGGTCAGGCGGCGTTCATGGGCCTTGGGGCCTACACCGGCGCCCTGCTGTCTTTGCACACCGGCCTGCCGTTCGCCCTGGTGCTGGCGGCGTCGGCCCTGGCGCCGGCGGTGGTGGCGGCGGTGATCGGGATTCCGACCCTGCGCCTGACCGGGGTCTATCTGGCCATCGCCACCATCGGCCTGGGCGAGGTGCTGCGGGTGGTGTACGTCAATGCCGGGATCACCGGAGGCGCGCTTGGCCTCAATGGCATTCCCGGCCGGACCGAGACCTGGATGATTTTTCTGGCGCTGGGGCTGGCGCTGGCAGGCGCTTTCGCCGTGGGACAGTCGCGGATCGGGCGGGCGATGGAGGCCATGCGCAGCGACGGCATCGCCGCGGCGGTGATGGGGATCGACCGGGCGGCGGGTCAATTGGCGGCGCTGCTGGTCTCGGCGATGCTGGCTGGGCTGGCGGGCTGCTTTTCGGCGCATAGCGCCAGCTTCATCGGTCCCAACGACTACGCCTTCGAAACCGCGGTCACGATCCTGAGTTTTGCGATCTTGGGCGGCACCGGTTCGCCCCTGGGGCCGGTGGTGGGGGCGCTGGTGCTGACCGCACTGCCCGAGGTGCTTCGGCCGCTTCAAGATTTTAGGTTGGTCTTCAATGGTCTGATTATCGTTCTGGTGGTGCTGTTCCTGCCCCGGGGGGTGGTGCCGTGGCGGATGCCGCGGCTGGGACGGCTGCCCCGGGGCATGGCGCCATGACCGCGCTGTTGCACGTAACCGGACTGTCCAAGCGATTCCGTGGCCTGACCGCGGTGGCGCATGTGACGTTTTCGGTCCGGGCCGGACATATTCACGGCCTGATCGGTCCCAACGGGGCCGGTAAGACCACGGTGTTTAACCTGATCTCGGGGGTGCTGCCGCCGGATGACGGCGAGATTGCGGTGGATGGCCGGTCGGTGACCCGATTGCCGGTGCATGCCCGGGCTGGCCTGGGCCTGGCCCGGACGTTTCAGAATATCCGTCTGTTCGACGGGATGACGGTGCTGGAAAATGTGGCGACCGGGGCCCATGCCCGCCTCACGGCCACGCTGATGCAGTGTCTGTTCCGGACGCCGGCCTGGCGGGCCGAGGAGCGCCGGTTGCGGGAGCAGTCCCTGGAGTTGTTGGAGGTGGTCGGGCTCCGGGATCGTGCCGATTTGCCTGCCGGCGACCTGTCGTATGGCGAGCAACGCCGGCTGGAGATCGCCCGGGGGCTGGCCTCGGCGCCCCGGCTGTTGCTGCTCGACGAACCCGCCGCCGGCATGAACCCCCACGAAACCGAGGCGCTGGCCCGGCTGTTGGGGCGGGTGCGGGACCGGGGGGTGACCCTGCTGCTGGTGGAACATGACATGGGGTTTGTCATGAAGTTGTGTGACTGGATTACCGTGTTGAATTTCGGTCGTTGCATCGCCGAAGGCCCTCCGGCTGAAATCAGACGCGATCCGGTGGTGATCGAGGCGTATTTGGGCGCCAAGGGAGCGGCGCGATTGGCCTGCGGGGAGTCATCGTTGTGACCGCACCGCTGTTGGAGATTGGCGATCTGACCCTGGCTTATGGCCGTTCGCCGGTCGTGACCGGCTTGAACCTGACGGTGGCGGCGGGCCAGGTGGTTTGCCTGATCGGCGCCAATGGTGCCGGGAAGACCACGACCTTGAGGGGGATCTCCGGGTTGCTTAAGCCGGTTTGCGGAAGTATTCGTTTTGATGGGCGTGACGTCACGGGTTTGCCGGCCCACCGGATCGCCGCCGCGGGCATCACGCAGGTTCCCGAGGGCCGGCAGTTGTTCGATGGCATGACCGTGGCCGAGAATCTGCGCATGGGCGCGTATGGGGTGCCGGATGGTGCGGGTCTGCGCCGTCGGCGTGATGCGGTGCTGGCGCGCTTTCCGCGGCTGGCCGAGCGTCTGGACGAAACGGCCGGCTTGCTCTCGGGTGGCGAGCAGCAAATGGTGGCTATGGGCCGGGCGCTGATGGCGGAGCCTCGGCTGCTTCTATTGGATGAGCCGAGCATGGGGCTGGCGCCACTGCTGGTGGACTCTGTGTTTGCGATCATCGCAGCACTGCGGGCCGAGGGCCGGACCATTCTGTTGGTGGAGCAAAACGCCGAAGCCGCTCTTGCGGTTGCCGACACCGCTTACGTGCTGGAAGGCGGCCGGGTCGCTCTTCACGGCCGGGCGGCTGACATCGCCCGAAATCCCGCGGTGGTTGGCGCGTATTTGGGCGGGGGCTGATGCACAAGAGCTGTCAAGAGCTTTGACGTGGATACCTCGCGCCGCCGGCCTATTGCCCCATCAGACGGCGATGCTGATGGTCCCACATCAAGGCGCGCCGATGCATGGCCAGATTCCTGGCCTGGACCGGCGTCAGGTGCATCGGTCGCCCCCCGACCATCAGCGACTCGTGACCCATCGGCATCGGTATGGCGCCACCGAATGACCCCCATTGCCGGACCGGCCCGACATCCACATGGATGAAATTGTGGGCCGGGTAATAGCCGACGCCGCCACCCCGCGCCGCCAACGCGGCGCGATGAAGTTCGGCAAGCGGACAGCCCGGGATATAGAAGTCGATGGCCTGTCCCCGCATGTGAAAGCTGTTGACCGCCACGCCTTCATCGGTCAGGCGCAAGATCGAATTGGTGTGCGGCGAACGGTAACCGGACAGAACCTGGAGCGTGGTGTGAGCCCCCCCGCCCACGGACTGGACAATCGTGAACAGCACGTCGAGCAATTTCGAGTCGATCTCGTGGTCGCTCCCGTCGTGGTGGTCATGGAGCAAATGGCGCACCGCCGGCATGGCCCCGGGAACGACCTTGCCGTCGAGCCCGTAGGGAACCGCCAGGGCCTCGGCCGTGTGAACATTGAGGAACGAGAGGATGTGGGGGGCCAGCAGATCGGCAAGACGACCGGCGGCTTGTCCCGGGCTGGATGCCAGATCGACGGTTCCCGCCACCATTGCGGCGACCACACAGCGAAGGAGTTGCCGTCGGCCGGGTTGGCGCGGCATTGTTGGGTCATCCTGGTCAGCCATGTGTCGTGCCCGTCCTCGTGTCGTTCCCGTCCCCGTGTCGTTCCCACCCGGCCTCGTCAAACTTGTCAGCCTGCCTGACAAGCCAAGTCACTCCGATTCGACCGGTCCCGGTGGCGGTGCCATCCGCGACGTCGAACGAGGCGCTGTAAACTCCCGCCTTCGATACTCTGGCTCGGAACGAATAGCGCGACTCGCACACCGACGGAAGCCAGCCGGCTCCCCCCGGAAACGGGGACCGGCCAGCAGGCCGCAGTGAGGATTAACGGACTTCGACCCGCACCGCTTCCGGTCCTTTCTGACCTTGGCGGACCGTCAGTCGAACCGGTTCGCCGTCCGCCAGGGCTTGAAGTCCCGAACGCTCGAGGGCGCTCCGGTGGACAAACACGTCCTTGCCACCACCGGCGGGCGCCACAAAGCCGAAGCCCTTGTCGGCATTAAACCATTTCACGGTTCCATCAACGGTGGCGCCGTCAGCGTCGTCATCTTGCCCGTCCCAACCACCACGGGCACCGCCGCCGCCGCTGCTGCGGCCGAAGTCGCCGCGGGGGGCCGATGGGCGTTGCGGCCGGCTGCCGCCCGCTTTGGCGGTCGAGGTGTCGACCGAAGAAATCGCGGCAACCTGTGGACCCTTGGGGCCGTGGGACAGATCGCAAATCAGGGTCGCGCCCTCTGGCAGCGCGTCGTAGCCGGCAGACTGCACAGCCGATATGTGCAGGAATGCGTCGGGCGATCCGTCGTCGGGCGTCACAAAGCCGAAGCCTTTGGTGGGATTGAACCATTTCACGGTGGCCCGAGCCCCACTATGGGTGATCGCGGGTGCATTGAAGGAACGGGGGGGGCGATCGTACATGCCGTCGTCTCGTCAAAGGGAAAAAGAACGTGTCCATCCAAGATGACGATATGGCGCCAAGATGCAAGGCCGGAGTGATCGATTCCGACAAATCCTCTCATGCGGCCATTCGGGGGGCTAGGTTTAACCGGAGGGAGGCGCGGTATCGAGGCGGCGCCTCACCTCCAGCACCCCCGGTTCATCGGGGTTGTCGCGGCGGCTGAACGCCATTCTCTGGGCCAACCGGAGCATGCCGGTGTTCTCCCGCAACACCTCGGCGTAAACTTCGTCGATGTGGCGGGTCTTGGCGTAGGCAATGACTTTCGTCATCAACAGCGTCCCAAGGCCGCGTCGGCACTGGGCACTCCGGATCATGGGGGCAAACTCTGCCCGGCGCAGGTCCGGGTCCGCAATCAGGTGGGCGACCCCCAGGATGTCGCCGCCCAAATGGTCGGGTGTGACCAAAATAAAAGCCATCTCACGGTCATAGTCGATTTGGGTCATGCGCGCCGCGGTCTGGTGCGACAAACGCCGGGTCGGTGCGAAGAAGCGCAACCGCATATCCTCGGCGCTCATCGCCGCGATCATGGCATGAAGGCGAGGCTCGTCCTCGGGGCGAATCGGGCGAATCAACACCGGCGTCCCGTCGCGTAACGTTGCCGGTTCCTCCAACTCCTTGGGGTAGGGCTGAATCGCCAAACGTGTGGTTCGGTCCGGGGTGTGCTTGGCCACCCGGATGCGGGCGCCCAGGGCCAGCACACCGCGTTCGGTGGCGAACAGCGGATCGACCTCCAACTCGGCGATTTCCGGAACGTCGATCACCAATTGGGAAATCTTGATCAGCGCCTGTGCCACCGCGTCCAGATCGACCGGCTTGCGGCCCCGGTAACCATGCAACAGCCGCCAGACCCGAGTCTGTGCCATCAGGTCGCGTGCCAGGTTCATGTTGAGCGGCGGCAGGGCCAGGGCTTCGTCGTTCAGCACCGCGCCGCCGCTGCCGCCGTGGCCAAACCGCAACACGGGTCCGAACAGCCGGTCCTCGGTCATGCCGATGATCAGTTCCTGGGCTTCGCCAAGGTCAGCCATGGCCTGGACCGTGAACGCGTCGACCGGGATGATCGGATCGACTTCGTGGGCCTGCCGCAGCAACTGCTCGGCGGCGGCGCTGACCTGATCCGGCTCCTTGAGATTGAGAATCACTTCGTTGAAATCGACCCGGTGGCTGAGGTCGGCGGTTCGCAGTTTCAGCGCCACCGGCCGGCCGATGGCGCGGGCGGCCGCGCTGGCTTCAGCCGGCGTGTTGACGCGGTATGTTTCCTGGGTGGGAATTCCGTAAGCGGATATGATCTGAAGCGCTTCCGGCTCGGTCAGCCACTGACGGCTGCCGGCCAGTGCGCGTTCGATAATGATGCGGACCGCCGCCTCATTGACCTCGAATTGGTCGGGCAGGGAGGGCGGCGTTTCTATCAATAATTCTTGATTGCGATGGTACTCAGTCAGTTGAAGAAATCCGCGGACGGCACTATCGGGCGTGTCGTAGGTCGGAACGCGTGCGACCGCGAATCGGCGGCGGGCCTCGGCGGCAACGCCCGCACCCAGCCAACTGGTCAGAACCGGATGGGGCCGCCCCGAGCTTGGCCGGCGGCTGGCGTCAATCACCGCTTGGGCACAGGCCACCCCGTCTCCGCTGGACGCCGGATAATTGAGCACCAGGACGGCGTCGTTGGTCGGGTCCTGACGCAGCAGGTCGAGAGCGTCGCCATAGCGTTTGGCCGAGGCGTCGCTGCCGATATCCACCGGATTGCCGTGAGACCAGTTTGGCGGCAACTCCTGATTCAAGCGTTGGACCGTGGCAGGGGCCAGTGCGGCCAGCCGGCCGCCGCCTTCCATCAGGGTATCGGTGGCCAGTGTCGCGATGCCGGCGCCATTGGTCAGAATAGCCAGCCGGCCGGGACCCGGGGGCAGGCCGGCCATGGAAACGCCCATGCCCAGCGTCTGGGCGGCATCAAACAATTCTGACAGATGCTTGACCCGAAGGATGCCGGCCCGGCGGAACGCCGCGTCATAAACCTCGTCCGAGCCCGGTTGAGCACCGACCCGGGCGCTGGCGCGGCATGTCGCCTCCAGGTTGCGCCCGGCCTTGATCACGATCACCGGCTTGTGGCGGGCCGCGGCCCGGGCTGCGGACATGAAGGTCCGGGCGTTGCCGACCGCTTCAATATGCAGCAGAATCGCCCGGACGCCACCGTCCATGGCCAGGGAATCCATCAGGTCGCCGACATCGACGTCGACGGCGTCACCGACCGCGACCACATGGGAAAAGCCGACCCCACGCTCGCCTGCCCATTCGACCACGGCGCTGACCACGGTTCCGCATTGGCCGATCAGGGCAATGTCGCCTTTGGTCGGATGGGTATGAACGATGCTGGCGTTCATACCCCGGGCCGGCACGATCACCCCCGAGCTGTTGGGACCCAAAAGGCGCAAGCCGTAGGGCCGGGCCGCCTCGATCAATCGCTGACGCCGGTCGAGGGCGTCCTGGCCGGAGGTTCCCACGCCTCCCTCTCCGACCAGAAGCGCCGCACGGGCCCCGCGGCGGCCAAGCTGGTCGATCAGGTCGGGGGTTTGATCCGGTGGGTTACAAACCACCGCCAGGTCCGGGACCACCGGCAGCGCCGCCACCGACCGGTAGGCGAGGACACCTTCCACCGCCACCTGATCCGAAACCGGCATGACCGGCCCGCGAAAGCCTCCATGGAACAGGTTGCGGGCGAGAATCGCGGCCGGACCTCGGGATAGGCTACCGGCCCCGATCAGGGCGATGGTCCCGGGTTGGAAAAGGGCGTCGAGGTTGTGGATGGGCATGGAAATTTCAGCCTGATCCTGTTTCGGGGTAGCCCGACCTTACCGTCGCATGGCCATGCGCGAAACCTGGCGACCTGTCATCGGCCCATGACGCCGCTTCTGGCCGTGAGAGGCGTTATGGCGAACCGGTGAACGACCCCAGCGACTTGACGGCTTCGGCATCACCTTGTCAAGCGGCCTGCCATCGTTCCCTGTCCCGGCTCGCCCGTCCGGGTCATCGGGAGGCCGACGACTCCAAAGCCCGGGCCGAAGACACCCGTGTCGGGAGGGGGCGGACACCCTCGGGGGGTGGTTCCCGCCGTTCTGGCGGCAAATACTTGTCCAGATGTTCGGCGATGAATTCGCCCACTTCCTGCTGATCGTCGTGCAGGCGCCGGCCCAGCACCGGAGCAAGCCGGCTGAGTTTGGTATCCCCGATGATCAACTGATGGAGTGCGGCCGCCAGCATATGAACCCCGGTCTCGATCGAGGCCAGAGTGGCGGCCCGGGATTCGGCGGCGGCACGAATTTCGTCGGTCCTGGATACGGTCATCGCCGCTTGTTCTCCTGGGCCATTGGGTGTTCAAGGCGTATCGGCCGGCGGGTGTCGGGTTGGCTGGTTCCGGTCACCAACCCCGCGATAGTGTACCGGACGTCCGGTAAAACACCACCGCCTACTGTCCGCGCCAGTGAATTGCCGGAGCAGTGTGGTCCGCGGTCATCTCCGACGGGATGGCATGCTCGTGGACCGCCTGATCAATCCGCCAGACACCGTAGACCGACAACAGGACAGCGATCACCAGAGCCAGGCTCAGCCACAGAACCTTCGGGTTTTGAGGCTGTTGCAGCGCCGGGCGATGTTGGGCCTGCCATTCCTGGCGCCAGTCGCGGGCGCTGCGGCTGTCGGGACGGGAGACCGCCCAGTGGTCGTGAAGTCCCGAGGTGCCGGCGCCAACAGGATGGGGATTTGGCCCCACGGACTTCCCGACGTCCGGCCGAAAGGCTTCGAGGAAATCGTGAAGCTCGGTTGCGGGGTGATTCTTGTCACGCGCTTGGTTCGGTTTGGGCACCATGTCGAGCCTCCACCGGTGCGGAACAATCTCTTGCGGATAAGATTGCCCGGATAAATTGGCTCTGCTTTCTAAGATTGGTCTTCGTTCCGGCGCCATCAAGGACTCTCGTCGCGGACTCTTGGCACAGACCATCGTCACAGAACGTCGACCCCGCCGCCCGTCGGTGCCCGGCTCTCAGGATAACCGACCCCGCGGTCCGGCTCGCGGTTCCGCCCGGGTGCGGGGCGCGGACATGAAAAGGGGCGCCTCGTGGGCGCCCCATCCATTACAGGTCAATGTGCCGGCTAGATTGCCTTAAGATTCTCCGCCGACGACTTTCCCTTCTTCGGGTCGCGCTGTGCATCGAACGAAAGTCTCTGCCCTTCGCTCAGGTTGCCGAGCCCGGCACGTTCAACCGCAGAGATATGGACGAACACGTCGGCTCCACCCCCATCCGGCTGAATGAAACCGTAACCCTTGCTGCTGTTGAACCACTTCACAATGCCACTCGGCATCCCAGGTCTCCGATATATCCGATAACTCCGTGCGGCCCACCGTGAAGGTACCTGCCGACGGTCTGTTGATGAGATCACAAGAGACCGGTACTTGCAAGAGATATCATGTTGATTCGATCCCCTGACGATCGAATGTTGTTCCGTACAACGCGCCGGCGCCGACGCCAAAGGGCAGATTTCCGAGCGGAAAAGCATGGTTGAGGGTGGTTCGAGGCGCTCGGTTTTTGTCGAATACCCACGTTCCGGGACTCTGGCGCCGGGGTCGGTCTGGCGGCCGAACCCCGTCATGGCGGGGTTCGGTGTCTTGGAACCGGTGAGGTTTTGGCACCCGGCCTGGTTTGGTCGCTACGGCCGGAATTCCCGTAGGAACAACTCGGCGGTCCAACCCACCGGGGACTGGCTGTCGCGTAACGACGGCGGACTGGGCTCGGGGCGGCGGTCGGTGCAGCGAAGCGTGTAGATGTGGTCGTGAATGGGCAGGATGCCGACGCGCTCGCCCAGCAACTGGCCGCGCCGGACCACCGAGGCCTTGGTGGCGCAACCCAGTCCATACAACGAACGGTAGAGTGCCGGCTGGTCGGGGCCGGGGCGGATGCTTTCGGTGATGCGGCGGTAGGTGCCGGGGGCGGCGTTGGCCCAGTGGTCATTGTAGTCGATGAACCCGGGGAACACCGTGTCCAGGCCCTTGTATTGCTGTTCGGTCACCAGTTCGTCGAACAGGCTCGGCGGCCGGAACGGACACAGATAATTGACGTACAGGACCGTCTGGGGATAGTCACCGCCCCGTTCGATCTCGGCCAGGGCATGTTGCAGGACTTCGCCCAGCGTCCGATCACGGGCGCGCAGGGCCTCGGGGCGGCGGATAAAGCGGGCACCGGCGCGCTCGGTGGTCTCGCGGACGGCGTCACTCTCGGAAAAGGTGTAGATCGAGCGGACGTAACCGGCTTGCCCAAGTTGGCGCAGCAGGCCCGCCAGCAGATCCATGCCCTGAAGGTCCCGGGGTTCGCCCAGCACCGGGGCCACCGCCACCACATTGCAGTTCTCGGGCTTGAGGCTGTCGGGCAGCGCCGTGACCAGATCCCGTTCCAACAGGTCCAGCATCGCGGAAACGCCGCCGGCGCGCTCGCCGTCATTGGCCTGGTTGATGCCGTGATGGTGATAAACCGCGGCCTCGGGCTCGTAGAGCAAACGCCAGCCGGCCTCGGTCACCGCCTTGCCCCAGTAACGGTCCTCAATGTTGGTCAGTTGCTCGTCAAACGGGAATTGTTCCCACACGTCCCGCCGGATCATGCTGTTGGCGTTGTGGAAGAAGTAGTCGCGGGTCTGAACCCGGCGGTCGAGTCCGAACACCGTCAACAAATCGCGTTTGTCGACGGCACCGCTGAAGGCCAAGGGCAACTGACGGCCATAGACACCGGCGATGCTGGGGTCGTCCAAGCCCGCGACCAGGGACGACAGCCAGTCGGTGCGCTGGGGAATGCAGTGGGATGACAGACACGCGATCAGGGCGCCGGTGCTGGCGCGGATGCCCAGATTCAGCGATAGCCCGGGTTTGTAGGCGTCAATGGTCACCACCTGGCTGACCGGGTAGCGCCGGATGACTTGGAGCGTATGGTCGGTGCTGTTATTATCGACCAGTATCACTTCAAAATCGGGATAATCCTGGGCGAACACCATATCGAGGCAATGGCCGACCCAGGATTCTTCGTTCCGGGTCCGGATGATCACAGAAACGCGAGGCGCGGGCATCAACAGGATACTTTCAGGTCAGGGACGCGAGTTCGGCCAAAGCCTGTTCGTAGGATCGGCGCAGCATGGCGCCGTCCACACACAGGGTGATGAACCCGATGCCGAGATCGAGCAGACGTTTGGCGGCAACCGGGGTGGCCGCGTAACAGCCGACGGTAATGCCGTGGTCGGTGATGCGGCGGACGGCGTCGGTAAACAGGCGTTGGAAGCCCGGATCGTCGAGGCTGCCGCGGAGCCCCAGGCTTTGGGACAGGTCATAGATGCCGATGAACAGCACATCCAGGCCGGGCAGGGCGCAGATGGCGTCGAGATCGTCCAGCGCCCCGCCGTCCTCGACCATCAGAATCGAGGTGATCAGCGGGTTCTGGCCGTCGAGATGGGCGCGTTCGTGACGGCCGTCGAACATCGAGGCCCGGGTCAGGGTCGCCACCCCGCGGTTGCGTGACGAGGGGCCGTACACCATGGACTCGAGGGCGCGGGCCGCGGCGACCGCGTCTTCGACATGGGGGACCATCACGCCCTTGGTGCCGGAATCCAGGCAGCGCAGGATGTTGCTGTTGTCGGGACCCGGGACCCGGGTGATCGGCACCATGCCCTGGCTTTCGGCGGCCAGATAGAGCGCCGGCAGGTCGCCGAAGCTGTGCGGACCGTGTTCCAGGTCGAATACGATGAAGTCGAGGCCGGCAGCGCCGATGATCTCGACCACGGTCGGATGGGGCAGGTGGCTCCAGGTCCCGATGACTGGTTGCCGACGCTTCAGCCGGGCTTTGAATTCGCGTGCGTCCATGCCGTTTTGGTCTCCGCTTGCCGGGATGTTCAGAGCACAGCGCCGCCGCTGACGCTCAAGACTTGGCCGGTCATGTAATTCTGTTCATCCGAGGCCAGAAACACACAGGCCGAGGCCACGTCGGCGAGGGTTCCCGCGCGCTTCAGCAGGGTCATCTCGACGATCCGGGCGCCCGCCGGCGAGGCCAACTCGTCGGCGGTCTGGTCGGTCAGCATGATGCCGGGTGCCACGGCGTTGACCAGGATGTTGTGCTCGGCGCCATAGCGCGCGACCACTTTGGTCAGGCTGTTGAGTCCGGCCTTGGACACCGCGTAATGGACGGTCTTGGGTCCATGATATTCGCCGGCCACCGAGCTGATATTGACGATCCGGCCGCCGCCCCGGGCGATCAGGTGGGGGAAGACCTCCTGGCAACAGATGAACGGCCCCTTGAGGTTGACCGTCATGATCCGGTCCCAGCTGTCGTCGGTCATCTCCTGAAAGGTGCAGCGTTCGTTGATCCCGGCGTTGTTGACCAGAATGTCAATGCCGCCGAACGTGCGCACGATCTCGGCAAAGCCCGCGCGAATCTGGTCCCGGTTGCGGACATCCAGTGCCACCGCCATCGCCTGGCCGCCCAGGGCCGCAATTTCGGCCACCACCGCTTGGGCCTTGTCCTGCCGTTCGGCATAGCCCACCGCCAACAGGGCGCCCTGGCGGGCGAATTCCAGGGCAATGTCACGGCCGATGCCGCGACTGGCTCCGGTGACGACGGCAATCTTTCCGGCAAGGCGCATGGGGCGAGGGTCCTCTGACTTCGGGAGGCAAACAAGACCCCCAGCTTGGCACGGCCGCGCGGCAACCGTCCAGCCCCGGGTTGGGGAGCCGAGGTTTCCCGGCCCAAGGTCACGCTTCGGCGGTCGGTGCCCGGTGCGTCGGGATGACCCTTACCCGCCCCGGTCAAGCCGCCGTTCGGCGGGCAAACAGACGCGGACGGTGGTTCCGCAGCCCGGTTCGCTGTCCAGCTCCACCCGGCCGCCATGGTGCTGGGTGTGCCGTTGGACGATGGGCAGGCCCAGGCCGATGCCGTCGTGGCGACGGTCCAGGGACCCCTCGCCCTGGGTAAACGGATCGAAGATGCGCGCACGAATGTCCGGGGCGATCCCCGGACCATTGTCGGCGATGGTGACCACCGGTCCGGTCAGGCTGTCGCTCAAGCTGATCGTCACCTTGCCGTTTACGGCATTGAACTTGATGGCGTTGTCGAGGATCGACAGGACCACTTCGCGCAGCCGGCGCTCGTCACCCCGAACCCACAGGGGGGGTGACGGTTCCAGGATCACCGATACGGTCTTGGCAGCGGCCTTGGGCATCAGCAGGCTGATGCAGCGGCTCACGAGATCACGCAGCGCCACCGGCCGGTCCTCGACATTGACCGCGCCCGTCGAGCCCTTGGTGTAGTCGAGGATGCGGTTGACCATATCGAGCAGGTGTTTGCCGCTTTCCTCGATCAGTCTGGCGTAGTCGAGATAATCGGCGGGAATCTGCGGCTTGTCGTCATGAGCCGAGATCATCTCGGAAAAGCCGATGATGGCGTTCAACGGCGTGCGCAGCTCGTGACTCACCACCGACAGAAAGTCGAGCTTGGCGCGGTCGGCCTTGCGGGTGGCGGCCAGGGCCTCGGTCAGCTCCCGAGTCCGTTCGGTCACCCGTTGCTCCAGCTCCCGATTCTGTTCCCGGGTTTTCTTGTAGAGCATGCGAATTTGTAACATATTGCCGACGCGCTGAAGTAATTCCCAAGCGACGAAGGGCTTGGTCAGGAAGTCGCTGGCGCCCACCTCCAAGGATTTGCGGCGCGTTTCCTGGTCGGTCTGAGCGGTCAGGACCAGGATCGGGACATAATCATCGGCGAAAATCGGACGCAGCAGCTCGATCAACTGAAAGCCGTTGATATGCGGCATGCGGATGTCCAGCAACAGGATGTCGTACCGGGTGGCCCGGCACAGGTCGGGAATCAGCCGCGGGTCGGTTTCGCCTCGAACCTGGGTATAGCCCTGGTGACGCAGAATTTCGCGCAACAGGTCGACGTTGGATCCGTTGTCGTCAACGATCAGGATCGCGGCGTCCTTTGTTTCGCGGTTGATTTCTTCTGTGATCATCGGACGCTTATCCATCATGGTCCGCGCGGCCGGGCGCGACCCCCAGAGTCACACTTTCGCGAAAAACGACCGGGAACTCAAAAGCTTTATTCCGGATTCCGCGGGTTGGGGGCTCCTTCAAGCCTTTCGCTCCCATCCGCCTTGGGCCGACTGTTGCCAGTAGGTGAGTTGATGGCCGGCGGACTTGCAGCTTCGCCAGCGGTGTCGGGCGGCTGCGACCGCGGCGGCGTCGTTGCCGTCGAACAGATCACAGATCAGGGCAAAAGCCTCGGTTTCGGTGGTTCCGGTGGTGGCGCCGTCGGTCAGGACCAGCACTTGGGCGCCGTTGGGGTTTTCGTCGGCGGTGGTCAGCCAGACCGGTTGGTCCGCGGCCGAGCCGTCGGCGCGGCTGCCATGGGGCAGGAATGCGGCCGGGTCCCAGGTCCAGAGCCATTGATTGAAGGCTTCGACCCGTTCGTCCGAGCCGGCCCTGACCACTGCCCGCAGACCCCGCTCCAGAATCTTTTGGAGCAGGGGGGGCAGCGTCTGTTCCAAAGTCTTGCGCTGTAGGTGATAAAATCGGATGTCGGTCATGGTGCTGATGCGTGCGGGGCGGTATTGAGGAACACCGGAAAAGCGCGGTGGCCCGGGACGGGATCGGCCGGACCGGTGTCGGCGAACGTGACGCCGGGTGATGTCGTATCGGTCGGCTTTCGTCAATAACCCGATCGATGTCGTCGGGACTCGCGTTTGTGCCGTGACAGGATCGGTGATTTTGCTAACATGGTGTCCCGAAGACGCGGACATTCTGGCGGGGGAAATAAAGATGGATGCAGTGTTCGGTGCAAATGCGACCTTGATTCCGTGGGTTGTGGCGGCGGTGGCCGCTTTGTTAACGCTACTGGCGATAATGGCTGCCCTGTCGGCAGCCCGGCAGGCGCGTGCGGCGGCCCACGATGCCGAGCGCGCCGCCGCCGCCCTGATCGACCTCCATCGGGAGGGTGAGCGGTTGTATGCGGCGTGGCGCGCCGATGTGGCGGCCTTGTCCCGCATCGTGTCGGCCTTACCAACCGCCTCTTCGCCTCAGCAGGCCCAGCGACCGCCCCAGCAAGCGCCCCAGCCGCCCCAGCACGCGCCCCAGCACGCGCCGCAACCGGCGCCTCAGCCGGTGCAGCGCCCCCCGTTGGTTGCGACCCGGAACGACGAAGCGGACCAGACGGTGCCGGTCATGCCGGGGGCGTCCGCGCCCCGGACCGCCGTCCGGGCTCCAGTTCGGGCGCCTGCCCCTCCTCCTCCCCCACCGGTGGAAGCGGTTGAGGAAGAAGAGGCGCCGGCGGAGTCGACGGTGATGCTGGGCCGTGGATTGCCTCCGGCTCAGCCCAAGGATCAATTCCACGGGATGCCGGTGCTGCGGGTGATGCTGGGGACCGAGCCGGGACAGGAATACAAACTGCCCTTCGAGGCATGCACCATCGGTCGCGCCAGTACCAATCGGGTGATGTTAGCCGAGAACAAGGCCTCGCGGGTTCATGCCGAGGTGCGATACGAGCATAACCGCTTTACCCTCAGGGATTCGGGCAGCACCAACGGCACCCTCCGCAATGGTAGCCCGGTTACGGAAGATGTCGTTCTGGAGTTCGGTGACGTTGTCGCGATCGGCAAGACCGAGTTGTTGTTCACCTGTGAAGGGTTCGATCTGAAGGACAGCGATCCGGCCCGGGCGATTGGCGCCTTCGAACGGTTGCTGGAGCGCGAACCCAATTTTATCCCCGGATTGGAGAATTTGGGGTTTCTGTTGGAACGCGACGTGGGGCGCCGCCGGGATGCCGAGGGCGTGTGGAAGCGGCTGGAGCATCTGAAGGCGTAAGAGGAGGGTTCCGACGACGGCGGGGCATTCAACCCCGTCGGGTCGGGCCATGCCCTGACCGGTACGGTGCCATCGACACGATCGTGCGACGCGAGACTCGTCGCCAGGGGTCGTGGTCACAACACCGTTCCGGTCGTTTCCAGGTCGGGACGTGTGAATTGCGAGTCGTTTTGGCCGGTCGCCGGCCGGCGGCAAACCGGGAGAGGAGGTCGCCATGAAGCTCAGCGAGCTGTTGATCGAGCCCGATGTGACCCTGGAACTGGCGCCGCTGATCGACGTGCTGTTTCTGATTGTGCTGTTCTACGCCGTATCGAGTTCGTTGATCAGTCCCGAGGATTTGGCCAACCTCAAGGGCCAGTTGGCGACCGCGGCCACCGAGAATCGGACCCTGGTGGAGCACGCCAGTAGCCAGGAGGCGGTGTTGGCCCGGCTGCAAACGGACCTCTCCGAAAGCGCCCGGCAGGCGGCGGCCCAGGGTGAGCGGGTGGTCCGGCTCGAGGCCGAGCTTCAGGCCAGTGCGGTTCAAGCGACCCGATACGAAGCGGACCTGGCGGGACAACGGGACCAGATCGGCCGGCTTCAGGGGGACCTGACCACGGCCACCACCAGCTTGAGTGACCATCAGGCCAGGCTGGCCGATCAAGCCCAACGGCTGACTCAGCTCCAGGCTGATCTGACGACCAAAGAGCAGGCCCTGGCGAGCCAGGCTCAGCGGATTGTGGTGATGGATCAAGCCCTTGACGACGTACGGGCCAAGCTCGCGCAAAGTCAGGCGACGGCCGAACAGCAGACCCAGCAGGCCACCGAGGCCCAGGCGACGTTGACCCGCCTGGAGACCGAAAGCAAGGCCCTGGCCAGTGACTTGGCGCGGGAACAGGCCAGCCACCAGGCCGACCTGGCGGCGGCCCAGGCCGAGTTGGAACGGCTGCGGATTCAGGTGGCCGATGTCAGCGCCGAAAATGCCCGGTTCCAGTCGCTGAAGAAGGCGGAACTGGATCGGCTGGCCGGCATCGAGGAGACCCAGCAGCACCTGACCGACAGCCTTAAATCGCTGATCGACGACAAGTCGCTGGGGGTGACCCGGGTCAACGATCGGCTGGTGTTGGAACTGTCGGATCGCATCCTGTTCGACTCGGGCAGTGATCAACTGCGGCCCGAAGGATTGCCGGTCCTGGCCAATGTCGGCAAAATCCTGGCCACCCGGGTCAATACCTTACAGATTCAAGTGGGTGGCCACACCGACAACGTGCCGCTGGGTCCGGCCAGCCGCTTTGGCAGCAACTGGGCCTTGAGCGCCGCCCGGGCGGTGAATGTCGTCCGCTTTTTCGAACAAACCGGCGGCGTCGAGCCGACCCGGTTGGCCGCGGTCGGGTACGGCGAATTTCAGCCCATCGCCGCCAACACCACGCCCGAAGGCCGGGCGCGGAACCGGCGGATCGAAATTGTGCTGCTGGCCCACTGAGGACGGCGGTCCCGAGGGCGCGGACGGTGTGACCAGGGCGCCTGATGTCACGACAATGACCTTGATGTCACGACAATGATATGACGTCACCGGGCGGCAGAGACCGCCCGGTGGAAACCCGGGGGAAGGGAAATGGACATTACCGCGATCGAAGGTCTGCTGCTCGACCTGTTCGGCCGCTTCGGCGCCTTCATCGTTCACCTGTTTCAACTGGGCGGCGTGGTGGTGTGGCTGTTGCTGGTCATCCTGGTCTGGTGCGTCGGGATCATCATTTGGAAACTCGGCCAACTCCGTCACAGCCAGGTGATCAACGCCAAAGTGATTGCCCAGGTGGAGCGTCTGCTGCTTGACAATAAGCGCGCCGAAGCCACCGCCTATTGCAAGAAAACCTCGCTGCCCATGACCCGGGTGATTCTGGGGGGGATTCTTTATTTTGATCGGAGCGAGCACGAGATCAAGGAGCGTCTGGAAGAGGCCGGCCGGCAGGAAATCCCGTGGTTGCGCGCCCAGTTGACCACCTTGCGCTCGATTGCCTCAGCGGCGCCGTTATTGGGTCTGTTCGGCACCGTGATCGGCATGATTCAGGTGTTCGATGCGCTGTCCAAGGGCGGGACCATCCAGGCCAGCGATCTTGCCGGCGGCATTTCCGAAGCCCTGATCACCACGGCTTGTGGCTTGGTGGTCGCGATCCCGGCCATCGTATTTTACAACAACTTCACCAACCGCGTGACCAACCTGATCATCGAGATGGAAAAAATCTCGCTGCATATGGTGGCCATTCTGAAGCGGGGCGGATGAACTTGCCCCAACCCCGGAGCAGCGGCCCAAGCTGATGCGTGCCCAGTGCGCGTGTTGCGGTCGTGAGGGCTTTCTGCCATCATCAACGCCGTGCGCTGTGGCGCGGGCAGTGGCGACGCGACGCGCCGGGACAATGGGCCATGTTCGATATTAGCTGGACGGAAATCCTGGTGATCGGGGTGGTTGCCCTGATTGCCATTGGACCCAAAGAGTTGCCACGGGTTCTTTATGAGTTGGGCAAAGCCGTGCGTCGGCTGCGCGCCATGGCCGGCGAGTTCCAACGCCATGTCAACGACATGATGCACGAGACCGAGTTGGACGAGTTGCGCCGTCAGGCCCAGGCCGCCCGTGATCTGACCCATCCCCGCAGCCTGGCCGAACTGGTGGACCCCGGCGGGACGCTCCGTTACGGTCTCGATCCCACCCAGGCTGGCGCGACCGGCCATCCCGGCAGCCCGGTGGAGCCGTTGCCGCCGCCACCGCTTTCGGTCTCGGCAGAACCGGCGGCCTTGGCTCAGGCGACGGCGCTGATCGAAACATCGTCGCCTGCCGTCGGGGCGCCGACCAGCGGTGCTGCGGCTGGTCATGGGCAGGGGTGACGACGGTGGAAGAGGAATTCGATCAATCCAGGATGCCACTGGTCGAGCATCTGATCGAACTGCGGAACCGCCTGATCTATTCGGTGGTGGCGTTGTTGATCGGATTTGCCGTCTGCTATCTTTTTCACCAAGAAATCTACGCTTTTCTGGTGCGACCGCTCGCAGAAATCCTTGCAGGTCAAAACCGGCGAATGATTTACACCGGTCTGACGGAGGCGTTTTTTACCTACATCAAAGTGTCGTTTTGGGCCGGGGCGTTCATCACCTTTCCCTTTGTGGCCTCCCAACTCTGGCTGTTTGTGGCGCCTGGCCTTTATAAACATGAGAAGCAAGCGTTTTTGCCGTTCCTGATCGCGACTCCGATCTTATTTTTTATGGGCGGCGCCGTCGTTTATTATCTGGTTTTCCCTTTGGCTTGGCGTTTCTTCCTTGGTTTCGAACTGAACCCCAGCGATCCGGCGACGTTGCCCATTCAATTGGAGGCTCGGGTCAGCGAATATCTTTCGCTGGTGATGACCCTGATCTTCGCCTTTGGCATCGCGTTCCAGTTGCCGGTGCTTTTGACGCTGTTGGCCCGGGTCGGTTTGGTCACGTCGAAGCAACTGGCGGAGAAGCGCCGCTATGCCATTGTGCTGGTGTTTGTTGCGGCGGCGATTTTGACGCCGCCGGACGTTTTCAGTCAGATCAGCCTGGCCATACCGCTGATGCTGCTCTATGAGATATCAATCTGGTCGGCCCGTTGGATCGAGCATCGGCGCGACGCCGCCAAGACCGCCGCCGAGGCCGGGAGTGGACGTGAACCGCCGGAATGACGAGGCGGCTTATCGGCGCCGTGCGGCGGCCACGCCGGGGGGAACCGCCAACGGGGCGGACGGCGCCCAGACCGGGTCCGGGGTCGCCCGCCCGTAGTACCACCCCTGAGCGAATTTTACGCCGAGGTCCAACAAGGATCTAGCCTGACTGGCGGTTTCGACACATTCGCCGATGGTGCCGATCCCGAGTTCCCGGCAGGTCCCGGCAATACAGCGCAACATGGCGTCATCGCGGCGCGATTGACCGATTTGTTTAACGTAGATACCATCAATCTTGACGAAATCCACCGTCAGCGAGCGCAAATATTGGAAAGATGCTGCTCCCGAACCAAAATCATCTAAACATAAAACAAAGCCCATCTGACGAATTTGTTGAATGATCTGCTCGGCCCGGGCCAGATCACGCATCCGGGAGCTTTCGGTTATCTCAATAGATAGCCATTTAGATAGTGATTGATTTTTCTCCAGGATTTTCAAAAGCAGGTTAACGAAAATGGAGTTTTCAATCGAGCGGCCAGAGATATTAATGGCCATGCCAACCAACTGGTCACCGTTGAGCCGCGACTTTAATAGGGCAATGGCGCGGTCGCAAACCGCCAGATCGAATTGCTCGATGACCCCAATCTGTTCGGCAAACCGGATGTTCTCGAAGGGGCTTTCGCCCTCCTGAAATCTGGCCAGGACCTCAAAATGATGCAACCGGTTCCGCTCTATGTCGACAATGGGCTGGAACCACAGTTCGAATCGCTGCTCTCGCACATTGACGATGAAATCGTCCATTCGTTTGATCGTATCGCCGACCATATTCTCGAATACATCGGCTAAAGAGTCCGATGTGGACATCGTGGTCGTGGAATGAATAAAGTTATTAATTGTATACTTAATGGCCTTGATCACATCGTCATTGGTCAGAGTCCCGGTATCGACGGGAATGTCGTTGCGAATGCAGGAAAGATTGACCCCGGCACTGGCCCCTTCATGCCTGATATCGGCGATTCGCTCAAACAGCCGATTGTCACCACATTCATGGACCAGACCGAATTTGTTATAGGCAAGCCGACCGACCGAATCACCATCGAGCGAGGCACTGCGCAAGAGTTCACCGATTTTTTTGATCAGCGATGAAGCGCCGCCCTCAATGCTCTCCTCGGTCAGGCCATGGACGTCGACCAGAACAATTTCAACCGGATAGGGTGCCGATTTGGCGGAGAGGGCGATCTCTGCGGCGGCTGCGGAAAAGCCATTGGCGTCAAGCAGGCCACTTTCCACATCGCGCTGAAGAGGGGCGCTTCGCAACGGTAAGGGAATCCGCAGATGGGCCAATGCACATGAGATTCTGTCCTCGGTTCCCGGCAACCGGCAGGCGCTGAAGAGCGCGTATCGGGGGGTGCCATCGGCCCGTGGCAGCGCCAACTGCACCTGACGCGGCCCGCACCGGGTTCCCACAGTCATTCGGGTGGTCAGGGCCTTGAGAGCCTCGTGGTCGGCAACGTCAATAATGGCGAGCCAATCATTTCCGATCAGTTCGGTCTCCGTGCGCTCGGTCAGGCCAACGGTTGCCCCGACAGCAAAAAAAATCTTTCCATTCAAACCAATTTCGAAAAGTAAATCGGCGCTGGCAAAGGCCAACGACAGAAATCGTTGACTATTTATTTTGGGGGCATGGTCAAGTCTGTCCGCGGCCATCATCGTGCCTGCTCATTCGTTGCCAGGGCGACCCTCTACCAAATCGAAACTGTCATTGGCGCTCTGCCTAAAGGTATGTTGAAAGAGGTTGGCAGCAATGCTGATGGAGCCATAATCATTCGCCGATTTCTCAAAAGCGTCACTCCTGAAGGGGACCGACGGATGGGGGCGTCGCATCGCCCTGTTCGGCCTGGGCTGGACGGCTCCGGGGCATCCCGGGGCGCCCGTGTGCTGGCCGGTCAAGGTGTCAACCACACCGTGTGATTGGAGTTCGAAGGGTCACCAGACCTCCAATGACCGCAAACCATGGCGGACGGTGGAGCCGTGGCGTGTCTCGGAACATTTGGCGTGAAATGCCCGCCCTTGGCGGTCATGAGCCTCTGTGCGAGGAACGGCGGCCCCAAATGCCGAGAGTTTGGTAAGGCGATGTCCAAATTCTCTGGCACAGATCTGCTTGGCTGGTTTATAAAAGACCATCGGTTCATGTCCGGGCTACGCCGCGTAATGTCGCAACGGCCGCGACTGGGAGGCCGGAATCGCTGAACCCGAGTGGTTCTCTGTTTTTCAGCGAAGGTTCAGATCGTGCATCCCGACCCTGCTGTTGTCGGAGAGATCCGCATCACTTACGAGCTTCATTCTTTTCGGGACCAGCAGTGGTTTCGGCTGAATGCGTGGGATCAACGTATAGAGGCAGTTGCCGCAGCCGAGCAGATATTCTCGGAACAGACTGTGGACGGGATCCGTGTCGTCCGTCTCGTACATTACGTTGATTACGATTTCACCGACAGCATCATTACTTTCAAGCGATTGGTCAATGATGTTGTCGAACCTGATCCGTTGGCGCCCGCTTCTGAAATCGGGAGTAGTTTCTATTGGCGGCAGGTGAGTGATTTTTTTCGAGATCGCAGTCGCGAGGAGTTGCGGGCGCAACTTGGCCGCTATCTTGAGGACCGGCGCGTTACGGCATTAGAGTTGGTATACTCGGAAAAGCATTCTATCGACCTGGATAACGCCGGCACCATCTTGCAAGGGTTGATTCAGAAGGTCGCTTTGCCCGTCGCCCAAGCGGGCAAGCTGTCCGCAGCCGGTCTCTATAAAGACATGATGACCGTGTGGTGCCAATTGGTACTGCAACTGCGCAACGACGCGATGACGATCAAGCTGCCGCGGCTGGAACCGGGGAATCTCATCGAGGTTTCGGCGCAGGTGGAAAAGCAGTTCGGCCCCGAGACCTGGGCTTACCACCTGTTTCGGGCCATCGTCGTCTATCTGATGGACGCCAAGAGCTGGCTTGAGAAACTCGACCGCCTGGGGCAACTCTACGAGCCGGAGTGCGAGCGTCGGCATCTGCGCTTCCTCGATACCCAGGCCGCCGAAATCCTGTCCATGGCCGGCCCCTTTCGCGAGTTGCTCGACGAGGGGGCCGACCGGGTGTCGGTTTTCGGGACGGTTGCCAGCCTCTATGGCGGCGGCTACAAGCCCCCGGCGGGCGGGTTGCCGGTCGGCGTTGCGGTGATCAACACCCTGATGGCCGATGGACGGATGCCGCGGGTGCGGTCGACACTGCGCCGGAGGTTGTTGCGTGAAATGATCAGTCGTCAGCCCCTGGTTGCGGGTCGGGTGCTGATGCTTGAAATGGAAGCTCTGAACCAAATTATCCTGCATTTCCGAAACAATGCCCCCACGCTGATCCAAGATGAGGAGATGTCCGAGGCGCTGGTTTTTCGCGCCACACGCTCGATTTCCGTTCAGGGCGTGTCCGAATGCATGAATAGCGCGCCACGGGTCATCGACAAGTTGACGGCGTTGAGCAAGTTGGCCAGCCTGGTCCCCGGGGCCTTCAATAAGGCGCTGGTGTTTCGGCACTTCCGTTCGGCTTTGCCCCCCGACGAATTGGTACGCATCTGCGTGCGGGAGAGCACCAATCGAGTGGCGGCGGTGGCCACCCTGGCCGAGGTTCAACGGACCTTGCTGGCCGCGCCGATCGATGAGACCACCCGCACCGAGGTTCTTGGCGCGATCGACGCCGCTTTACTCGATATCTTTAAGAACGACATTCTGCTGGCACCCAACCGCAGTTATGCCGATCGTCTGGTCTTGTTGCTTCGGGTGTGTTCGGGCGTACAATTGGTGGACGGCAAAGCGCGGGCCCTGGCGGTGGAAACCATCAGCCGGGAGTTCCGGAACCCCAATTTTCTGCCGCTGATCAAGGGGCGCTTTAAAAGCCAGGGCGAACTCAAAGAGATGTTGATGAAGGTTAAGGCCTTCCTGGCCAGCGACAAGCCGGGCTGACGCAACCCCGGTCGCCGGGGACCACCCGCCTTGTTAAGAGAACACCGCCTTGTTAAGAGAACAGTTGAAGGTCGGTGCCTAATCGCCTAACCTGGAAGCAGTTTTTCGGGGAGGTGGCCATGGCCGGGGCCGACTTGGCGTTTGCGGTAAAGCCTGAACTGGGCGAAGCCCTGATACGGTGGCGGCAGTGGCTGGAACGGGAACGCCGGGTCTCACGGCACACCCTGTCGGCTTATCAGGGCGATGTCCGGGCCTTTCTGGCCTTCCTGACCGACTATCATGGCCGGTTGCCGGGGCTTGCCGACCTGGGCGACGCCAGCCTGACCGACTTCCGCTCTTGGTTGTCCTCTCGTGCGGTTGACGGTTTGGCTGCCGCCAGCCGGGCCCGGGCGCTGGCGGGGGTCCGGAATCTTTTTCGCTGGCTGGACCGTGCCGGTCTTTTGCATAATTCCGCCATCGGACTCGTCCAACATCCGCGCTTGCGCCGATTGATGCCGCGACCGATCGCCGAGTCCGAGGTCCCCAACGTATTGGACCAGGCGGTGATCCGGGAGGAGGAGGTTTGGGTCGGCAAGCGTGATCACGCCCTGTTTACCCTCCTCTATGGGTGCGGCTTGCGCATCGACGAGGCGCTGAGCCTCAATCGCAGCCAAGCCCCCCGGCGGAGTGCCGGTGCGGATGGTATTGGAACCCTGGTGGTGACCGGTAAGGGCCGCAAGCAGAGGGTGGTCCCGGTGTTACCGGCCGTGGCCGATGCGGTGCAGGCGTATCTGGCCGTCTGCCCGTTCGCCGGTGGGCCGGGTGATCCGCTGTTCGTGGGAGTCCGTGGGGGGCGGCTCAATCCTGGGGTGGCTCAACGTCAACTGCGTGGCACACGCGAGTCGTTGCTGATGAGTGAGAGCGTGACTCCCCACGCCTTTCGGCACAGCTTCGCCAGCCATCTGCTCAGTGATGGCGCCGACTTACGCACGATCCAGGACCTGCTCGGCCACGCATCCCTGTCAACCACCCAGCGTTACACCGAAGTGGATGCCCAACGCCTGATGACCGTATACCAAAATGCCCATCCGCGGGCGCAGACGGGCAAGCCGTAACCAAGATGACCTGAACGCCTGCGACCTTCGATCGGTTACAGGCGTCACCGGACAGGGGGGAATGGAAGGGCTTGCTCTCCATACCACCCTACCGGCCCCCCCGAAGTTTGCGGTTTTACTTGATGACGACCGGGGCCACCAAGGCTCCCGTGGCGCAACCCGTGACCAGGGCCGCACCGATCACCGTGCCGACCACCCGAAGAGTTGCGGGCAAAACCGCAGCGCCGGTGACCCACGCAGCCAGCTCGGCAGGGCCAATCACCAACGAGGCGCCGGTTCCGGCAAGACCACCGATGGCGCAACCCTTTTGCGTCAGAGTCCAGGTCCCGGTGCTCCACAGTTCGGCCGGCGCGGGCGCGACGGCGGCGGCTAGCGGCCGGGTGGGGATCGTCTGCACGGTCCTGGCGGGCGGGACCGGTGCCGGCGCCACCGCGGGCGCCTGGGCAACCACCACCGGGGCGGAGGAAGCGACCGGAGCGGGAGCAGGGGTTGGGGCGGCGGCGGCGACCGGCTTGGCGGCCGGGGCTGGAGCCGGTGTGGCAACGGCAACCGGAGCAGGCGCCGGTGCGCTGCCGCCAAGGCCGACGTAAGCGGCGACCTGGCTGGCGCTACCCTTGACCCAGGCGGTCGCGCCGGTCACGGCGTCGCTGTGGAGGGCGGTTGTTACGGCCCCGGCCAATTCGATGCCGGCTTCGTGAATCGAAGTGGTCGGCAGCCAGGGCGCTTGTTGGGAAAATTGCTTGACCAGCGCGGGAACGTCGCTTTCCGGTGTTGAGGTCGCCCACGCATACAGGGATGCGATGATCGCGACAGGTTCGGCGCGGGTCAGTTTGGCCGCGGGGTCGGCGGCATGGGTCACCTGCCAGCCCCGTTGGACGAAGGCGCTGGCGCCCGTCAATATCAGAGCCGTCAAAAGCAAAAACATGACTAATCTGATCATCATATTCCTCTCCACCGGCTCAAAGTATGCGAGCACATTGAGTCTACAAGCCTAGGGTCGCGATAAGGTTTAACATCATCGATCTGAGATGCAAGCCCAATTTCGTCTGGCTGGCGTCGCCACCAAGGCCGGCAGCGGTGGTGACACCGGTTGCGATCATACTCCGACGGCAACGCCAAAATCCAGGGGGTGGTCTTTATTTGCCGGCTGGGCGCTTTGGGTATTTCAGCAGAGTCATCCAGGCCGAGAAAACATAAGTGGTCGCTTTGATCCAGAAACGGGTGTATTCGGAAAGATTCTGTGCCATCTCTTGACCCACTTTGCTGTCATTGCGTCGCGGCATTCAAGCACCAAAAGGCCTTGGCCGACGCGGCGTGGTGGTTCCTATCCGGTCGAGCCGGATTCCCCCTCAAATTGACACACCCGCGACCAAGCCGCAAGCGGAGCGTCCCGGCCTGGTCAGATCATCGGGACCCCCGGTCTCTGCCTGCTGATCCGTTCGTTTACAATGATCTTGGCCCGGTACGATGATGTTGCCCCGCTCACCCGAACATCGCGCGGTGCGGGGAGGCTTCGGACCCGCTTTCCTGACCTAAGGTTGCGTGAGGTTCCGATCTACCGCTGCCGCGGCGGTGAACCCCGAGCGGATCGCACCTTCGATGGTGGCGGGCAGTCCGGTGGCGGTCCAGTCGCCCGCCAGCAACAGGTTGGGCCAGCGGCTGGCGGTGGTTGGCCGGCGGCGCTGGTTGGTGGGAGTCTGGACGAAGGTGGCGCGTTTTTCCTTGATCACCCGGACCGGCGGCACCGGCCCGGCCGGCAGGTCCAGGGCGCGGGTCACTTCGGACCACAAGAGGGCGGCGAGGTCGGCGGCCGGCAGTTCGGCCAAGGCTCCGGCACCGCTGACGGTGACCGACGCCACGTCGTCGCGGACGAAAATCCAATGGGCAGCGGCGCCGATGACGCCGACAAAGGGCAGGGTGTCGGGGAGAGCCGGCATCTGGTCGAGCCGGAAGTGGGCGTTGACGATGACGTGGCCATCCTCGGGCACCGGCAACCCGGGCAGCAGGTCGGCGGCGGCGCCCGCCGGCAGCGCCAGAACCACCTTTTCGCCGGGTTCCACGGGTTCCACGGCGCTGCCGAAATCCAGGGCCGCGATCCGTCCGCCATCCAGGATCAGGCGACGCAGGCGCCGGCCGAAAACGGGCCGGACGCGGCGGGCGGCGAGGTAGGTTAAAGCCGGTTCCACCAGACTGGCGCCGAGGCCGCGGCGGGGAATCAGGGGCCGGCAAAAGGCGGCGCCGCGGGCGAAGGTTTCCAGCAGGACCGCCCGCAGCGGGCCGGCGGCCGCGAGTCCCGGTTCGGCGTTGAGGGCGGCCAGGGTCAGGGGCTCCCAGAAGCTGCGGTACAGCGGGTGGGCGGGGGCGATGCAGTCGGCGACGGTGGCGCCGGCCCCGGCGGTCAGCAAGCGGAAGCCCGAGCCAAGATAATCACTGAGTCGCGAATCCGGAACCCGCCGTGACGGCATCAGCAGCCACCAGGGCAGCGGGCCGTGGTTGGGCCGCAGCACCCAGCGCCGTCCCGACTCGAGGTCGACGAACGGAAAAGCGGCCTCGGCCGGGCCGGTTACGGTGTCGGCGGCGCCGATTTGGGCCAGGTAGGCCAAGGCGGCGCGATTGGCGCTCAGCAACAGGTGGTTGCCGTTGTCGATCTGCCGCCCCAGGTTCTGGTCGAAAAAAGACCGGCAGCGGCCACCGGCGTTGGGTGCGGCCTCGTACAGGGTGATGTCCCGGCCACGCCCGGCCAGGGTGACGGCACAGGCAAGGCCGGCGAGGCCGGCGCCGACGATGTGGGTGGTCATAGGGACCTCAGCAGACCCCGGGACAGGGCCGCCCAAAGTTTGGCCCCCTTGGACAGACGAGGCGGTGGCCGGTCGGGGTTCCAGCCGTATCGCTCCAGCCGATCAAGGATCGCCTGGTAAATGGCCATCATCAGGAGCGCCGGCCTCAGCCGTCGGCGGTTGCAATGCCGCAGCGCGGTCTCGGCTTCGAGGTAGCGCCCGCGGGCTTGGGCCACCAGTTCCTGAAACACCGCGGGCAGGGCGGGATGACGCAGGATTGCCGTCGGGGCCTGGGTCGGATCGATGCCGTGACGCTCCAGGGTTTCCCGGGGCAGATACAACCGGTCGCGTTCGGCATCCTCGGCCAGATCCCGCAGGATGTTGGTGAGTTGCAGGGCATCGCCCAGGGTCAGGGCGAAGGTCCGGGCCTCGGCTTCGGAGGCGCCGAACACCGGCAGCGACAACAGGCCGACGGTACCGGCGACCCGCCGGCAGTAAAGCTGTAACGTCGTCAGGCCGGGTGCGCGCATGGTTTCGCGGGCGTCCATCTCCATACCGTCGATCAACGCCAGGAACTCTTCCCTGGGCAGACCGAACCGCCGGACGGGTTCCAACAGGGCCAGAGTGGTGGGGCGGGTCGGACAACCCTGGTAGAGGCGATGAACCTCCTCCCGCCAACGGTCCAAGTCGGCCAGCCGTTGCTCGGTCGGGCCGCCGTCGTCGGCGATATCGTCCACCTCGCGGCAGAAGGCATAGATCGCGTACATCGCCTGCCGTCGCTCGGACGGCAGAATGCGCATGCCCAGAGAAAAGGACGAGCCCGAACGGGCGACCACATCCAGGACGTGACGCTGAGCGGCGGTCAGGGCGCTCATGGCGACGATGCCCGGCCGGCGGCGGTCAGGCCGTGAAGGATGCCGGTGACACCGCAGCCGACGAAGTCCAGCCGCGACAGCTTGACCCGGCCGGCGATGGGATCGCCGCGACGCAACCGTCGGGTCAGCCGGCGGGCCAGATGGAGAATCACCGCCGACTCCATGGCCAGGGACCGGCTGTGCAGGCGGGCCGGAAGCGCCGCCGCGACCGCCAGTAAATCCTCGGTGCCGGTCAGGCACATGTCGATCACCGCGCGGACCGCGCTGTTGGCCTTGCGGGCCTGAAGGTCGTCCAGACGGCCGGCTTGGGCGGTCAGCCAGTCCAGCGGCAGATAGACCCGGTCGAGGTCCCGGTGGTCGGCCTGGCAGTCCTGAAGATGGTTAAGGATTTGCAGGGCGTTGCACAAGGCGTCGGAGGCTTCGTAGCCGTCACGGCTTTCTCCGTGCAATTCGAGCAGGAAACGCCCGACCGGCGACGCCGAGAGGGCGCAGTACCCGATCAGCTCCTCCCAGTTGGCATAACGGGTCTTGACCGCATCCTGTTTGAAGGCGGCCAGCAGGTCCAGACCGTGGCGTGCGGTCACCCCGGTTTCGGCCAGACGGGCGCGAAGCGCCAGCGCCTTGCCATACAGGCGCGGGTGGCCGGTTCCTTCGGACAGGGCTTCGGCAAAGCCGTTCAGCCGCGCAATCTTGTCCTCGGGCGTGAGTCGGGGGTTGTCGGCGATGTCGTCGGCAGCCCGGGCAAAGGCATAGAACGCGGCGACGTGGGGCCGCAGGGGACGGGGCAGAAGCCAGGACCCAACCGGAAAGTTTTCGTCTTTCGCGGTTTTTCCCGATGGGGTTTCAACCGTTGCCGTCACTCGACCGGCCTCCCTGCTGGCAATCCGTGGGCGTTGTCCAGGTTGGTCTGGGTGACGCGCCCTTTCCACTGTCCGCCGCGACGGCGCCAATGGCGCACGGCCGACGCGACGGTCATCAAGCTATACAGAAGTCCGACCACGGGCAGCAACAGCGCAGCCGCGCCCGGTTTGTGATAGAGCCGCAAGGTTGGTTGGTAGGCGGTGATCATGAGCAAACAGGTTGCAAGAGCAAGGACGACGGCCACCGTATCCTGATGGAGCGGCCAGGAGATCACCACGGTCGGCGCCGCCAGATAGGTTAAGACCATACCGAAGATCGAACCCGCCAGCAGCCAGGGCGAGTGCCGGAGTTGGGTATAGGCGCTGCGGGTCACCATCTCCCAGATTTCCCCGATGCCGCGGTATGGTCGCAGGCTGACCAGCCGGGTGCTCAGGCCCAGCCAGACCCGGCCTTGCCGTCCCGGGGTGCCGGCTTTGATGACGGCGCCCAGGGTGCAGTCGTCGATCAGCGCGCCCCGAATGCGCGCGATGCCGCCGGCGGCGTCGAGGGCGTCCCGACGCACCAGTATGCACCCGCCCGCCGCCGCCGCCATGGGGCGGGTGGGATCGTTGACCCAGGGAAACGGGTAGAGCTTCTGAAAAAAGAACACAAACGCCGGGATCAACAACCCGGCCCAAAAACCCTGGTGGGACAGTGTGACCATCAACGACACCAGATCAAGCCGCTCTCCCTCTGCTTTTGCGACCAGTCGGCGAAGGCTGCCGGGGTCATGGCCGATGTCGGCATCGGTCAGCCACAGGTAGCGTGCGTTCGGTGCGATCCCGGCCGCCTGCCGTATTCCCTCGGACACGGCCCACAGCTTGCCCGACCATCCCGGCGGCAACGGTTGCGCCGAGGTCACGGTCAGCCGTCCGCCGGGCTCTACCAGCCCGAGAGCGATGGCGTGGGTGGCGTCTTCGCTGGAGTCATCCACGAACACGACATGGAAGTCGCCGGGATAGTCCTGGGTCAGCAACGAGGGCAGGCTGGTGCCGATCACCGCCTCTTCGTTGCGTGCCGGGACCACCGCGACCACCGACGGCCAGACGGCGGGAAGCCGCTCGGGGTGGATCGGGAGGCGCTGGTCGCACCGCCAGAAGCCGCCGTGAAGCAGCACCAGATAAAGCCACACCACAAGCGCAAGGGCAGCCGTGACGGTCAGGGCCAGAGTCATAACGGACATCGCCTCAATTGGCGGGTGCAGGCGACGGCGAGTTCCGGTCGTTCCGGGAGAGGAATTGGGTCGACAGGAAATCTCCGACCACCATCGTTGCCCCGCCGATCAAAAAACCGACCGAGCAGCCGGTGGAAATATAAGGGACTGCGGCGATGACCGAGAGCCCCGAAAGCGTCATCAGGCCAGTGATAGCCCCAAAGGTCGCCCCAGTCAAACAGCCACCGACAAAATACTTGTCCATTTGATAGTGGTATTCGATGGTTCGGAGCTGGTCGTCGGTCAACTGCCGGGTTTGGGCGAAGCCCGGACCGGCCGACACGGCCAGCGTCAGGAACGCCGCCAGAACCGGACGCAGGATGAAGGTCGGAGAGAGAAGGGGCATCGGCTCGTGGTCGCTGAGGGGGGAGAAGAAGGCCGGAAATCGGGCATCTCCGGCCGATCCGTGGGCGACCCTAGCACAACCCAGGGGCCAGTACGAGGCTCGAGGCGGCAGGGGAGGGTTGGGCCAGTGTAGGCCACCCGTCCCCCGGTGTCGTCTCAGCCCCGGTTCCGGTTCCGCCGTTCCGATGTTCGGTCCCGAACGCTGACGGCAAAACCTCGTTTACCGCGGCCCCAGGCCATGCCGGGCGAAACCCTGGAGGGCTTGAATCTTGCCGTCGTCGTAGCTGGCCAGAGTTTCGATAAAATAATCGAAGACTCCATAGGTGGTCTTGATTTCCACCGGCACCACCGTTACCGGGTGAGCCGGCCGGCCGTTGACCGTGAGCGGCACGTCGGGATTGTTGGCGATGAGGGAATTCATGAAGTTTATGGCGCCGATCTGGGCGTCATAAGAGCCATTGAGCCACATTTCAGTCTGGAGGGTCAGGCTGCCCAAACTGTTGTTGGGCAAGGTTGTCTTATATTTCTCATTGAGAGGGCGCACGGAGAAAATCAATTCAAATTCGTGCAACTCTTTGAGAATCACCTGACGATGGTAAGCGCCATCGACCAGCACCCGTTCGATCTGGTCGACCGGATCCCAGACCTTCCAGTCGAAACCGTAGGCGAACAGCCGCAGGGCGGCTTGGACTGCGGTGTCGTTGATGGCCCGATACTTGATCCGGGGCGTGGTGCCATCCCGGGCGACTCGGGTTCGGGCCAGGTCGAGCCAGGGCACCGCGGCCCGGTTGACGAACAGCAACTCTTCCCCGCGGTTGGGGTCGTAGGCGTTGAAAACGATGCCGATCGCCTTTCCGGGTTCCGCGGTGGTCTGGTTGAGGGTTTCCGCCAGTTTGGTGATCTCGGTGGCCGAGCGTGTCGGGACCGCCCAGGCCGCCGGCAGCAGGCGGTCGGCGATATCGTTGGCCCAGGCGACTTCCGAGGGCCGCTGGGTCAGGGTCTTGAGGGAGGGCGGCCAGAACAGGTTCAGAAAATATTGCGGCCACAGGGGCCGGCAGAGTCCGGGCAATCCCACCAACCCGATGATGGCGTCGTTGGCGATGCGGAAGTCCCGGGGCTGAATGTTGGAGCGGGTGGCGGCCTGTTCGGCGGCCGCCCGCAAACCGGCGGCCCGTTGCTCCCGGCTCAGGTCCGGGGTATGGATCGCCTGAAGATAGTCCCCGGCCCAGACCACGGCGCCGGACGAACACGATATCAGGGCCGGTTGCAGATCACAGTCGATGGCCGACGCCAGGGCGCCACCTAGATAGTTGTTGAAGCCACCGAGGCCGCCGAGCGCGAAGCCGACCGGACGCGGGGTCCGGCGTTGGCCGGTGTCGCCGGAACCGGCGGCTTCCGGGCCGGAAGCCGTGGGGGTTTCCCAGTCGGCCGGCACCGGCACTAGGGACGGGAGCGTTTGGGGGGGCACGGACATGGTACGCTTTCCTTTTCCTCTCGGCGGCGGGCGTGACGGACCGATGATGGTATCAACCAGACCGTAACCGGCTGATTAAAATCAGGGTATCAAAATCTATACACGCGACCCCGATACGGACTATATCCCTCTTCGAGGACGATCGCCATGGCCACTGCCGCAGAAGCTCAAGCCGCCCTTGCCCGGATTCGGGACTGTCCCGACGGCAGCGTGCTGCCCCTGGAAGAGACCGCCACACTGCTCGGGGTGCCGTTGCCGGTGCTGACCAAGGCCATCAATCTTGGTAAGTGGGGCTGGCAAATACAATTGGCTATTGCCGAAACCGAACGGCGTCGCCTTGCCGAGGTCCGGAAAGTCATCGGTATTTATAATATTGAGCTGACGAATTACTGTAATCTGAAATGTAGTTATTGCCCGCAGCCAAAAATGGGTCGCGCCAAGGGACATATGTCAGAAGAAATATTGGCATTATGCATCGAACATTATCTCAAGCGGCGGATCGGTTCGGCATTGATTGTGAATAATTTCGGCGAACCGCTGCTCCATCCGGAGCTGGAATCGCGGTTGCGGCAGATTTCGGCGGCCGGCATCGACATCGAAGTGAATACCAATGGGGTGTTACTGGAGAAAAAGCTGCCGATCCTGCTGACGATTCCCAGTCGGATCGACCTTGCGCTTTCTGTCCATCAATGGGTGGCGCAGGGGCCGCAGGCTTACTTCGAGGCGCTCAGGGTTTGGCAGGAGCGGGTGGCCGGGACCAACGTGTCGATTCGCCAGGCCTCCAACGCCAGCGAAAAGATGTTCTTTTTTCACGCCTGGTCCAAAGGCCCGGTGCAGGACTGGGACCCGAATATTTATTGCGAGTTCCTCTGGGATAATCGCTGTACAGTGTTATGGAATGGTGATTTTGCCAGTTGCTGTATCGATTGTGAGGGCGAAAGCGTGTTCGGCAATATCGCGGCGCCGGTGGGCGCCCGCTCGCGGCCCTGGCGGGGGTGCAGCACCTGTGATTACCGTCATGCGCCGCCGGGTACCCGATAAGTTCGGGCTTTCAAAGGCCGCCGGTCTTTGGGGTGACCGGCGGCGAGCATCGCCGTGTCCCGGGACCGCGGGCATCCCGCCCGCCCGATGCTTTTTTTCGGCCCGATCAAAGCCGTTGGACTTTGCCCCGGGCGTCATCCGGCACCAGATCAAGCACCGCCCCGCAACCACCGAGGAGAATCGGTCGTGACCACGTTCACCGGACAAGACAGTTTGAAGACCCGCCGGACTCTGATGGTGGGGGATCGGCAGTACGACTATTTCAGCCTGGCCGCGGCGGCGGCGGCCGGTCTTGGCGACCTGACCCGGCTGCCGTTTTCGCTCAAGGTGCTGCTTGAGAATTTGCTGCGTTTCGAAGACGGCCGGTCGGTGACCACCGAAGACGTGGCGGCGATTCCGGCCTGGCTCCGGACGCGCACCAGCTCGCGGGAGATCGCCTTTCGGCCGGCCCGGGTGCTGATGCAGGACTTTACCGGCGTTCCGGCGGTGGCGGATCTGGCGGCCATGCGCGAGGCCATGGTCGCGTTGGGCGGGGACCCCCGCAAAATCAACCCGCTCACGCCCTGCGATCTGGTGATCGACCATTCGGTGACGGTGGATGACTACGGGAACCCCGGCGCCTTCCAGGCCAATGTCGCGCTGGAGTTCGCGCGTAACGGCGAACGCTATGCCTTTTTGCGCTGGGGTCAGAAGGCGCTGGATTCGTTCCGGGTGGTGCCGCCCGGGACCGGCATCTGTCATCAGGTCAATATCGAATATCTGGCCCAGGTGGTGTGGAGCGACTCCGACGGCGCCGAGGGGCCGTCGGTCGCCTATCCCGATACGCTGGTCGGAACCGACAGTCACACCACCATGGTGAATGGCCTGGCGGTGTTGGGCTGGGGCGTCGGCGGCATCGAAGCCGAAGCGGCCATGCTGGGGCAACCGATCTCGATGCTGGTTCCCGAGGTGATCGGCGTCCGCCTCACCGGCCGGCTGCCCGAGGGTGCCACCGCCACCGATCTGGTGCTGACCGTGACCCAGGCGTTGCGCCGCAAGGGCGTGGTCGGCAAGTTCGTGGAATTCTTCGGTCCCGGCCTGGACAATCTGGCGCTGCCCGATCGCGCCACCGTCGCCAACATGGCGCCCGAATATGGCGCCACCTGCGGCATTTTCCCCATCGATGCCGAGACCATCCAGTATTTGCGCTTTACCGGTCGCGAGCCCGCACGGGTGGCGCTGGTGGAAGCCTACGCCCGGGCCCAGGGGATGTGGCGCGACCCGACGTCGCCCGAGCCGGTGTTCACCGACACCCTGCATCTGGACATGGCCACCGTTCAGCCCTCGTTGGCTGGTCCGCGGCGGCCCCAGGATCGCGTGCCCCTGGCCGACCTGGCCGCGGCCTTCGCCGCCGAATTGACCGGGAGCTTTCAGGTCGCGGCCGATGCCCGCAGCAGGACGGTTCCGGTGGCCGGGTCCGCGTATGCTTTGAGCCAGGGCGCGGTGGTGATTGCGGCGATCACCTCGTGTACCAACACCTCGAACCCCAGCGTTCTGATCGCCGCCGGCCTGTTGGCGAAGAAGGCGGTGGAGCGGGGCTTGACCACCAAGCCCTGGGTCAAGACCTCGCTGGCGCCGGGTTCCCAGGTTGTCACCGACTATCTGGCGGCGGCCGGTCTGACGCCGTACCTGGAACAGTTGGGATTCCATCTGGTCGGCTATGGATGCACCACCTGCATCGGCAATTCCGGGCCGCTGCCCGACGCCATCGCCGCCGCGGTGGAGGAGGGGGATCTGGTGGTGGCGGCGGTGCTGTCCGGCAACCGCAACTTCGAGGGCCGGATCAACCCCCACACCCGCGCCAACTATCTGGCCTCGCCGCCCCTATGCGTGGCCTACGCCCTGGCCGGCACCGTCGCCCTGGACTTGAACCACGACCCGATCGGCATCGGTCGCGATGGCCGGCCGGTTTATCTCCGGGAGCTCTGGCCCGACAATCAGGAGATCGCCGAGACGCTCAAGGCGCTGACTCCCGGGATGTTCCGCAGCCGCTATGCGGCGGTGTTTACCGGTCCGCCCCAGTGGCAGGAAATCGCCATTGCCGAGGGCCAGACCTATGACTGGCAGGAGGGCTCCACCTACGTCAAGGCGCCGACCCTGTTCGACGGACTGACCATGACGCCGGCGCCGCTCCGGGATGTCAAAGGGGCACGCGCTCTGCTGGTGTTGGGTGACAGCATCACCACCGACCACATTTCGCCGGCCGGCTCGATCAAGAAGACCAGTCCGGCCGGTGAATACCTGATCAGCCATGGCGTCAAACTGCCGGATTTTAACTCCTATGGCGCCCGCCGGGGCAACCATGAAGTAATGGTGCGCGGCACCTTCGCGAACATCCGCATCCGCAACGAGTTGTTGGGCGGGGTCGAAGGCGGCGAGACACTGTATGTGCCGACCGGTGAGAAGTTGCCGGTTTACACGGCCGCCATGCGTTACCAGGCCGACGGCGTGCCGCTGGTGGTGTTCGCCGGCAAAGAGTACGGCACCGGCTCGTCCCGGGATTGGGCGGCCAAGGGGACGCGCCTGCTGGGGATTCGGGCGGTGATCGCCGAAAGCTTCGAACGGATTCACCGCTCGAATCTGGTGGGCATGGGCATACTGCCGCTACAGTTCGAGCCCGGCGAGACCCGCCATGATCTCCAGCTTGACGGTTGCGAGTTGTTCGACATCTCCGGCATCGAGGCGGGACTGAAGCCCGGGCAAGATGTGACGTTGACGGTGACGGGCGCCGACGGCTCGCTGCGGCAGGTGTCCTTGCTGTGCCGGATTGATACGCTGGACGAGATCGAGTACTTCCGCCATGGCGGGATTTTGCCCTATGTCTTGAGAAACTTGGCGGCGCAGGGAGACTGAGGGGCGCGCCCCCTAACACGCTTAAGGCGACTTCGGAACCCGGGAGGACAGATGACCGCATCCGACACGCCAGCCGATCAACTCACGGCCCTGGAGGCTGCGGCGGAACTGGCGCGCCTGTCGGCGCTGATCGCTCATCACGACCGGCAGTATCACCAATGGGATCGGCCGGAGATCGACGACGCCGCCTACGATGCCCTGGTTCGGCGCAACCAGGCGATCGAGGCGGCGTTCCCGGAGTTGCGCCGCCCCGACAGTCCGTCGTTGCGGCTGGGGGCGGCCCCGCTCGCGGGCTTTCGCAAGGTGGCCCATGCCCTGCCGATGCTGTCCCTGGCCAACGCTTTTACCCCCGAGGACGTCACTGACTTCGTGACGCGGCTCCGGCGCTTTCTGAATATGGGGGAGGACGAGCCCCTGGCCCTGATGGCCGAGCCCAAGATCGACGGCCTGTCGTGCTCCTTGCGCTACCACGGGGGGCGGTTGGTCCAGGCGGCAACCCGGGGCGACGGCACCGAGGGCGAGGATGTCACGCGCAACATTCTGACCATCGACGATATTCCTAAGGAATTGCCGGGGGCCGGGGTGCCGGAGATCGTCGAGGTGCGGGGCGAAGTCTACATGAACCGCGCCGAGTTCCTGGCGATGAACCAGCGGCGGGCGGCGCAAGGGGGGGAGACCTTCGCCAATCCCCGCAATGCCGCCGCCGGCGCGTTGCGCCAGCTCAACCCGGCCATCACCGCAACCCGACCGCTGCACTTTTTCGGTTATGCCTTGGGCGAAGTCTCGGCCCCGGTGGCGCCAAGCCATCACGAAATGCGGGTGCGGTTGGCCCGGTGGGGCTTTCCACTGAACGAGCCGGCGCGGTTGTGCGCCGATGCCGGGGCGCTGTTGGCCTATTATCACGAGATCGAGGCGTTACGGCCAGAGCTGCCTTACGATATCGACGGCGTGGTTTACAAGGTCGACCGCCATGATCTGCGCGAGCGCCTGGGTTTTGTCAGCCGGGCGCCGCGATGGGCCATCGCCCACAAATTTCCGGCGGAGCAAGCCCGGACCCGGCTCAAGGCGATCCTGGTTCAGGTCGGCCGCACCGGGGCGTTGACGCCGGTGGCGGACCTGGAACCCGTCAATGTCGGCGGCGTCATGGTGTCACGCGCCACCCTGCACAACGAAGACGAGATTGCCCGCAAGGACATTCGGGCCGGTGACACCGTGCTGGTTCAGCGGGCCGGCGACGTGATTCCCCAAGTGGTGCGGGTGTTGCCCGAGCTGCGTCCGGCCGACAGCGCACCCTATCAGGCCCCGGCCCAGTGCCCGGAATGCGGCAGCCTGGCGGTGCGCGAGGATGGTGAAGTGGTGCGCCGCTGTACCGGCGGTCTGATCTGCCCGGCCCAGGCCATGGAGCGGCTTCGGCATTTCGTGTCCCGGGATGCCTTTGACATCGAGGGGTTGGGCGAAAAGATCATCGCCGCGTTTTGGGCCGATGACCTGATCCGCCGTCCGGGCGATATGTTCCGGCTGGCGGTTCGGGATCGGGAAAGCCTGACGCCCTTGCGTAAACGCCCGGGGTGGGGCGACAAGTCGGCGCAGAATTTGTTCGAGGCCATCGAAGCCCGGCGGCAGATGCCGCTCGACCGGGTCATTTATGCCCTGGGCATTCGTCAGATCGGCCAGGCCACCGCCCGTCTGCTGGCCCGGAATTACCTGACGTATGACGCCTGGCGCGGCGCCATGCAGGCTGCCGCCGACCGCGAGGGGCCGGCCTGGCAGGAACTGACCAACATCGACCAGATCGGCCCCGCGGTCGCCGCCGACCTGCTCGCCTTCTTTGCCGAGCCCCATAATCTCGAGGTGCTCGACGATCTCGCCCGGGAGGTTCGCATTACCGCCTTCGAGCCGCCGGTGGCGGTGGTGACCTCGCCGCTGGCCGGCAAGACCCTGGTCTTTACCGGCACGCTGTCGGCCATGAGCCGGAGCGAGGCCAAGGCCCGCGCCGAGTCGTTGGGGGCTAAGGTGGCCGGCTCGGTGTCGACCAAAACCCATTTCGTAGTCGCCGGGGCCGATTCCGGCAGCAAAGCGGCCAAGGCCCGGGAGCTCGGGGTGACGATCCTCAGCGAAGCAGACTGGCTGGCGCTGGCGGGTGGCGGCGAGCCGGCATAGGCGCCAGGACCACGCATTGCCCTTGATGGTGCCGGGTTCACTCGCTTGAACGGACGGGCGCGAGCCACACCCCATCTCTCACGCGATGCTCCAACAGGTATATTCAAGTTGCTATTCAGTGTTCATATTAAATACATTGTGACATGGTCTTGACTTTGTGAAATCCTCTTGGCAAGCAGTTGATTTTAGTTGTGATTGCCGATCCTTTGTTGCCGTTCTCGGCGCTGCGAACAAACTTATGTTTAATGGTGAGTGCTTAGCATGACCGAAATGCCAGGAATCGACGATAGAATGGCACTGATTGGCCAGGAGCATTGTGAGATTGATCGCATGATTAAAGCAATTGGCGGGACTGCGCAGAGTGATGAGGCAAAATTGACGGCTCTATCGATGGTCGGTGCGCTCATTGATTTATCGGCCGCTCATACCGCCGGCGAGGAAGAATTAATGATTTTGTATAAATATGATAGATATGACGAGCATGTCGCGGATCATAGCGAAATATTTTCCGAAATGGCTATCATCTTGGCCGATCTAGAGCGTTTGAAGAGCGTTGACTGGGGCAGATTTGCCCTGAGATTTCATGAAATCTATAAGTCGCACCGCATTGCTTTTGACGAACCATTTTTTGAATTTCTGAAGGGCTGTTTCTAAGCCCACCGGTTGTCGTAGGAACGGGTGTCATAGGAAAAACGGGTGTCATAGGAAAATCGTCACGACCGCCTGGACCGTGACCGGTGCCCTTGCCCCCGGATCAGCCGCGCCCCTGAGTCACCGTCACCAGTCGCTCCAGGGCGGTGCGGGCGGCGCCGCTGTCGATGGCGTGGCGGGCCAGTGCCATGCCGTCTTTGAGGGTCCCCACCTTATCCGCCACCAGCAGGGTGGCGGCGCTGTTGAGCAGAACGATATCGCGGTAGGCGCCGCCGGCGCCCGCCAGCAGCGCGCGCAACGCCGTGGCGTTGGTGGCGGCGTCGCCGCCTCGAAGGTCCCGGGGATGGGCTTCGAACAGGCCGGCATCGGCGGGCGTGACCTCGAAGGTGGTGACCACGCCGTGACGTAACTGAGCGACGTAGGTAACGCCGGTGGTCGTGACCTCGTCGAGACCGTCGGCGCCATGAACCACCCAAGCGGCCTCGGTGCCCAGTCGTTGCAGCACATGGGCCAGGGGTTCCACCCACTCCCGGGCGAAAACGCCGATCAACTGCCGCTTGGCGCCGGCGGGGTTCGAGAGCGGCCCCAGCAGGTTGAAAATGGTTCTGGTGCCCAGTTCCACTCGAGTCGGTCCGACATTGCGCATGGCCAGATGGTGGCGGGGCGCCATCAGAAAGCACAAGCCCGCCTGCCACAAGGCGGTCCGCACCAGCGCCATGTCGGCGTCGAGATTGACCCCGAGTTCCGCCAGCACGTCGGCGGCCCCGGACTTGGAAGACATGGCCCGGTTGCCGTGCTTGGCCACCGGCACGCCGCACGCCGCCACCACCAGCGCGGCGGCGGTCGAGATGTTGTAGGTCCCGGCGCCGTCGCCGCCGGTGCCGACGGTGTCGATGGTGCCGGGGGGGGCGTCGATGGTCACGGCCTTGCGGCGCATGGTTCGGGCGGCCCCGGTGATTTCGTCCACGGTCTCGCCGCGAACCCGCAGCGCCATCAGAAAGCCGCCCATCTGGGCCGGTGTGGCGTTGCCGGACATGATGATGTCGAACGCGTGACTGGCTTCGGCCTCGGTCAGTCGGGCGCCGCCCGCCACCCGGGCCAGGATCGCCTTCATATCGGCCAGATCGTTGGGGGGGTGGTCGCTGTGGGACAGAGGCGGGCTCATGCGGCGGAATCCAGCGGCTGGGCGAGTGCGACGAAATTGCCGAGCAAACGGTGGCCATGTTCCGAGGCGATGCTCTCGGGGTGGAACTGGACCCCGTGGATCGGCAACGTGCGATGACTCAACGCCATGATCAGGGTGGCGCCGCTTTCGGGGTCGACGGTCTCGGCCGTGATGTCCAGGCAGGTCGGCAGGCTGTCCCGTTCGACGATCAGGGAATGATAACGGGTGGCCTTGAACGGCGACGGCAGACCGGCCAGCAACCCGTGGCCCCGGTGGGTCATGACGCCGACCTTGCCGTGCATCGGCACCGGCGCCCGCACCACCCGGCCCCCAAAGGTCTGGCCAATGGCCTGATGGCCAAGGCACACCCCCAGCAGCGGCAACCGCCGGGCCACCGCGGCCTTGATCAAAGGCAGGCAGATACCGGCCCGGTCCGGATCGCAGGGGCCCGGCGACAGCACGATGCCGTCGGGGCGCATGGCCAGTGCCTCCTCGACCGTGAGCGCATCATTGCGCCTGACCACGATCTCGGCGCGCAATTCGCCCAGAAAATGGTACAGATTATAGGTGAAACTGTCGTAGTTATCGATAAGCAGCAGCATCCCGGACCCCGACGGCCAACCCGATTCCCATCCTACCCTAACAGCTTCCACGGGGGTTTTTCCAGCGGCCTTAAAGACCAATACCTCTCCCTGGTTTGGGTGCGGTTGGCAGGGTCTGATGAGGCCGGTGCGGGCGGCACCGGCGGCGCCCAGGGGGGGCGCTCTTCCACCCGGGCGGTCAGGGTGATGCCGAAGCTGGTGAGGGTGCGGGCCAGGTCCTGGTCGGGAATCTTGCCGGTGGCGGCCTCGATGGCCGCGATTTCGGCGGCCGAGAGCCGCCGGAAGCGAGGGGGGGCGTGTGACCCGGGGAGGCGATGGATTTGGGTTACTTTCAGCTTGCCGACGGCCTGGTAACCGAAAAAGCTGTTGATGCGCTCGATCATCTGGGGCGCGAGGTGCTGGATCTCCAGGGCCACGGCGCTGTAGGCGTGCAGATAAAGCACCGCGTCTTCACGTCGTCCCCGGGGGAAGACGATCCGGATCGGGATGGTGTTGCTGCCCAGATGGTCGCCGACGACGCTGATCCATTCTGCGAACAGGCTGCCGAAAGCCATTCCCCGCCGCCCCAGTGCCTGGCTGGTGACGGCCGGGAGGATGCCCGCAAACGTCCGAGGACCGGCCATGATGGCGGTCTTCCTCCTTCCGAGGATGGGGTCAAGGATAGGTGAGGCCGAGGGTCTGCCGCAACAACGGGGCGAGGCCGACCAACCGCACCGTAACGTCGATCGAATCGTGGGGCCGGACGAAATATCGGACGGTCAGCTTGCCGCCGTCGAGAAAGGCGCGGATACAGCCAAGACCCTCGGTTTCCAGGCCATGCCACAGGCGGAAGCCGACCACGGTGTCGCCGACCATATGGTAGGGGAAGAAACTGGCCGGATCGTTGGTGGCCTGACGTTCGGCGTGACGGGTGAGTTCGGCGGTTTCCCCGGCATCGCAGACGATGGTATCGTCGATCCACAGAATCGGCATACGGTAAGGGTCGTATGTCAGGGAACTTTGCGGAAGGGCGGCGGTAAACCAGACCGAGCCGTCGCGCTGCCGGAAGATTGCAATCGTAAGCCCGCTATCCATGACTCCGAAAGCGCCTTTGCCCCCGGCGATGTCCCCTTCGACCCACTCGACGTTCATCAATTGTCTCCAGCGCGATGTGCCGGGCGCAAGCTGCCATGCTGGGAGGGCGAAGTCGAGCCAGGACATGCCCGCCGGCGCCGGCGGCGCGCGTTTTTCCGGCGGCAGAGGGTGGGGATGGCCATGAGCGGGACCATGACACACTGCGCCGCGATGATGCTGGCCTGGTATCGGCGCGGGCATCGGTCGTTACCGTGGCGGGCGGAGTCCGGGGAGGCCGGTGACCCTTATCGAGTCTGGCTGTCCGAGATCATGCTCCAGCAGACGACGGTGGCGGCGGTCATTCCCTATTTCGAACGTTTTATCGAGGCCTGGCCCACGGTTGGCGCCCTGGCCGCCGCCGATCTCGACACGGTGTTGCGGGCTTGGGCCGGGCTTGGCTATTACGCCCGCGCCCGCAATCTCCATGCCTGCGCCCGGGCGGTGGCCGGGCGGCCGGGCGGCCGGTTTCCTGATACCGAGGCGGAATTGCGGACCCTGCCCGGGATCGGCGTTTACACCGCGGCGGCCATCGCCGCCATTGCTTTCGGGCGCCATGCGACGGTGGTCGATGGTAATGTCGAACGGGTGGTGGCCCGGCTGTTTGCCGTGGCCGAGCCTCTGCCGGCGGTTAAGCCGCACCTGCGGGAGCTGGCGGCGACCTTGACGCCGGAGCACGGGTGCGGCGATTTCGCCCAGGCCATGATGGATTTGGGCGCCACCGTTTGCACCCCGCGCCGTCCCCGTTGCCTCGTCTGTCCGTTGGTCGGAGCCTGTGCGGCCGCCGCCGCCGGGGTGGCCCAGGATCTGCCGCGGCGGGCCGCCAAGGCCGAGCGGCCGACTCGCCGCGGCGTCGCCTATTGGCTGGAGGACGGCGAGGGCGCGGTGCTGCTCCGTCGTCGTGCGGACAAAGGCTTGCTCGGCGGGATGGTCGAACTGCCGTCCACCGTCTGGGGGACCCAGGCACCGCCCGACCGGGTGGCCATCGCCGACCAGGCCCCGGTTCAAGCGGCCTGGCGACCGCTGCCGGGCATAGTTCGCCACACCTTTACCCATTTTCACCTGGAATTGACCATGGTCGCCGCCCGGGTGGCCGGTCCCGGCGCCGTCACCGGTGCCGACGGTTTCTGGGTCCCGGTGACGCAGCTTGCCGGGCAGGCGTTGCCCTCGGTGATGCGGAAGTTGATCCGCCATGCCGCAGGGGAAAACGGCATGGCCGCGGAACCGGACGATGAGCGGTGATCCGGCCGGGACAGTTACCGGCGCTTGGGGCGGGCATCGGGAAAGTATCGCCGATCGTTAAAACCGGCCGTACCGGTGACAGTGGCGACCGGCATGCGATAAAATGGGGTGTCGGTAATGGCTGATGAAACGGGTGAGGCGATGACGGCGACAGTGACCCTTGATGACGTCTGGCGGTTGTTCAAGGCGACCGACGAGCAGATGGCGCGTATCAATGAGGAACTCAAGGAACGGTTCAAGGCGACCGACGAGCGGATAGCGCGTACCAATGAGGAACTCAAGGAACGGTTCAAGGCGACCGACGAGCGGATAGCGCGTATCAATGAGGAACTCAAGGAACGGTTCAAGGCGACCGACGAGCAGATGGCGCGTAACAATGAGGAACTCAAGGAACGGTTCAAGGCGACCGACGAGCGGATAGCGCGTAACAATGAGGAACTCAAGGAACAGTTCAAGGCAACCGACGAGCAGATCAAGGCGAATGACCAGATCGCCATCCGTCGCCATGCGGAAACCGAGGCGGCTTTGCGGCAACTGTCGCGGCAGATGGGGCATTTTTCGAATCAGGTTGGGGAGTTTGCCGAGGAACTGGTGGTCCCGGCGGCCAAACGCCTGTTTGCCGCCCGCGGCATCCCGGTTCACTTCGTTGCCCGCAACGTCCAGGGTGAACGCAACGGCCGCGCTACCGAGGTCGATATCCTGGTGGTCAACACCGATCATGTGGTGGCCATCGAGGTCAAGACCAGGCCTAGAATCGCCCATATCGACGACCATTTGGACCGCTTGTCGGTGTTCAAGGAGATTTTTCCGCAATATGGCGACTACAAGCTGCTGGGCGCGATCGCCGGGATTCTCTTTGATGATAATGTGGCCCGCTATGCCTATCAGAAGGGCCTGTTCGTGATGGGCCAGAGCGGCGACGTCGTGACCATTCTCAACGACGGCAAGTTTCAAGCCAAGGTCTGGTGACGATCAATCCACATCCTCGGGATAGACCGCATCGGCATTGCTCCAGCCCCAATAGTCCCAGGCGCCATCAAAGAAGGCGGTGACGGCCTGTTGATGGGGCAGGCCGTCACAGACGGTCAGGGAGGGCGCGACCCGGCCGGTGCCGAGGGTCCACCACAGGCTGTAGCGTTGGGGCAAGGTGGCGGCCAGTTCGTGGACCAGGGCGGGGTAGGAGAGGGCCGGGGGTTGGTTGGGGTCCAGGGCGACGTGCCAGCCGGGGCCCGAGCAGGCCAGCGTCGGTGCCGGGCCGCGGCGCTCGGGGGGGCCGAGGTCGGACACTTGCGCCGCAAAGTCATCGAGATCCAGGTTCGGGGTGAGGGCCCGGCGGAGGAGGGATTCGGCCTGGCCGTACCAAGTGCTGGCGCTCACCGGCAGGGCGGCAGGGTCGGTGCGGCTGGGGACCGCGGTGACCAGACAAAAGGGGTAGACCCGGCCCAACCGGTCGGTGCTGGGCATCAGCAGGCCGGCGACCGGATGAGGACCGCAAACCTCGGCTTCAAGGGCAAAGCGCCAGACCGGCCCCTCGCCGACCAGTGACGGCCAGACGTGGCCGAACCGGTCCCAGCCGGATTGCCAGACCCCCTGAAGCCACTCTTCCCATGGGGTGAGGAAGGATGCGGGCAGGGCCCGGGCCACATAATCGCCGTAGGACGGCAGTTTGCCGAAGAAACCGGGGCCGAAGGCCGGGGTGGTGGGGGCGTGCTGGTTCATGGAGGGCCTCCGGGGCCAAGCAGGAGGACGTGGTAAGCCGCTTCGCCAAGACCGGCGACCCAGCCCGCGATGGGCGCCGGCAGGGTTGCCGCCTGATCCCGGACCCGGTCGGCGGCATGGCGAACCTCGGTTCCGGCATCCCGTTCCGCGTTGGTGGTGGTCCAGTGGGCCAGGGCTTGTTGCAACGCAGCCAATGACGTCACCGCGGCAGTCAGGGCGGCCGGATGGCCGTCGGCGGTGCCCGGGTGCGCAAGAGCCTGCACCGCGGCGAAACGCCGGCCCAGATCGGCGGCGGCCGGTGCCCACCAACCGGGGTCGCCATGGCCGGCGAGCGGTTGAATTGACGTAACAACCGTGGTGCCGGTGGTCAATCCCAACATGCCGGCGGTGGTGGGACCGGCTTTGGCTGGGGGGCTTGGCGATGGGGGCGGCGGAAAACCGGTCTCGGCCGCCACGGCGGCAATCAGGGCCGGCAGCGGCGACTCCGGACCCGAGGCGGCGGCCAGTACCGGCGACAACTCCCGCAACGTTCCGGTGGGGGCCAGGGTCAGGTCGCCGAGTAACCCTTGCCACTGGTGAGCGTAGTCGTCGAAATAGCGGGCGGCGATGTCCCGGCGTAACTGCTGGGTCAAGGCCGCGGTGGCGTCGGCATCGGCGGGCAGGCCCAACACCCAGCCTTCCTGAGCCAGGTCCCTGGCCACCTGCGCGATCGCCGGCAGGACTGCCTGGAGGCAACCGTCCCGGGTGTAGAGACCCGGGATCGGTTCCGACAGCGCCTGTCCCGAGCGTCGGGTCAGCACCTTGGCGACCGCGGCGCCGGCATGGTCGGACAGGTGCCAGCCGGGCAGGGCGCGCAATTCCGGCGCGGCCCGCATGAGCAGGGTGCCGCGGTCGGCCAGTGGATAGCCGGCCAACCGTCGCCGGGCTTCGGCCACCACCGGGCCGGAGGCGATGGCGGCGTCGGCCGGGAGTCCGGCTTCGAGCAGCGTTCCCAGATGATTGACCAGTTGGCGACGCTCACCCTCGTGCTCGGGGCCGGGCAGGATCGCGATCCAATCCAGCGTAAACCATTGGGTGACGACATAACGGTCGAGCGATGCTCGCCCCGTGAGCATCAGATAGACCTTGAGCGCGTCGTACAGGCGGTTGGCGGGCAGTGGGGGAGCGGTGCCGGCCAGAACCTGCTCCAGCCTTACCATCAGTCGGGGCAGAAACAGCCGGAGCAGCGCGCGGTGGCGCATGGTTTCGGCCAGCCGGGGCAACCGGTTGCCCTGATCGAGCCCGATCGCCCAGGGTGCCGGGTCGGCCTGGGCCGTGGTGGCGGTCGTCTGCACGGTCGACAGGGCCTCGAGGGTCGGCAGAACCCGGGTGGTGTCACCGTCGGTGACGCGATCGATCCGGGGGCCGCCTTCCAGGGCGTCGGGCAGCAAGGCCGCCGCGCTATCGAGACTTGCTTCCAGGGCGGTGAGTTGCCGATGGCCGGCGAACCACGCCTGGCTCCACAGCCCGGCCAGCACCAAACTGGCGACGAGGATGGCCAGGGCCAGCGATTGCCGTTGCCGGAAGATGCTGTTGGAAGGGCTTTGGGGGGCGTCGCCGGCCAGATGGGCCTCGGCGAACACCACCTCGCCGAACAGGCGGCCGAGGAAGAAGCTGTCGTTGTCGTCGGGACCGGGATCGGGTTGCGGCAACGGGTGGTCAAGACCGAAGGTGGAGACGATTTCCGCGGCCAGGCCGTCGATGGCGGCCCCTTCGCGCTTGGCGCTGGAAAGATAGATGCCGCGCAGCATCAGCCGTCGGTGGGAGGCCGGGACCAGGTCGGGCCTGGAGAGCCGGAACGCCTGGGTCAGAAACTCGGCCAGGGGCGCCCGGATGGCGGCCATCTGTTGCGGGAAACTCACGATCAACGCCCGCCGCATCGGGTCGGGCTCGTCTTCAAGCCGTTCCAGCATCCAGCGTTCCAGGCGGGCGCTCAGGTGTTCGAAGTGGCGGGTGAACAAAGGGACCAGTGTCGGCGGATCACCGGTTGGCGGCTCCTGCGGCTGAAAGGTCACGCCCCAGACCTGCCGGCGATCCTCGGCGGACAGGTCCGCGAAGAACTCCGAGAACCCGGCCAGACGATCGGCCTTGGTCAGCAGCAGATAGACCGGCAACCGGATGCCCAGCCGTTCATCGATTTCGGTCAGCCGTTGGTGGAGGGAATCGGCGATGAGCTGGCGCTCTTGCAGGGTCTGGGTCACAAGGTCGGCCAGGCTGACCGTGACCACCAGGCCGTTGACCGGTTGGCCGGGCCGGTGCTTCTTCAACAGGTCGAGCAGTCCCAGCCAGGCGGCGGCGTCCGCCAGCCTTTCGCTATCTTGGGTGGTGTAGCGGCCGGCGGTATCCACCAGCACCGCCTCGGACGTGAACCACCAGTCGCAGGTCCGGGTGCCAGCCACGCCCTGGATCGGGTGGTGGCCGAAACTGTCGGACAACGGGAACGTCAGTCCCGACTGGGCAATGGCGGTGGTCTTGCCGGCCCCCGGGGCGCCGATCACCAGATACCAGGGCAGCCGTCGCAGGGAGGAGGTGCCCAGGCGGTGGCCGTAAGTGGCCAGGGCCTCGGTCAGCCGGTGGCGCAGGCTTTCGACCTCGGCACCGCCGATGCCGCCGGGCTCCCCGGCTTCCGCCGGGATCGGGTGCGCCAGGAGCTGTTGGGATAGCCGCAACGGGGCCGGCGGGGCCGTCGGCGCGGTGATGCCGGCATTGGTCGCGGTAATCAGGGCGCGGATCAGGCGGCGATTGGCCCGGGACTCCCGGACCTGCCGCATCTGGTTGAACAGGCCCCAGACGACCATCAGCCCCAGCACGCCGGCCAGGCGCGGCTCGGCGTCTTCGAACGGCCGCAGGCCGTCCAGCGTCAGCAACGGCCCCAGGAACCAGAGCAGCAGGCAGGCGGCGAGGGCGCCCGCAAGACTGATCAGCCATCGGCTGGTCAGGGTCAGGTGGAGCTGCTCCAGGGTTTGGCCGATCCCGACCCGTAACCGGAGCCACCGTCGGCGGCCGCGCCGTCGCGGCGCCCGGCTTCGCGACGGTTTGGGCGGGCGGCCCGGTCGGCGATGGTCGCTCATTCTGGCACCTTGGCGCTCATCGGCGGGCCTCAGCCGGCGCCAGGACGATCTCGATCCGGCGGTTGCGGTCGCGGTTGGCGGGGCTGGTGTTGGGGAGCAGCGGCTCGGTATCGGCGCGGCCTTCGATATCGACCCGTTCGGGCTCGCGCAGATGGGCGACCAGGACCCGGCCCAGGGCGCGGGCCTGGGCCTCGGTCAGGGCGACGCTGGAGGCGAAGCGCAAGCTGGGCACGAAGCCGTCGTCGGTGTGACCGACCACCAGAATGCGCCCGGGTTCGGTATCCAGTAACGGCACCAGGCGTTCGGCCAGGTCATGACCCGGGTTTGTCAGGGTATCGCCGGCGTGGTTGAAGGCCAGGGGTCCGGAGATGCGAATCACGTCCCCGGCGTTGGTGGTGATGATTTCCAGTTGTCCGGCCGCGATCTCTTGGGCGAGCGCGGTCCGCAGGCGTCGGGTTCGGGCCGATGGTGCCGGGACGTCGGACTCCAGGGATCGGGCCGGGGATGAAGGCGCTTCGAGATCGGCGATCAGCGCCGGCCGGTCGGGCAACAGGGTGGCCAGTCGTTGATAGATGCGGTCGGCATCGCCGCCCAGGGAAAAGGCGAAGACCACGTAAAGCCCGGTCAGCAACGCACCGGCCAGAGTGAGCGTCACCCAGACCGGGACCAGGGCGCTGAGCGGTGGTCGCGGTGCCGGCACGCCCTGCCAGTATGGGGACAGCCCGCTGGCCGGTTCGCCCCGGGTGTCCAGGATGGCCAGGTGGACATTGTCCCGCAGAAGCTGGATGTCCACGGTGCCTTTGAGCGCGGTCCGGCCGTCGAATCCCAGGGCCAGGCAGACCGAGACCAGCTCCAACACGTCCAAATGCGGGTTGGGCCACGGGGCGGTGGCGGTGGCGGGGTCGGGCACGGTCAGGATATGCTCCAGCAACGTGACCAGGCTGGGGCCGGGCTCCAGCGAGGGGTAGAAGGTGCGGGTCAGGCTGCGCTCGAGCCAGCGGCCATGCCGGCCCCAACCGGTTTGGCAAATAACGTCATCGAGGGCGGCGCACAGGATAAAGTGGGCGGCCCGCATCGGGTCGGGGCCGATTCCGGCTGCCCGGGCGGCCGACGGGAAGCGGCGTAACGCCGCAATGATCCGCTGGCGCAGACCGTCGGGGTTGGCCGGCGGCGGCAGTTCGGGCAGCCGTAGCATCAAAGCCAGCAGCGGTGTGGCGGTGCGCAAGATCGGGTTGGGGGGGGCGTCGCCCGACGGTTGCGGCGACGGGGTGGGAATACGCCGGCTCAGTCGTGCCCGAATCTCGTCAAGCCAGCCGTTCAGCCAGCGGTTAAGCCAGCCCCAGCGTCCCGGGCCGGCGGCGTCGGGGTGGTTGTCCGAAAGCTCCAGAGTGTCTTTGGCGTGACCCATGGCGTGATGGCCGGAGAGAGGGCGATGCTTTGGCGTTGCGGGACCCGGTAATGACAGGTTAACACAGGCGGCTGGTTCGGAAAGCGACGGTGCGGCGGCCGATGATCCGGCCTGCGGGGTAGATCGACCGGAAGTGGCCTGGAAAGTCAAGGGAGCGAAGCATGAGGATTGGGGTGCTGGGATGCGCCGGGCGGATGGGCCGGTCGTTGGTGCGGCAGATTGCGTCTACGCCCGGTTGTGTGCTGGCCGCGGTTTGCGACCGCCCCGATTTTCCCGGGATCGGCGGGGATGCAGGGGTGCTGGCGGACCTGGAGCCGTTGGGGGTGACGGTGGCCGAGGGTCCGGCAGCGGTGTTCGCGGCCTGCGAGGCGGTGATCGACTTCACCTCGCCGTTGGTGACCGCCGGCCATGTGGCGCTGGCGGTGGCGCATCGGTGCGCCCTGGTGCTGGGCACCACCGGTTTGTCCGGGGATGTGGAGGCGGTCCTGGCCGAGGCCGGCTCCCGCATTGCCATTGTTGCCGCGCCCAACATGAGTCTCGGGGTCAACCTGCTGGCCGGTTTGGTGAAGCGGGTGGCCCAGACTTTGGAGTCCTCGTTCGACATCGAAGTTCTCGAGATGCACCATCGCGCCAAGGTCGATGCGCCCTCGGGGACCGCGCTGGCCTTGGGCCGGGCCGCCGCCGCCGGGCGCGGGGTGGCGTTTGAAGACGCCGCGGTTCGGGTGCGGGACGGTCATACCGGTGCCCGGCGCCCGGGGGAGATCGGGTTTGCGGTGTTGCGCGGTGGCGACGTGGTCGGTGACCATGTGGTGATGTTCGCCGGGGACGGTGAGCGCATAGAACTGGCGCACCGCGCGAGCAACCGGGACATCTATGCTCGCGGCGCGGTGACGGCCGCCCTTTGGACCCGGGGCCGTCCGCCCGGGCTGTACGGGATGGCCGACGTTTTGGGCCTGTAAAGTCGGGAGGACGGAGCGGACCTGCCGGGCGATCAGGGGGGGGCTCGGTGATCGCCGTCAGCCGCCCGTTCCCAAGCCAGCAGCGCCCGCTTGCGCGCCGGTCCCCAGCCGTAATGGTGCAGGGCGCCCGAGGTCAGAAGGACCCGGTGGCAGGGGATCAGCACCGCGATCGGGTTGGCGCCCACGGCGCCGCCCACCGCCCGGGCGGCTTTGGGTTGGCCGACGGCGGCGGCCACGTCCCGGTAGCTGACGATGGCCCCGGGTGGGATGGCCGTCAGCGCCTGCCAGACCCGGCGCTGAAAGGGTGTTCCGCGCAGCAGCACCGGTAGCGGCGTTGGCTCGGCGTTGGGGTCGGGGGGGGCGAATGCGCGCGCCACCGCCGCACGGGTGGCGCCGGCGTCTTCGATCAGCCGGGCCTCGGGCCATTCCGCCGCCAGCCGCACGGGTTCCGCGGCGTCGCCGTCGAAACCCAGCCGGCACACCCCGGTTTCGCCGGCGGCAGCCAGCACCGGGCCGAACGGGCTCGGATGGCGGCCCCAGCGGATCACCGGCGCGGCCTGGGATCGGTCCGGTGCCCAGACGGTGATGGCGAGCGGCGGGGCTGCCGGGGTCGCCGGCGCCGCCATCCGCTGCCGTGAGCGCGCCATCAGCGCCCGCGCATCGGTCAGAGGCAGGCAGGCGATAAAGCGATCCAGCCTGACCCCGGTCCGGCGCCAGAACAGCCGTTCCAGGTCTTCGGCGTCAAGCCCGACGGATTGGGCGATCGCCGCCGCCGTGGTGCGGCACGGGTCGGGGGCCGTGAGCAGGGCAATGGCGGCGGCAACCGCCCGGTCTTCGGTCTCGGTGTCCGGCATGGCGGCAAAATCCTCGGCGGCAGCGGTGGGATCGTCATCGTCATCGTCATCGTCATCGTCATCGTCATCGTCATCTTGGTGGTTATCCACGGGTCTCGGGCCGGAGTCAAAACCCGCTGGGTGCGTCGTTGGCAGGACCACGCGGTTCCGCGGCGGTCGTCCGGGTGGTGTTGGCCGCCCGCGCCGCTGATCTGGTCTTCAGGATTGTCTTCGACTATCACTGACCGGGTTGCCCATAATTCTGTCCCCTGAAGTGCCGGTCCCCGCCATGAACCCCGATGCCATCGACTCGTTCTTTGCCCGGCTCGCCGGGCGCAACCCCGAGCCGCGGTCGGAGTTGGACTTTGTCAATCCCTATACGCTGCTGGTGGCGGTGGTGCTGTCGGCCCAAGCGACCGATGCCGGCGTCAACCGGGCCACCAGGGCACTGTTTTCGGTGGTGCAAACCCCCGCGGGAATGCTGGCCTTGGGCGAAGAGAAGCTGCGCCAGGCGATCAAGACCATTGGCCTGTTCAACACCAAGGCCCGGAATGTGATCAAACTCTCGGAAATTCTGGTGCGCGACCACGGGGGCATGGTTCCGGACCGGCGCGAGGCTCTGGAAAACCTGCCCGGGGTCGGACGCAAGACCGCCAACGTGGTTCTCAATGTGGCGTTCGGCCAGCCGACCATGGCCGTCGATACCCATATCTTCCGGGTGGCCAACCGCACCGGCCTGGCCCCGGGCCGGACCCCGGCTGCGGTGGAAGCGGGACTGGAGGCGGTGGTTCCGGACCGCTGGAAACAGCACGCCCACCACTGGTTAATTCTCCACGGGCGTTACGTCTGTAAAGCCCGAAGCCCAACCTGCCCGGTTTGTCCGGTCGCCGATCTCTGTGCTTTTGCGGAGAAGACCAAGCCATGACTTTCGCATCACGGCATTTTCGACTGCCCGGGCCTGGGGACGGTTGGCGCCTCAATCCATGGACGGTCCATCGGCGTAGTGGCTGGCGATGGTTTGGAAGTCGGTGGCGGCGGCGAGGACGGCGTCGGCAATGTCGGGGTCGAAATGAATGCCTCGGCCCTCGGCGATCACCGCCATGGCCTGTTCGTGGGGCATGGCCGGCTTGTAGACGCGGCGACTGATCAGCGCATCATAGACATCGGCCACCGCCATCAGTCGCGCCCAGATCGGAATGGCATCGCCGCTCAGGCCCTGGGGGTAGCCGGTGCCGTCCCATTTTTCGTGGTGACTGTAGGCGACGGCCTTGGCGATGCTCAGAAAGGGGACCTTCAAGCCCAGGCGGGACTCGGCATTGGCGATGGCGTCGCGGCCGAGGGTGGTATGCTGCTTCATGGTTTCGAACTCTTCGGGGGTCAGGCGGCCGGGCTTCAACAAAATTTTGTCGGGAATTCCGACCTTGCCGATATCATGGAGCGGCGCCGATTTGTACAGAAGGTCGATGGCGGCGGGGACCAGTTCGTGACGAAAACGCGGATGGTCCTGCAATCGGGTGGCCAAAGTTCGAACGTAATATTGGATGCGGCGGATGTGATTCCCGGTCTCCTTGTCGCGGGTCTCGACCAAGGACGATAACGCATGAATGGTCACATCCTGGATTTGAACAAGATCACGGGTGCGCTGGGCGACCAAATCCTCCAGCAATTCGTTTTGGACCTTTAAAAAATCTTTGGCTTCTTTAATCAGCAGATGATTGCGGACCCGGGCCTTAACGATCGCCGGATTGAACGGCTTATGAATATAGTCAGCGGCGCCCAGTTCAAGGCCGGTGGTTTCGTCAATCACCTCGGTTCTGGCGGTCAGGAAGATGATCGGAATATCGGTGGTTTCGGGGTTGGCTTTCAGGCGGCGGCAAACTTCATAGCCATCCATTTCCGGCATCATGATGTCCAGCAGGATCAGGTCGGGAGGCTCGCCGTAGGCGATCAGGGTCAGGGCTTTGCTGCCGCTGGTCGCCGCCTTCAGCCGGTAGTCATCCTTGAGCAACCCGCTGACGACGGCAATATTGGCCGGAGTGTCGTCGATAATCAGGATGGATTTGCGGTCGGTGGTCTTAATCATGATGAGTCTCCGAGTTCCCGTTAAACCGGGCGAGTATCCCGGTCAGACAGACCGCTGCGGCATCGAAGTCGAAATCGCTGATTTTCGCCTCCAGGGTGGCCAGGTCGGCTTCGGGGACGAACCAGGCCAGCGATTCCCGAACCTCCAGGATCGCGTCCAGGGCGCCGGGATCGAAGGCGGCAATCAAATCCGCCAATTGGCGGAGCAGGCGGTGCGCCGACGCCCCATCAAGGCCGGGTGGCGTCACGCCGTCGGCAACAACCAGGGTGTTCATGACGGTCCGAATCGCTGTCACGGTTTGTTTCAGTCTGGCGGCGAACAGGGGGAGCGCGGTCTGGTGGGCGGTGCGATCCCGGGTTCGGAGCGCCGCTTCGAGGGTTGCCGCGGCCTGGCCCAGGTCGGCGGCGCCCAGACTGGCCGCGACCCCTTTGACCGTGTGAGCCAGGCGTTCGGCCGTGGGGTAGTCGGCTCTGGCAAGGGCCGCCCGAATGGCGTCGGAGGCCTGGCCCTGACGATCGGCGAACTGGATCAACAGCGACCGGTAAAGCCGGCCGTTGCCGCCGACCCGGTTCAGGCCGCCGGCGGTGTCGATTCCGGGAATCCGGACCGCGGCGGCGGGTTCGGTCGGTGGCCGGGGGGCACTGGGGGGACTCGCCACCACCCGTCCCGGCTTGTGGTAGCGTCGAAGGGTCTGGAACAGATGGTCGGGATCGATGGGTTTGCCGACATGTTCCCGCATCCCCGCTTGCAGGCAGCGCTCGCGTTCTGAAACCATGGCATGAGCGGTCATGGCAATGATCGGCAAATCAGCGAAGCGGGCTTCCTGACGAATGCACGCCGTCGCTTGAAACCCGTCCATAACGGGCATTTGCAGATCCATCAAAACGACGTGGTAAGCATGGGCGTCGTCCAAGGTTCGGAGTCGGTCCACCGCCTCGCGTCCGTTAACGGCGGTGTCGACGACGACGCCAACACCGGTCAGCAATTCGATGGCGATCTGTTGGTTGAGGTCATTGTCTTCCACCACCAGAACGCGCATCCCGGAAAGGTCGTAGACCGTCCGGTCGAGTCGCCGCTCCTCCAGCGCATGGCACTCGGGGGCGAACAGGCGGACCAGCGTGTCGACCAACAGCGATTGATTGATCGGTTTGATCAGATAGTCATCAAGATTGGCGGCCAGGATCTCTTGATGGATTTCTTCCCGGCCGAACGCCGAGACAATCACGATGGCCGGAATTCCCTTCAGCGCCTCCATCTTGATCCGCCTGGCCGCCTCGATGCCATCCAGGCCGGGCATCCACCAGTCCATCAGGACCAAATCGTAAGGCGTGGTCGAATCGCTGCGTCGGACCGCGTCGATCGCCTGTTGTCCGGACGCCACCTGATCGACAATCGCGCCGATGGCGACAAGTTGTTCCTCCAGCACCCGCCGTGCCGAGTCATTATCGTCGACCACCAGCACCCTCAGGCCATTTAACCGCGATGGGATGGCCCGGCGTTCCTCATGAGCGACGTCCAACTGAACCGTAAACCAAAAGGTGCTGCCCTGGCCCATGACGCTTTCAACGCCGATGGTACCGCCCATCAACTCGACCAACCGCCTGGAAATGCTCAACCCCAATCCGGTTCCGCCATATTTTCGGGTGGTTGAACTGTCAGCCTGGGAAAAGGGGCGGAACAGGCGATCGGCATGTTCGCGGGTCATGCCGATTCCGGTATCGCGCACGGCAAAACGCAATGTAACCCGATGGCCGGTTCGTTCGACCAGTGTTGCGATCAGGTGAACCTCGCCAACCTCGGTAAATTTGATCGCGTTCCCGACCAGATTGGTCAAAATCTGTCCCAAGCGCAAGGAATCGCCGACCAGGCTGCGGGGAATGTCCGGGGCCAGGTCGAACAACAGTTCCAACCCCTTGTCGTAGGCGCGTTGGGCGACCACCGTCAGCAAGTTGGTGGTGACATTCTCGATCTGGAAAGGAGCGTGTTCGATTTCCAACCGGCCCGCCTCGATTTTCGAGAAATCGAGAATGTCGTTGATGATGCCCAGCAAGGCCGTGCCGGCGCCGTAGATTTTTCCGACATAGTCCCGTTGTTTGGCGGTCAGCCCGGTTTTCAGCGCCAGATGGGACATGCCGATGATGGCGTTCATGGGGGTGCGGATCTCGTGGCTCATATTAGCCAGAAAGTCGCTTTTGGTTCGCGTGGCTTCCTCGGCCAGATCCCTGGCCACGCGCAAATCCTCGGTCTGGCGGGCCAGTTGGCGCACGGCTTGCAAAATGCTGTCGATCTCTTGGGTGGCCGCCGCCGGCAAGGTGACATCCTGGGCGCCCGAACCGATCCGGCGCAAACCGTCGGTAGCCAGCAGCAGGGGTCGGACCACATGGCAGCGGACCAGCCAGGCGACGCCGACAAAAATGGCCAGCATCACCAAGAAGGTGATGATGATGACGCGCGACACCAGTTCGGTATGCTCCTGAATCAAGGCGAATCGGCCTGCGGTCAGCTCGGTGACATCCACCAGCAGCCGGTCGCCGACGGTATTGAGCCGGGTCAGGGTTTGCAACCACAAGCTGGAGAGACGTTCTTCGAGTGCCGCAGCCGTCTGCTGTGCGGCGGTTCCGGTCGGGGTGCCGGCGTAGGTCTCTGCCTCCCGGTGTCTGGCAACCCAGCTCTCTTTCAGAAAAGCGATTTGACGGATCGCGCCATAGGCGTCAGAAGTATCCTTATTCAGTTCCTGGTCGAATTCAAACGACGGATGGAACGCTAAGGCCTGGGCTTCCAGCATTGCTTCTCGTCTTCTGCGGGTATCCTCACTGGCCAGAACCACCGCGCCGGACTGCTTCAACCGCTCCAGGTTCACAACGGCCCGTTGGCGTTCCAAAATGAGGGGAACGACCCGGTTTCGGCTATCGGCGGCGACCTGCTCCACCTCATGTTGTTCACAGACCATCATCACGAACAGCAGACCGATCAACACCAACAGGATCGAACCGCCACTCAGCATCACCGGTTCGAGGCGGAGCCGCGGCGCCGCAGGTTTGGGGGCAAAGGCCATGACAAGCGATCCGATCAATAAATATCAAACGGAAAATATCGATGGCTAAGGTTCTGATAGGTTCCATCATCGCGCAAATGAATAATAGCGGCATCAACTGCTTTTTTTAATTCGAGTCGGCCAAGCGGAAAGACAATGTGAATCGGTCCGCCCAAGCCGTTTTCGGTCAGCGGATTGCCGATGGTTTCAAAATCCTGGCCTTCATCGGTCAACAGAAAGTGAAGGGCATTAAGAGTGGCCATAATGCCAAGATCGGCCCGATTGTCGCGCAGGCACCGCCATAGCTCGGTATAAGTATCAACCGGGACCAGACTGGTGGCGGCGCCGTCGAGGGCCGAGAGCACCTCAATCTGGTGTGAACCACGCAGAACGGCGATGCGGTGGTGATGGACGGCTTCGGTCAGGTCGACATCGGGCATGCCCCGCCGTCCGATCAGACTGCTGCTGGACCGCCAGTACGGAACGGAAAACAACAGGTGCTGTTCGCGTTCGGCTGTGCGCAGCAGGTTGGACAGCGCCATATCGTACTGTCCGGCGGTAACCTTGGCGATGGCGGTTGCCAAGGGTTGGGTTTCCAGGGTGCAGGTTGCGTGCAGCAACCGGCAGACTTCCCGGGCAAAGTCGACGTTGAAGCCCCACAAGCTGCCGTCTTCCCGTCGTTGGCTGAATGGCGGCGAATTATCGTTCATGACGATTCGGAGCGCCCGGCCATCAAGGGAGGGGTCCGCCCTGACCGGAAACGGCGACATCAGCACCAGAGCGGCCAGCCAGAGGGCGACGAACAGGGGGAGCATCTTTGCCTCAGTACAGTCTGAAGGGCAGAAATCGTGAGCTGATGGCATCGTAACGGCCATCGGATAGAATCGTACGCAAGGCCTGATTTATGTCATCACGCAGGGCTTCATGGCCCGGCGGCAGGGCGATGGCCACGTCGCCGCCCAGGCCCTCGCCGGTGACGGGGTCGCCGACCGTCTCCAACTCCCGGCCGTCAACGCTCATCATGAATTGGAGGGCAAAAATCGTCGGAACCAGGCAGATGTCTGCCCTTCCTTCCGCGACCGCCTGTAAAGCGCCGTGCGGACTGCCGAAACGCATCACAATTCCACCGGTCGCGTTGCGTTGAATGTATTCGTCCTGTTTGGTGTTGGCGTTAACCGCGATATGCAGTCCGATCAGCGAGGGCATCGAACCGGCAGGCCAGGTTCGGGTCCGGGCAACGAAGCTGGAATTCGACCGCCAATAGCGATCGGTAAAGAGATATTTCTGTTGTCGTTCCGGTGTCTTGAGGATGCTGGCCACCGCAAAGTCGACGGCGCGCCGGTCGAGGGCGGCAAGGACGTCGGCGAACGGGAGCGGGGCGATGTCACAAACAGCGTGCATGGTTGCACACAGGGCACGAGCGATTTCGACCTCGAATCCGGTCAGTTGCCCCTGATCATCCCTTGTCGAGAAAATATTATCTTGGGTCAGGACACGGAGCGCCTGTTCCGCGCCGGCCGGGTCGGCCGCTACGGCGCAAAGCAGGGCCATCCCCCCCAAACAGTGGATAAGCCTGGAATAAAGACGCCGATCCCGATTCCAATCGCCATGATGGGTCATCAGCCTCCTCCCTTTGCCGACGAAGTATAGCCGGTTCCGAGAGGCTATCGAAGAAATTTGCGCCTTAATGAAGGCGCATGGCGGGGGCGCGCACGTTTGGGGTCGTCAGACATGCCCGAGGATGCATCGGTGGTGTGTCGGGTCTCGGCGACGCCCCCTGACCGTTGGAGATTGATGCGTCAAGCCCGCGACGTGGGTCTGGTCAAACGTGACCGCCTTGGAGCAGAGGGCGCGCGCAGGTCCAGAATTCCTGGCGTATGCTGTCGCTCTCCTGCAAAATTTCGTGATAGGCGCCGTCAAGGGTTCGGAGAATGCAGTGCGGCCGCCGGGCAGCATAATCGTGCTGCGCTGGGTTACTCACAATCTGTTCTTGTCCGGCGGAAATCAGGATCATGGGAATGCGTTGGCTGCCGTCGGGGCGGGCCGACCGCAGCCGAAGTATTGACCTGAGTGTGGCGTATAGCCATCCCCACGTCACGCCTCCGAGCGCCAGCTCAGGGTTGTCGGTAATGGCCTGAACCTCGCGTTGGAAACGAAGCGAATCGTGGGTTCGCCGGTTCTTGGCAAAATCGCGGTCATCGTCGTTATAATCCCTCATGCCGAAAGCGTAGCGGTGACCCAAACCCAATCGCACCATGATCCACGACAACGATAGAAAGGCGTATCGGTACAGGCCATTTTTGGCAATATCGATCATCGGCGCCGAGAGAATCGCCGCATCAATGGTATCGTGATCACGTTCCAGGTACCGGGCCAGGATATGTCCGCCCATGGAATGGGCCAGCGCATAGAGCGGGCGCGTGTCGAGCGGCTTTATCACTTTATCGATCATAATACCAAGATCAGAAAGATACGTGTCATAGGAATCAATGTGACCCTTCTGACGGTTCTCAAGTAACCGTGTCGATAATCCCTGACCGCGCCAGTCAAAAGTGACCACGTGATAGCCAGCTTTTAACAGCTCATGGGCGGCTTCAAAATATTTCTCAATGAACTCGCCTCGCCCTTGGATCACCAGGACGGTGCCGCGGGCCGGCTCGATTGAGGTTCTGGCTTGGGCGTAGCGCAGCACGATGCCGGGCGCCACCGTCAGGAACCCGATCGACAGTGGGGACGGAGCAGTCACGGGACAGTTCCTAAGGTTACGATGAAGACCAGCGACGGTGTTAACAGATTTTGTCGCACAAATCGACCTTGGCGTTGATGCTCCGGTGGTGTCCACCGCAGCGGCGGACTGACTCACACGGTCGGACCTGGGGGCGGCCCGATGGGCCGGCCGGCCGATCAGGCATGGCAGGCTGACGCCTGAGGGGTACGCAGCCAAGCCGGCACTTGGCGCCAGCCATGGCTGGCTGCCAGCCAGTTTTCAAACTGGTTGTCGTGACAACCGGCATAAAACCGGATCAGATTGGGAAGGTTGCGGCGGGCGTCGTCGTTGATGCGTATCGTGCCCAGGGCAACACCGTTCTGATAAGTGTTCATGAAGGTCCGGAACCACTGATGGTTAACCCGATGCGCGGGCAGCCGAGGATACTCCAGGTCGGCCATCAGCGATTCCTCGCTGGCAAAGTGACGATTGGCGGTCAGGGAAATCGTGTTCAGGGCGGTCTGAATCGCGGGCAGGTTCGGGGCGTCGGCGGTGAGCAGCCTGGCCAGGTCCCGCACGGTGTCTTCCACCAGCTTATGATCCGCCGCCAGGTCAGTCAGGGCTTGGCGCAATTCCATCGGACTGTTCATCATCGTTCTTCCTCCGGGCGGTTTCGAACAGCGGGATGTCGTATTCCGCCGCTATCGTCAGGTCACCGATGCGGTGGATCATGGTGTTAAAGGTTAATAGGACTTAACCAAAACCGTCAAGGATAAAGGCGCCAGTGAGTAGTTCAGGAGCATTTGTCTAAAATAAGAAATGTTCGAGAAATGAGGAGGTTAGCCGGTACTCCGTGCGGACTGGGTCGAACCGCGGGTCGGTGCGCGGCCCCGAGGCTTCAGGATCACGGGTAGAAGCCGACTCGAGATTGGCGGGCAAAAAAAAGGGAGCCCCGAAGGGCTCCCCGAAGAGTCGGCCGCAAGGGCGAACCCTTGCGGCCGGGATTGCTTGCCCCGGGGAAGTATCCCCGGGGACCGGCATTAACCGCCGATGTGCAGGTGGGCCAGGATGGCCAGCATCAGCAGGGCGACGATGTTGGTGATCTTGATCATCGGGTTGACCGCCGGGCCGGCGGTGTCCTTGTAGGGATCGCCGACGGTGTCGCCGGTCACCGCGGCCTTGTGGGCCTCGGAACCTTTGCCGCCATGGTGGCCTTCTTCAATCAGCTTCTTGGCATTATCCCAAGCGCCGCCACCCGAGGTCATCGAGAGGGCGACGAACAGGCCGGTAACGATCACGCCGAGCAGCATGGCGCCAACCGCAGTGAAGGCCGCGGTTGAGGAACCGGTGGTCAGCTTGACCACGAAGAACAACACCACCGGAGCAAACACCGGCAGCATCGACGGAATGATCATTTCCTTGATGGCGGCCTTGGTCAGCAGGTCCACGGCGCGACCGTATTCCGGCTTGCCGGTGCCTTCCATGATGCCGGGGATTTCGCGGAACTGACGGCGGACTTCCACCACCACCGAACCGGCGGCGCGGCCGACCGCGGTCATGCCCATGGCCCCGAACAGGTAGGGCAGCAAACCGCCGAGGAACAGGCCGATCACCACATACGGGTCGTTCAGTTCGAACTTCACGTCGAGGTTCGGGAAGTAGTACCGGAGGTCCTGAATGTAGGCGGCGAACAACACCAGTGCGGCAAGGCCGGCCGAACCGATGGCGTAGCCCTTGGTCACGGCCTTGGTGGTGTTGCCGACCGCATCCAGCGCGTCGGTCAGGACACGGACTTCCTTGGGCAGGCCGGCCATCTGGGCGATGCCGCCGGCATTGTCGGTGACCGGGCCGAAGGCGTCGAGGGCGACCACGATACCGGCGAGCGCCAGCATGGCGGTAGCGGCGATACCGACGCCGAAGATACCCGCGACATTGTAAGCCAGAACGATGGCGATGCTGATCACGATCACCGGCAGTGCCGTGGCCTCCATGGAGACCGCGAGACCTTGGATGATGTTGGTGGCGTGGCCGGTTTCACAGGCCTTGGCCACACTCTTGACCGGACGGTAGTCGGTGCCGGTGTAGTACTCGGTGATCCAGCACAGCAGGCCCACCACGACCAGGCCGATCAGCGAGCATTCGAACAGCGACCAGCCATTGACCTTGAGGCCGGCGCCGGTTGCGGTGTGGACGTTGACCGTAAAGTCGGTGGTGAGGCCGACCAGGGCCAGGGTTGCCACGAAGATCAGCACCAGCGAGATGAGACCGCTGTAGATCAGGCCCTTGTAGAGCGCGCCCATAATATTTTTGGAAGCGCCGAGTTTGACGAAGAAGGTGCCGGCAACCGAGCCGATGATGCACACGCCGCCGACCAGCAGCGGGTAGAACATCAGGTTGGTCTGGTCCGCACCGGTGAACAGGATGGCGGCCAGCAACATGCCGCCGACGATCGTCACGACGTAGGTTTCGAAAAGGTCGGCAGCCATGCCGGCGCAGTCGCCAACATTGTCGCCGACGTTGTCGGCGATCACGGCCGGATTGCGGGGATCATCTTCGGGAATGCCGGCTTCGACCTTACCGACCAGATCGGCGCCCACGTCGGCGCCCTTGGTGAAGATACCGCCGCCAAGACGGGCGAAGATCGAAATCAACGAGCCGCCGAAGCTGAGGGCGACCAGACCTTCGATCACACCGCGCCGGGCAATCTCGGGATCCATCGCCGGATCGATCATGTTGGTCAGGGCGTAATAGTAGCTGGTGACGCCCAGCAGGCCAAGACCGACCACCAGCAGCCCGGTGATGGCGCCCGACTTGAAGGCGAGGTCCAACCCGTCAGCCAGCCCGCGTGTACAGGCGTCGGCAACCCGAACGTTGGCCCGTACCGACACGTTCATGCCGATGTAACCGGCCGCACCCGACAGGATGGCGCCGATCAGGAATCCGACGCCGGTCTTGGGTCCAAGCGTGACCGACAGCAGGATGGCGATGACCACGCCGACCATGGCGATGGTGGTGTATTGCCGGTTCAGGTACGCCTGGGCGCCTTCCTGAACGGCGCTTGCAATTTCTTGCATGCGCGCGGTACCGGCACTCGCCGCCATTACCTGTCGGCCTGCATAGACGCCGTAAGCCAGCGCCAGCAAACCGCAGAGAATGACGAAGACAAAAGCAAGAGTCATAGAGCCCCCCGAGTTTCTTTGGAACTTCTTGGGATTCCCCGTTGCTCAGATCCGTCGTCATGACGCCGGATCTGGCCGGGCCTTGTGTAGGCCCAGCATGCCGGAGCGATCGTCACAATGCAACGGTTGAGACGGCGTTTCCCGGAGTTGATCCGGCTGAAGCCCTGCTCGGATCAAAAACGGCGTTGCAGCACGGTCTGGACCAGCACTTCCTTTACGACATCGTTTCCGAGCAAACGGTTGCACGCGGCTTGTAACCGTTTTTTGACACCGGAAACATCAACCAGACTGCCATTGATCATTTCACCTTCGTCGATAGAGGCGTACAGCGTGGTCAGAAAGGTATCCATGACTCGCGGCATCCGGTCGTTGACCTCGCTCTCGGCGGTTTGGTTGCTCACCAGCAGGACGATGACAAAGGTGATCAGTTGTTCAGGCCGTTCGGCGCCGATCGCAGGGACGGTAAAAGGGGACAGGCGGACATAGATCGGCGGGGGTTCGGGCTGCTTTTTCGCTTTTGTTTGCTCGGCGTTTTCGGCCGGCGGGGCGACATATTTCTGATAGGCAAACCAGCCCCCGACGGCGGCGCCGGCCAGCATGATGAGGCCGACCACCATGAGAATGGCACCCTTCATCGTTGATCTCGTCCCGGGGTTCTCGCGCACCCAGCTTGGGTTATCGGGGGGGGCGGGTCAAAGGTGCCCATGGCGACCGGCCGATCAGCGCCGGTAAAGTGGTTCCAGCCGCGCCGCGTTAGTGCCAGAGGTTGGCCATCAAAGTCGAGAATCTCAACCTGACCAGTTGGGGCGGACGTCAGCCGGCCGATTTCGGTGATGGCGACCCCGTGCTGAGCGGCTAACGCCGCCACCGTCGCACGGTCGCCGGCTGGGGCCGTGAACACCAGCTCATAATCATCTCCGCCGCCGACCACCGAGGCCAGTAAGTCCGGCCGCCAGTCCAGCAGCGACCGCGCCGCCGCCGACAGTGGCAGACGGGCGCCTTCAATGATGGCTGAGCATCCGGTCACCTCGGCAATGTGGCCGAGGTCGGCGATTAACCCGTCAGAGATATCGATGGCCGCGGTGGCCATGTCCCGTAAGGCCAATCCCAGTCCCAGACGCGGCTCCGGCCGGCGCAGACGGGCGATCAGCATGGCCGCGGCGTCGGCAGAGACGGGCGGCGAGCCCAGGCGGCCTTCTGCCAGCGCCAGACCCAGCGCCGCGTCGCCGATTGTTCCGGTTACGAACACTCTTTGTTCCGCGACTCGGTCGACGGGACCACGCACCCGTCGGGTCAGGGCCCGACCACACGGCACCAGCCCCAGGGCTGTCACCGAAAGGGTGATGGGGCCCGGAGTCGAAACCGAGTCGCCGCCGGCCAACGGAATGCCGTAGCGGGCCTGATCGGATTTGAGGCCGGCGCAGAAGGCGGCCAGCCAGTCCTCCTGTAAGGTAGGAGGGAGCGCCAGCACCAGGGTATAGGCGAACGGCGCCGCTCCCATAGCTGCCAGGTCGGACAGGTTGACTCGCAGTAATTTTGCCGCGATGTCGTCGGGCGAGTCGTCGGGAAAGAAATGGATGCCGGCAACCATGGCATCGGTGGTGACCACCAACTCGTAACCCGGCGGCACCGGCAGCACGGCAGCATCGTCGGTGAGATTGAGGGCCCCCGGACAGCCGGCGGCGAGGGGACGCAGGTATCGCGCGATTCGGCCGAACTCACCCAGGGCGCATGGTTCTGGGCTGGCGTTTTCAGTCTTCGGGATCGTCACCGCGCGGCTCCGGTCGACTCAGTTCTTCGGCACGTAGCCGGTGGGCAATGTGGTCGAGCACACCGTTAATGACCCCCGGCTCGCGCCCCTGATAGAACGCATGAGCGATTTCGACATAGCCGCTGAGGATGATGCGCGGGTGGATCTCGGCATGGGCCAGCAACTCGAATGCGCCGGCCCGCAGGATCGCCCGCATCAGCAATTCGATCCGGTCGAGGGGCATCCGCGGGTCGAGGGCCGCGGACAGGATCCCGTCGATGTCCGCCCGTCGGACGCTGGCGCCGCGGACGATGGCTGACAGCAAGGGCGGGTCGGCCGCGACGTAGGAGACGCCATCGACCTCGTGGCCAAGCCGGTGCTGAAGGAATTCGGTCAGGGCGGCCTCGGGCTCGGCTCCCAGGAGTTCGATCTGGTAAAGCACCTGAACCGCGGCGAGTCGGGCGGCGTTGCGCCGCGCCTTGGCGGAGCCGCGACCGCGCCGATTGCGACCGGCGGCCTTGTGGGGGGAGGACGCGGCCTTCTGGGGGGGGGGCGCGACCTTATGGGGGGGGGGCATGGTGGTCCGATTATCGAGGATAAAGCCGGAAGTGGCGCTTCAACTCGATCATGTCAAGGCAGGCGCGGGCGGCACCGCCGCCTTTGTTCTTGTGCTTGACCGAGGCCCGAGCCCAGGCCTGTTCCCGATTTTCCACGGTCAGGATGCCGTAACCGATGGCCAGGGTATGCGTTAACGCCAAGTCTTGAAGGCCGCGGGCGCTTTCGGCACAGACATAATCATAATGTGTGGTCTCGCCGCGAATGACGCACCCCAACGCGACGTAGCCGTCGAACCGGCGGCGGCCCGAATAGTACTCCATCGACGTTACGGCAAAGCGAATCGCTGCCGGAATCTCGAACGCCCCGGGGACCGACAGGCGTTCGTAGGTGGCGCCGGCCTGATCGATCTCGGCTACCGCGCCGCGGACCAGTTCGTCGGCGATGTCTTCGTAGAAGCGGGCTTCGACGATCAGCAGCGTGGGTGTATCAACCATCGACGGCGGTTTCCCCAATGGCGGTTTTCTTAAGTCCGGACAGCGCCGCTTCGACCGCGATCGGCCGATGGCCGACCACCGTCAGGCCGTAGCCGTCGAGACCGATGATGGTACGGCGATGATTGGACAGCAGGACCATATGCCGGACGCCCAGGTCCAGCAGGATTTGCGCCCCGACGCCATAATCGCGCAATTCGGCCCCCGGCGGCGCCGTTCGGGACAGCCGCGCCTGGATCCGCTCGACCAACGGTTTTTCCGGCGGGTCGCACAGCATAACCACCACCCCCCGACCGGCTTCGGCGATCATGGCCATGGCGGCTTGCAGATTGGCGTCGCGTCCGCCGCTTTGTTCGGCGATGACATCGTCCAGCAGGTCGTGGGCATGCATTCGGACCAGAACCGGTGCGCCGTCACCGACATCACCGCGAATCAGGGCCGCATGCTCGATGCCCGAGACGGTGTTGCGATAGGTGACCAGCCGGAAGCGTCCGCCGTAGCGGCTGACGATTTCCGTGTCGAGGGTCCGTTCGATCAGGGTTTCGGTGCGCCGGCGGTAACCGATCAGATCGGCGATGGTGCCGATCTTGAGTCCGTGGTACTGGGCGAACGGCACCAGATCGGGTAACCGGGCCATGGTGCCGTCGTCGTTGAGAATCTCGCAGATCACGCCCGCGGGCGAACGCCCGGCCAGTCGGGCAATGTCCACCGCCGCTTCGGTATGGCCGGCCCGCACCAGCACGCCGCCGTCCCGAGCCACCAGCGGAAACACATGGCCGGGACTCACCAGATCGTGTGCCGCGGCAAGGGGATCGATGGCGGCCTGAATGGTGCGGGCGCGATCGGCAGCGGAAATGCCGGTGGTCACCCCGACCCGGGCTTCGATCGAGGTGGTGAAGGCGGTCTGGTGGCGGGTCTGGTTGTGCCGGGTCATCAGGGGCAGGCGCAACTGCTCGACCCGCTCGCGCGGGAGCGCCAGGCACACCAAACCACGCCCGAAGCGGATCATGAAATTGATCGCTTCGGGCGACGCGGCATCGCCCGGGATCACCAGATCGCCCTCGTTTTCCCGGTCTTCGTCGTCGACCAGAATCACCATCCGGCCCTGACGGGCCTCGTTGATGATCTCTTCGCTGGACGACAGGGCCGAGAGCATGTCGGGCGTCACACTGCCTCGGTCAGGCGCGCGACATAGCGCGCCAGCATGTCCACTTCGAGATTGATTGCCCGTCCCTGAGTCATGGAGCCGAATGTGGTGCATTGCTGTGTGTGGGGAATGATGTTGATGAAAAACCGGCAGCCGGCCACTTCATTGACCGTTAGCGAGACGCCGTCAAGGGCCACGCTGCCCTTGACCGCGATGAACCGGGCAAATTCGGGCGGCGCTTCGAACTCGAATCGCAGGCTGCCGCCGACCGGCGTGATTTCCATCACCTCGACCACGCCGTCCACATGGCCGAACACCAGATGCCCGCCCAACTCGTCGCCCAGCCGCAGCGACCGTTCCAGGTTAACCGGCGTGCCCTCGGTCCAGGCGCAAAGGGTGGTCCGGTTGAGAGTCTCGGTCGAGGCCTGGACGGCAAACCAGCCGAAGTCGCGGTCGATCACGGTCAGGCAGACGCCGTTGCAGGCGATGGACGCCCCCAGCGGCACCTCGGCGGTGTCGAGGCCGCTGGCAATGGTGAAGCGGATATCCCCCCCGCGCTCGATGGCGGAGACCTCGCCGATATGCGTGATGATTCCCGTGAACATGCCTGGCACCTTAGCAGCTTGAAGCGGGGCGGGCCATGAGGCACAAGCCCGGTTGAGGATTTCGGTTCCGGCGTCAGCGAGGCCGGTGTTGAGATCGGGGCGGCTGGTGGTCTGATCGAAACGCTGTCGTTCCGATAATGGTCTCGTGGTCCCCTAGTGGCCGAGCAGTTTGGCAAGTCCGAACATGGCGCCGAGCACGACCGCCGAATTGACGGCCATCGCACTGATGATGGTCTTTAACAGATTGGCCCCGACCGTGGCGATATCGCTTTTGAGTTCGGTTCTGAGCCCAGCGATATCGCCTTTGAGTTCCGCCTTGACCTCCATCAGGTCCGCCTTGACCGCGGCGACATCGCTCTTGAGTTCGGTTCTGAGCGCGACGATATCGCCTTTGAGTTCGGTTCTGAGCGCGACGATATCGCTCTTGAGTTCCGCCTTGACTGCGGCGATCTCGCTCTTGAGTTCCGCCTTGACTGCGGCGATCTCGCTCTTGAGGTCCGCCTTGACCTCCGTCAGGTCCGCCTTGACTGCGGCGATTTCGCTCTTGAGTTCTGCCTTGACCTCCGCCAGGTCCGCCTTGACTGCGGCGATCTCGCTCTTGAGTTCTGCCTTGACCTCCGCCAGGTCCGCCTTGACTGCGGCGATATCGCTCTTGAGTTCTGCCTTGACCTCCATCAGGTCCGTCTTGCTTGCGGCCTGGGTATCCATGAAGTCGGCCAGGGCCTCGACCTGATCAATGGTGAAGCCGACTTTCTGAAGCTTGAGGACCGCCGATGCACTCATGAGGCCTGACTCCAATGCCGGCGGCAAGGGCCGGCGATGTCGGCGCGCGTGGCTTGCGGAAGGTTCAGCACAACGGGACCCGGTTTGGCAGTCATGGGGCTGTCCCAGCTTTGGCGCGCGGCGCGTCCATGGACCCGAGGTTATCAGCTCGAAACGAATTGGGCCATGAAAGAACCGAAACCGGGGTTTGCGGCAAGCTTTGAGCGCGAGGGCTGCCGGGACTTCCGGCGGTTCCGACTCGACGGCATCGGGCCGGCGCCCAAATTTCCTTGCGATGGGTCGTCACTCCCGGGTACCGAGAGAGACCCTCTAAGGATTTCCGCCATGACCACCGTTTCCACGACTACCAGCGCGGCCACCACTGTCGGCGAACCTGCCGACCGGCGCGTCGTCATCTTCGACACCACGCTCCGTGACGGCGAGCAGTCGCCGGGAGCTTCGATGAATCTCGAGGAAAAGCTCCGAGTCGCCCGGGTTCTGGAAGAGTTGGGTGTCGATGTGATCGAGGCCGGATTCCCCATCGCCTCCAACGGCGATTTCGAGGCGGTGTCCGCCATCGGCCGGGAACTGCGGCAGACCACGGTGGCGGGCCTGGCCCGGGCGCAACGTCGGGACATTGATCGGTGTGCCGAAGCCCTGGCCGGCGCGTCACGCCGGCGAATCCACACTTTTATCTCAACCAGCCCGCTGCATATGAAGTATAAACTTCAGATGCCGGCAGAACAGGTGCTGGAAGCGGTCGGCGACAGCGTGCGTTATGCGCGCAATCTGGTGGATGACGTGGAGTGGAGCGCCGAAGACGGTTCGAGGACCGAGCATGATTTTCTATGCCGGTGTGTCGAAGCGGCGATTGCCGCCGGTGCCACCACCATCAACATTCCCGATACGGTCGGTTATGGCGTGCCCGAGGAGTACGGCGCGCTGTTTTCCATGTTGCGGCTTCGGGTCCCCAACATCGATCGGGCGGTGCTGTCGGTCCATTGCCATAACGATTTGGGACTGGCGGTGGCCAATTCCCTGGCGGGGGTGTGCCATGGCGCCCGACAGGTCGAATGCACGATCAACGGCCTGGGCGAGCGGGCCGGCAACGCGGCGCTGGAAGAATTGGTGATGGCCCTGCGGACCCGCCATGACCGCTTGCCCTACACCACCGGCATTCACACCGGGACGATCATGAAGGCCTCGAGGTTGGTCTCGGCGATCACCGGCTTTGTGGTTCAGCCCAACAAGGCCATCGTCGGCGCCAATGCCTTCGCTCACGAGTCGGGGATTCATCAGGACGGCATGTTGAAACATGCCGGAACCTACGAAATCATGACCCCGGAATCGGTGGGGCTGGTGCGCGCCGTCGCCGACAAGGCCGGACTGGTGCTGGGCAAGCATTCCGGCCGCAACGCCTTCCGGACCCGGTTGCGGGACCTGGGCTACGTCCTGGACGATGCCGGTATCGACGAGACCTTCAAGCGTTTCAAGGAACTGGCCGACAAGAAAAAGGAAATTTTCGACGAAGATCTGATCGCCCTGGTGGATGACCAGATCGGCCATGCCGAGGACCACATTCAGTTCGTGTCGCTGGAGGTGCTGGCCGGCTCCAAGCGGCCGCAGCGTGCCGAACTGGTGCTGGCGATTGACGGCGAGACCCGGGAAACCGCCGCCGGCGGCAATGGTCCGGTGGATGCGATCTTCAATGCCATCAAGGCCCTGTGTCCCCACGAGGCCCGCCTTGGGTTGTATCAGGTTCATGCCGTCACCGCGGGCACCGACGCCCAGGCCGAGGTCACGGTCCGGTTGGAGGACGAAGATCGCAGCGTGGTCGGGCGTGGTGCCGACAGTGACACGCTGGTGGCGTCATGCCGGGCCTATGTCCATGCTCTCAACAAGCTGCTGGTCAAGCGTCTGCGAACCGCGCCATCGCCACTCTGTGCTTGAGTGCCTCTGGCTGTTGCTCTATGGAACGGGGGCACGCTGGGTGCGGCAACCGTTCGCACCTGCCGGCTCTCGACTGCCGCGTCAACCGGATGAAGAGTTAACCACCACCATGTTTTCCAAACTGCTCGGCATCCTGTCGGCCGATATGGCCATCGATCTCGGGACCGCCAACACGCTGGTGTACGTGAAGGGGCGGGGTATTGTCCTGAACGAGCCTTCGGTAGTGGCCATCGCAACGGTTCGAGGCAGAAAGCAGGTATTGGCCGTCGGGGACGAGGCCAAGATGATGCTGGGCCGGACGCCGGGGAATATTCAGGCGATTCGTCCGCTGCGGGACGGTGTGATTGCCGATTTCGAGGTGGCGGAGGAAATGATCAAGCATTTCATCCGTAAAGTTCATAATCGGCGTAGCTTCGCAAGTCCGCAGGTTATTGTCTGCGTGCCTTCGGGGTCGACGGCGGTGGAGCGCCGGGCGATTCAGGAGTCGGCCGAATCGGCGGGCGCGCGTCGGGTGTTTTTAATTGAAGAGCCCATGGCGGCGGCGATTGGCGCCGGCCTGCCGGTCACGGAACCGACCGGCTCCATGGTGGTGGACATCGGCGGCGGTACCACCGAAGTGGCGGTCCTGTCGCTGGGTGGCATTGTTTATTCGCGGTCGGTCCGTGTCGGTGGCGATAAAATGGACGAGGCCATCATCGGCTATATCCGGCGCAGCCACAATCTGCTGGTGGGCGAAGGATCGGCGGAGCGGATCAAGAAGGAAATCGGTTCGGCTTGTCCGCCCGAGGATGGCGAAGGCCGGATCATGGAGATCAAGGGCCGCGATCTGATGAACGGTGTGCCCAAAGAATTGATCATCAGCGAGCGCCAGATTGCGGAGAGTTTGGCGGAGCCGGTGAGTGCGATCATCGAAGCGGTCAAGGTCGCGCTGGAACATACGGCCCCGGAACTGGCGGCCGACATTGTCGATAAAGGCATCGTGCTGACCGGTGGTGGCGCTTTGCTGGGCAATTTGGATTATGTGTTGCGTCATGCCACCGGCTTGCCGGTGTCCATTGCCGACGATCCGCTGAGTTGCGTTGCGCTGGGCACCGGGCGGGCGCTCGAAGAAATGAAAACTCTCAGAAATGTTTTGGTTTCCATGTACTGATCCTGTACTCTGTGATCGGTGTCTCTGACGGTGCGGCTAGTTAAGGCCGCGTCAGGACGTCGCTACAGGTATTCAGCGCGGCTGGCCTTGAACGATAATTATGGAATATTATCGTGAAACCACGCACCGCAAGATCGATGACCAGGCTGACGGCGTTAAAGACGCTGGTTCAACGGTTTTCATTCTTGCTGTTGGTTCTGGCATCGATTGCTCTGATGATGCTGGGGAAGATCGACCCCTCGCTGGTCGAGGATGCGCGATCTCATGTCACCGATGCCTTTGTGCCGATTCTCGACGCGATCTCGCGGCCGGCGGCGACCGCCGCCCGCATGGTCGAAACGGTGGTCGAGATCAGCGAAATTCACCGGGAGAACAGCGAACTGAGATTGGAGAACGCCCGGCTGCTGCAATGGAAGCAGGTGGCGTTGCGGTTGGAAGCCGAGAACAACAGCTTGCGCTCGTTGCTCCATTACAAGCCGGACCCGTCGGCGGCGTTTATCTCCGCACGCCTGATCGCGGCGCCGGGTGGCCCGTTCTTGCGCGACGTGCTGGTGACCGCTGGCCGGCGGGACGGCGTTCGGCGCGGGCAGGCGGCGGTTGCCGGGGCCGGCATGATCGGACGGGTGGTCGAAGTTGGCGAGTGGACGGCACGGGTGCTGCTGATCACCGATATCAATGCCCGGGTGCCGGTGGTGGTGGACAATAACACCCGGCAACGGGCGGTATTGGCTGGCGATAATTCGGATGAGCCGCGACTGTTGTATCTGCCGCCCGAAGCGTCCGTGGCGGTAGGGGACCGGGTGGTGACGTCCGGCGACGGTGGATTGTTTCCCGTGGGTTTGCCGATCGGGGTGGTTGCCGCCGTCGGCGATCGTGTGATCAAGGTCAAGCCCATGGTTGACCTTGGCAAGCTGGAGCATGTTGAACTGGTGGACTTTGGCTTGCCTGGAGGTCTGGTCGGGGAGACTGGGCTTGCCGGTGTGAGGTGACGGTCGGTCCATGACGGTCAGTGTCTGGCAAAGACTCGATCAGGCGGGACGCAGCCTCGCACCGGTGGCGGTGACGGTGATGCTGCTGCTGCTCAGCATGGTGCCGCTGTATCTGCCCGGCTCCGAACTGGTGCCGCCGGCACTGGCCTTGATGTCGGTTTATTATTGGGCGATCCACCGACCCGATTTGATCCGGCCGAGTGTCGCCTTTGCCATCGGGTTGCTTCAGGACATGCTGGCGGGGGCGCCGTTGGGCGTGACCGCTTTGGTGCTGGTGTTGTGTCACTGGGTGGTGGTGTCCCAGCGTGGCTTTTTCCTGGCAAACTCTTTTGTACTGTTGTGGGTTGGATTCGCGTTTATCGTATTCGGTGCGGCGTTGGTCCAGTGGCTGGCTTTTTCCGTGCTGACGCTGACCGTCATGCCTCTGGAGGCGGCCCTGTTTCAAGCGGCGTTGACGCTGGCCCTGTTTCCGATCTTTGCCTGGCTGTTTATTCGTGTTCACCGGGCATTTTTGAAAGAGCATTAAGCACGACGGTGATTTGGGGACAGGGAGATGTCGTTCAACGGAGGTACCATGAACCGTGATACCGACCGCTACCGCACCCTGACCCGGCGGGTGTTGGTTCTCGGCGGCATCAAGCTTGGATTGCTTTCGACCTTGGTTGGTCGTCTGTACTATCTCCAGGTGCTGGAATCGGCGCGTTACACCATGTTGGCCGACGAGAACCGGATCAGCTTACGGTTGGTGGCGCCGTCCCGGGGGCTGATCGTTGATCGGTTGGGCGTGCCGCTGGCGATCAACCAGCAGAACTATCGGGTGGTGTTGGTTCAGGAGCGGGTCCGGGACATTGAGGGGACTCTGACCCTGTTGACCCAGATTGTGCCGCTGTCGGACACCGACCGGCGCCGCATCCTGCGTGAGATTCAGCGCAAGCGCCGCTTTGTGCCGGTGACGGTCAAGGAAAACCTGAGCTGGGATCAGGTGGCGCAGATCGAGACCAATACACCGGACCTTCCCGGGGTTTCCATTGAGGTTGGAGAAATCCGCAATTATCCGTTTGGCGACGCCACGGCTCACATTCTGGGTTATGTCGGCGCCGTCACGGTGTCGGAGATTCAGGGTGATCCGGTCCTGTCCCTGCCGGGATTCCGCATCGGCAAGGCCGGTATCGAGAAGCACTGGGAGAAAGAGTTGCGGGGGGTCGCGGGCACCAGCCAGTTGGAGGTCAATGCGGTTGGCCGGGTCATTCGTGAGTTGTCCCGGGACGAGGGGCAACCCGGCCGTGAACTGACCCTGACCCTTGATCTGGGGCTTCAGCAATTTGCCCAGAAACGCTTAGCCGACGAGCAAAGCGCCTGTGCTGTGGTGATGGATGTTCATACCGGCGGCATTTACGCCATGGCCTCCAACCCCAGTTACGATCCGAATCATTTTTCCACCGGTATCAATGCCGAGGTCTGGGAAGAGTTGCTCTCCAACCCCAATGCGCCGCTGACCAATAAAACAACGGGGAGCCTTTATTCTCCAGGGTCAACGCTTAAAACAGTTGTGGCATTGGCCGCGTTGGAATCAGGCGTGATTGGCGCCCACCATACCGTTTTCTGTCCTGGTTACATGGATCTGGGCGATCACCGTTTTCACTGTTGGAAGAAAGGTGGACACGGGATGGTGGATATGAGTGATGCATTGCGCCAGTCTTGCGATACGTATTTCTACGATCTCGCACGTCGAATGAGCATCGATCGTATCTCCGAAATGTGCCACCGTTTTGGTTTGGGGGAAATCCTGGGGCTGGACCTGCCCGGCGAACGGCCGGGCTTGGTGCCGTCGCGCCTGTGGAAGCAGGCCACCTACGGGGTGCCGTGGCAGCAGGGTGAAACCCTGGTGGCAGCCATTGGTCAGGGCTATGTGCTGACCACGCCGTTGCAACTGGCGGTGATGTGCGCCCGACTGGTCAATGGCGGCTATGCGGTCAAGCCGCATCTGGTCAAACAGGTCAGGCAAGGCATCGCCGAACAGACGGTGTGGCCGGAGATTGGAGTCGACAAGGCCAATCTGGACATGATCGTCCAGGGGATGAATCTGGTGGTCAATCATCCTCACGGTACCGCCTACAAGGCCCGGATCACCGAACCCGGCTTTGAGATGGGGGGGAAGACCGGGACGTCCCAGGTTCGACGGATCACCATGGCCGAACGATCCACCGGGGTGATCAAGAACGAGGATCTTCCGTGGCGCGAGCGCGACCACGCGCTGTTTATCGGCTTTGCTCCGGTTGACGCGCCGCGTTATGCCGTGGCGGCGGTGGTGGAGCACGGTGGCGGTGGTTCCGTGGTGGCGGCGCCGATTGTGCGAGACATTCTGGAGGAGTGCCAACGCCGGAACCCCGCCCGCTCGTCGGCGAGCGCCGCGGCCGGCATCGGGCAGGACAAGCCCGCTTGACGTGTCACCGCTTCAGGATTACACTTCTGGGCATGAATACGCCCACTTTTAATACCAACGCCTTTGTCAAACGGATCACTGCCGCGGGGATGCCCGAGCGGCAGGCCGAGGTGCTGGCCGAAGCCTTGGCCGAGAGACCGCGGCTGGCGACTAAGAGCGCGGTCATCGAGTCGATTGAGGCCCTGGCCCGGGCGGTGGAGCGCCGGTTCGTCGGCCTTGAGGCCAAGATCGATGAGCGATTCGCGAAGGTTGATGAGCAATTCGCCAAGATCGATGAGCGATTCGCGAAGGTTGATGAGCAATTCGCCAAGATCGATGGGCGATTTGCGAAAGTTGACGAGCAATTCGCCAAGGTCGATGGGCAATTCGCCAAGGTCGATGAGCGATTTGCGAAAGTTGACGAGCAATTCGCCAAGATTGATCAGCGGTTTACCGGTCTTGAGGGTATGCTGGCGAGGCTCCTGGACGGCCAAGCCGTCCTGCTTCAGAACGACATGGAACTGAAGCGGCGGCTTGACGAGAAAAAATAGCGGACCTGCCAGCAACTGGCGTTGCGGCCAGCCTTGCCGGTAAAGCCGTTACTGATAGAACAGGGAATAGGCCTGACGGGCTTGGCTGACTCCGGTGGTTTTGCCGTCATCCTGATGGGGGCGCTCGGGGGCGCGGGTCCATTTATGAAAGTGGGACTTATCCCAGCGATGGAGCGCGATGCTGGCGGCGTCGTTGCCCGTCTCCGTTGGGAATTGGCCGCTGCGGTCATGACCCCGGTCAAGGCGGAACGCGCTGTGGGTTTGGTGCAGCGCAAGGATGAGTTGCTTCCAGAACTGGCCCCCTCCCACGGTTACGCCCTTACCGAACACATGGACTGTGGGGGTCAGGATCAGGCGAGGGCCATCTTTGCAGATCCGCGCCAGCCAATTGCCGGCCGAGCCGTTGGGGGTGTCGGTGGAAGCCAGGTCATCATTGATTTTGAAGGCCTTCTCATCCCATGGCAGTTGCAAGAACCAAGCCTTGAAATCCCTATGGGTAGCAATCTCTCCCAGGGCTCGTTCGAACTCAATGGTCGAGGCGAATTGTCGAAATGCCAACGGAACCAGGCTGTTCCTGATCATCGGATGATGTCTCCCGTTCGGTCGGGCATCGTCTGAGGCGGCGTCCCGACCGGTCCGTTCGGCCCGGATGCGGCCGACGGCAAGGGGTCTGATCAGGGCCATCCAACGGCGTACGGGGCCTCTGGCCGAGATCCGGCAGTTCCAGGCAACGGGTACGCACACCAGCCATGCCAAAGCACGAAACATGCAACGCGCGTCACAGTCAACGCGCGCCCTGCGACCGTTTGTCGCGGCGTCAAAAGGTGTAGCGCACCGGCGGGTGTCACGCAAATGGTTCCGATGCGATGGCGCGAAACTGGCACGGGCTGTGATGATTACGCAACAGCCGGCTACTTGCCGACCGGTCGCCACTGTTTGGAATTCAGCAGCATCGAGACCGGAATGGTCAGGCTGTCGGTCCGCGGGCCTTCCAGGGCAAGATCGGCCAACACCAACCGGCGGTCATAGGCGTGAAGAGCGACAACCCGATAGATTTCCAGAAAGACGCCGGGCCTGCGAAAGCGGTCGCCGATTTGTACGGTGTCGGACATGATGATCTGCGGTCAGTGGGAGGCCGGGAATTCCGGAGGCGCCGGCCGGAGCGGCGGGAACACACACGGCGACGATGGCATCAACCATAGCAGGGGCCGCCCTCTTTTGGTAGATCATCGGGCGACCGGACCCGATGGCTCGAAAGCCGACTGATGGTCGGGTATTGCTTGTCAAGCCGGGGATTTTGAAATCAACCATGATGTTTTGGATAAGCACCCGGTGGGGTGGTCTTGTCGCGCTGGCGGTGGCCGGGGCGGCCTTGTTGCTGTTCAATCGGGTGGAGGTGCTTTCGGGATTCCAGGCGGTTCTGGGCGATGCCGGTGATGGACGGTTCAATCTGGCGGTTCTGGAGCACTGGTACCGGGTGACGTTGGGGGCCGAGGCGGCGGCGTCGCCCGGCTACTATTTTCCGGTTCCGGGTGTCCTGGGCTATAGCGATGGCCTGGTGCTGCTGGCCCCCGTGTACGTTGCGGGGCGATGGGCCGGTTTGGGGGTGGTGCCGGCCCTGGCCGGTACGGTGATGGTGGCGTCCGCGGTCGGGTTTGCCGGGATGGTGGTGTTCCTGCGCCGTCTGTTGGGGCTGGCGTGGCCGGCGGTGCTGGCTGGTGCCGGCGCCTTTGCCACCGGTACCGCCCTGTATCAATCGCTCAGCGTCGGTCATGTTCAGATGATGGTGGTGGAGGCGCTTCCCTGGTTGGTCTGCCTGGTCTGGCGTTACGCCCGATCGGGCGGCGGCGGGGTGGCGGCCGGCGCGGCGTTGCTGTTGGCGGCCATCCTGCTGTCGTCGTTCTACGTGGGCTGGTTCCTGGCTATTTATCTGCTGGTCCTGGCCGCCCTGGGTCTGATCATGGCGCTGTCCCTGGCCGGTTTCACCCGCACGGTGGCGGCGGCGCGATTGTGGCTTGTCGGCCGCCGTCGATCGCTCCCGGCGATGGTGTTGGTCTTGGGGCTGGGGCTGGTGCCGTTTCTGATGATTTACGGTCCGGTCGCCCACGATCACAGCGAGGGGCGGCCCTGGTCGGAGGTGGTGCGGACGCTTCCCGATGCGTCTCAATTGCTGGAAGCCCGCGGCAATGCGCTGTGGTCACCGGTCATCGAGGCGCTGTGGCCGGGCCTGTCGACCCGGGGCGGGGAACTGGGCAAGGGGCTAAGCTGGGCGCTGTTGTTGGTGTTTGTCATCACACTCGTCCGGTTGGCGCGGGGGCCGGTGGCCGGCCTGGCGCCCGAAACCCGCCGGCTGGCGCTGGTGCTGGGGGCGGGCGTCCTGGTCTGCTGGGCACTGATGCTTCAGAACCATGGCTGGTCGCTGTGGACGCTGGTTTACCAGGGGGTGCCGGGCGGCCGGAGCGTTCGTTCGGTCTTCCGGTTTAATCTGGTGCTGTCGTTTTCGGTGGCCGCGGTCGCGGCGATCGGGCTGCACTGCGCCTGGCTTTGGGCCGGGCGGGCGACGGCGGCCCAGAGCGCGAGGGTTGCCGTGGGTCTGGCGGCGATGGTGCTGATCGTCGAACAGGTCAATGTCTTGTCGGGAACCCTGAGCCGATCCGGTGATTTCGCGGACGTCGAGGCCATGCCGCCGGTGCCCAAAGCGTGTCGGGTGCTGGTCCTGTTGCCGTCGGCACCACCACCCGCGTATCATCGCTGGTCGCATCAGCTTGGGGCAGTGATGGTGGCCCAAGCCTGGGGGGTGCCGGTTCTCAACGGCTATAGTGGTTTGGCGCCCGACGGATGGAGGTTGTTCGATCCCACGGATCGGGACGGCTACCGTCAGGCGGTGGTGACCTGGGTCGACCGCTATGGTCTGTGGCAGGGTTTGTGCGGCATGGATCTGGAACTGCATCGCTGGTTTCCGGTTATGCGCGCCGGACTGTTGCCGTAAATCAGGGGCTTTGAGAGGGATTGTCGGATGAGTATCAAGACCCGGCTGTTGGCGGTGGTGTCTCTGGGCCTGATCGGCCTGATGGTGTTCGGAGCCTTGATCATCGGTCAGAGTTGGATGCATCGGTCTGCCGCGGCGCAGGTCGCGCAGGCGATGACACTCTCGACGTCCGTCGGCGCCCTGGTGCATGAATTGCAGAAGGAACGGGGCACCAGTGCCATCGTGATCGCCAGCAAGGGGCAACGGTTGGTTGATGATTTGAAGGCGCGTCGCCTTGAGTCCGATCAAGCAGCCAGAGGCTTCGAAACGATGATTGCCGCTCTGCGACAATCGGGGGAAAACGCGGCCTTCCAGGAGGTCATTGGCACATCGGTTGCCAGACTCCATGATCTCCAAGATTTTCGGAAACGGATCGACGGCTTGTCCGTTGATGGGCCAAGCTCTTTTGCAACCTATACCGACTTGATTACCGCCTTGTTGCGCCTGAACGAAGTTCTGGTCACCCTAGCCGACGATGCGGCAACGATCCAGGACGCGGGCGCCTACATCAACTTTTTACAAGGCAAGGAGCGGGCGGGGCAGGAGCGGGCGACCGGCGGTGCCGGCTTTGCGGTCGGCCGGTTCGACGGTGCGCTTTATCGGCGGTTCGCCATGCTGGCCGGGGCGGAGGATGCCTGGTTCGCGGCGTTTAAGACGCTGGCGCCGACCGCGATCGTTCAAGCGTATACCCGGACCGAAGAAACGACACTACCCCCGGTGGCGGCGCTCCGTCAAGTTGCGCTCGACAGTGTTGTTTCGGGCACCGTCGGCTCGACCACCGGGGCCGCCTGGTTCCAAGCCGCGACCACCCGGATCGATGCGTTGAAAGGCGTTGAAAACCTGTTGGCCGCGCACCTGGCGGACGATGCCGCGGCTCGGGAAGCCCAGGCCCGGCTGGCGCTGTGGCTGGCTGTGCTGGCGATCGTCGGCGGTATCGGTCTGGTGACGGTCATGGCAGTCGCCACCATGCGGCACATTCTGTCCAGCCTGTCCGGGTTTGCCGCGACCATTCAGCGGATCGCGGCGACCGGTGATCTGACGCTCCGGGTGCCGGTGCTGGTCAACGACGAAATCGGCGTCATGGCCAGGGCGTTTAACACCCTGTTGGCCGACCTCAACGCGGTGATGTCGGCGATCAGCACCGCCATGAACCGGGTGGCGGAGGCCGATCTCGGCGCTCGGATCGATGTGGCCGCCAAAGGCGATCTGGCGCTGATCAAGGCGAATGTCAACCGGTCGCTGGAAACGCTGTCGGCTACGCTGCAACTGGTGGTGAGCAGTATTCGTCAGGTCGCGGTGGCGGCGGGACAAATTTCCCAGACGGTGACGCAGATTTCCGATGGCGCCCAACATCAACTGAGCGCGGTCAAAAAGATTTCGGCAGGGGTCCAACAGAGCGCCCAAGCCATTGAAGACGTGTCGGAAAATGCGCGCATGACCAGCACTCAGGCCGGCGACGCGACGCGACTTGTCACCGACGGCCAGCAGGCGATTATCGGGCTTGTGCAGTCGGTCCATGCCATTGCCGGTAACGCCCGGGAGATTTCCAAGATTACCGGGGTGATAGATCGCATTGCCAGTCAGACCAACATGTTGTCCCTGAATGCGGCGATCGAGGCCGCCCGGGCCGGCGAGGCCGGCAAGGGGTTTGCGGTGGTGGCCGAAGAGGTCGGCAAACTTGCCGAGCATTCCGGGCGATCCGTAGAGGAAATCAATGCGGTGATCGATCGGGCCGATGGCGAGACCGCCGTAGGGGTCCGGAGCGCCGAGGCGGTCGGCCATAGCATCGACCGTATCTCGCAGGTGGTCGGCCAAAGCGACCAGATGGCGGCGGCGATTGCCGTCGCGATGAAAGAACAAGCCGTCTCCATCGAGCAAATTCGGGAGAGCGTCGTGGACTTGGCCCGCATTGGGGAAAGCAATGCGGTTGCTGCCGAGGAGGTCACGGCCACCATGGTCGAACTGGCCCGTCTGACCGACCAGACGCGGGTGGAAGTCGAGCGGTTCCGGTTTGCGGCCGGAAGTCATGACCAGAGCGGCGCGTCGTTCGGGGACCTGGCTGCGGCCTGTGACTCCGAGTTTTGCCACCAATGTTCGAGGGAGGAACTGGCGCAGGTCGCGGACGCCGTCGAAAAGGCGATCGGGGCGCACGCCCAGTGGAAGGTTCGCCTGCGCCAGGCGGTTGATAGCGGCACCTCCGACATCAGCGTGCCGGACGCCAGCAGCGACCGCAAATGCGCCTTCGGCCAGTGGCTTTATGGGGGCACCTTGGTGAAAGCCTTCGACCGGTCGCCAACCGCGCAACGAATCCGCCAGCTTCATGCCGATTTTCACAAGGAAGCCGGCCGTATCCTGGGTTTGGCGGTTGCAGGTCGCCGGCGTGAGGCGGAAGCGGCACTGGCCATCACGGAACCCTTTAACGGCATCTCGTCCCAACTGGTGGCGCAACTGAAGGCGGTTGAAATGGCGAGCCGGGGAAAAGTCGGAAGCTGAAGCCATGCTGGGGTCGGGCATCGGCGACATCAGGCCATCGAGGCCGCCCAGAACGCCCAGAACGCCAGGCGGTCGCGGTCGCGCCCTTGGCTTCGCGCCCATGCGGGCACGCGACCGCGAACGCGGTCGCGGTCGGTAACCTGCGATGGGGCGTTGTCATGGCTGGCCGGTTCAGTCGTTTTGCGCGTCGGGACAACTGGTCACGAAGCGACGGCCAAGGTGCCCGGCGTGTTGAGCGGTTTACGCCTCTGCCACCAGAAGGCCGGCGAGGAAACCCATCAAGCCCCCACCGCCGCCCGAGGCCTCGGAGCCCGGCCCGCCGGCATACATGCTTTGAATGCCGATCCGTCCGGGGCCCGTGAAGCGGTTGGTGATCATGTTGGCGCTTCCGAACAACCCGCTGGAAAGCCTCTGCACGTTGGTCTCCATGATGACGCTGGCGTCGCGGTACAACCAAGCGCCGGGCTCCACTTCGATCTGTTCACCCGGGGCGAGTAATTTTTCAAAGACGTTGCCGTAGCCGTGGAGCCAGAGGATTCCCTGGCCCTGATGGCAGCGGAATTTATCGATAAAGAAGCCGGTTTCACCGGCCATCATATTGGCGATGCCCCTGACCCGTTCGTACATGTAATCGACGTTTTTTGTCGCCGCCAGGAACTGGTGCTCCCTGACGTGTATTTCTTCCATTTCCGCCAAATGAAGGGCGATGATTTGTCCCGCGCCGTCCCGGCTGAACGAAATCATGCCGTTTCCGGTGGCTTCGGTGACGAACACGGGCATCCCGGCGAGCATTCGCTTGACCGCACCGGCGATCGGCTTGACGACGATGGAGACCTCCGGATTTTTCCAGAGCATAATATGGTGCTCAAAATAGACCGGTTGGTTGGGCGTGATCTCGACGGTCAGGGCCGGAACCAGCGCACCATCCAAGTGATAGGTGACGCCGGCGAAGGTTTCATCGCTGGCAGAGGTTGGTTTGAGAACAGGGCGTCCAAACATGTTTCACTCTCCGGTTCGGTCGGCGGGGGCAGACGCCGACGTCGTTGTCCCGAGACTCGGAGATATCGACTTGTGGGGAATTATGCAAGTTATCCAGGCGGCGCATCGCGATGATGTTCAACTGGATCCCAGGGATTGTTGATCCGGTGCCTTGGTCATCATCGTAACCTTGATGGTCCCTCATCGGGCCTTCGTCGGGGGATTGAGGCCAAGACATCGCGAACTGACGAGATGCCACATCTTGACCACCGCTGCCAGGGCAATGGACGTGACGGCAAATTGTACCACGACGGCGGCGGTGCCAATCGACGAGTGCAGTGTCGCCGAGGGGACCAGGGTGCGGGTCAGTGCCGTGAACCATCGCTCGGCGGTATCGCCCAGCGGTTCGCACACCAACAGACCGCCAAACCCGACCAGGACCGCCAGCACCCTGGCCACGACCCGATCATGGACCGCTTTCCAAGGGGTCGGCGCGCCACGGGCGCAGAGGGCATCGCCCATCAGACGGGTGACGCAGAATCCGCCGGTCGCCAGCAGGGCCCAGAGTGAGAGCGTGTCGGCCAGGGCTGCCAAATCGTTGATCGTGATTTTGCCCCGGGACGCCAGAAGGGATTGGCACACGATCCCCAGGCCAACCAAGCAGGGGATGAGGATCACGGCCCCTTCAACGACGACTCGTGCCGCCGCCGCGGGACCGGCCGATGGGGCATTGGTCCGACTCGCCGGCTGCGGTGGCGGCTTCGGAGCGCCATGCCTGTTCATCACCATCGGTTTGCCTTCCGTTCGGGGGCAACACACGATAGACAGGCCCCCCTTACCCTTTCTCGAATGGAGCGGCCATGCGTGCCTTTGCCGGTCAGCACTCTGACGCAGTCCCAGTCAAGCGTACCCAAGCTCAGAAGCAGGCTCAACTGGCCCAGCTTCGCGAACAGTTGGCCGGACTGAAGCCGTTTGCCGCAGCCTCGATGCGGGACTCGATCACCAAGCGGATTGCCGGTCTCGAGCGTGAACTGAATGATACCGGCCGGCAACGATCCTGACACATCCCGTTTAGGGCCGGTCAGGACCATGTCCGGGCGTCGCTTGCCTTGAACCCAACAAAAAAGGGCCACCCTGACCTTGGGTGGCCCTTTTGTCATTGGCCGACGGCGGTGAAGCCGGCGGTGGAGAGAAAGTTACTTCTGGGCAACTTTGGCCAGGGCAACCTTCAACTCGTCCAAGCCTTCATTAACCCGCTTGCTGATGACGCTGGTCGCTTCGCTGTTGGACTTGGCGACCAATTCCGCCAGTTCCTTCATGTTGGACAGCGCCTTCTCAACCGCCGCCTTCACGAGTTCAGCCTGCTGGCTAACCTTCGCCTCGGGCGAGCCCGGGCCGAACGCCTGAGCAATGGCCGGCCCGACTTCCTCGAAGGTGGCGCGAAGAATTTCAGCCTGACGACGAGCGACGGCTTGCAGTCCTTCGAGCGCGAGCTTGTTCGCCTCGGTGACGGCTTCAATATTCTTGCGCTGAGCGGCAAGAAGGGCGTCAGTGTCAACGCCGGGAACCTTGAAGCTGGTAAGGAGCTTCGTAACGTCGGTCTCGAAGAACGGGAAAGAAGTCGGATTTGCCATTGTCGTTGTCCCTCGTTAGCAGCCCTGCGGCCGACGAATTATGAGGCTGTGTGCACCATCCGACCTCTCCCCGCAAGCCATTTCGGGGGCCGTCTTTTTGTTGCACCGCAGCGTAACTGAAGGCAAGGTGCCGGATCCGAGGTTGGCGGTCAAGCCTTTTTGTGCAGTGCAACATCATCGCCCGGCATTGGCATCAAGGGCGCGGCGAGCTTGCGCCGCCTTGGCTAGAGAGGCTCAGGCCGAAGCCGCCAGGGTGGCCAGGGCCAGCGCCCCTTCGCGACTGCGTGCGCCGCAGACGAAGCGGGCGGGATGGCAAAAGGTCGCATCGGCCACGCCGGTCGCCGCCGCCAGGGCGGCGTCGCGCAACCCGGCCCAGGGGTCCGGCAGGGGGCGACGCTGCTCGAAGGAGCCGCGACTCGGCGGCACCGCGCTACAGGTCCAGGCGTCGCCGGCCGGGCGGACGACGAAGAGAGCCTGCTCCAACCCAAGGTCGAACACGGCCTCTTCCCACGGCACGCGAACGTCCAGCACGATGATTCTCGGATCGGTCCCGGCCTCGGCCGCCTCGGCCACGGTCCGCTCGGCCAGCACCGCGGCATGGGCGTGGGCGCAGACTCGGATCAACACCTGCGTGGCAAGTTCGGCCGCCTGGAAAAAGGCGGTGGTCTCGGTGCGCCGGGTCTCTGGGGTCTGATCTTCGGCGAACGTGACGTTGAAGGCCTCGATCACGGTTGAAAAATGTCCGGGAGTTGGCGTCATCTCGCCGTTGTCCATCAGGTCCACGTCCCGGATCAGACCCTGGTCGTCCAGAGCCGCCACCCGCGCCGCCGCCGCCGCCGAGGCTGTGGGCATCAGGGCCCGGACGACGACCTCACCGTAATCCCTCCAGATCAATCCCGCCGAGCTGAACGGTTCGCCCGTGGGCCGGGTCGGCCGGTCGCGCATGTGGTGGTCATATCGGCCCGAACCCGGGTCGAATACGCCGCCGACATCGAAGACCACGGCGGCGGCGGCCAGCAGGTCCGGCTCCCGGGTTCGGGTGAGTTCAAGCTGACCGGCGGTCGCCGCCTTCAGGATCACGTAGGCAAAAACATCGTCTGCGTGAAATGTTCCGTTGTGTGTGGCAACTTTCAGCATCAAGACCTTCCATCCCGGCTGGTTACGTGGTGACCCGCAAAGGGCCGGTCTGCACTGCCTGACCGATGGCCTCGGCCCAGGTGCCGTCCGCCATCTTGCAGCGGTTGAAGACCTTGACGCTGCCGTCGGGTTGGAGGCTGTAGTCGGCACTGGTGTCCGAAACGCACTTTTTCTGGAACCAGTTGGGGATATTTGGTGATTTCGTACCAAGTCCCCATGTAGCGCGGCACGTCGAGCCGGGCAATGGCAATCAGCGCGTTCGCCGCGGCCGCGGGGCCGGTGTTCAAAAGCCCGAGGAGATCGCGCCGACCGCGATGACCGCTTTTCCCAACATGACGCCCCCTCGCGTTCACGTTGTCCCTTGCGTTGTGAACCGCGAGGCTCAGGCTGGGCGCCAACCGTCAGGCAAACTGCTCCGTCGGGGCCATTTTCCTGACGGCCTTCTGAATCTTCGCCAAAGCGCGCTCCTCGATCTGCCGGATGCGCTCGCGGCTGACGCCGTAGAGACGCGAGAGTTCTTCCAGGGTGGTGGGGTGCTCCCGGAGATGTCGCTCCGTGAAGATATGGCGCTCGCGCTCGTTCAGCGTCCCGATGGCGTCGTTGAGCAGGCGGCGGCGCTTGTCCAACTCCTGGCGCTGCATGAGGCCGGCCTCCTGGCTGTCGGACTCGTCAACCAGAGTATCCTGCCATTCCACCTCCGCGTCGGCACGCAGCGGCGCGTTCAAGGACTGATCGGGCGCGCGCAGACGTCGGTTCATGTCGACGACGTCGGCCTCGGGGACGTGGAGCTTCTCGGCGATGGAGCGGACATGCTCGGCCGACAGGTCGCCCTCGTCGATGGCCTGCAACTGGCCCTTCAGCTTGCGCAGGTTGAAGAACAGCTTCTTCTGGGCGGCGGTGGTGCCGATTTTGACCAGCGACCAGGAGTGGAGGATGAACTCCTGGATCGAGGCGCGGATCCACCACATGGCGTAGGTGGCGAGGCGGAACCCGCGGTCGGGGTCGAAGCGCTTCACGGCCTGCATCATCCCGACATTGCCCTCGGAGATGAGTTCGGAGAGCGGCAGTCCGTAACCCCGGTATCCCATGGCGATCTTCGCCACCAAGCGGAGGTGGCTGGTCACCAGCCGATGGGCGGCATCGGTGTCTCCGTGCTCGCGCCATGCCTTGGCCAGCATGTACTCCTCCCCGACGTCCAACATCGGGAAACGGCGAATGTCCTGAAGATAGCGGTTGAGGTTTCCTTCGTGGCCGATGACAGGAACGGTTGCGACGGCGGCAGCCATAATCATGACCCTCTTTCAGAGCGATCCAAACAGAACGGCGGCCTGTTGGCCCGGTGGAGATGCCGGTCACGCCGCCGACGACCCCTGGAAGGCGATCGTCGGCGCGGTATGTGGGAAGGGTCGGTCAAAGCGTCAAGACGGGGGGCGTGAATGCTATTGCCGTCGTCCAGCAGGATGCGCCCCCCAGGCACCTCGATGATCCGGAGTATGCCGCAGAGGTCGCCGAGTTGGTTGATCGCGCGGGAGATCGCCACGCCGGTTGCAAGCGGCCGGATTGATCGTACCGAATCTCCGGAATACGAGGCATGGATAGCCCGATGGCCTTGAGCCCCTGGAGGGCGGTTCCGATACCGCCTTGCTGACTCCGAGACACATACCCAACTTAGACAAAACTCTGACAGGTGAGGCGAATGTCCGGATTCGAAGGCTCTCTACGCTGCGGCGGCATATGTGATGCCAAGCCGGACTTTCCGTTTACCATGGCATTCCAGCCTGTCGTGGACCTTGAGGCGAAACGCATTTACGGCTACGAAGCCCTGGTGCGCGGGCCGGAAGGCGAGTCGGCCGCCTCGGTGCTGTCCCGGGTGACCGACGACACCCTCTACGCTTTTGACCAAGCGTGCCGGGTCAAGGCGATCGAAACGGCGGCCCACTTCGGATTGGACCGCCGCCTCAGCATCAACTTCCTTCCCAATGCGGTGTACCATCCCGACGCCTGCCTGCGCCTTACCCTCCAGGCGGCCCGCGAGCATGGCTTTCCCCTCGACCTCATCACCTTCGAGTTCACCGAAAACGAGCGGATTGTCGACCGCGACCACCTCAAGGCCATCATTGCCGCCTACCGACGGCACGGCTTCCAGACCGCATTGGACGACTTCGGCGCCGGTTATGCGGGATTGGCGTTGCTGGCGGATTTCCAGCCGGACGTCATCAAGATCGATCGGGTTCTCGTCGCGAACGTTGACACCGACAAGCCTCGCCAGGCGATCATCGCGGGAGCGGTGAAGACGGCCGCCATGCTCGGCCTGACCATCGTCGCCGAAGGCGTCGAACGCCGCGAGGAGGTCGAAACCCTGCGGAACATGGGCATCAACCTGTTCCAAGGCTTCCTGTTCGCCCGCCCGACTCTCGGCCACCTTCCGACCGACGACGACATCCGTTGGTGACCAATCAGATGTAGATGACCGCTGGCTGCGGCCGGCGGGAAACCAGCCTGACGGTGTCCAGCAGCCGTTCCACCCTTTCGGTGGTCGGCGGATGCGTCCGAAGCCATTTGTGAGAGATGCTCCTTTCCCGCTGGTACCTGTCGATCCGCTCGAGCGCGCGGGCCAGCCCGACGGCGTCCCCGGTCAACCGGGCCGCCCTGAGGTCCGCCGCGAACTCACGGTTCCGAGACAGCGCAAGATGGAGAACGGCTACGGCGGGCGTCGCCACCGCCAGCATCAGGGTCAACCCGATCGGTGCGAAGTCGGGGTCGCCAGTCAGCACCACCAGCATGAACGACAGCAGCAAGCCGAGCATCGCGAAAACCTGGGTCACCCGGAGGACGACGATGCCGACGGTCATGAGGCGAGTGTCGCCGGCAGCAATGTGCGCGACCTCGTGGGCGAGCACTCCGACCAACTCCTGCCGCGACAAGGTTCGCAAGGCGCCCTCCGAGACTGCGATACCGGCGCCGTCACCATGGCCGGCGGCAAATGCGTTGATGCCGGGAGTTCCCTGCCACCACAGCCGCGGACAGGCGCTCAGACCCGCACGGCGCGACAATTCTGCCAAGTCGGAATAGAGGTCGGGGGCCTCCCGGGGGGAAATCGGGACTGCCCGCGCCAACCGCATGACCAACCCGGCCGTGGGGGTGGCCGACATCAGAACCATCACGACAGCCCCGGCGGCCGCCACCACCAGGGCATCGTCGCCGACCACAATATATGCGCAGAGCCAAAGGATAAAAAGCATGCCGGCGAAGATCGCCGCGGTCATGACGTTTGTCCGAAGGCGAGCTTGCTTCAACGCGGCATGGTCAAGCATTGTGTAGGCATACATGCTGTCCTCCATTGAGCGACAGGTGACCGATGATGAGGCGATCCCATTGGGCATCGCCGCCGGAGCCATCACCGGCTTCGTAATAATCTGGTGACAGTGATGTCATCCCGCAAGAGCGCGGGCCCCAGCACCGTTCATGTTCACCTACAGCAGCGAGCGACGGGCCGGCGGGACGGTCTCGATGGCGAACAGGATTGTCACGCCTGTGCGACGTTCCTTTCGATCTCGTGCATGGCCAGGCCCTGATTGTCCACGGCCGTCGCGATGGTCGTGGTGATTCAACTCCTGCGATGAATGCCTGTCGGCCACACCCCGCCGTCCTGCTGGAGAGAGGCCCCGCATCGCCAGGGACATTCTCGGTGGCTCGAATGAAATCCGGGCGCGGAGGTTCGTTTCGGATAACGGATGGCCGCATCGGCCTTGCAAGATGGCCTCGTCACCTTCATTGAGATGAGAGCAGACGGTCGCTGTCATGTGCGGTGGATTGATACATGCAAAATCATGAGAAGATATGGCACCACTGCGGCGACGGTCTGATTCTTGTGTCTGCCAAGACGGGGTGTCTGGTCGACGCCAATGCCAGGGCCGGAAAACTTCTGGGGCGTCCCCTCGGGGCGTTGAGGTCGTTGCCCTTCACCGCGCTCTATCAGCCCGACGAGAGAGACCGGGCGGCCGAGGCACTGAACGACTGGTCGGCCGGATCGGAAGCTATTTGCAACTTGAACGTCCTTAGACCCGACGAAACCCGGGTTCCGGTCAGCGTCTCCGCAGGCGTGTTCGAAGACGAGGGGCAACTAATTATCGTCTGTGGCCTGCGTGACGACAGTACCCGCCGCAAGGCGGAGGACGCGGTGGTGCGGCTGAACTGGGCGCTTTCCGCCATCAGACGGGCAAACCTGGCGGCGGCCTCAACCGATACTGAGACTGACCTGACGCGCTCAGTCTGCGAAGGAATTCTCGGCGATGTGTTCGTCCTGGCCTGGATCGGCCTTGCGAACGACGATCCAGCGAAAACGGTCACCGCCGTGGCGGCCTCGGGTCGCACAGCCTATCTCGACAATCTGTCGATCTCCTGGGCGGACGTTCCGAGCGGCAAGGGGCCGACAGGACTCGCCATACGGCTGTGCGAAACCAGAATCAACAACTTCGCACTGACCAATCCGGCTTTCGCGCCCTGGGCTGAGCGCGCCCGCGCCCACGGCATCGGATCGTCCGTATCGGCGCCCCTGGTCAGGGATGGAGTGGCGTTCGGAGCACTGACCATCTATTCCGACCGGGTTGACGCATTCGGACCGGATGAGGTCCGGGTGTTCGAGGATCTTGCCCGCGATGTCGTATTCGGGCTGGATGCAAGGCGGGCCTCCGCCGCGTTGAAGGAGCGGGAGCAGAGTTGGCGGTCGCTATTCGACCACATGTTGGGAGGCTTCGCCCACTGCCGCATGCACTATGAGGGCGACGTCCCCGTCGACTTCACCTACCTCGACGTCAATCCGGCATTCCATCGCCTGACCGGCCTCGGCGACGTTGTCGGCAGGCGGGTCAGTGAGGTCATTCCTGGCGTGCGCGAGTCCAGTCCGGAATTGTTCGAGGTGTACGGCAGGGTTGCGCGAACCGGTGTGCCGGAGCGATTCTTCGACCGCCGAATGAACGCCGATGCCGAGGAGCGACTGGCACTTCGGAATGGATTGAGACTCGCCCTCGAGCGAAACGAATTCGTCCTGCACTACCAGCCACAAATCGACCTCGCCGACGGCCATGTCATCGGGACCGAGGCCCTGCTCCGCTGGCGCCATCCCGAACTCGGCCTGATTCCTCCCGGCAAGTTCATTCCGATCGCCGAGGAAAGCGGGCTAATCGTACCCATCGGAGCATGGGTGCTCCACGAAGCCTGCCGACAGGCGGTCGCTTGGCAAAGGGCCGACCTGCCGACACTGGTGGTGGCCGTGAACCTTTCCGCCGTCCAGTTCCGACGCGGCCGTCTCGAAGAGACTGTGATCGCGGCGCTAACGTCATCGGGTCTTGACCCGGGTCTACTCGAACTGGAACTCACGGAGAGCATCCTGATCGGGGACACCGAGACCGTTCTGCAAACGATCCGGCGGCTCAAGATGTTCGGCATCGCCCTGTCCATCGACGACTTCGGAACCGGCTATTCCAGTCTCGCCTACCTCAAGCGTTTCGCGGTCGACAAACTGAAGATCGACCAGTCCTTCGTCCGGGGTCTGGTGACAGACCCCGGGGACGAAGCCATCGTCCGCGCCATAATCGGGATGGCCCGCAGTCTCGGCCTCAGAACCATCGCAGAGGGAGTCGAGGACGAGCAGGTACTGGACCTGCTCCGCGACTGCCATTGCGACGAGGCCCAGGGCTATCACATCGCCCGTCCGATGCCCGTGGAGGATTTCACGGCCTACATGAGGGCGAACCGATGAAGACGGTCGGTCGTTGGGGGAAGGCGTTCCTGCGCTTGGCGCGTGTTTCCTTCGTCGGCCTGCCGAATGCCGAACGTCGGCACAGGTCCATAGGTGGCGGGGACCTTCAGCCCAAGCGGTCCTACCTTCTGCACTGGCTGATGCATGCGCTGTCAATGGCGGCCCTCGCGGGCGTTATCGGCTACCAGCTTCAGGTCGAGTATGTCCGTCTCGACGACAACGAAGGCAAGTTGCTCCTGCACCATGTCCGGATGGTCGCGAAGAACCTCGCGCTGGAGATGGAGGCGACGCATCAAGCCCTGCTCGGCGTCAGGGGTGATCCGACCTACCGGGCGCGGGCCGACGCCCTCGACCCCGCTCCGCAGCGTCTGAAGACCCTGGCCGACGCCATGCCGGGCGTGCGCACGATCAGCGTCCTGGACGGTTCCGGCACGGTGACGACATCCAACCGGGCCGAACTCGTCGGCAGGACCTTCGCCGAGCGCGCCTACTTCAGGAGCGCGCATGACTCCGACGATCCCGATGCGGTCATCATCTCGCCGCCTTTCGAGACCGTTCTCGGGGTCTACTCCATGAACATGTCGATGATGATTCGAGGCGCGCGAGGAGAATTCGCAGGTGTGGTGACAGCCACGCTCGACCCCGAATACTTCACGACCCTGCTGGGTTCCACGCTCTACGCGCCGGACATGTGGAGTGCCATCGTCCACGGTGATGGATTGCAGTTCCTGACGGTACCCGAGCGGGCAGACCAACGCGGCAAGAATCTCGCGCTGCCCGGAACCCTCTTCATCCGCCACATCGAGAGCGGTCTGACGGAAACCGTGGTGACGGGCACCGTATACGCCACCGGACAATACCGGATGCTCGCGCAGGTCACCATCAAGCCTCCCAAGGTTCACATGGACAGACCACTGGTGGCCGCGATCAGCCGCGACTACGGCGCCATCCATGCGGCATGGCGGGAGGACGCCCTGAAGCAGGCCTGGCTCTACCTCCTGCTGCTGTCGGTGTCGACGGTCGGACTGTTCTTCTTCCAAAGGCACCAGCGGGCGTACGACCGGACTGTCGCGGAAGCCCGCCGACAGGCCGAAAGGGCGAACGAGGCGAAATCCTACTTCCTCGCGAACATGGGCCATGAAATCCGCACGCCGCTCAATTCCATCGTCGGCTTCTCCGAATTGATTCGCGATCGCGCGTTCGGTCCGCTGGAGGAGAGGTATGTGGAGGCGGCGGACGACATCCACCTCGGCGGCATGAACCTGCTGACTCTGGTGAATGACATCCTCGACGTCGCCAAGATCGAGGCGGGCAAGATGGAGATCGAGCGAAGCCGCGTTCCGATCGCCGCCATGCTCGCGGAGAGCCTCCGCGTCTTCCGCCTGAAGGCCGAAACCGCCGAAGTGACCCTGTCCGCGGAGGTCGACAGTCCGGACCTCACGGTCCTGGCCGACGAGCGCGGTCTCCGCCACATCCTTTTCAACCTGATTTCGAACGCGATAAAGTTTACGCCTCTCGGAGGAAGCGTCACGGTAACGGCACGGAGCGCACCCGATGGCGGTATGGTTCTGACCGTATCAGATACGGGCATGGGCATACCAGCGAGTGAAATCGGCCGTGTCGTGAAGCCGTTCGAGCAGATCGACAACCGATTCAGCCGTGCTCACGGAGGCACGGGATTGGGGTTGCCCCTTGTGCAGGGACTCGTCGAGTTGCATGGCGGCCGCCTCGGCATTGAGAGCGAGCTTGGCAAAGGTACGACCTTCACGATCCACTTCCCACCGGAACCTCCGCCATGACCCATCTGCGGCTTCGTAACCACCTCAAAGTTCGAAGCAGAGCAAGAAAGAGGAAGGAGGAAGGAGGAAGGAGGAGGAATGTTCCGCCGTGGCCGTCCTCGAACCCGCCTCCTCGCATGGTTAACCTCTGTGGACCAGCCGCAATCGATCTCTACTTCCTTGATATCGCCTTGAACGCAGACAGGGCGAGTGCCCGTGCCCGAGCATGGTCGACAATCGGCAACGGATAGTCGGCCCCCACTTGAAGCCGGGCCGCCGCAAGCGCCGACGGTGGGGCGGTCCATGGCTTGTGTATCCACTGCGGTGGTAAGTCGGCCAACTCGGGCACGTACCGTTTCACATAGGCCCCATCGGGGTCAAAGCGCTCGCCTTGCAAGACCGGATTGAAAATCCTGAAGAACGGCGCGGCATCGGCACCGCATCCTGCGACCCACTGCCAGCCCGCCGCGTTGTTGGCGACGTCGGCATCGACGAGGGTATCCCGGAACCAGCGCTCGCCATCCTGCCAGGGACAGAGCAGATGCTTGACCAGAAACGATGCCGTGATCATCCGCACCCGGTTGTGCATCCAGCCCGTCTGCCAGAGTTGACGCATGCCGGCATCGACGATGGGATAGCCGGTGCGACCCTTACACCACGCCCGGAAGGCCGCAGGATCGCTCCTCCATGGAAAGGTTTCGAATTCCGGGCGCAGCGGACGTTCCGCCATGTCGGGATGATGGAGCAGCAGGTCGTGGCAGAACTCGCGCCAGCCCAATTCGGTCAGGAACCGCGTCACACCGTTTCCCGGCGCGGACATCGTTCTGACGGCATGCCATACCGCCCGTACGCTGATTTCGCCGAACGCAAGATGGGGTGCAAGGCGTGACGTTCCCTCGCGATCCGGACGGTCCCTGTCGCTGTCGTAGCTCTCGATGACGCCATCCTCGAGGAAATCGGTCAGGCGACCTTGGGCGCCACGTTCGCCCGGTGTCCAGACGGCTCGAAGCCCGTCGGCCCAATCGACACCCGTTGGCAGTAACCCCAACTGGTCGAGCCCAAGGCTCGGAAGGGAGTGCGGCCACACGCTCAGCGTCTTCGGGGCCGGCAGCGGTCGTGGCGGCTCCGGCATGGCCATGCAGGTCTTCCAGAAAGCAGTGAAGACCTTGAAATTGCCGCCGGCCTGCGTCCTGACCGTGCGCGGTTCGAAGAGAAGGGCCGCGTCGTGGCCGTGAACGGCAATGCCGCGGCTTCCGAGCAGTCCGGCAATCAGTTCTTCCTGGCGGGCTTCGCGGGGGCGCGGTACGCGGTTGAAATGGAGCGTATCGGCTCCGGTTTCCTTACCGAGCGCGGCCAGAACCGTCGGCGCGTCTCCCCGACGCACGACCAACGGCGCGCCGAGCGCGCCGATATCCCGTGACAGCGCCACGAGACTTTGGTGAAGCCACCATCGGGATGCCCCGCCGAGGTTGGACGGGTCATCATGGATGAAGACCGGAATGACCGGGCGTCCCGACATGGCCGCCGCCGTTAGGGCCGGATTGTCGGCCAGCCTCAGGTCGCTCCGAAACCACAGCAGGATGGGCGGTTGCCCGGGTTCACTCATTTTATTGCACTCGTTTCCGGAACTTCCGGCACTCCATCATACAGGATAATCCGCGCCGAGGGCGATGAACTCCCATTCCAGTCCGATGCAGAGCTTGAAACCGACCGGCTTGCCTTCGGAGAGCGTGCGGAGTTCGCCGATGAACCGCATCAGGTCCAGCGGCGTCCTGAATGCCGAGTGACTTGGCGGCGAAACGCAGTCCACATCTACCGGTCCCCCGCGCGCCGCCGCGATTTCGGGCGTGACTTTCGCCCCGGGCAGCACGCCACCGTGTCCGGGCTTGGCGCCCTGGGACAGCTTGATCTCCACCATGCGTATCTGTTCCAGGGCGGCGCGCTCGGCAAAGCGTTCCGGGGAAAAGCGTCCGTCCGGGGTGCGGCAACCGAAACAGCCGCTGCCAATTTCCCAGATGAGGTCCCCGCCGTCCTCAAGATGGCGGACAGTGCAACCGCCCTCACCGGTGTCTTGGGCAAATCCTCCCATGCGGGCACCGCGATTGAGCGCCCGGATGGCGTTGGCGCCGAGCGCACCGAAATTCATCGCCAAGATATTGAGCCGTGAGACGGAATAGGGACATGAGCAGTCAGGCCCCCCAACCATAACCCTGTCCGGTTGAGGGGCTGGCAGCTTCGGGGCGATGGAGTGATTCAGCCATTCGAAGGCCGGGGCGTAGACGTCGAGCTTCGTTCCGAACGGCCGTTTGTCGAGTTCCTCCTTGGCCCGCTGATAGACCACGGACCGATTGTTGCGGCTGAAAGGAACATTTTCGTCGTCCCCTTCCAGAAAATACTGCCGAACCACCCCTCGCAGTTCCTCAAGAATGAAGCGGACATGGCCGACGATGGGGTCGTTGCGCAGAAGACTGTGACGGGTTTGAACAATGTCGTGGACGCCCAGCGCCGTAAGCGCCAGGGCCACCGTCAGTGCCGAAGTCCAACCGCCGTCGATGACGGCGAACACCGCCAGCATCACCCCACCGCCAGCGGCAAGCAGGAACACGAAATACCGGGCCGAGAACATCCCCTCGAGCATTTTCATGACGGCTTCCGCCTTTGGCATCCGCAAGGCTGAACGCCGCGTCGCTCACAACCTGATCGGCAAGGATCGACTGCATAGGCATCGGCCGGCTCGAAACAGATGCCCAATGACGGGGTGAGAAATCAGACCATTGTCAGTAATCGCGGCGGCCAATTGGGCCGCCAACGATAGGGAGAGCACCAGTCGCGATACCGTTGACGTCACGCCGCGTGCCGCTTCACCCATGCGGCGTACCGGTCCATCCAACCCTGTAGAAAAGATTTGCTGCCCGGGCCGATGTTTCCGGCTTCATCGAACAGTCCGTCCTTCATCTGGATAAAAGCTTCGGGTTGCCCAAGTGTCGGCACGTCCAGGTAGGCAAGAACGTTGCGCAGGTGCTGCTGTGCCATGGAAGTGCCGATGGCACCGAGCGAAACGCCCAGGACACCTGCGGGCTTGCCCGACCAAACACCTTTGCCGTAGGGCCGCGAGGCATGGTCGATGGCGTTCTTGAGCACGCCGGGGAACGAGCGGTTATACTCGGGCGTCACGAACAGCAATCCCTGGGCGGCCGAGATTTCCGCCTTCAGCCGAGTGACGGATGCTGCCGGCTCCGCGTCGTCATCCTGGTTATAGAGCGGAAGGTCGCCGATTTGAGACGGCTTGAATGAAAATTCCGGCGGCGCCAGCTTCACGATGGCGTCAGCCAATTTACGGTTGAAGCTGTCCTTCCGTAGGCTGCCCACGATGACCGCGATCTGATACTTGCTCATGGTGTTCCCCCATGGGAATGAATGAGGTCAGACGGACCTCCTTAACAAGTTGTGTATGGTGCTCCATGGCGACGGGAAACTCAACAGCGGTACATGTCACCGGGTCGGTGCGGCGGCGGTTCGTGCACCATGGGTAGCCATTCGGTCTGCCCCGCTACGCATCACCAAGGATTGGTGGTATGGGAAAATATCTGTGAAAGGCGTGCCGCAAACGAGACGCTCGGCATGGCTATCAGCAGCAGCGCCGGAACGATCCTCCGGACCATACCCATGAGCCCTGTACCGAAAGATGCATCTTTGTTCATCGATATGGTCTCCTGAATATCCGTCCGTCACCGGCTCAGCCGAACTCGTAGCCGGAGAACCGCTTGCCGCCGATGCGGTCATAGTAGGCGCGTCGGCCGACATCCGGTCCCGCCGCCCCGGCAATCACCATCAGGGGCATGAGATGCTCCTCACGCGGGTGTGCGGCTCGGGCGGACGGCGCTGTCGTCCAGGTCCCGAGCTTGCCGTTCCGGACATGCAGGTCGGTTGCGGTCGCAGCCTGAAAATCCTTCTGCATGCTTTTGATGAAGTCACCAAGGTGACCCGATCCCTGCCACTTCGCGTAGGAAGCCGAGACGAATCCCACCGGAGCGCCACACCGCGCAGAACATGTTCTGACGAGAGCGCGGGCGAAACTGATCTTACCGGGTCCCGGGCGGCCGGGCGGATGGCCCTTAAACGCGATACAGGGCGCGTAGCGCGCATGACAACTTCGTTGGATAGCGCTGCTTCCGGCCGGTTCCAGAAGCCGCCCGCGACCCGGAAAAACCGAGCCGGTGTCGGCTACATAAAAATGGCGGAAATCGGTGGTTTCTCGGGCATCCGCCCACCGCACCCGGAAGTGCGACAGGCTGATGCCGCGATTCGGTACACACTATGGCGCATAGAGGCAAATTATGCTGCATTCTCCACTAAATAGCTGGCCAAGGCCCCACGCAATGCCTCTGACTACCTTGCAACCCTTTGAATTTACGTGGATCGCCGGAGGCGTCAGTATCATACCGTGTCCATTGGCGAGGCATCGGTCTATCGCAGTCTCGGCGTTCCGAAGCATTTGCGTCGGGATGCGTTAGGATGCTTGCCTGAAACCGATCACGAATTGTAATCTAGTGCGTGCATTTAAGCTGATGGCATCCGATGACGTGCGATATTCCAAGCGAACTAACTAAGGCTGTGCAGGAAGGACGAGCTGTCCTGTTCCTGGGCGCGGGAGCTTCCCGTGGCGCGGTCGACGATAAGCTGCAGCCGATGCCAGACGATCCTGAATTGGCAAAACTTCTGGCAGGGGAGTTTCTCGGAAGCGGCTACGACGACCTTGACATCCGGGGCGTATACGATCTGGCATGCTCGGCCAGCGACGTACGGTCAGTCCAGCGGAAAATATTCGAAATCCTCAATCCGTTTCACCCGACCGATTTCCACCGGCTAATTCCGACTTTCGCTTGGGCGGGAATCGCGGGCACCAATTATGATCTACTGTTGGAGCGTGCCTACCAGCGTGCTCCCGGGCGGCTCCAAAAACTGGTGCCGAACACGAAGGACGGTGACGGAGCGACCGACCAACTGGGTGATCGGAGTCTGCTGTACGTAAAGCTTCACGGTTGCATCACGCGCTACCAGGAAGTGAATCCGCCATTGATCGCGAGTACTGAACAGCTAATTTCTTTCAGGAACGGACGGAATGGGCAGTTCAATACGTTTCTCGAATGGTCAAAAACGAAAACAATGATTTTCTGTGGTTATTCATTTCAGGATAGGAACCTGCGATGCCTGTTTGATGAAATAATAAAGGAGGGGGATAACCGTCCGCGCCATTACATCATCAGCAAGGGTATTCGGGAGAGGGAGATTGCATACTGGCGTGACCGACGTGTAGTGGCGGTCGACACGACCTTCCAGAATTTGCTCGAAAGCCTAGACCGTAGGCTGAGCGCGAACGAGCGTGTGCTTTCTGTCGTTTCGGCGGACGTGTCGCACAAGACATCATTCTCGCGTTTCATCAACGCGCCGAGGTCTCAGGAGAGTGAGGATCTCAGGCACTATCTGAACTCATTCATCGAACATGTCGGGCCTGAAGTCGATCCGCCTGTCGGCGACCCTGGAAAATTTTATCGCGGGTTCGATCTAGGCTGGTACCCCATAGCGGCTGAACTCGACGTACGCCAACCTATCGTGGACGTTCTTCTTGCGGAGCATGTGGTGCCGAGCTTCGGCAGGGCTGGACAATCACTCGTCGTCGTCAAAGGCCACGCTGGATCTGGCAAGAGTGTTGTTCTCCGTCGGGTCTGTTACGAGGCTGCTACCAGGCACGACCGACTGTGTTTCTTCGTGGCCAGGCAGCACCTCATCCAAACAGATCGCTTCGAAGAGATATTACGTCTGACCAATCTCCCTGTGTTTCTGTTCGTCGACAATGTCGCGGAACACAGGGACAGGGTTCTAGATATCCTGATGCTGGCTCGTAGATTGAAGGTCAGTATGAAAATCATCGGAACCGAGACCCCGAATACTTGGAATGTGTCGTGCGAGGACCTGGAACCGTACGTTTCGGATATTCAAGAAATGCGTTATTTGTCTGAGACTAATGTCAAGGCGCTCATAGCAAAGCTCGAAAAGCACGGCAGCCTCGGATATCTAGAAGGATTGTCCGAGGAGAGGAGAATCCATGAACTCAATTATGTGCATGGAAGGCAGTTGTTCGTCGCACTGCTGGAGGCGACGCACGGTGTGCCGCTCATGGCCATCATCGCAATGGAGTACCAGTCGATTTATCCCGCCGAAGCCAAGCTTCTGTATCTCGACATTTGCTCACTTCATCGTTTCGGTCCTCCGGTGAGAGCAGGCTTGATTTCGCGTATCCACGACATTTCATTTGAAAACTTTCAAAATAAACTGTTTAAGCCTCTCGAGGCGATCGTGGTGCTTCGCGAGGACAAGCGTTCAGGCGACTACGTATACGAGGCGAGGCATTCCTTTATCGCGCACACGCTTTATGAGACCATAGTGAAAAGTCAGGAGGAGCGCTTTGATAACATCATTCGCATCCTTACGAAACTTAATCCCAGCTTTTCTTATGACCAGGAGGTAATCGGAAAACTGGTGAGGGCGGAAAACCTGGAAAGTGTTCTTTCCGATCATTCCAAGATACGGCAGGTCTATGACGCTGCCCAGTCGGCCCTCGGTGAACGTGCGGTGCTGTATCAGCAAAGGGGAATCTTCGAAAAGAATATCGCGGTGAACATGGGCGCACTAAACGTTGCGGAAGTACTTCTCGAGAAAGCGAGGGGTCTGGAACCACACAATCTCGCCATAATACATTCACTCGCCGAACTCAATCTTAAGCGGTCTCGTATCGTTTCAGACCCTCTCTCACGGCAGGCGTGGAGAAAGAGCGCAATGGAGACGGCGTCCGCGTTGCTCGGGAGGGGTAACACCAGTCCATATCCGCATCACACCCTGTTGAAGGCTGCGATCGACGGAGTGAAGGATGCGATCGCAGTGATTGAGGACGGCCATACGGATGCTGCGACGGTGAAGCTCGGAGACTGCATCGCGAAGGCCGAGGTAATCCTGAAGAGGGGCCTCCAGGCATTCCCGAATGAAGCGGTTCTCCTGGCCGAAGAGTCGGAACTGTCGAAAATCCTGTCTCAATCAATTCGAGCCGAAACGGCATTAGAGAAAGCTTTCGTGGCAAACCCTCGGAGCACGCTGATCACGAAGCGTCTCGCCCGCATGAAGCGATCCAAGGGAGCGTATGCGGAAGCCCGGCAGGTTCTCCACCAATGCCTCGGCTTCAATCCTGCCGCCCAGGACATACACTACGATTTGGCTATGACGATCATGGAAAGCGCCTATAACGGCGATCGGATCGAAGCACCGCTCATTCTGTATCACCTGCAACGTTCGTTTTCACCGGAGGATAGGAACCTTCAGGCCCAGTTCTGGTATGCGCGTCAGTTGTGTATCATGGGTCGTTTCGAAGAGGCCCGCCCCATTTACAGGAGGCTCTCCGAATCGAATGTTCCGTTCAAGGAAAAGACTACAGTAAGTGGTGTACTGTGTGAGAGTGATGGGACACCGAGCGAATTCGTCGGGACCGTGTCGTTCCTTCGGGATAGGTATGGGTTTATCCAATGCGACGCGATGAAACTGAGCGCTTTTTTTCATATACCAGATTGTTCTCCGGAAGCAGAGAGTGAGGTTTTGCTGGATAGTGTCGTTCGATTTCAGGTGGGGTTTTCTTTGCGAGGACCAGTGGTGACCAAACTGGTATATTGAGCTTGTTATATGATTGAGGCAAACCCATCCTTTTGAGTTGCATTTGGGTGCCCTGGATTCAGCAACTACACTCTTCTGAGGTCATGGTGAGTTTCCTTAGATGGCTGCCCGGAGGTTGCGTAGTCGTTCCGTCTATTCTCGTGACTGAGCGGATTGCTGACGCTTTCCAGGTGCACGACTTTCATTTTGCCGGGGATGCGGCAAGCCCAGGGGCAAGCTGCGATCGATCCCAAGGGGGTGTCAAGAAGCTTCCGTGAAGCCCCCGGCGGTGGCGCCAAGACCAGACGTGGTCGGGGTGACGGGGGGCGATGCCGAAGATGGCAGAAATCTTGGTTTTTACGGCGCTCAGCCCGCCGCAGCGAAGCGGCGACAGGCTGATGCTTCCTTTCGATACACTACTTGGGCCTAGGGTGCATTCCATCTGGCCTTGGCCACCAAGTGTAACGTAAAGCATAGTTTCCAACTGCCCAGCGCTAACTAATTGTTATTATTAGCATATCCGATTACGCCTGTAAAGGTTAACGCCCAACTGTAAAGCAACAGCTCCCAACTTGGTCCGGGCGCTCCCGACGCCCACCCATGGCTCGGGCTGGACGAGATCAAACCTCCATATCAAGGATGTCGTGTGGTGGCATTTCCCCGTTCGCATTTTTGGAGGGCGTCATCCTATCGGAGATGAGAGGAAGTTCGGCAGCAGAGGGCCGGGGAGCTTTCGTCAGCCGCCTGACCCCGTCGGTAATTTTGTAACCGAGGTCCCTGTATCCCGTAAGCCGTTTATCGGCCATGCGGGCAAGCGTGGCGACGGCGCTATCGACGTAGTCGTACACAACGACCTCGCGTTTGGCCGCATGCAGTCGGTGGAGGCGTCCCGCATACTGGGCGAGGGTCCCATGCCACGCGATCGGCATGGTCAGGAACAAGGTATCGAGCCGGGCATCATCGAATCCTTCACCGAGATATCGGCCGGTGGCGACCAAAACCCGCTCTGTGTCGTCAGGCACAGACGCCAGAGCTTCAGCTGTCTTCCGCCTGTCGCCGACCCCCATGCCACCGCTCAGGACGATCACGTTTTTCGCGAACCGGGAGAGCCGCTCGGCCAATATCTGGAGGTGGTCCTTGCGCTCGGTGATGACGACGGGCGAACGGCCGACCTCGAGCGAGGCCAGGATGTCGTCGAATATAAGGTCATTGCGGCGTTCGTCGCGGGCGAGCAGGCCGTACAGGGTCTGTATGGGAATGCGCCCGCCGTCCTCGGTCGGGGGAGGGCAGAAGTCGGTGGTCCTGAGGACGACGCGATGGGTGAATGGGCGGGCCGCCGCCTGTTTCCGGGCGTCGACGCGATATCGGACAGGCCCGCATTGCATGAATATGATCGGGTGGTGGCCGTCCTTCCGGGTGACCGTCGCCGACAGCCCCAGCACGAACCTGGCCTTCGCGGCGGCCGCGATCGCCTCGAAGCTGACCGCCGAGAGGTGGTGGCATTCATCGACGATGAGGTGGCCGTAGTCGGCGACGAGGTCGGCTACTTCGCCTTTGCGCGATAGGCTCTGGATGAGGGCAACGTCGATGACCCCGGTTGGCTTCCTCTTTCCGCCGCGGATGACGCCGATCCGACCGGGATCGATGTCGAGGAACGCCTTCAGCCTCGCCACCCGCTGATCGAGCAGTTGCTGGCGGTGGACAAGGATGAGCGTGTTCGTGCTCCGCTCCGCGATCATTCTCGCCGCGACCACTGTTTTTCCGAAGGCCGTCGTCGCCGCCAGCACGCCGGTGTCTTTGACGAGCAGGGCGCGGGTGGCTGCTTCCTGTTCCGCCGTCAGCGTTCCCGCGAACCGGGTGTCGAGCGTCGTGCCGGACTGCCGTTCATCCCGGACAGTCGGAGTGACGCCGATGCCGGTGAGCAGATCAAGGGCGGCGTCCAGGCAGCCCCTGGGCAAGGCGACGTGCTTCACGAACAGTTCTGCGCACGAGATAATCCGCGGCGTGCCGAAGGTCGGCAACCGCATCGCCTGCGCGGCATAGAACTCGGGGTTCTGGAATGCCGCGAGGCGGATGAGTCGGTTGACGATGGTTGGCGGCAGCGCTGAGCGGTCGATGAAGACCTTGTTTCCCAGCACAACGTCGACGCCGGCGGGCAGAGGCTCTGCAACCGGCGGCTCTGGCTTCCGCCGAGACGGCGGCGTCAGCCAGGGTTGCTCATCATCCTCGTCGAGCGGCAACCTGACGCCCAGAATGCGTCCGTTGGAGGCGGCCCGTTCGATTAGCACCCCGACCTCGGCTCTCGACATCCGCCGGATCGTCGACAGGAACGCCCACTGGTCCTCGTATGGCCGGAACGCGTCATCAAGGAAAACGCTGTTGCCCTTGGCGCGCGGAACCTTCTGCATTGGCAGTGCGATTAGGTTACCGAAACCGCCGGCCGGCATCGTGTCCTGGCTGGGAAAGAAGCGGTCATACGAATCGAACCCGATGTCGGGGCAGCGTTCCATGGTCTCGGTGATCAGCCAGGAGCCGAGCCTGCGGGCCTCGTCTGCCCGAACCGGCTCGGAGAAGAATATCCAGACGTGGCCGCCATTGCCGGAACGGGATCGCTCCAAGGCCGCGGGAATGCCCTTGTCCCGGCAGGTGTCGAGGAACGCCTTGATGTCCCGCATCCAGGATTGCTTGTCGAAATCGGCGGCGAGGAACCAGCAGGTCTCGTCCGGAAGAAGAGGATAGACGCCCGCAATGAAGTTCGGCGGTACGCCGAACCGATTCCGGGTGCCCGGTTCGACACCCTGGAGATGGCCGCCGATGATTTCGTCCGTGACCGGAGTGAACGCCTGATCGGGACAGTCTCCGCACTTCACCTTCGGCTTGCCGCAGAGTCCCCTGATCCATTCATTGCGGCAGGCTGGAGAGTATCCCGACTTTCCCGTCTTGGGGTTGTCCCACCGCTTCGGGAACACATCGGTTCGTCCACGGAATAGGCTGCGAAACAAGGCAACCTTGTCCGCTGGCGATGACGCCATGGTGACCGAAGCATCGTTTGCGACCGGCTCAGGGGGAATGTTCGCAAGGGCGAGTTCGGCTTCGCGGCGCTCCCGCAAGTCTGACAGAGCGGCCTGTATAGACTGGCGTTCCCGATCCAGGGACGCCAGGCGCTCCTCGAGCTCCGCAATTTCGTTGTCGAGCGTGGCGCTCATTTCCCCGGCGTTCCGTACAATGACTGGCTGTCTGCCCAACAACTATAGGGTCAGCCGACGTTTTGGGCGAGAGCGCGGCGGGGCTGGTTGGCAGCAGAAGTTAGGTGCCGGTGCGAGAAACAGCGCTCTGTCGGCGGTCGGCTTGTGTTCCATCATCATGGCGGCCTTGGCTGAATTTCGAGCGCGCCTTGATCGTCGAACGCACCACGGCGGGCATCAAGGCCGCCAAGGCTCGGGGCGTATCCGGCTTTGGCTGTTACCGGATAGCGATGGGCTTTGACAACCACACCGCCGTGTGCTATTGTCATACACATGATGAACGTCCCCTCCACCTCCTCGGTTTTGAGCGTCCGGGTCAACCCCGCCGAGCGGGCCATCCTCGAAGCGGCGGCCGAACAGGCGCACACCAGCCTCAGCGACTTCGTGCGCCGCAAAGCCCTGGAATCCGCCGAAGTCGAAGTCCTCAACCGTCTCGTCGTCACCATTCCGGCTAAGGATTGGGAGGCGTTCGAAGCCTGGATCGATCGCCCCGCCGAAACCATCGCTCCATTGGTCGAACTCGCGCGACGCGCCCCGTCCTGGGAGCGCTGACATGACGGCGGTCACGCCGCCGCGTCCCCTGGTCGAGAGCGACGATCCAGCTCATTTCGACTGTGGCCGCGACTCCCTCAACGCTTGGTTCCGCCGTCACGCTTGGGGCAACCACGTGAGCGGCGTCTCGCGCGTGAATGTCATTACCAATGTCGATTCCGGTCGGATCGTCGGCTATGTCACCCTCAGCTCTGCGCAAATCGAACGAGCATTTCTTCCCAAGCCGCAACAACGCAACCGCCCCGATCCGGTGCCGGTAACGCTTCTCGGGCAACTCGCCGTGGATAGGGACTATCAGGGCCAGGGACATGCCTCGTCCCTGCTCCTGTTCGCATTGAGGACAGCGCTCAATGCCTCCCGGAACGTCGGCAGTATGGGGGTCATCACCCATCCGCTCGACGACGGCGTGCGCCGCTTCTATGCCCGATGGGGCTTCCAGGAGCTGCCGTTCGACCCACACCGCACCATGCTCGTGCGGATGGCTGATTTAGATCGGAGCTTTGCAGGCGCCGCCTTGCCAACCGGGACGTGATGCCCGTCATTTTGCACCCGACTTCTGCACCAGAAATCGTTGCCGGATTCAATGACTTGAGATTCGTGCAAAAGTCTTGAATTCCGCACTAAACACAGTTCTTTCTTTGAGCTGATTAGGCTTTTCCAGTGCAGAAATCCGGTGCAGAATACCCGCATGATTTATGGCTATGCGCGGGTCTCGACCGACGGTCAGAGCGTGGCGGCACAGGTGGCCGCACTGACGGCCACAGGGTGCGAGCGGGTGTTTCAGGAAGTGGCGAGCGGCGCGAAGTCTGACCGCGCCCAGCTTCGCCGCATGCTCGACCAACTCACCGCCGGTGATGTGGTGATGGTGACGCGACTTGACCGATTAGCCCGTTCGACGCTCGACCTGTTGCACACCCTCGAGGCTCTTGCCGACATGGGCGTAGGCTTCCGGTCCCTTGCCGACGCGTGGGCCGACACAACGACACCGCACGGCCGCTTGATGCTGACCGTCCTTGGCGGACTCGCCGAGTTCGAACGCGAACTGATCCGTGCTCGTACCACTGAGGGGCGTGAACGCGCCAAAGCCCGTGGCGTGAAGATGGGCCGCAAGCCTACACTCACACCGCATCAGCAGCGCGAGGCAATCAAGCGGCGCGAAGCGGGCGAGCCAGTGCCGGACATAGCCCGCAGCTATAATGTCAGTCGGTGGACGATTTCGAGGCTGAACAATAAAAATCTTTGAACATAATGTATAAATTGGCCGTCTTCTGGAGCTCGTGAAACTCCCGGCAGAATGAAATGGCCTGCCGTAGAAGGAATAATGATGCTGTTGCGGTATAAATATTATCAACAAACTAGGGCGTGTCGTCAATTGAGCCACAGGAAGGTAGCGACAAGTTGAACGGCGGCCAGAAAAGTGGTTTCAAGCTTGTCGTAACGGGTGGCAATAGCCCTAAATCCTTTTATTTTATTGAAGAATCGTTCGACGAGGTTCC
>CAIYNU010000054.1 GCA_903927615.1 uncultured Rhodospirillales bacterium | reverse complement strand
TTCCCGGGCGTAATACCAGTTCCCGATGAGCCCAACTCATCGGGAACTGGTATCGGCGGCGACTGCCGCCGCGCCGCTCGTGCGGCGTCCCGCTGATAGGTTCCTATCAGCGGGAACTGGTATAAGGTCGAAGGCGATAAGTAAAGGGGCAGACATCACACCCATGGTCGGGCCTCCGGGTTTCGGCCCGTTGCCCTAGGCAAGAGATGAGCCAAGCGGTGGGCCAGGCGGTTCGAAAGGGAGGGCCTCCGCCAATTTCGTACCGGGCGGTACGAAATTCCCGACAGGATGTGCGTTCCGGTGCGATCCGGCCGCCCGGCCCGGCGGGGGACCGGGCCGGGCGGCCCTGGCCCAAGGATTGCTAAGCTGGGGTTCCACTCCATCCGGCCTCACAGCCTGGGACCCTGGCAACCATGATCGGCGGAACACCAAGATCATACGTGGATACGGATCGGCGCCCAAAGGGGGCGCGGGAGGTGCTCGGCGTGTTCGAACCGGTTCAGGCGCCCTGGGTCCGGCCCGGCGTCGGGGTTCACGACCCGGCCGAGTGTATCGATGGCCTGCTGGCCGAATTCGCTCTCGCCCTTCGGGGCCGGGGTTTCAATGTGGTGGGCTATGTCCAACGCAATAACCGGGGTTGTGCTGACAAGGGCCGGGGTTGCGCGCCCCGGATCGAATATTTTGACCTTCGCACCTCGGCCACCGTCCTGGTGGAGTCGGGGGCGGGCACCCGGTATCTGCGTCAGGCCATGCGCGAAGATGCCGATCTTCTGGTGATCAGCCGCTTCGCCGCCTGTATCGAGGCAACCGACGCCGTGAAGGCGCCGGTCGGCACCGACGCCGCCCAGGGTATGCCGCTGCTGACCTCCATCGCGGGGCAGTGCATCCATAAATGGCACAGCTACGTCCGCCAAGACGGCACCATGATTGCGCCCGATCTGGCGGCGCTATGGGCGTGGTGGGGGCCGGAACGGCTCTATCGCGATTTGGCCCAGGGCGTCGCCGAGCACGAGGTCCGCCAGATCGCCTGCGGCAGCCGTTGGATTATGGTCGAGGGGCCCCACGGCGTCGGCTTGGCTTATCTGCCCCGCCATCCCCGGGAACTGCTGCCTCGTCTGCCCCATTTCGCGGGCCAGAGCCTTCGCAGTCTGGCCACGCTGTCGCGCTCGTGGGATCCGCTGGAGATGGCGCTGGGCATCGCCGCCCTTAACGCCCATTACAACCGTTATGACCTGGAAGGCCTGCCGGGCAACGGCGTCAAGGCGTTCCGTCCGGTCGCCGATCGGGTGGTGGTGATCGGTGCCTTTCCCGGGGTCGACGCCATCCTGCCCAACTGCGTGGTGATCGAAACCGACCCGCGGCCGGGCGAATTCCCTATCGCGGCCATGGACACTCTTTTGCCCGAATGCGCCGCCGCTATCGTCAATGCCTCGGCCCTGGTCAATCGCAGCCTGCCGCGGATTCTCCGTTTTGCCCGTCATCGTCCGGTCGCTCTGATCGGGCCGACCACCCCTCTGACTCCCCGGTTGTACGCCTACGGCCTCCGGGTGCTAGGCGGCTTGGTGGTGGCCGACCCGGCCGGGCTGGCAGCAGCCGTCCGGGCCGGCGCGCTGCCCCGGGAATTCACGCGCTTCGGCCGCTTTGTTCATCTGTCCTGGATGAATGCCCCGGCTCGGGAGGATCATATACCTTAAGTCAAAATTATTCAGGCCAAATAATTGCTATAGGTATCGTCATGTTCTGAAAATGAGCGACAAACGGCCGCTTTTTTTGCGGATTCAGTCTTAGATAAGGGCGGTATTGTTTCTTTAGTGGCTGATTTTACCTTCGTTTTGTGGATAGTTGCTTCCGTCGATGGCGCCCAAGTGCTACCATCGGCCCCCGACGCCCCCGTCGTCCTCCGGCCTTACGGCCGGGCTTGATGGTCCGGTGTCCGACACGGCCTGAGCCGGTTCTGAACGCGATAGTCCTGACCGCGGCCCCTGATGGCACGCGCTCCCGGAACCGACGGAGACCGGTATGCCCCTTGCCCACCCATCCTTAACCGTTGTTCCGGCTGCCGTCACGGTGGACCGGTTGACTGTGCGGCGTGGCGCCCGCGACGTGTTACGGGAAATTTCGCTCACCTTCGCCGAAGGCAGCATCACCGCCGTGGTTGGTCCCTCGGGGGTCGGCAAAACCACCCTGATGGGGGCCTTGAACGGACTGCTGCGGCCATCGGGCGGCACCGTTTCGATGGCGGGCGCCGGGTGTCTCGACGATGCCGGGGCGCTCAGGGAGGCGCGGCGCCGTACCGCCACCGTGTTCCAGGACCACGCCCTGATCGACCGGTTGCCGGCCATCGACAATGTGTTGCTGGGCCTGGCCGACAGTCGCCACCCGCTGTCACCCTGGCCCTGGCCCCGGGCACTGCGGGAGCGGGCGGTCCGGGCGCTGGACGAGGTCGGGCTGCTGGACCGGGCCACCACCCGTACCGGCCGGCTGTCGGGCGGCGAGCGTCAGCGGGTGGGCATCGCCCGCGCCCTGGTGCGGCGTCCGCGCCTGCTGCTGGGCGACGAGCCCTTCGCCTCGGTGGACCCGGCCTTGGCCCAGCGCCTGGCCTTGGAGTTCCGCCGGCGGGTTGCCGAAGGCGGCTTCACCGTCATTCTGGTGCTCCATCAGTTGGCCGTGGCCCGGACCCTGGCCGACCGCATCGTCGGTCTGCACGATGGCCGGGTCGCCTTCGACGGCCCGGCCGCCGCCTTCGATGCCGCCATCGAGAACCGCATTTTCCCCAGCCCTGCCGCCATCGGCGGTTAGGGCGCTTTTCCCTCCTGAAGAATTGGAAATCCCATGCTGCGCAGACTCCCTCTTGGTGTTCTGGCCACCGTCCTGATGGCGGGAAGCCTTCTCTTGCAAGCGTCTCCGGCTTCCGCCCAACTGCGGCCGTCGAAACTGGTGGTCGGATTGTTGCCCGGCGAATCGGCGCCCACGGTGATGCGCCTGAACGAACCCCTCCGTCTTTATCTGGAACGGCGTCTGGGTCTGCCGGTGGAACTGGTGGTCGGCGCCAACTATGCCGCCACCGGCGAAGCCCTGCGGTTCGGGCGCCTCGACATCGCCTTTCTCGGGCCCGTGACCTACATCCTGCGCGCGCGGGCGGTCCGGCTGGACCCCTTCGCCCGCCCGTCACACGCGGGCGTCGGGCCGACCTTCCAGGCGGTGGTCATCGTCCCCGCCGACAGCCCGGCCAAGTCTCTGACCGATCTCAAAGGCGGCGAGATCGCGTTCGGCGACCCGGCGTCGACCTCTGGAACCTGGGTTCCGCGCTACCAGTTGTTGGAGGCCGGCCTGATCTCGGGGCGTGACTATACCTTGCGGGTTCTCGGCGCCCACGACGCGGTGGCTCTGGCCGTGTCCAACCACAAGGTGGCAGCAGGCGGTCTTTCGTTGCCGATCTACGAACGCCTGCTCAAGGAAGGCAAGATCGACCCCAAATCGGTGCGGGTGCTGGCGCCGTCGCCCGCCATCCCCGAATACATGTGGACCTTCCGCGAGGGCTTGGACCCGACCTTCAAGGAGGAAATTCGCCAAGCCTTCATCCACCTCACGGATCCCGAGGCGCTGAAGGTCTTCCGGGCCGAAGCCTTCATTCCCTGCGTCGATTCCGACGTGGACCGGGTGCGAACCTGGATCGAGGCCATCGGTCACGCCAATCCGGAAGCGGTTCCGGCCCCGTGATGCCGGACCCGGCCGCATCGAAAGACGCGGTGGCGACGGCCCTCCAGGCGGACGGCCGTCGCCGCACGCTCCACAACGCCTTCGGTCTGGCGGTGGCGGCCCTGGCGATCGCGGGCGCCTTCGCCTATTCGGGCGCCTTCGATCTCGATCGCTATCGGGGCACCCTGCGGACCCTCCTGACCCTGGCCGGAGACGCCCTGCCGCCCGACTTCAGCCGCTGGCCGTTCTGGGGGCGGCCGCTGCTGGAAACCCTGGCCATGAGCATCGCCGGGACCGTGCTCGGCGCTGCCGCCGCGCTGCCGCTGGGCATCCTGGCGGCACGGACCATCGGGCCGGTGTGGTGTGGTGCGCCGATCCGGCTGTTCCTGAACATCCTGCGCTCGATTCCCGGGTTGGTCTGGGGCGTGATTTTCGTGGCCGCGGTCGGGTTCGGACCATTGCCCGGGGTTTTTGCCCTGGCCTGCCATTCCACCGGCATGCTGGGCAAGTTCTACGCCGAAATCCTGGAGCATGTGGACCCCGGCCCCGGCGACGCGCTCCGCAGTTACGGCGTGTCTCGGTTGGGGGTGCTGCGCTTCGGCCTGTTGCCGCAGATTTTACCCCGTCTGGTCGATGTCACCATCTATCGCTGGGAACACAATGTCCGGGCGGCTACGGTGCTTGGGGTCGTCGGGGCCGGCGGCCTCGGGCTGGAGATCATCACCGCCTTCCACCTGTTCGAGTACCGGGAGGCGCTGGCGCTGATCCTGGTCCTGCTCGCGCTGGTGACGGTGATCACCATGGTCGGCGCCCGGCTCCGCGCCGGCTTTCTCAACGGGGAGTAGACACCTTGCCCCTGCCTGGGACCACCCCCCCGATCATCCGCGCCGCCGTCCCCGGCGACGCTCCGGCCATCGTCGCGCTGATCCGCCGGTTGGCCGCTTTCGAAGGCGTGCCCGCCGCCGTCACCCTGACCGAGGAGACCGTGCGCCGGGACGGCTTCGGCCCCGGGCGCCGCTTTCAGGTGCTGCTTGCCCAGGAGGACAGCGCCGTCCGGGGCGGTGTGGTGTTGCTGGAGAGCTATTCAAGCTGGGCGGGCGCGCCGGTGCTGGTGGTTCACGATCTCTTCGTGGACGAGGCGGCGCGGGGGCGGGGCATCGGCCGGGCGCTGCTGGCCGCCGCGGCGGACCTTGGGGTCACGGGGGGCTGCTGCCGCATGGAGGTCAACGTGTTGTCGTGGAACCGCGACGGCCGGCGCTTTTACGAGGGGTTGGGCTTTGTGGCCCTTGCCGACTGGCAACCCCACCGCTTGGACGCCGGCTTGTTGCGGCGACTGGCCGCGTCCTTCCCTACGCATCCAGAGCCGGAGCGACCCTGACCGGGGTTCCCAGCACGCTGGTCAGGCGGCGGCGCACGCCGCCCAGCGTTTGTCCGGCCATGCCGCAGCCGACGCAGGCACCGCTCAGGCGGACCCGGATCATGTCGCCTTCCACCGCGGCCAGTTCGATGTCGCCGCCGTCCCGTTGGAGGATCGGGCGCACCTGGGCGATGGTGTCAGCGATCACCCGGAGGCGCCGGGTATCGATTTCGGGTGCGACCAGCTTCTCCGCCTGCCAGAGCCGAAGGGTCCGGTTATCTTCGCGGAAATACATGTCCGATAGAAAGCGGATGCGCTCATCGAGATCGGCCAGCGGGTCGGGGCCGGCGCGCTGGACCAGGGTGATCCAGTCACGATAGCCGTTGGCCGCCAGATGGCGACGGAAATCGGCGTGGTCAACCCGCCCGGTCATGCCCAGCGATACCAGCCCCGGTTCGTTGGCGTGATAGTGGTCGAGCCGGCCGCGGAGCGCCGCGAAGGCGCTGTGGCCGGTATCCTGGTTGTCCGCCTGGGCCCGGGAATTGAGCTGGAAGCCCAGCGACGGGTGGTCCACATGATCGGTCAGAAACCGGCATTCGGCGGCGGTGTTGCAGAAATCGGTGTCCTCCGGCCCCAGCGGTTCGAAACAGAACACGGTGCCGTGGTCCTCGATCCGGGGCAGCAACCGTTCCAGGAAGGCGCCGCACTCGGCCCAGGCGTCCTTGGGCGCCATCGCGCCGCGTCGGCGACCGGCGCCGAAGACCAGGGTTCGGCCGCCCAGGTCCCGGCAGACCGCGGACAACGCGGCCAGGGCGTCGATGGTGCGGCGCTGAATCCTGTCGCCCTGAAAGAGCCCGAGTTCCGGCTGGTGATCCAGTAGGGCGTGCAGGCCGACGATCTCCAGGCCGGCGGCATCGGCGGCCCGGCGATAGGCGGCGACGGCGCCGGCCTCCGGTTTGCCCGCGGCCCAGATGTGACCGGGCGCGACCTCCAGTCCCGCCACTCCAAATTCGCGCAAACGGGGCAAAAGGGAAACATGGTCGAAGGCCGGCAAGGCGAGGTTCGAGATCGCGAGCTTCATGGCGGGGTGTCCTTCCGTCAAATCCCGTCCGAGATACAGCAAGACGCACGCCAAGGACTTTGACGCCGAATGCCGGGTGCCGGGCGGGGAGTATTGCCATGGATTTGTTCCAGCGGGTACTTATGGGACCAGGATCGTACATTTTGGTGGTAAGCCCGTGACCGGCGATCTCACCAATCGCTGGACCGGATGACGCTTAGCCTATGCCGCTAAGGACCTGGAGCCGTCCGGCTGACGATCCCCATGGCCTGGCCCCTCGACCGGGTGGCGTCAAGGGCCGCTCAAATTTCCTGATCGTCCAGGGCCAGGCGCTTGCCGTTGCCGTCGCGCATGACCCGGCGCAGCCACAGCGGCGGAACGCCGTTCAGCATGCGTTGAAGATTGACGATGATGTCGTCGATATCCCGGACTTTCTCGCTTTTGACCGGAAAGACGCGCAGATTGTGGACGCGCACGGCCGCCAGATCGCTGAGGCCGAGGGCGAAAAGCACGGAACAGCCTTCCAGCGCCTCGACCCGTTCCAACAGCGGATCCCGGCCGGTGCCGTCGTCATCATCCATCTCGTCCATGACGCAGCCGCCGCCGGCGGTACCCTGGCCGCCGCCCAGCCCCTTTTTCGCACCGCGCCCGAAATGGACCACGTCCACGAAGGCCGAAGCATCACGGGTGACGTCATAGAACACCACCTGCTTGGCCACCGCGAAATTGGCATCGACCTGGATGAGGCTGTTGGTGGCGACGGCGATGCGGAGATGGGGAACATCCATGGCATGGTCCTTTCGGAAGGGGGGGATGGGGGTCAGGTCATCGGCTGGTTGACCACCGCGGCCTCGTGGCCGAAGCGCGTCCGGAACGCGGCCGGCAGGGTGACACCGTCAGGCGTGCGGGCACGCCAGCGTTCCAGGTCGGCGAGCGGCAACCGGCCCTCGGTCAGTGCTTCGGCCGGGATGATGTGAAGAACACCACGCAGGATGACGAAGAAATCAATGGGATAGAGCGCCGAATTGCGATGCATCGCGCCAATCTCTATCTCCAGGAAGGCGTCATCGAGCCGCGTCTTGGGATTATCACAGTCAAAACGGAAATGACGGTTGAGCAACGGCTGCGCACGGAACTGGTATAGACTGCGTCCTTCATCGGAATAACGGCGAATTTCACCGACGATATCTTGAAAATATTGTATCATTATGGATTCGACATAGGCCGTCGGGTAAGGCTGGCGCAGGGCGTCCAGGTAATAGGCCACCGCCGATTCCAAGAGAACCAGACCCGCCAACGACAGATCCAGGATGAAGACCACCTTGCCGACGATGCTCTTAAGCTTGACGATGCCGTTGTCCATCTCGACGATGCCTTGGGGATGGAAGGCCACGGTCTGCACCACGCGCATCACCCGGTATAACTCGCCCACCACCCGTTCGGTGGGGGTGTTTCGGGGCAATGCCTGATAGCGTGGCCAGCTCGCCCGATCATCGTCGGTCAGGCTGTGGGCGGCGAGGAAGGCGTCGAGCACCAGGAAAGACCGGCACACGCCGGCGATCCGCCCGAGCGGCCGGCCGCCGTCGGTGGCGGCCGGGGCGAAGCTCAGGCTTTTTCGCTTGGAATACAGCTCGATCTGCCGGTATTCGGGCAGGCTTAACCGGTTCGGTGAACCGGCCGACAGTTCGGCGACCAGATCGAGCAGCTGGGTCATGGGGTTCACCTTTCGGGGGGCATCTATCCGGTGGCAACGTCTGGAGCGCGCGGTCGGGGCGGGACTCTTGGTTCCCGCCCCGATCCCCGGGCCTACCAGGTATTCAGTATCCACTCGCGATTCTTGGTGTATTCCATGTGCGTGAAGAGGGTGTTGGCAATGGTCTCGCCCAACAGCATGGCGCCTTGATAGCCCATGGTCGGTTGCCGGTAGAGGCCGGCGCGGTCGAAGGTCGGGAAGCCGACCCGGGCCATCGGGATATTATTGTCGATCGCGACATAGCGGCCCTTGGAATGCCCCAGAATCAGATCGATCCGGTGATCCGGGTTTTTGGCCCGCTTTTCAAGCTCCCAAAGATCGGCGTTGCACACCACTTCCATATCCCAGGTCGCCGTATTCTTCATTTCGACAATGCGGTGGTCTTTTTTGTACTTGCTATTATCGTCGCCCAGCAGCAGCAGGACCGGCTTCATCTCGACTTCGAGACAGAACTGGGCCAGGCCGATGACCAGATCCGGATGACCGAACAGCGCCACCCGCTTGTCGGCGAAGAACATGTGGGCCAGATCTTGCAGGGCATCGAGCGCGATGCCCCGTTCCCTGACCAGGGAGTCCGGAATCGGCTTGCCGGTGATCTCGCTGATCTTGCGCAGCATGGCGTCGGTGTTGGCGATGCCATAGGGCGTCGGAACGATGTGGGCCGGCACGCCGAACTCGGTCTTCAGGTATTCGGCGGAACTGGCGCCTTCGTAGCGGGCCAGGGCCACCGACGCCTTGGCGTTGGCCGAACCGGCGATGTCCTCGACCGTGGTGCGGCCGTGGGTGTGGATCGACTTGTCGGGCAGGGTCGGGCTGTCGAAGTCTTCGGTGTCCATGAACACCGTGCCGTCCACGCCCATCTCGGTCAGGTAACGCTTCAGCAACACCACGTCGCCGGGATTAACCCAACCCGGGAAGAGATTGATCTTGCCGCTGGGCGCGCCCTTGTGGGTGGCGATGGTCTTGATCATCGCCTGTAGACATTCGGCGTAGCCGCCGACCTGACTGCTCTTGAAGCTGGGGGTATGGACCGGCACCACATGGACTTTGCGGTTCGGGAACTCTTCCTTGATCATCTTGCGGCAGGCGGCGATGTTGCCTTCGACGTCGTCGCCGATAACCTCGGTCGAGCAGGTGGTGATCAGCGGAATCACCCGCAACTCGGGGTAACGGCGGACCAGCGTCATCACACCGTCCCGGATGCGCTGGTGGCCGCCGAACACGGCCGAGTCCTCGTGCAGCGAGGTCGAGGCTACGTCGAAATTCTCCTTGAAATGCTGGGCGAACAATAGGCGGACGAACATCGTGCAACCTTGGCCGCCATGGACCAGCGGAATACAATCCTTGACCCCGATGCCGGCGTATTGGGCGCCGGCCGGCTGGCAGTCATACATCGGATTGATGATGCCGGCCCTGGCCTTGGTGGTGATTTCACAACTCATGATCGGCGCTCCACCTAATAAAGAGTGTGATTAAGTTCGTGGTTCAGGGACTTGGTGATGGTGAACTCCACCAGCTTGTCCTTCAGACCGTGCATCAGCTCGCGTGTCTGCGCCGGGCCGAGATCTTCGATCCAGGGGAACCGTTGCCTGAAGTCGGCGACCATGATCTTGGCGTCGGCGTAAAACAGCCGCGCCATCGGCGCTTCAAGCTGTAACTCCTTGCCGGTCAGCAGGTCGGTTGCGGTCTTGATGATGCCGTCGATATTTTCCGCGCGGTCCCAGGACCGTGAGAAGAACTGCCAGAGGCAACGTTCCTGCACGTAGCCGAACAGCTGCTCGATTTTATCGGTATTCATTCGGCGGCCTCCAGGAATTGGAGGTTGGCCGGGCCGCGAATGTCGGTCGCAGCGAGTTTCAGCAGCGGGTTGTACATGGCATTATACATGTCCCGGGCCAGATTGACGAAGCCTTCGAAGCCCATGTAAGGGCCGTTGTGGTAGCCGTGGCCGTTGACGTAGGGGATGTGCAGTTTTTTCACCAGTTCGCCGACGCGCGGCCCGGTGAAGATGATATCGGGTTTGACCAGCTCGATGATCTCGAAGAATTCCAGCTCGTTGCCGTCATCGATGTAATAGGTGCCCTGGCTGCCGCGGGCGATGACCTTCTCGAAGTCTTCCTGATGGCCGAATTTGGAAGACATGGCGACCACCTGGACGCCCAGATCATCCTCCACCGACTTGGTCCAGTGCCAGAGGCGGGGGCCGCCGGTCCAGATCGCCATTTTAGCACCCTTGACCCGTTCCTTGTACCAGTCGAGCTGGGGCTTCCATTTGGCGTATTCGTCGGCGATCAGCGCCTCGCCCTTTTCCTCGATCCCGAAGAAGGCGCAGATTTTGCGGATCGCTTCGGCCATATAGTTAAAGCCCCAGGAGTCGATATCGAGCCGGGGAATTCCGTACTGTTTTTTCAGCTCGTTGGCGATGTAGCCGGAGGAACGCGCGCAATTAACGACGTTGAGCTGGGCGCGGTGCATGGAGCGCAGATCGTCGTAGGTGCCGTTGCCGGTGAAGTGGGCGATGACCTGGATGCCGAGCTTTTCCCAGTATTCGTTGAGAAGCTGGGTGTCGCCCTGGATGTTGAAATCACCGATGAAATTCATCGTGTATTTGCTGGTGATGACCGGCTCGACGGTCCCGACCTTCTCGTTGATCCAGCCGATGTTAAGCACATGGTGGCCCTTGGACTGGGAGACGCCGGCGAAGCCAGGGCATTCGCAGGTGAAGATGTCCACGTCGGGCCGCTCGGACATCACCTTCTTGGCAACGGCCTTCACGTCGTCGCCGATCAGGGCCGTCGGGCAGGTGGTGTAGACGAACATGCGCTTGACATCGGGCATTTCGTCGAAGGCTTCGTTGATCGACTTTTCCAGGCGCTTTTCGCCGCCGAAGACGATGTGGCTTTCCTTCATGTCGGTCGACCACACATACTTCATGTTGAAGTGGCCGTTGTCGGTCGGATAACGCTTGGTGTGCCAGGTGTCATAGGCGCAGCCGACCGGCCCGTGAATCATCTGGATGGTGTCCTTGAGGACGCCGCCGATCACCAGCTTGGCACCGCAGAACGCGCAGCCGCGTTCCGAGAGCGTGCCCGGAAGGGTCTGGGCGTTGGAGACCGGAAGAAAGTCCCGTGAGTCCTCGCCATCAACCTTCAAATAGATGTGCTTTTCGCGCTCGGGGATGTCCTTGTCGCATTTGAGAAGAACCATAGGCATGGCGGTATCTCCTTAGCAGATACGAACTAATTGCGTGAGTTGGATGGCCGTTGGCTTGGGCCATTATCGTATCCGGCTTTTTTGCATGTACCATGCCAAGTCTCTGGAAGCCGTAGACCCGCTTGATCGGGATAAAATGGGCGCAGTGGGGTCCGTTCCGTTTGGTACGAACGGGCCAGGAAGAGTTCCGATTGGTGTGTTCCCGATTTCGACAGTCCAGTGGTTTACCAACACACCGATTTGGCACGGCAGTTGCCTTAGCCCCGGCGGATGATGCCCAACCCGGAGAGCCCGCCATGGACGATATCACCTTAGCCCTTACGGCCACGCCCAACGCGGCCGAGACCGAACCCGTTACGATGCCGCTGAGGATCGCGGTGGCCAGCCAGGATGGCCGCCGGGTCGATCAGCATTTCGGCCAGACCGAGGCTTTCCGGGTGTTCGATGTCACCTCCGGCGGGGCGGTCCAGGTCGACTGCCGCGCTATCGCCGACCACGCCCGGGCCGATGAGACCCCCCGGGCGACCGTGTGCCGGATGCTGGCCGACTGCACGGTGCTGCTGGTCGCCAAGATCGGCGTTTCGCCCCAGGAGATGCTGGCCGGGGCCGGCATCGAGGCCAGCGATCTTCACGCCGGAACCTCGGTCCAAGCGGCGTTGGCCGCGGTGTTCGCCGCCAAGACCGTGGTTCATGACGAGGTTCCCCTGGATGCCAGCGGCTTTCGCCTGCGTCATGCCATGCTGCGCGTCAGCGATCTCGACCGGTCCTTAGACTTCTATACCCGGTTGCTGGGCATGCAGGTGCTGGAGCGTCGCGACCACAAGAGAAATCAGTTTACCCAAGCCTACCTCGGCTACGGCGCTGGCGGCGGCCTGGACCCCATGGCGCTGGAACTGGTGTTCAACTGGACCCGTGACGAGCCCTACACGCTGGGGGATTCCTTTGGTCACATCGCCATCGAAGTGACCGGGATGGCCGCTCTTTGTGATCGCCTGGCTGCCGCCGGGGTGTCGATGCCGCGTCCGCCCCGCGCCCAGCGCCACGGCGAGACCATCGTTGCCTTCATCGAGGATCCGGACGGCCACCGGATCGAACTGCTGCAACCGCAGACCGAACCCTAACCACCGCTATCGATCGTTTTATCAGGAGATCACAGCATGTCCGTTGAATCCGCCATTGCCTACATCAAACGTATGCGGGAAGACGAAGACTTCCGCCGGGTCCTCAACCGCAACAGCGACAACGAGGGCGCCAACTGGGCCTTCGTCAAGGATGCCGGCTATGAATTTACCATGGCCGAATTCAAGAAGGCTCAGGAAGCGATCTACCAGGACCATGGCATCACGCCGATCCTGTAAACCCGGGGGCCGGGGGGCCAAGCCCCCGGCCTTACCGGTCGTAAGTCAGCACGGCGTGGCGCCGATCCGAAAAATGCTCGACGATCCGCTCGGCCAGCCCCGGCACCAACGGCACGCCGTAGGTTTCGGCGGCGGCGGTCAGTTGCGCCGGCGACGCGCCCTGGAGAGCGGCGACCCCGGCCGTGGCCATGGCGGTCACGCGCCGGCGCAGACTTTCATCGGCGTTCCGGGCCAGCCAGGCATCGCGGATGGCGGCCGGCTGGTACTCCTCGGGCCCGATGGCGATGACATAGCCGCGGTCATGGGTTTTGATCGCCGCCGCCATGGCGATGTCGGCCAGGATCAGGTGGAAGTGCCGGTTTTCGGTGAGGGTGCTCATTGGGTTTCCCGGGTCAGGCGTTGGCGTCCAGGCGGCGAAAGGTCTTGTAGCTGATGCCGTGCTTTTCCATCCTCAAGCCCAAAATCCGCCGGGTCAGGCCCAGTTCCTTGGCGGCCTCGGTCATGTTGCCGTGGTGGGTCTTCAGGGCCTCGACAATCATCTCGTATTCGACCGCCTGGATTTTGGCCTCCAGACTGCAACCGAAGCTGGTTCCGGTCTCGGTCGAGGTCTGGAGTGACGGCGGCAGGTTGTAGCCGTGGATCACGGCATCTTCAGAGAGAATGACCGAGCGCTCGATCACGTTTTCCAGCTCCCGGACATTGCCCGGCCAATGATAGGCCATCAGCATGTTCAGGGCCGGCGTGGAGATGCGCTTGACCTCCTTGGCGGTCTCCCGGGCGAAGTGCGCGACGAAATGATCGGCCAGCAGGATCACGTCGCTGCCCCGATCCCGGAGCGGCGGAATGGTCATGGGAAAGACGTTGAGGCGATAGTACAGGTCCTCGCGGAACGTGCCTTTCTCGACCATTTCCATCAGGTTACGGTTGGTGGCGGCGATGATCCGGAGGTCGACTTTGACCGGCCGCGACCCGCCGACCCGCTCGAAGGTTCGTTCCTGCAACACCCGGAGCAGCTTGGACTGCATGGGCAGGCTGAGTTCGCCGATCTCATCGAGGAAGACGGTACCGCCGTCGGCCATCTCGAAGCGCCCTTTGCGCATGGCGGTAGCCCCCGTGAACGAGCCCTTCTCGTGGCCGAAGAGTTCGCTTTCGACCAGGGTCTCGGGCAGGGCGGCGCAGTTGAACTGCACGAACGGCCCCTCGGCGGTCAGGCTGTTGTAGTGGATGGCATTGGCCACCAGTTCCTTGCCGACGCCGCTTTCGCCCAGGATCAGCACCGTGGCCTTGGTGCCGGCGACCTTGCGGATCAGGTGGTAGACCGCCTGCATCGGCTTCGAATCGCCGATGATGTTCGAGGGCTTGAACCGTTCCTTGAGGGCGTTCTGCAACCGGCTGTTCTCCGCCTCCAGGCGGACCTTGTCGACGTTTTCCATCAGATAGAGTTCGACCGCCGGCGCGATCATCGAGGCGATGGTGGCCAGCAACTCGACATCCTGCTTGAGCAGGCGACGGTTGAGATAAACCCGTTCGGCGCTGATCGTTCCCAACACCTTCTTGGCATGAAGGATCGGCACACAAAAGAACGAGACGTTCACATGGCTATGGTGATTGAGGAAACTGGGGTTATCGCGCAGTTGGGGCACGATGATCGCCTTGCCGGTCTCCACCACCTTGCCGGTGGCGCCCTCACCCAACGAATAGATGCCCCGTGCTTTCTCGTCATCGCTCAGACCGAAGCTCTCATGAATGAAGATGGTTTCTGACTGGCGATCGTAGAGTGTTACCATACCCCGCTGCATCTTCAACCGCTCCTGCATGACCTTGAGGATGATGGCCAGCGATGTCGCCAGATCCTCGTTTTCGGTGATGATCTGGCTGATCTGAAAGAGGATCGGCAGCACGTTGACCCGGCATTCGCCGGTGAAACAGTGGGTGAAATCAGCGACGAAATCATCAAGCTCAATGGCGACCGTGTAATCCATGTTCATTCCGCCTCACCGTCGAATCCTCCGACTTGAATGGCGACGCAATTTTCAGGCCACAACGCGCATGCGGTAGTGCGTTGATGTTTCGCGATATCGCCATCGTCAAGAGGCTAATAAAGCAGGCTGCCGAGTGTTTCTGGGTCACGGCCGCCGTTGTACCGAAATGTACGAAATTATGGCGTTCCTCCAGGAATGTACGAAGTTCCGGGTTTCGCCGCCGCCGCCGCGGCCCTGCGCCCGATGGCCCGGGGATTGCAGCGCGTCCCGGCGGCACCCCAGCGGCACCCCAGCCCCACGAGGACCGGAATGAACGCCGAAGAGATCCTGGCTCTGATGACCGAGCCGGCCTGCGCCCATAACGACAAGGCCAAGTCGGGCTGTGCCCGGCCTCAGCCTGGCGCGACCCAAGGCGGCTGTTGTTTTGACGGCGCCCGCAACGCCCTGTTGCCGATCGCCGACGCCGCCCACATTGTCCATGGCCCGATCGGCTGCGCCGGTTCGTCCTGGGACAATCGGGGCACGCGCTCCAGCGGTAGCGAGACCTACCGCATCGGCATGACCACCGATCTCGGCGAGATGGATGTTATCCTGGGGCGGGGCGAGAAGCGGCTTCTCCAGGGCATCGCCCAGGCGGTCGAGGCCTACCGGCCGGCGGCGGTGTTCGTCTACAACACCTGCGTCCCCGCGCTCCAGGGCGACGATATCGAGGCGGTGGCCAGGGTCGCCGCCGAACGCCACGGTGTGCCGGTGGTGCCGGTGGATTGCGCCGGCTTCTACGGCAACAAGAATCTCGGCAATCGCCTGGCGGGCGAGGTGGTCTATCGGCAGGTGATCGGCAGCCGCGAGCCCGACCCGGTGCCCGAGGCCGCGCGCCTGCCCGGGATCGTCACCCACGACGTGAACCTGATCGGCGAATGGAATGTGGGCGGTGAATTCTGGAGCGTCGCCCCGCTGTTCGACGAACTGGGCTTGCGCATCCTCTGTACCTTTTCGGGTGATTCCCGCTTTCGCGAGGTCCAGACCATGCACCGCGCGCGGGCCAACATGGTGGTGTGCTCGAAAGCCATGCTCCACGTCGCCCGCAAGCTGAAGGAAGACTATGGCACGCCGTTCTTCGAGGGCAGCTTCTATGGCATCCAGGACACCTCCCAAGCCTTCCGGGACTTTGCCCGCGTGCTGGGCGACGCCGACCTGACCCGCCGGACCGAGGCCCTGATCATCCGGGAGGAAGCGCGGGTCGGAGCGGTGCTGGCTCCGCTCCGTCGGCGCCTTGCCGGCAAGCGGGTGCTGATTTTCACGGGCGGCTACAAGTCGTGGTCGGTGGTGTCGGCTGCCCAGGACCTGGGCATGGTGGTGGTGGCCACCGGCACCGAGAAATCCACGGAAGAGGACAAGGCCCGGATCACCGCCCTGATGGGGCTGGACGCGGTGATGATTTCCGACAACGACCAGACCGCGCTCATCGAGGCCTTCCACCGGCTCAAGGCCGACGTCCTGATTGCCGGTGATCGCTACATTTACCCGACCCTGAAGTCGCGCCTTCCCTTCCTCGACATCGACCATGTCCGCAACATCGGCTACGCCGGCTATGACGGCATGATCGAGTTGGCGCGCAATCTCGATCGCGTCATCCATTCGCCGGTGTGGGAGCAGATCCGGCGCCGGCCGGTTTGGGCGCAGGCTGCGGCATAAAGAATTGCGGCATAAAGAATTAAGGAGCGCGACCATGGCCGACATCGTCCTGCCGACCAAGGCCCTGGCGGTCAATCCGCTGAAGGTCAGCCAGCCCATCGGGGCGTCCCTGGCCTTTCTCGGCCTGGCCCGGGCCATGCCCCTGGAGCATGGCGCCCGGGGCTGCACCTCTTTCAACAAGCTGTTCTTCATGCGCCACTTTCATGATCCGATTGCGCTTCAGACCACCGCTATGGACCAGACCACCACGGTCCTCGGCGCCGACGACCATGTGCTCGAGGCGCTGGACACCATCTGCACCAAGAACCAGCCGGCGGTGATCGGCCTGATCTCGACCGGCCTTTCGGAAACCCAGGGTGCCGATATTCCCCGCACCGTTGCGGCCTTCCGGGCGGCCTGCCCCCACCATGACGGCGTGGCGGTGATCCCGGTCAGCGCCGCCGACACCCTGGGTTGCCTGGAAACCGGCTTTGCGGCGGCGGTGGAAGCGATCGTGGGTGCCCTGGTGCCGGCGGAAGCCGCGGCGCGGCGGCCCGGTCAGATCAATGTGCTCGCCTCGGCCATGCTCACCCCGGGTGACGGCGAGGCGATCCGGGACTGGATCGGCGCTTTCGGTCTGTCGCCGATCATCCTTCCCGACCTTGCCGATTCCCTTGATGGCCACCTGATCGAGGACGGCTTCGCCACCCTGACCTATGGCGGTACCCCGCCGGAGGCGATCCAGGCCATGGGCCAATCGGTGGCCACCCTGGTGATCGGGCCGTCGCTGGACCGGGCCGCCGACCTGCTGGCGGCGCGCACCGGCATTCCCGACCACCGGTTCCTCGGGCTGCTCGGCCTTGACGCCTGCGACGCCTTCACCGCCACCCTGACCGGCCTCTCCGGCCGCCCGGTGCCGCCGGCCCTGGAGCGCAAACGCGCCCAGTTGCAGGATGCCATGGTCGATTGCCAATTCCAGGTGGGCGGCGCCCGGGTTGCTCTGGCCGCCGACGCCGATCTGCTGGCCTGCCTGACCCGCTTTCTAGCCGGCATGGGGGCCGAGGTGGTGGCGGCGGTGGCCTCGACCCGGGCCGGGCATCTGGCCGACCTTCCCATCGAGAGCGTGGTCATCGGCGACCTGGAAGACCTGGAATGGCTAGCCCGGGAGCAGGGGGCCGAACTGCTGGTGACCAATTCCCATGGGGCCGATATTGCCCGGAGGCTGGGGGCCGCGCTGCTGCGCGCGGGCTTCCCGATCTACGATTCCCACGGCGCCCACGCCCGGACCTGGGTCGGCTACGGCGGCAGCCGCCAGTTGCTGTTCGACCTGGCCAACCTGTTGGCCGGGCACTATCAGGAAATCCGTCCCTATCGGTCGCGCTTCCGGCAGGGAAGCCCGCGCGACGACGAATCCGCGAGGTTCCGCCCATGCTGAGAATCGCCTTCGCCACCAACGACGGCACCACCGTCAACCTGCATTTCGGTGGCGCCGAGAGGCTGGTGGTCTATGACGTGGTCCCGGGGCAGGCGGATCTGGTCGGCGTCGGCAGCTTCATCAAGGCCGAGCCTGTGGGCGAAAGCGGGCGGGCGGGCCTGACCGGCACCACCCACGACAAGGTGCTGGTCAAGCTGGACTTCTTGGAGGGCTGCCACGCGGTATACGCGGCCTCGGTCGGCACCTCGTCGATCCGCCGACTGATGGCGGCGGGTATCCAGCCGATCATCGTCGATAACGGCCACGATATCGTGGATCTGCTGAACGAGGTTAGCCTGGCCATGGTCTGTGGCGGCCTGGCCTGGGTCGAGCGGGCCAAGGCCCGGGCCGACGCCACGCCCGACTCGGCCTTTACCACCACCGCGGCTGCGGTCGCCAGCCACCGTCTCATCAGCTCAGTCGAAGAATTGGAGTCAGGTCAAGCAGCGCCACCGGTCCAGTGAGACATGAGTGAGCTGAGGCAGCCAGGGGATAGCCTGATCGTCGCAGCACGTCCTGAATCCCCTGGGCCGGTTCACCTCGGCGTTGGGCGGCATCCCTCTCCCGTTGCATGGGGGGCGGTTGTTCCTTAAGACCGGTCGAGTGCCCTTGGCGGGTCCAGAGGCGTCGCATGGGACCGGACGGAAAGCCCATCACCCGGACTCGAACCTCCGAGGGCTACGAGGTGGCCAGGCGGTGGGCCGGCGTGAGCGAGGGAGGAGCGGATCAGCGGCGAGGAAGATACCGATCATTGCAAGGAACGCCGGGCGATGCTCAAGTATCTGATCGAGCACGACCCGCGCGAGGCCATTGCTCAGTTTAACAAATGGATGGCCGGAAAAGGCCGATATGGTTATGTCCATTAAAATCAGGTATGGTGCCGAGGGTGGTTTCTAGAGTGAACCCGTTCTCGGCGGGTTCCCCTCGCACTCCCTTCACACCAAGGAGCGGATTAGACGAATTTTTGGGGAACCTAGGAATTGACAACTTCAGAAACGGAGGGGTGTTATGTATAAGCGTATTTTGTTGGCGACTATATCGTTGATATGCTTTTTAATAATGGTATCGAATCCGGTATATGCACGCGAATTATCGATCGTCGCCGGTGATCTCCCACCAATGATTACCGAGAACGGAGTTGGGCATGAAGCAACCATTATTAAAGAGGTGATGGCGGCCTGTGGCCATACTGTAAAATTTAGGATTGTCCCATTTACTCGTAATTGGATTGAATTTCAGAGTGGTGTCTATGATGCGGTTTCAACCGTACCGGCGGGCATGGACTTGGCTGGCCAGCGTTCAGTCGTGTATATACGCTACCAGAATGGCGCATCGGTCCTGGCATCCAGTGGACTGAAGATTCATTCGCTGGGCGATCTGGCTGGTAAGAGCGTGATCTCCTTCGCCGGCGCGCGCGAGATCCTTCCTGGCTTGCAAGCTGAAGTACATAACTTCGCTGATTACCACGAAAATACCAATCAGCTCGTTCATTCCAATCTTCTCTTCGCGGGCCGGGTCGATGCCGTTCTTGGCGACGGTCTGATTTTTGCCGAATATAACCGGCGGCTTCGGGAAAGAGAGAAGGCAGGCGAAACGCTATCGTTTAATTCCAACCAAAGTGTTATTTTCACTGCGATCTTCCAACCATCGCCCTATGTCATGGTATTCAAGGATGGGACTTTACGCGACGACTTCAACCGGTGTTTTGATCAACTGGCAAACAGTGGCCGTGTGGCCGCTATTCTTAAGGCTGCGGTGGAGCCCTATCGTGCGACGGTGACCACACAATATCAGGGATATTGAGAGGGGGCGGCCTCTTCGCGGCCCCCGCGGATTTTTTGGGGTCCGCGGATGTTCAACACGACCGTATCATGGCTGCGATGTCATGGGGCAGGGACAGAAAATGTTGTGAAGTTTTCTTGTAACGAGTGGCAAAGCGCCAGGCTACCTCTGATCTTCTGGCCTTCGACAAGATAGCACTTGTTTCTGAGCAGGTTGCCTGGACCATCGACCGCCACAGGATTTGGGGGGCAATCTTCCTCCTGACCGACCCATGGCTAGGTTTCTGCCCCCCTTTCTGTCTGGTCGATGCATCACAGGGCGCAGTCGTCGGACCACGGCCGCCCGATCCCGCGGGCGGGCCGGAGAGATGCCAATGCCAGCAACGTAAAAAACCGCCCTCATAGAAAGTATGTTCCGCCTTATTCATCCTGTGTTGTCATGACCAAGGTCATGGTGAAGTTCGTGGAAGGACTTATGCAGGGAAGTCCTGATAAACAGAGAGTGATGACTTGCCAGTCCAATTTCCAACCCCGGCTCTGCACTTAAGCAATTTAAAGCGTTGCTCGTGCGTCCACCTCAGATGGCATAAACAAAGAAACTACGCGTGTAGGTAAACATTTGTATCGAGCAATGCAGTAATTAGCATTTCTACTGAACCATCTTCTAGAGTTACACGAATAAGTCGAGCCTTGATTGGACTGATGGAGAGGTCACGGTCCTGACAATCTCTTCTTGCCGTCGAGTGGGCAGTCAGTGTAACGATTGCTTCAAATTTACCTGGGGCAACGAATTCTGAGACAACAGTCCAACTCTGCAAACTGGCGCGGGCACACCACTCTATTTTACGGGTAATCAATTCTGAGAATACCCCTCATGCGGGATAACCCGCGCCAAGTAAAAGAAAATCCCCTGGTTTCAACGCATTAAGGTGTTGTAGCCATACACTGCGTTCGTCTTCGCGATATGGAGCAATTATGGCGTCATTTCGATGCCTGAAACCGATAAAGTCAGGGATGGTTATGCTTGCCCAGATGTTTGCGGCGGCGCTCGATCACCACCGGAGCGGGCGGACCCTTGAAGCGGAACGGCTCTATCGGTCGGTGCTGGCTCTGGACCCCGGTCATGCCGAGAGCTTGCGGCTGTTGGGCGTCATCGCCGGTGAGGCTGGGAAGACCGACCGGGCCCTGGACTTGTTCCGGTTGTCCCTGGAGCATGGACCCGACCAGCCGGCAACCTTACTCAATCTGGCGGCGGCGCTGAAACAGCGGGGGCGGGCGGCCGAGGCGGCGGCGTGCTACGAGGCGACCCTGGCGCTGCGGCCGGATTGTGCCGAGGCCCATCTGAATCTCGGATTGCTGTTGCTGCGGGTCGGCCTGTTCGAGCCGGCGGCGGACTGTTGCCGGCGGGCGGTGTTGCTCCGGCCCGACTGGGCCGTGGCGCACAATGGTCTGGGGGCCGCGGAGTTGGGGCAGGGCCGGCTCGCGGCGGCCGAGGCCAGCCTGAGGCAGGCGCTTGGATTGAAACCGGATTTTGCTGAAGCGTACAACAATCTGGGGACAGTGTACCAGGCGTCGGGACGCCCGTCGGCGGCGGCCGGGGCCTATCGGGCGGCTTTGGCGCTGCGGCCCGGTTATGCCCTGGCACACGAGAATTTGGGCATGACCTTGCTGGCGCTGGGCGATTATGCCGAGGGCTTTCGGGAGTACGAGTGGCGGCCGCGGGGGGCGCCCGTGCCGCCGGCTGCGCCGTGGGACGGGAGCGACCCGGCGGGGCAAACGCTGTTGCTGGTGGCCGAGCAGGGGCTGGGCGACACCCTGCAATTCATCCGTTATGCCCGACGGCTGCGCGCCCGCGGCGCCCGGGTGATTGTCGCCTGTCAGCCCGAATTGGTCCGGTTGTTGAGCCTTGCGCCCGGCATCGATCAGGTTGTGCCATCGGGTGGGCCGTGGCCGGCGGCTGACCGTTGGGCGGCGCTGCTCAGCCTGCCGCATCTGATGGGAACCACGTTGGACACGATTCCGGCCGAGCTGCCCTATCTGGCGGCGGCACCCGGTGACGTGGCGGTGTGGGCTGGCCGGCTGGCGGGTTGTTCCGGGCGTAAGGTCGGTTTGGTGTGGGCGGGCAACCCGTATCCGAATCTGGCCAAGGGTCAGGCGGTGGATCGCCGCCGCAGTATGGCGCTCGGCCAGTTCGCGCCGTTGGCGGCGGTGCCGGGCGTGACGCTGATCAGTCTGCAAAAGGGGCCGGCGGCGGCCGAGGCGCAATCGCCGCCACCGGGGTTGCCGGTGCTGGATCTCATGGTCGGGGTGATGGATTTTGCCGATACTGCGGCCTTGGTGGCGAACCTGGACTTGGTGATCGGTGTCGATACCGCGGTGATTCATCTGGCTGGCGCTTTGGCCAAACCGGTCTGGATGCTGTCGCGCTTTGATGCCTGCTGGCGCTGGCTGGTCGGCTGCGCGAGCAGCCCGTGGTATCCTACCTTGCGGGTATTTCGGCAGGCGGCCCCCGGCGCGTGGGAACCGGTGGTGGAGCAGGTCAGGGACGCCCTGGCCGGCGGAGGGACTGGCACTGCCGTTTCCTCGGTGGCGCCACCGATTCTTCCCGACAAGTCTTGACCCGGAGGCCCCATTTCCCACATAGCGATGGCGCGTACGCGATCACATGGGAAGAACCCCTTACCGATGACCCTCGACCATCGCCCGTCGTCCCCGCCGGCACCGTGGCACGGCACCACCATCCTGTCGGTTCGCAAACAAGGCGAGGTGGTGATCGCCGGAGACGGCCAGGTCTCCATGGGCCAGACCATCATGAAGTCGAACGCCCGCAAGGTGCGCCGCCTGGGCTCGGGACAGGTGATTGCCGGCTTTGCCGGGGCGACCGCGGACGCGCTGGCCCTGTTCGAGCGTCTGGAGGCCAAGCTGGAACAGCATCCGGGCCAACTGGCCCGGGCCTGCGTCGAGATGGCCAAGGATTGGCGGACCGACCGCTATCTGCGCCGCCTGGAGGCGATGATGGCGGTGGCGGACCGGTCGGTCAGTCTGGTGATCACCGGCACCGGCGACGTGCTGGAACCGGAGGACGGGCTGATCGGGATCGGCTCGGGTGGGCCGTTCGCCCTGGCCGCCGCCCGCGCCCTGATCGATATCGAGGGGTTGGAGGCCGAAGCCATCGCGCGGAAGGCCATCACCATCGCCGCCGGCATTTGCGTCTATACCAACCTGTCCATCACCGTGGAAAAGGTGTCGGCGCCGTAAATCCGGCCCGCCGGCTGGGTGTCGCGACCGTGACTTGATCAAAGAACCGCGCGGCCACAGCCGCTCCAGGGAGAAGACCGCCCCCCATGAATTCGTTCAGTCCCCGCGAGATCGTTTCCGAGCTTGACCGCTACATCGTGGGTCAGCTCGAGGCCAAGCGCGCCGTCGCCATCGCTCTGCGCAATCGCTGGCGGCGGTTGCAACTGCCCGAGGCGATGCGTGACGAGGTGTTGCCCAAGAACATCCTGATGATCGGCCCCACCGGCGTCGGCAAGACCGAAATCGCCCGGCGGCTGGCTAAACTGGCCCAGGCGCCGTTTCTCAAGGTGGAAGCCACCAAATTTACCGAAGTGGGCTATGTCGGCCGCGACGTGGAACAGATCGTGCGCGATCTGGTGGAAATCGCCATCGCCATGACCCGCGAACGCCTGCGTAAGGAAGTGGCGGCCAAGGCCGACCTGCGCGCCGAAGAACGGGTGCTGACCGCGCTGGTGGGCGACCAGGCCAGCGCCGATACCCGGGCCAAATTCCGCAAGAAACTGCGCGAGGGCACCATCGACGACCAGGAAATCGAGATTCAAGTCGCCGATTCCGGGATGGGTTCGCTGCCGACCTTCGAGATTCCGGGCATGCCCGGCGCCCAGATGGGCATGCTGAATCTGAACGACATCCTTTCCAAGGCCTTGGGCGGCCGGACCAAGACCCGCCGGATGACCGTCCGCGAATCCTACACCGTGCTGATGGCCGAGGAGTCCGACAAGCTGTTGGATCAGGAGAAGGTGGTCAGCGAGGCCATCGCCACCGCGGAACAGAACGGCATCGTGTTCATCGACGAAATCGATAAGATCACGGCCCGGTCCGAATTCCGCGGCGGTGCCGACGTCAGCCGCGAAGGCGTTCAGCGCGACCTGCTGCCGCTGATCGAAGGCACCAGCGTTGCCACCAAGCACGGGGCGGTCAAAACCGACCATATCCTCTTTATCGCCTCGGGCGCCTTCCACGCCGCCAAACCCTCGGACTTGCTGCCCGAACTCCAGGGCCGGCTGCCGATCCGGGTCGAACTGAAAGCCCTGACCCGGGACGACCTGAAGCGCATCCTGTTGGAACCTGAACACAGTCTGATCAAACAGTACAAGGCGCTGCTCGCCACCGAAGAAGTGACGCTGAATTTCGACGACCAGGCGATCGACGAGCTGGCCACCCTGGCCGCCGAGATCAACACCAACGTGGAAAACATCGGGGCCCGTCGCCTGCACACCGTGATCGAGCGCCTGTTGGAAGAAATCAGCTTCACCGCCAGCGATCGTCCCGGCACCGTCGTGGATATTACCGCGACCTATGTTCGGGAACAGGTCAGCAGCCTGGCCAAAAATTCCGATTTGTCGAAGTTTATTTTGTAGGAGAGGTCCCGGACCGCCGCGCGGCGCAGGCCATGGTTTGCGCCCGGTGGTGGCGGGATTGTGATATTAACAGGATATCGGGGAGACGCCGCAACGAACCCCTCAACTTTAACGAGGGGCGGCCGGCTTCACTAAGTTCGGTGAACGCAGTTGCACGGGAAGCGTTGTGATCACGCCTTGGCCGCGAGGGCGGGTAAGCGGGTTAGGTTCCACAGGCCTAGTGATGGGTCTGGACAATCTTGGGAGAACTCGGCCTGGTTGTTATGATACCCTTGTTGTTTCGTAGGTTTTTTATTGAGGGACTTTTTATTGATGATTCCGCTATGGGCAAGTTCTTCAAGGATGCAATCGAACAGCCTTCGAAGCTGATCAGGTTTTAGATCGCAACCTAGATCGGAAAAAGGCAGCCATGAGGTAATATTACTATCAAGTAATTTATAAATGGAGTGTATTCCATCGATTGAATTCGAAGGTAATCCTAAGAGGAACTCATAAAAATAATCGACAAGATAATCAAAGCACTCTGTATTTATTAATATAGATTTCGACACCGAAAATACTCGTAGGCAACCTTTTTTATCGAGTGCATCCAAGGCGATGTCAAATTCAATTAAAAAATAGCCAGATCTATCGCCACCATATTTCTGAGAGGCGTGCTCAAGAAAATCTTCATATTTAATAAGAAATAAACCATCATTTTTAAGTTTTTCCACTTGTTTAGCCATAATGTCGATAACTGATACGTCATGCACCATTCTTGCTAGCGGTAGGTCATGCCATCGATCGGCACTACCGAGATATTTGGCTTTAGCGACGTCATAAATATTAGCATTACCAAATAGACATTCAATTCCATCATCGGTAAATGCCGAAATTCGCTCCATATCTAAATGCTTGCAATTAATTATTGTGCATCGCAAATCAACACTGGTTTTGTCGCGCCACTTATCCAGCATATCGACAGATTTTTTAATAAAAGATAAATTGATGTCGAAAATAATGAAATGAATAACTAAATTCTGGCTCGCGCATAGGGCATTGTTGTTGTGTTCAGCGCAAGTTTTTATTATCGTCTTAATTATATTACGCAGCCTATGAATACTTAACTCATGAGTGATTGTAATAAATATCACCGATGTTCTGTGTATATGCTTTTGAATTTTTGCCTTATAATGATCATTGCCGTTTGTGCTGATCACACTAATGGCAACCTCTCGTGTGACTTCATCGTGGATGAAGTTGCATTCTTTGAGTATGGGGCGGCCATCCGTATCAGAGTCAAGGCCTAAGAGTTGCCGGATGGCATGCGTGCTGTCCGACGGATAGACGATAAGAAATTTATCAATCTGGTACATAATCGTCTCCTTAGAGAATCGTGATCAGAATTGACGGGTCTGAGTGGTGGTATGTCACGAGCTTGTGCCCATCTGGGCTCAGGCTTAGTGCCTTTGCTTCTGTTAAAGACTTGATGGGCGTATTCAGTAATTCTGTTCCCGTGGACCAAGGTGGTGTATAAGAAAAAACAATAATTCGACCATCCATAGTCTTACTGACAATTTTTGAGTAGTTCGAACCAATATAAATTGATGCGGTATCTTTCTGCGCAATATGTTCAAATTCATTTCCATCGGAGCGAAATAAAAAAATTTGTGGACTAGCTGGACTACAAACACCAAATACAAGATTGCAAGATGACCAACTAATAGAAAATATTGGCCCGTTAAGTCTGCGGCCCAGTTTGATGAATTTGCATTCATCCAGCAACGAGCCGTTACTCAGAAAAATATTACCTTTTGAGGTGCCAATGACCAGGCGCTTCCCGTCATGAGAAAGCTGCAAGGCCGTCACTTTCTCACCAGTCCCCTCAACTCCGTGGAGTTCGTGGGATTTTTGTTGCCCTCCATTGGTGTCAATGCGATCAAACACATGAACCGATGGCTTTTTTGGTGGGCTGAGTTTTTCCCTAAATGGGCTGTGTTTTTCTTTAAACATAAATGCTGCGCGTGCCCCACGGATCGCCGAAAAAGCTGTTACAGCCCTTGGACGTCCGGCGCTGTCGGGCGAGGAAAAGTGGTGTCCTCTAAAGATATTGGTTGTGGATTTCTCGGTGCCGAGTGGGGCGTTAGCTATGCGCCGGGTTCGCCGTATCACGGTGCCTGACTCACTCATGAATAAAGGCATATCGGGGTATTTCCCCACCGTGGGGAAATACCCAAAAAGCGCTCGCACCCAAACGGCACCGGGCACAGCAACCTCCCCAACCGTGTAACGCTCGGGCTGGTTGATCGCAGGTGGATTCTCCATTCGACTATAAATCGCCGATATCCCACAACGTAGTGATACGATCATTTCAGACCCGGTCACAGTCCCCTTGCTTCCCTCGCGCCAAAAAACCGACTCAATGACCGACTTGGCGGCATCGCACCCGGCATGCCGACACCAACAGAGAATGTCACCATCTTTACACAATGGGTAGTGTAACATGACCGGTTCGCTCATGAAAAGCTATTTCCCCGAATACCATCCATTAGGATAGTTACAAACGATCAACTTAAAATGGCTGCGATCGCACCCATCCCCGAATCACCGAACTTTCGGACGCTTCCGACTTTAGCCGAGCGAGTTTCAAATGTCATACCACCGGGAGTCAAAAAACGTAAGAATTTTGTCAGAATCGACAACCATATGATAGAAGTTATTCATTAGACCTACTGATTATTATCGTATGCAGCCATTATCATTCTTATAGCTAGCAAAAGTCTCCTGACAGCACTAGAAAAAAATGAGGGGTGGTTGGGAAAAAGTCCGAAGGGGGGGAGATCATCGGAGGTGCATCGCTCTCTCGAGTCCGGCTGGCCACCATCAGATCGGGGTCCTCTGTCGTTGACCTGACGTGATAAGTTGTCAGTATCGCGCACGGGGGATTTCGGGAGATGGACATGAGCGGCACCGGGGATGGCGAGACCGTGGGGCGTTGGCAGTTCTGGATCGATCGGGGCGGCACGTTCACGGATATCGTCGGGCGCCGGCCGGATGGCTCCGTGGTCACCTGCAAACTGCTCTCGGATCAACCCGAGCGCGGGACCGACGCGGCGGTCGCCGGCATCCGGCAACTCTTGGGTCTTGACCTTTATGACCCGATTCCGGCCGAGACGGTGGCCGCGGTCAAGATGGGGACGACGGTTGCCACCAACGCTCTGCTAGAGCGCAAGGGCGAGCGCACGGTGCTGGCCATCACCGAGGGCTTCGGCGACCAACTGCGCATCGGCACTCAAAACCGGCCCGACATCTTCGCCCGCCACATCGTGCTGCCGTCGCAACTCTACGAACGAGTCGTGGAGATTCCCGAGCGTTTGTGCGCCGATGGCAGCGTGGAACGGCCGTTGGACCTGGCGGCGGCCCGGGCCGGGTTGGCGGCGGCGTTTGCCGCCGGCATCCGGTCCTGTGCGGTGGTTTTGCTTCATGGCTATCGCAACCCGATCCACGAGCGTCAGGTTGCGGCCCTGGCGCGGGACATCGGCTTTGCCCAGGTGTCGGTCAGCCATCGGGTCAGTCCGCTGATGAAACTGGTCGGCCGGGGCGATACCACGGTGGTGGATGCCTACCTGTCGCCGATTCTGCGCCGTTACGTCACCCAGGTGGCGGACGCGCTGAGCGGCATCCGGCTGATGTTCATGCAGTCCAACGGCGGCCTGACCGATGCCCGCAGTTTCGAGGGCAAGGACGCCATCCTGTCGGGACCGGCGGGCGGCGTGGTCGGTGCCGTACGAACCGCCCGGATGGCCGGATTCGACCGGATAATCGGCTTTGACATGGGCGGCACCTCCACCGACGTCTCCCATTATGCCGGCGAATTCGAACGGAGCTTCGAGACTCAGGTGGCCGGCGTGCGCTTGCGCGCGCCGATGATGGATATTCACACGGTGGCCGCCGGGGGCGGCTCGATCTGCCGCTTCGACGGGACCCGTTTCCGGGTCGGGCCGGAATCGGCCGGCGCCAATCCCGGTCCGGCTTGCTATCGTCGCGGCGGACCGCTGACCGTGACCGACTGCAATGTCATGATCGGCAAGCTGCGGCCGAACCTGTTTCCCGCAGTGTTCGGTCCCGACGGCGGCCAGCCGTTGGACGTCGAGGTGGTGAAGACGCGGTTTGCGGTGCTGGCCGACGAGATCCGACGGAAGACCGGGGTCACGCTGACGCCCCACGAGATCGCCGAAGGCTTTCTCAAAATCGCCGTCGAGAACATGGCCAATGCCATCAAGAAGGTCTCGATTCAGCGCGGCCACGATCCGGCCGATCATGTCCTGGCCGCGTTCGGCGGCGCCGGCGGCCAGCACGCCTGCCTGGTGGCCGATGCGCTGGGCATGAAGCGGGTCTTCATCCATCCTTACGCCGGCGTGCTGTCGGCTTATGGCATCGGTCTTGCCGATACCGTGGTGATTCGGGAGCGGGCGGTCGAGGCTCGACTCAAGCCCGAACTGATGGCTCCCCTGATCGACCTGTTGACCGCGTTGGAGGAGGAGGGGCGGGCCGAACTGGCGGCGCAGGACTGTCCGATCCAGGCCATCGAGGTCAAACGCCATGTGCATCTCAAGTACGAGGGCACCGACACCACGCTGGCGGTGGTGGTGGCCGAGGATGTTCCAGGGTTATCCCAGACGTTCGAGACTGCTCACCAAAAGCGTTACGGCTTCGTCATGGCCGGGACGCCGCTGGTGGTCGAGGCGGTGTCGGTGGAGGTGATCGCTGCGGCCGAGGCCGCCGACGATCCGGTGCTGGTAACCGGGGGACGCCCCGGTTTGCCGCTGCCCCGGCGGCTGACCACCGTGGCCGTTTACTTGGCGGGGCGGGTCTGCCAGGTTCCGGTGTTCGACCGGGACCGCTTGCTGCCGGGCAACCGTCTGATCGGGCCGGCGATCATCCGGGAGAGCAACGCCACCACCGTGATTGAGCCCGGCTGGATGGGCGACATCACCGTACGCAACCATTTGGTGGTGACCCGGACCGAGCCGCAGGTGCTCCGGCCGGCGGTGGGCACCCGGGCCGATCCGGTGATGCTGGAAGTGTTCAACAACCAGTTCATGTCGATCGCCGAACAGATGGGCTTTACCCTGGAGAAGACCGCGTATTCGGTGAACATCAAGGAGCGGCTCGACTTCTCGTGCGCGGTGTTCGACTTGAACGGTGGTCTGATCGCCAATGCGCCGCACATGCCGGTGCATTTGGGCTCGATGGGCGAGAGCGTGCGCGCGATTCTGGTCAAGCGGGCCGGGAGCTTCAAGCCCGGCGACGTTTACATGCTCAACGATCCCTATCACGGCGGGACCCATCTGCCGGACATTACCGTGGTGACGCCGGTCTTCGACGAGCGGGGCCGCAAGCTGCTGTTCTTCGTGGCGGCGCGCGGTCATCATGCGGATATCGGCGGTATTTCACCGGGGTCGATGCCGCCCCACAGCCGGACCATCGATGAAGAAGGGGTGCTGATCGACGGTTTCCTGCTGGTTCACAACGGCCGGTTCCGCGAGAAGGAGCTGGCCGCGCTGCTGGGTAGTGGTCCTTATCCGGTGCGCAACCTTGCCCAGAACATCGGCGATCTCAAGGCTCAGGTCGCGGCCAACGAGAAGGGCGCGCAAGAGTTGCGCAAGATGGTCGATCACTACGGCCTGGAGACGGTGCGCGCCTATATGGGGTACGTCCAGGCCAACGCCGAGGATCAGGTGCGGCGGGTGCTCGACGTGCTGAATGATGGGGCCTTTGCAGTCGAACTGGACAATGGCGCGCACATTCAGGTCAAAGTGACCATCGACCGCGTCCAACGCCGCGCCACCGTCGATTTCACGGGGACCAGTCCTCAACTTTCGGATAATTTCAACGCGCCGCTGGCGGTGACCCGGGCAGCGGTGCTGTACGTGTTCCGAACCTTGATCGACGACGACATTCCGTTGAATGAAGGGTGTCTCGTGCCGATCCGGATCGTGGTTCCCGAGGGCAGCATGCTGTGGCCGAAATGGCCCGCCGCGGTGGTCGCCGGCAATGTCGAGACCTCCCAGTGCGTCACCGACGCCCTGTATGGCGCGCTGGGAGTGCTGGCCGCGGCCCAGGGGACCATGAATAACTTCACGTTCGGCAACGACCGTTATCAGTATTATGAAACCCTGTGCGGCGGTGCCGGTGCCGGCCATACCTTCGATGGGACCAGCGCCGTCCACACCCACATGACCAACTCACGCCTGACCGATCCCGAGGTGCTGGAGTGGCGCTACCCGGTCAGGGTCGAGGCCTTTCGCATCCGGACCGGCTCGGGCGGCGCCGGGCGTTTTCAGGGCGGCTGTGGCGCCATCCGGCGGATTCGGTTTTTGGAACCCATGAGCGCAGCCTTGCTCGCCAACCGTCACCGGGTGGCCCCCCATGGTCTTCAAGGCGGCCATCCCGGCAAGCCAGGGGCGGCTTGGGTCGAACGGGCCGATGGCCGTCGCGTCGGGCTGACCTCCATAGGCCGGGTCGAGGTCGAAGCAGGGGATGTCTTTGTGATCGAAACGCCGGGCGGCGGCGGCTATGGACCGCCGGTCGATGACGAACGGGCGCCCGGCCACACGGTGCGGTACCGGGAGCCGGCCCCGATCGTCAGGGAATCCCCGATCCCGGTAACGTCGGATCCGGTGTCCGGAATCGAACCGGCCCCGGTGTCCGTCCGGGAGCCGAAGCCAGTCGAGATGGCCCCGGTCACGGCGATGATTATCGCCGACATCGAAACTGGGGGGGTGGCGTCGCCGTCAGTGACGTGCGAGAACAACGCCGCAGCGGTTGGCCCGGCGGCGCCGGACCCGACCGGAAACCTTGGTCCGGAGGCGTTCGCCGTGCCGGAGTCGGATTCTGCGCCTGTGGCGTCAGCGGGCGGGCATGGTGACGACGCGGTCCCGGAACAAGGGGTGAAACTGGGCGGCGAGATCGGCGACGGCAGCCTTGAAATTGCCGGCGAATGACGCACCGTGTATAGTTAAGACCTTCCAGGAGGATTGCCGTGAGTAAATATGAAGAACGGGCCTACCAAGTCGGACGGACCAAGCCGAATATCGCGGGGATGAAAAACCAGTTGGCGCGATTAAAGCACGATCTGGAGCAATTTGCGGCGCGGAAACCAAGCGGGGCGGTGGTCACGACTCTTAAGGAGCGTATCCGCGAAATCGAAGCTACCATCGCTGAAGCGGAAGCCAACCGTAAGCGCGAATCCCAGGCCGCCCGGAGTGTTGCCGAAGATGCCGCCGAAGGTGAGCCGGCGCCCAGTTCGACCACCGGACCCGCGGTTCGCACCGGGACTTACACAACCTCAAGCCGTTTCCCGCCGCGCGGTCGGCCCGGCGGCGGCCGATAGCCGGGGGCGGTCTTCCAGGCGAAATCGCCAAGCGTCGGGATTTACAACCAAGCGTCGGGATTTACAACCAAGCGTCGGGATTTACAAAGAGTGAGAGGGTGTTCCGGAACCCGTGGTGCCGGCCCCTTTTTAGCCCCAGGATTTTGCGTCGCAGCATTTTTCCGGGGTGTCGTCACAAATCATTAACTAACAGCGGCTAGGGTCTTCGGGTCTTCGGCGCCTTGCCGCCGCTCCGGTCGGGTGGAGTGGTGTTCGGCGTCTGGCGCCAAACCATTGGGGTCTCGGCCATGACCGTTCGTAATCTTGAGTTTCTGCTGAAGCCCAAATCGGTAGCGTTGATCGGGGCCAGCCGCCGGCCGAATTC
>CAIYNU010000053.1 GCA_903927615.1 uncultured Rhodospirillales bacterium | reverse complement strand
GGACCACCGCCGTCGCCGCCCTGCTGCCCGCCGCCAGCCGCACCCTGTTCCACCTGCTCTGCACCCTGGAGGAGAGCGACCGGGACGATTGGGTCGTCACCGCGGTGTGGCCGCCGGTGTACGGCGACGCCCCGCCCGACCTGGAAGCCACCCTCCGCCCGGTCATCGCCGCCGGCCTGGTGGCGGTGGAACCCGCCGGCGACGGCCAACCCGCCCGATACCACCTGCACCCCGGCGTCGCCGACGCCAGCCGCAGCGAGGCCGGCGCCGAGTGGCGGGAGCGGGTCGATGGGGTGCTGGCGGGGTTCTGGGTGGCAGAGTATCAGCGCGGCCTAGCGACCGAGGGCCAGGGCGGCGGCGCGTTGGTCCACCGCGCCGGTCTCGCCGCCGCGCCCTATTTGCTGCGACAGCAGGCCTGGGAGACCGCCAGTACTTTGCTTGAACAGGTGGTTCAACGGGACGAGCACCCCGCCACCCTGGCCACCGTACTGCCGCTGTTCGATCGGATCATGGCCGGCACGGCCGGAACCCCAGGCGAACTCGGGGTCCGCGGCTTCCGGGCCCGACTTCTCCGGCTCGCCGGTCGCCTCCAAGAGGCCGAACGGGAGATGCAGCGTATCATCGCCGACGCCGAGGCGTGCCAGGACTGGCGCCTCGCCTCCGGCATGGCCGGTGACCTGATCACCCTGTGGAAGGACACCGGCCGGGCCGAGCCAGCCCTAGCCCTGATCGAGCGAAAGAAGGACTTCACCCGCCGCGGCGACTTCGGGCCCTGGAGCCAGATGTCTGACGAAGGAACGCGCCTGCAACTGCTGAACGCGCTCGGCCGCCACCAGGAGGTGTTCGACGCCGTCCAGACCTTGCGGCCGGAACTGGCGGCGCTGCCGGAAGACAGCGGACAGCAGGAAATCGCCCACCCCTGGAACGTCCGGGAAGTGATGCTCGATACCGGCCGTTCCGCGGCGCTGGCCCTCGAAGACTGGCAGGCCGCCCTGGCGCTGAACGCCGAGATCGGGCAATTCCAGGCTGCGCGGGGCGCCCCGGCGCTGGAGCGGGCCCGAACCCGGTTCGCCGATTATGGCCCGCTGCTCCGCCTTGGGCGCCTTGCCGAGGCCAGGACGCTCCTGGAGCACTGCCGCCTGGAGTTCGAGGCCGCCAACGATTACCCCGCCCTGGGCCCATGCCTGTCCGCCCTCGGCGACCTTGAACACCAACTCGGCCATCTGCCCGAGGCCCGCCGGTTCGAGGAACGTGCCTTGCGGCCCAATTACCGTGTCGCCAACCCCAAAGCCTGCGCCATCAGCCACTTCAACCTGGCCCACCACCTCATGCGCGGCGCCGGAACCCCGGCCGAGGCCCTGGCCCACCGGTTCGCGGCGGTGATCGTCGACGCCCTCATCGCCTCGGGGAGCCTCCAGAGTGGCCTTGCCGCTCTCCGCCAAGACCTCACCAACCTCGGCCCCGAAGCGCCAAGCTTGGTGCCGGCCTCGTTTGCCGAGCTGGTGGCGCGGGTCGAGGCCATCGAGGGCGTGCGGTTCGGGGAGATGGCGGAACGGCTCAACGCCGGCCGGTTTGACTTGGACGAGTTGGTGCGCATGATCATTGAGGCGGCGCTGGCGGCGGTCAACGGGCCGGACGGGGAACCCGAAACCGTCACCGCGCCGTGATTGCCAGGACAAGGCCAGCGGTCACGGACTCGCCACCGAAAAAAGCGGGCAGGATGCCCGCGCTCCCCGAAACGCCATGCCATGGGATGACGTTTCGGGATGATCCTGGCGCCGATGGGGCCAAGCCCCCAATATGGCGGCCGGCTCAGCCCTTCCGCTCGTTGCTGGAACCCTGAACATGACCCGTTATCTGATCCGTGCCACGACCCCCGACGAATTTCAGCAAGCCCAGGATTTGCTGAGAGGGAAGGTGCGGGTGTTCGTCACGTCGGAGCGGCGGTTGTTCCTGTCGGTGGCGGATGTGCCGGAGGCGCTTCAGAACGATCTGCGGGCTGCCGGCGCCCGAATCAGCGTGGAACGGCCGGCTTACGAACCGGGGTAGGGGGGCCCCGGGTTAAATCCGGGCCGCCTCCAGCCCCCGCTGTTCGGCGATCTCCAACAAATTCTTGATTTCTTCCGACACCCACCATTTGGAGCGCCGCCGCTCCTCCCGGGACATGGTCACCACCCGGTCGATCAGGCGGCGCTCCAGCGGCACCCATTCGGTGCGATGGCGCAGGCAGCTATCCACCACCGTAATCAGCGCGCTGTTCAACGCGGTGATGTCCACCCGTCCGCCCACCAGCGTTGCCAACTCCGCCAACCGCGCCAAAGCCAACACATCCTGGTCCGGTTTGGGCGCCGCCGCACTCGCGGTCACCAGCCCGCTGAACAGGCTCACCACATGCTCGCCCACCGTCGGCAACCATGACCGGCCGGACGTGGCCATGTCGCGCTGGTTGAACCCCGTATGAAACGCCGAAATCAGCAAGACCGCCTCAACCATCGGCCCCGGCGCGCTGCGCTGGTTCATCCCCATGATCCGCTGGGTCACGGTCTGGGTCACCTCGGTTTCGACCAACGCAATCAGGCGGCCCATCACCATATTCATCGATGTCCGCGTCCGCTCGTCCTGCCGGGCATCAATGGTGGCCGTGGCGTCATACCAGCCGAACACACTTTTCAGTAATGTATCGGGCGGCAACGCTTCAATCGCCGGATGGGCCGGCACCGGCTTGGCCACCCAGCGGCTTTCCAGCCATTGCCGCAGGCGTTGAACCGCGAATTCGAAATGACCGACAATCGCGTCCCGGGTCAGGGGGGTATTGAAGGCCTCATGGACCCGCAGCGCGAACTCGGGCTCCCGGTGGCCGTGGACCCGGGCCAGGGCCAGGATGCAGGCGCCGTCCGCCGAGCATTTGTCATCGCGAACCAGTCGTTGCGTAACCTTCAACAGACTATCCGCTTCGGTCGCCACCGCCGACCGCCCGAACGGCCGCCAGGCGGGCGCCGCATCCAGCATAAATTCCAGACCCGCCAAATCCGTCGCGGTCAGCGCCGCGGTGTTCCGGAAGCCGCGATCCTTACACAACCGCCCCCGGTGAACATTGGCCTCCGCCACCAGTCGGGTGATGGCCTGGGGCTTGCCCCGACAATTGCCCAACACCGCCAGGGTTTCGTGGCGCAACCGTTCGCTCCAGACCTTGGCGGCGGGCGCGTTGAAAACCTGTTCCAGCGGCGCGTCCCGCGCCAGTTCGGTGACGGTTTTCTGAATCTCCCCGGTCAGGTCCTCCATGAAGCGCGACAGCGCGAACCACCACGCGCCGGCATCCAGGACATGAAGACATCCGGGCAGACGACTCTCCGCCAACAGGGTGACATCGTCACGGACCAGAATCGGATCAAACCACCCCGTCCACAACCGCCGCGCATGCTCGGTGCGCGCGCCGTTCAAGAGTTCAACCAGTATTCGGGCGATATTTTGCCCCATCTTAGCGTTTTGCAACTCTCCCTGGCTGACCATTTCGAACAGACGACTCTTTTCGGTGCGACCTAACGGCGTCAGCACCTGCCGCACCTTATCGAGACTGGCCTGGCCCCGTCCCCCTTCGGCCGCTATGGCCGTGCTCGGGCTGCTCCCCTTGTCGGGACCCTTGGGAGGCGACTCATTTACCACCTACGCTCCTCCTGGGCATTCCTGTCACTCCGGGCTTCGCGGTAGTTCCGGTTCAACAAGGGCTTCCAGACTTTCAAGATAACCCGGCCCGCCCATCCTGGTACTCATTCGCCAATTTTTTGCCGCTTTGCCCGATCAGCACCGCGCGCTCCCCTGGGTGGTGAAGAGGCATCATACGTGTCGCTATCATGTCCCGACCGCCATCCGGAGTCCAGAGCCGAAAATCCAGATTTTACGGGAAAGGCGCCTGATACTGATTGCATACAAAGTAATGTCCAAACACTTAACAATCCGTGGATTTCTGGCATGGTCCATCGGCTGTGACCGTCGAACTTTGTTTCGCTGAAGAAATTCACTGAATAGATTGTGCGCCGCGAGAGGGATTGTCAACGTCAGGGCGGCAATTGTTGGCCGTGGCGTTTCGAAAGACTGTCCCCGCTCATCACCCACACTCGCTTTTTCAGAGACCACGCCGCTCACCACCAGCCCGTTAGGACCGATATTGGACAACGGGATGACAAGAAGTTGCTTCGGTGGCCCGGAAGGCCCTCCCTTATCCTGAAAAGGGCATGGGAATGAAGCCGACACCGGTTGCCGATGCCGCGGCGTGACGCCACCGTTATAGATTGACGTTGACGGCTCGCCGTTATTCCGCCACTCCCTTGGTTGCGAAGCCCCTTGGCTCCCCTGCGGGACAAGTCATGAACCAGCCAGCGACCGCCAGCATCAGCAGACACGACCGGGACCGCTTTGTGGCCCTGGCCTTTTGCTGGGGCGACCTGTTGTTCGAACTGGACATGATGGGGGTGGTGGTTTTTTGCGCCGGCCCACTCGAAGCCTTTACCGGCATTCCCCCCAACCAAATCGCCGGCTGTCCATTTGTCGACATGATCTCGTCCGCCGACGTGATGGGATTCGAAGCCTTCCAAAAGAAGGCCAGAGCGCAAATTCGGGTGGATAACGAGGTTGTTCGCCTGAAACGAGCAACCGGGGCGCTGTTGGGGGTGCTCGCCTCCGGGTATTGGATGGGCGACCGTTTCTATCTGGCCTTGCGCCTTCGGGGTAAGACGACACCGGCAACGGTGTCCGACCCCACCCAGCCAAACCCCAACGATCCCGAGTCGTTTTCGCGGAACGCCGGGCGCCGGATCAAAGCGTTGGAGGCCCAGGGACATAAGCCGGAGATGGCCATCATCGGCCTCAACGGCCTGGAGGAGTTGCGCGAAGGCCTCGACGAGGCCAGTGCCCAGGCCATGCTGGCTTCGCTCGGTTCCTGCCTGTCGGCCACCTCCATCGGTGGCGACACCGCGGTCAGGCTGGGCGACGAAGCCTATGGCCTGCTGCACGATCCGGTCAGCAATCTCGGGGAGCTGCATAAGCGCCTGTCCGCCGCCATTTCGGCGGTGGTCCCGGGTGGCACAAAGCTTCAGTTCAGCACCGCCTCCATGGCCCTGGATATCGCACGCGACCTCAGCGAGGGCGACCTGACCCGCGGCCTGATGTACGCGCTGGGCTCGGTCCAAAAGCAGGGCCTCAGGAGCACCGACGTCTCCTCCCTTTCCGATAATATTTTCTCGTTAATCTCCCAAGGCCTTTGCGATATCCGCAATTTCCGCAAAATTATCGACGAGCGCCGTTTCTTTGTGGCGTTGCAGCCGATCATCGATGTCCGCCGCGGTAACATTCATCATTTTGAGGCGCTCTGTCGATTCGATTTGTCTTTGCCGCATAACTCCCCCTACCAGTACATTACGATGGGCGAGGAAACTGGACTGATTCACGAATTCGACGTTGCGATGGCCGCCAAGGTGATTGCCCTATTCAAGAAACTGCCGGTCAACAATCTGAAATACGCGATTTCGATTAATATTTCCGGCTTTTCCATCGGCGTCCCGGAGTATGTCGAGGCGCTGCACGCCCTCCTTCGAGACAATCCCTGGACTCAAGGCCGCTTGCTGTTCGAGATCACCGAGTCGTACCGAATCAGCGATCTTGACGCCGTCAATAATTTCATCCAGAGCTTGCGCCAAAGTCATTACAAGGTCTGCCTGGATGATTTCGGCGCCGGAGCCGCCAGCTTTCAGTATCTGAGCGCGCTGGAGGTCGACGTGGTCAAAATCGACGGCAGCGCCGTCCGCAACGCCCAAAAGGCGGCCAAAGGCCGCGCCTTCCTCTCGGCCCTGACCGAGTTATGCTCGCGACTGGGCGTGGAGACCATCGCCGAAATGGTGGACAGTCCCGAGAGCCTGGCGTTCGTTCGCGATTGCGGCTGCAATTACGTTCAGGGCTTTCTGTTCGGCCGGCCGTCCCGGGACGCCGCCGACTTCAGCCCGCTCCCCAATGTCAAGCTGTTCCGGTAGCGCCCCCTCAATGCTTGCGGCCGCTGCCGGTGGCGTACCAGCGCGCGGCACACGAACCGGCATAGGCCAGCGTCAACAGCCACCAGCCACAAACCGCCAACGCCAAGCCCAACAGGGTCGCCACCACCCCCTGGAATGGGCCCAGGGTCCCGGAACGATTGCCGGCGACTGCCCGGAGGGTCAATTCCAGGTTCAACGCGATTTCCCACAGCACGAACAGCACCACCGGCAGAAACAGCAGCCACTGGACCTGCTTCAGACAAAAGGCAATCGCGAACACCGAGGCCAACGGCGAGGCCCACCACGGGACGGCTGGAATGATCGTGCGGGCCACGCGGCGACCCTAACCGCTCACGGTGCCCGTGGCGGCGGCGGGGGCGGCGCCTCCGGCCCAACCGGACGGGTAGACTGGACCCGGCGCCATTCGGGAGGCAGGGTGCGGGCCTCAACGACCATGATCACACCATGTTCGGCGGCCCGCGCCTGAAGCCGCTCCAACCATTCGCCATGAATGCGTTGCCGGGTCGGGACATCCCGGGCATCCCGAATCTGCTGCCGGTAAAGCTGGCGATCGGCCGCGGACATCAGATCACGGGCACGAACCACGGTCACCACCGCCACCGGGCGCGAAACCATCGCCCCCTGGTTCCCGGGGGTCGACTCCGCCGCTGCAACCGAAGCCGTGGCGCCCCACACCAACCCAACCAACAGGGCGCCGAAAACCAGGGCGCCGCCACGCTGTTTCCCTGTGCGCATCTTTGCCACCCTCCCTTAAGACGCCGGTCTCTCCGGCAGTCGGGTGATCTTCGCCGATATCGGCGGGCGTTTCCAGACATAGCGCGCAGCGCCCGGCTCGCGGCTGGCGTGTCTGTCGGCGATGACACCGGCGGCCGGGCCTCACCGCCCAGGCGATGGCGGAAAATGGCGGCTGCCACCGGAAGGTCTTTGTTGCAAGCGCCTTTTTCGGCGACTTTGTGCCACTGTTGCCCCTTGAACTCATATCAATCGGACTATTTGCCTATCTGTTGGGGCCCGCACCCCACCTTGGGCCGCCGGGTGCTCCGCGGCCCGGGGGGTGACGGCCTGCGCTCTGCGTCCGGTGGCCACAACTAAAGCTGCTGGTAAAGTCGACAGGATGTTGTAATCCTGAAACCTTGCTACATTTCGCCGCACACTGAAACAGGGGGGAATAAATCATGGCGCCAGCCCAAGGACCCGAGCACACCGTCGATGCTGCCGTTGGTGATCGTCGGGCCAATCATAATGAAGGAATTATTTCTGGTCCGGCCCGTGGCACGACCAGCCCTGTGCTGGGCGAAGATCGCGACCATGCCCCCCATCGGGCAAAGGCGGCCCGCACCGGTTTTGCCTCGGCCGGCGGTTGGGTGTCTTTTTCTTGATGCCCTGACCGGTTGACGCCGTCCCGTTGACGCCAGAGATCGTCACGACGCCGCTTCCGGCCCCCCACGCCCGGTAGGCTGGTGTGGTGCCCGAAAGCGGCGTTGTAGCATCGCCCCACCGCCCGATATGCCAACGGCGCGCCGGTTGCTCGGGCGGCGTCAACAGGCCCCGCGACCGGAGATCAATGCCGGAATGGTTTTGAACAAAATGGCCACGTCGTGCCAGAATGTCCAGTTCTTGACGTACCAGCAATCAAGCCGGACGCGCGTGGGATAGTCGATGTCGTTGCGGCCGCTGACCTGCCACAGGCCGGTGATGCCCGGACGAACCTGATAATAATACGCGATATCGGCGCCGTAGCGTTGAATTTCGGCCGGCACGATCGGCCGGGGACCCACCAGGCTCATTTCGCCGCGCAGCACATTCAGCAATTGGGGCAACTCATCAAGGCTGGTCTTGCGCAGAAAGCGGCCAATGGCGGTAATGCGCGGATCACGCCGCAATTTCATATCCCGTTGCCACTCGGCGGCGGCCTCGGGATTCCGGGCCAGGTGATCCTTCAGCACCTGATCGGAATGCACGATCATCGAGCGAAATTTGAAGCACGGGAACCGTTTGCCCCCAAAACCGACCCGAACCTGCCGATAGAGGATCGGGCCGCCGTCGGCCTTGATCGACAGCACGATCACCGCCAGCGCCGGCGCCAGCACCGCCAGAATCAGCACGATCAGGACCGCCCCGACCAGATCCGCCGCCCGCTTGAAGGTTTGGGCGACCGGATGCGTCAGGTTGGTGCGCCCCATCAGCATGACCATGTCGTGGCTCAGCACGTACACCGGGTTCAGACTGAACACCGGGATACCGGCGGTCGCGGGCACCAGCGCGAAGGGCAGGGCCTGACGGGTCAGGGCCGCGATCAGGCCGTTGCATTGCGCCGAGTCGTGGGTATCCGGGACCACCAGCACGAAATCGGCGTCGAACCGGCGGTAAAGCGCCTCGGTTCCCTCGGCGCCGTCCCCCAGGGCCAGGGCCACCGGGTCGACAGTGGCCACCACCCGATAACCGAGTTGATGTTCAGCCTTGACCATCCGGGCCGCCGCCGCCGCATCGGCCGGGGCACCGACGATCACCGTAGCCAAATCCCAGGTTCCCCGCTGCCGCAACCGACGTTTGACCAGATGCCGGCCGATCATCATCAGGGCGAACGCCAACAACCACGTCTCGGCCAGGCACACCCGCGACACCTGCACCTTCATCAGGTATTGAAAAAAACCGTCAAGGACCGCCGCCAGAGCCAGTGCCACCATGATTTGCTTGGTTTCGGTCCAAAAAGGCAGTCGCGTGTCATAATGCCCGCGCTCATTATGCCAAATCAGGACAAACCCCGAAAGCAACAGGAATTGGAACAGGCGCGCCCGCACCTCGGCACCCAGCGCGACCTTAGAGAGATTGTGGTAAAGTTCTTCTTCCACCAGCAACGACAACATCACCGCCAGCAGAAACGCCAGCGCCAGCGCCGCGAGATCGCCCAACAACAGCGCCGCATGGTTGTTGATGGCGGGGACCGCCGCGCGGCCGGTACGGGGCCGGAGCACCGACGGTCCGACGAAGGCGGAAATCGGTTGTTCGGAATGATGCAGGGTCATCGAAAAACCACCTGTGCCCAAGCAAGACGGAGACGCACCCGGTTTGAGGCCGGCAACGGAATGCCGCGACCGGCGCAAGCCAATCGACTGCCGGCCCGGACATCAGGTCGAAGCACCGCACTGTGATAGGTTAGCATACCATGACCCTTCGAAGGTGTTCTACTTTCTCTGCAATCCCGTTGCCATTCTTGCACCCCGAAGCGATCACCGGGACCGCCCAGGTCCCCCGACCGATGCGGCCGGCGACGGTTGACCGGATCGCGCCGGCGAGCCATTATCCTTCCCGCGATCGGGAACGCTTTGGTGATACCCGGATCTGGCGTTGGGAGCAACTTATGAAGCTGTCGCGGTCTCTAGCAATCGGCCTGCTCCTGTTCGTGCTGGGGGGGATGGCGGTCCACCAGGCGGCGCCGACCGCCCAGGCCGCGGGGACCGCCACCGCGAGTCCGGCGGTAGCCGGCAGCGGCACAGCCACCGAGCCGGCCGTTCACAAGCCAGGCGGGTTGGTCGATGCCAACTCCGTGTTTTTCGGCTGTGCGGCCGGTGCTGTGGTCGGGGCGCTGGTGACGGCGTTACCGCCGCTGGTGGGATGGACTTTTTACGCCGGTGCCTTGCCGGCGATCATGGCTCTGATGGCCAGCTCCGGGGTCGGGTGTACCGTCGGACTGTTTGGCGGCGTCATTCTCTCCACCGTCCACTGGATGACCGCGACCATCGGTTCGGCCTGGAGCGCCGTTTTCGGGTAAGGGCGTTTAGGGTTTTCTTAACGCTAACCCCGTAATCTTTCCAGGCGTCGGCGAGGACGCCGGGTCAGGCGAACGGGCTGCGGGATCGGAACCCCGGACATCGCCTTTAACCGGTTCGGGTCGACGCCCTGTGCCCCAGATTGTCGGTGGAGGAAGACCCTGATGAGTGCAGCCTTGAAGAAGGGCGCAACGACTCTCCTGTCCGGAGTTCTGATCTGGGCGATGGTAACCATCGCCGGAATCGGCATGGCGCGGGCACTGGGGGTCAATGCCGACCAGGCTACGGGCGCATCCCAGGTCGCGATGGCCCCGGTGGTGATGACGTTGACCGAAGGCTCCAGCAATATTCTGGTGCTTCAGCAGCCCCCCCGGCCCGCCGGCCCCAGCGACGGCTTCATCAGTTTCGACACCGTCATCATCGGCTGTACTGCCGGGGCCGCCGCCGGGGCGCTCGCCATCGCCCTGCCGGTTCTGACGGTGGCCAGCAGCGGTATCGGCCTGCCGGCCAGCGCCTCGGCCATCCTCAGCACCGCCGGCATCGGTTGCGCGGTGGGCGTGGTCAGCGGGCTGGCCGCGATCGGGACCGCCTGGGGCCTCAATCTGATCAATCGCCCGGGCGAGTCCGGCGATCATTGACCAACTTGGGCGGTGTGGTCGGCAGACATGGAGCAGGTCGAGTGCCTGGTGGTTGGCGCCGGAGTGGTCGGTCTGGCAGTGGCCCGTCGCCTCGCCGCCGCCGGACTCGAGGTGGTGGTGCTGGAAGCGGCCAACGCCATCGGCACCGGGATCAGTTCCCGGAATTCCGAAGTCATCCATGGCGGCATGTACTATCCGTCGGGCAGCCTGCGCGCCCGGTTGTGCGTGGCGGGCCGACGGGCGCTTTATCACTACTGCGCCAGCCGGGGCATTCCCCACCGACAGTTAGGCAAGCTGATCGTCGCCACCGAGCCGGCTCATCAGGCCAGGCTGGCCGCCATCGAGCATCAGGGCCGGATCAACGGCGTCACTGATCTGGTCCGGCTGGATGCCGCCCACGTCCGGGCCCTGGAGCCGGACATCTTCTGCGTCTCGGCCCTGTACGCGCCCGCCACCGGCATCATCGACAGCCACGCGTACCTGCTGGCGCTTCAGGGCGAGGCCGAAAGCCATGGGGCGGTCGTCGCCTTCAACAGCCCGGCCCTCGGAGGCCGGACCGATGGCCGCAGCCTGACGGTCAGGATCGGCGGAGCGGCCCCGATGACCCTGGGCTGCCGGATGCTGGTCAATGCCGCGGGCCTGTCGGCCCAGGCCCTGGCGGCCGGATTTGACGGCCTGCCCGCCGCCGCCATTCCCCGTCAGGTCCTGGCCAAGGGCAGCTATTTCGCGCTGACCGGCCAGGCGCCGCCGTTTCGCCGCCTGATTTACCCGGTCCCGCCGGAAGGCGGCCTCGGCATCCATGTCACGCTGGATCTGGCCGGTCAGGTCCGGTTCGGTCCCGATGTCGAGTGGACCGATCGCATCGACTATCGGGTCGATCCCGGTCGGGCGGACGGCTTCTATCACGCGATCCGCCGGTACTGGCCGGGTCTGCCCGACGACGCCCTGGTGCCCGCCTATGCCGGTGTCCGCCCCAAACTTTCGGGTCCCGGCGAACCCGCCGCCGACTTCATCATTCAGGGACCCGCGGATCATGGGATTCCCGGTCTGGTCGCCCTCTATGGTCTCGAGTCGCCCGGCCTGACCGCCAGTCTGGCCATCGCCGAGCATGTGGCGACGCTTTTGCCCAACGGCCCCCGTCGCATAACATCTTATGCGCTCTGAGGACGGACTGACACCCATATCCGTTAGGATGACTCCTCGATAACACAACCATATTGACTGCGCGACAAGTCAGACGCTACCCTATGGCCTCAGGATTATGTGAATACAGGGCTATGGGGTACCCACCAATGGACTCGAAGGTTGAGCTATCGATCGTCAACGGCGATATCTTTACTGTGCCCTGTGATGTCGCGGTGTTCAAATTCGCACGCAATCACCATGGCGCGGACTCTCGGGCCGCTCACCAATTAGAGCAACTGGGGGTTGATCCCATGAAACACTCGCCCGACATTGGCCAGAGTTCCCTCGTATCCGCGTCACAGATCTCACGCTCCAAGTACTTCTTGTTCGTTGGAACCAACTATTTGCGGACCATCGAATATATTGACCTGTGCAAATTCAGCTATTTATCGTTAAAGGCGCTTGGTGACCATGAGCGATCCTCACGGGAGCCCATATCCCAAATCGCCATGACGCTGCACGGACCGGGTTTCGGACTTGACGAGATCGAAGCCGCATTATGTTTGATCGAGGGCTGTGATTGCGCATTGAGGGATGGCGTTTGTCCCCCGTCGCTTGCCAAAATCATCATTGTTGAATTTGATCAAGAGCGTTACAAGCGACTAAACGATGGGATTGAGCAATCACAATGCCTGTCGTTTAAAAAGACTTCGATCGGGCCACGCGGACCATCATCATCCCGATCATCAGGCGCCAACGATCGTTATTTCTATCAGAAGCCTGATCGGGAGACACACGGCGGCACCGAGCGCCGCGAGAAACCTCACGTTTTTGTTGCGATGCCGTTTGACGTCTCAATGCATGATATTTTTTATTACGGTATCCAAGCGCCAATCCATAAACATGATTTTCTGTGCGAACGGGTCGACCAACAGCCCTTCGTCGGAGACGTCATGGACCGCGTTCGACAGCGTATAGAAACATCCGCGTTTGTCGTCGCTGATTTGACCGGAGCCAATGCCAACGTCTATCTCGAGGTCGGTTATGCCTGGGGGGTCCGAAAGCCGGCAGTTCTTTTATGCTCACAGGCTTCCGAAAAACTGTTTGACGTGCGGGGCCAAAATATTATCGTCTATAATTCAATACAGGCTCTTGAAAAGAAGCTGGACGCCGCCATTGCGGCAATCAAAACCCCGCGCTGAGGGTGTTCCCTCGTTGTTTACTCCCTTCGCTGGCGACGTTATTACCCTCCCCACCCGGTCAGGTCAGCGTTATAGCAGCGGCTCACACAACCGGTCGATGATATCATCAACGGTTAGACCATCCGCGCGGGCGGCGAAGTTCAGGGCCATGCGGTGGCGGAGCACCGGCTTGGCCAGGGCCAACACGTCGTCCAGGGACGGCGATAGGCGACCATCCAGGACGGCCCGGGCGCGGGAGGCGAGCATCAGGGCCTGACTGGCCCGGGGCCCGGGGCCCCAGGCGACGTGGGCGCGAACCTCGGGGATTTCGGAACTGTCGGGACGACCGCTGCGCACCAGGCCCAGGATGCCGTCGACCACCGCTTCGCCCACCGGAATCTGCCGGACCAGGCGTTGGGCCGCCAGCAGGTCGGTGGGCGAGAACACCGCCGCAACCGATTGGGCCGACACGCCGGTGGTGGCAATCATCATCCGTCGCTCGGCGTCGCGATCGGGATAGCCCACATCGATTTGCATCAGAAAGCGGTCGAGTTGGGCTTCGGGGAGCGGGTAGGTGCCCTCTTGCTCCAACGGGTTCTGGGTGGCCAGGACGTGGAAGGGCTCGGGCAACGGATGATAGTGACCGGCCACCGACACCCGATGTTCCTGCATGGCCTGAAGCAACGCCGACTGGGTGCGGGGACTCGCGCGATTGACCTCGTCGGCCATCAACAACTGGCAGAACACCGGGCCGGGGATGAACCGGAAGGATCGCCGGCCGGTGTCGCCTTCTTCCAAGACCTCCGACCCCAGAATGTCCGCCGGCATCAGGTCCGGTGTGCATTGGATGCGCTTTTCCCCAAGACCCAGGACGATCCCCAGGGTTTCCACCAACCGAGTCTTGGCCAGGCCGGGAACGCCGATCAGCAGAACATGCCCCCCCGACAACAGGGTGATCAGGGTCAAGTCAACCACGTCATGCTGACCGAAGATCACGTGGCCGATGCCGTCACGCACCGCATCAAGGCGCCGGCCGAGGTCTTCGACCTCGGCAACGAGCCGGTCCGAAGCCGGAGATGGCAAGCTCTGGTCGAGAATGGACAAGCGATTGTTTCCCTGTTCGAGGCACCGTCACGCCTTATCTCAACCGCGCGCCTGACCCGTGCTACAAGACCGTACTGCGACGGGTTACGGCGGGTCAACAGGTGCCGGAGAGACAGGCGCCGAAAACGGGGTGTTTCCGGGAGGGATCGATGGACAATGCAATGGGTGGTACCACACGGGGCGCCGTCGGACGAACCATCGCCGAACTGCGCAAGCTCCTCCGCCACGATGAAGAAAGCGCCAAATGGCACAGCCCTAAAGTGAGGGGAGATACAGACCTCAATCCCAGCATGAGAACGCCCGATAAACTGCGCGAGGCGGCGGTGTTGGTGCCGTTGGTGGAACGGTTCGACCGCATCACCATAATTTTTACGCGCCGAACCGCTCATCTCGCCACCCACGCCGGTCAGATCAGCTTTCCCGGCGGCCATATTGAACCCGAAGACGCCAACCCCGAAGCCGCAGCACTCCGGGAAACCGAGGAGGAGATCGGGCTCAGTCGCGTTCATGTCGAGCTGCTGGGCCGGCTCGACACCTACATCACCCGGACCGGGTTTCGCGTGACGCCGGTGGTCGGCGTGGTCCGCCCCCCCTTTCACCTGACCCCCGATCCCCACGAGGTGGCCGAGGTCTTCGAGGTGCCGCTGGCGGTCATCCTGGACCCGGCGCTGCCCCGCCGGGAGAGTCGGGCCGTCTTGGGCATCCCGCGCGTCTTCTACTCCTTCCCCTACCGCAGCGATACCATCTGGGGCGCCACCGCCGGCATGCTGGTCAACCTGCGTGAGGTTTTGGGCGTCCTGCCCAAATGGTGACGCCCGGTCTGGGGGGAGACCGGGCGTCCGAAGCTCCGTCGGGAACCCGGACCGCAGCAGGGGAAACCGCGTCCGGGCGATCGTGCGATGGCATGACGATCACTTCTGACAGGGAGATTACGACGATCCGACTGGTTTTCAATGCCCGGCGGGCATGGCAGCCACGCCCGACCTCCGAGACCGGGGGGCACCGTCGCCCCGACCGGTCATCGCCCCGCCGTCAGGGCGCCCCCGCCGCAAGCATGAGCGCCACAAAGAACACGGCGCCGGTCAGAAACTCTGCAACCTCGGAACCTTGCTGCAACTCAGGCAGGTCCGACGGAATCCGCCAGCCCAACCCATAAGCCGGAAACAACCCGGCCAGGATCGCCCAGCCCAGGCCGGGATCCAAGGCCAAGGCCGGACCGACGATCAGCGCCGCCCGCACCACCTCCACGGTGCTGGAGCCGGCATAATGCCAAAGCTCCTTTCGCCAGGCCGGCCAGGCGGTGTCGTAGGGACCGAAGGCCGCGACCAGCCAACCGGTCAAGGGCGTGGTCTGGCGATAGGTATCGGGTTCCCGCTCCAGGCCGACACCGCTCCGCTGGTGCGCGGCATGGGCCAGCATCTGACTGGCAAAAGCCGCGCCGGTCACGATCGGGACCAGCCACCAGGCTCCGGCAAGCCCGGCCACCAGTACCCCGGTCGGCACCGCCCACACCAGCCGGGCCCCCTGGGTCCCGATCCCCAGTTCCAGGGCGCCGCCACGTTGCCGGTACAGCAGGCCTCCGGCCATCGCGGTTCCCGAGATCGTCGCCATCGGCACCAACAGCGCCGACGCGCACCCGGCCAGGGGCGTCGGCAGCATGGCCAGGACCACCAGCAGCGCCAACCCTCTCCGGACCCGCTCGCTCATTCCGGGGTCCCTCCGGCCGCCGACCATTCCTGGACTCGCGCCAGATGGGCGTAGGCATCGAAACGCGGCGCCCGCTCTGGCCAAGGGCGCGAGCAATAGGCGGTGGCGGGATCGTCGAAGGCCCAAATCAGCGCCTCCAGGCCGCCATGGGCCTGCTCGGCCAGGGCCGATGGCTCGCCCCGAACCACCCGTTCCTCACCGGCCGGTTCGCCCCCGCTCAACCGCCAGAACGCCAACTGGCCAACCGTGGCCGGACCAAGCCCCCGAAAGCCGCCGGCCGCCGCCATGGCCGCTTCCAACGGTAATTGCGGCGAAAAGCCCAAGGCAATATCGCTGGCGGCCGGGACCACCCCGGTCTTGTAATCGATAATGGCCAGCCGGCCATCGGGCAGCCGATCAAGGCGATCGGCCTTGGCGGTGAGCAGGAACACCCCAGCCCGACCATCGAATTCCATCCGGCCACCGACCTCGGTGACCAGGGGCCGGATCCGGGGACGACGCTGACGCTCCTGATCCAGGAACCACCCGGCCACGCGTTCGAACCGTGGCCACCAAAAGGCCCACACCTCGGGCCGGGCCAACAGCGCCCCGAACGCGACGCGGCCGTGCTCCAACAACCGGTCCAAGGAATCGGCGGGCAGGGCGTCCGGCCAGTCCTGAATGAACCGATCCAGGGCCTGATGAATGAATTGCCCACGTTCGGCCGCGCCAGGGTCCGCGGCAATGGGCTCCAGCGGCTCCAGACACAAAATCCGCCGGGCGTAGATGGCGTAGGGGTCGCGCATCCAGGTCTCGATTTCGGTCACCGACAGCCGACGGGGCCGGGCCGCCACCGGCGGCCGGGGCGTCGGCGCCGCCACCGGCCGGACCGCCGCCGGCTGGTCGAGCCCGCGCGCCCAGGCCAGCCACTGATCCTCCTGTTGCCGGGTTCGCCGCTCGTCCAGGCCCAGCGCGCGCAGCACGGTGTCCAGACGGGACAGCCAACGCGACGGCACCGTCGGCGCGCCCTCGACCCGCTCGGCCCGGGTCAGCACCACTTCCGGCGCCGCCGCCGCCTGGGCAAAGTCGTGGGCCGACAGCCCGATCTGGCGCTCCGGCGAGGGCAGACCGAACCTCTTGCGCATCGGCCGTGACAGCCAGGGATCCACGGCGGGTTCGGCCGGCCAGCCGCCTTCATTCAGGCCCCCCAGGATCATCAGGTCGTGATGCTGAAGTCGGGCTTCCAGCGGCCCCAAAATGGCCAGGCGGGGGTGGCGGCCAAAGCGCGGGCGCACCACCCGGCCGGTGAGCAGCGATTCAAACAGTCCCGGATAGTCGTCCGCCGCCACCGCCGGGAAGTCCACCGCGGCCAGCAGCCATTCACCGACGAACGCCGCCGCCGCCTCGCCATCCTCATGCCGCCACAAACACGCGGCCCCGGGACGTTCCCGAGTCGCCGCCAGGGTCTCGGCAAAGCCGATATGGGCCGCGATCAACGCCGTCAGGGGCGCTTGACCCCGCGCCACCGCCTCCTGAAACGGTGTCGCAATCCCCGCCACCCGCTCCAGCCCGGTGAACACCGACTGCCGCAACCGGCCCTCGGGAACCGCCTCCAGGGCGGCGCGCAGACCGGCGATGCCCGCCGCGGGTTGCGGCCCGCGCAGCGCCAGCCGTTCCAACCCCCGGGCAAAGGCCCGACACCCGGCCGGCGATTCGCCCAATGCCGCCAACGGGTGCTTGAGCAAAGCCAGCAGCGGCACCGGCGAAAAGCCCTCCACCACCGCCTGGGCCGAAAGCCTCAGGAAGCTGCCGACGGCGGTGTCGCCCAGGGGCTGCCCGCCGGAATCATCCACCAAGATGCCCCAACGACCAAGCGCCGCCGCCACCCGGCGCGCCAGCGCCCGGTCGGCGGTCACCAGCGCCGCGGTGCGATCGGGGGTTTCCAGAACCCGACGCAACATCAGCGCCACCACCTCGGCTTCGTCCTGGGCGGTCGGGCAGTCAACCCGGGTCAAGCCCATCAACCCGCGCCCGTCCAGGGTCAGGCTCCGCCAGTCCTCGGTGGTGGCCGCGGGGCGTAACGCCTCGGCCAACAAGCGGACCCGGTCTGGCCGGGGTGGCGACATCGCCTCTGCCCGCCAGGGCTGAACCGCTCCGCGCGCCACGCCCAGACGGGCCAGCAATTCCGCCAGGGTATGCTGGGGATGGGCTTCATCACCGGTGATCGCCTGCCAGCCGGCGTCGTCGGTTGCCGTATCGAGGCCGGGCAACACCACCGCGCCGTGGGGTAAGCCGGCGATCACCGCCAGCAAGGCCCCGGTTGCCGGGATCGAGCCGGTCGACCCGGCGGCGATGATCGGCCCGGCCGGGGGCTGGCTGCGCCAGGCCGCCGCTTGGGCCTCTAAAATCCGATTGCGTCGGTGCGCCGGATCCACAGCGTCTTCCGCCGCCAGAATTGGCGGCCAGTTCTCGGTGAGGATGGTCAGGAAGCCCAGGGTGATCTGCCAATGTTCGGCATAATCCGCCGGAACCAACGTCGCCAGCCGGTCAAAGCTCAGGCCCTCGGTCTCAACCTGATCCAGCAGCCGGGTCAGGTCGGCCGCCAGGCGTACCGCCTGGGGTGCGGTGGCGGCCAGATCGGGCGCGGCCAGAATCGCCCGGGTCAACAGCAACCGGCGCCGAAGTTCGCCGATCACCGGCGCCATCTCCAGGCTACCGGCGAGGTTGGGCAAGTCTTCCAACGCCAGACTCAGGCCCTCGGCGTCCAGGTCGCCGAGCGGGCTCAAGGACGGCAACAGCAACGGGCGGCCGCCGGACAGTCGCAAAAAGGCCTCGCGCAACGACCGGCAGGCCCGCCGGGTCGGCAGCAGCACCGTCACCCCGGCCAAGGCCAATGGATCCCGGCCGTAGCGTTCCAGAATCCCCAACGCCAGTTCGTCGACAAACGAAAACCCCGCCGGAATGGTGAAAACCCGGCTCATTGCCCCTGTTCCTTCATGCCGGATCCCGGCGCCGTCTTGGTCATGGGGGGCCACGGGGTCACCCCTTGGCGGGGCCAGGGGCAACGCCCCCAAGCCCGCCGGTCTGAAACCAGTGCTCGGTGGCCGCCAGGTCCTCGGGCGTTCCCACATGGAACCACGCGCCGTCATGGACCAGCCCATGAAGCCGCCCGACCGCCTCGGCCCGGTCCCAGATCAGCCGCGCGGAAAAGCCACCGTCGGGAGTGTCGGCAAAGGCCTCGGGCCGGGTGATGTGAACACCGGCAAACACCAACGGTGCGCTGTCGGCGGCGCCGCGATGGTGGGGGCGGCCATCGGCGTCAAGGCCATAGTCACCGGGACCCTGATAGCCATGGGCCCGATCCCGGGGCATCAGCAACAGCAAAGCATCCATCTTCGCGGGATTCCAGGCGGCGGCTAGCCGCCGCACCGCCGGGACCGCGCCGTCGAGCCACAAAATATCCGCGTTCGCCACGACAAACGCGTCGTCACCGAAGTGATGGAGGGCGAATTTAGGTCCGCCGCCAGTCTCCAACGCCACCGGTTCGGGAGATGAGATGATCGTCGGCCGGGTCCGGTTGGCCAGATGCGCCACCACCATCTCACCCAGGTAATGACTGTTGACCACCGCGGTTTCGATCCCCGCCGTGGCCAACCGGTCGAGCGTGTGGTCAAGCAGCGTCGTTCCCGCCACCGTCAGCAAAGGCTTGGGCCGGGTCAGGGTCAGGGGCCGCATCCGCAAGCCCAGCCCCGCCGCCAACACCATCGCCCGCCGGACCACGAAACCATTGGTCACCGTCATGTCGCCTCGTTTCGCATCGGTTCATGAACAGCCGTCGCGGCGACACAGGTCGCCAGCGGCAGATGGCGGTCAAACCACCGGGTCAGCGGTTCCAGTTCGGGCCGCGCCAGGGCCGCGGCCAAGTATCGCCATACCCGCGGCGTATGGCCAAGATAGCCCGGTTTGCCCTGGCCGGCGAGGCGCTGGAAGACGGCAATCACCCGGGTATGACGCACCGCCGCCAACACCGACCAGCTCCGCCGGAACGCCACCGGATCCAGGTCGGGAAACGCGGCGCGGTAGTGTCCCACCAGCGATCCGGCCAGGGCGGGCACCAGATCCCGGCGGGCGTCCTCGATCAGCGAGACCAGATCGTAGGCGGCGGGACCAATCCCGGCATCCTGGATATCCAACAAACCACAGGCCCGCACCCCGGGCCGATCGGGCAGATGCATCAGATTGCCCGCGTGATAATCCCGCAGCAACAGGGTCGGTCGGGTCAGCGCCCCCGGCAAGATCTCGCGCCACGCCGTTTCGAATTCCAGCCGGGCTGCCGGGGGCAGGGGCCGCCCCGTTATCGCCGGCGGAATCAGGTCGGCAAACAGCATCGCCTGATCCAGAAACCGGCCAAGGTCAAAGACCGGTAGCGCCGCCGCGGCCGGTCCGGCCACAAACCCCTGATGCAGTCTGATCAGCACGTCCACCGCCAGGCGATAGAGCGGCTCCGGCGGCGCCCCCAGGTCCAGGCACCGGGTAAACGCCGCGTCACCAAAATCTTCAAGCAGCATCAGGCCCGCTTCGGCATTGACGGCCAAAATCGCCGGCACCGACAGGCCGAGCGGACGCAACAGCTCGGCCACGGTGACGAACGGCACCAGATCACGGGCAGTATCCGGGGCTTGCATCAGAATCAGCGGGGCGCGGCCAATCGGGTTCAGGCGTTGGTATCGCCGGGCCGAGGCGTCGCCCGCCAGCCCGTGCCGCTCCGCGATCAGCAGATCGTGGGCGGCCAGGAAGCGGGTCAGGTCTTCGCCGGTCTCCGGGGAAGCGCCATCTGAACCGTGCCCGAGGGGGACGCGATCCCAGCTCACCGCCCGGAGCACGCTCGCCCAATGGCCGTGGGCGGTGAGCGTGGCGATGCGGGCGTCGGGACCAACGGCCGGATGGGCTGCCAAGGCAATCTCGAGACGCTCGGCCGGCATCCACCGGCCCGCCCGCTCGGGCCATTCCACCAGGACCAGACCACCGGCCACCGCCTCTTCCCAGTCCAATTCGATGACCTCGTCGGGACTGGTCAGGCGATAGAGGTCAAAGTGCCAAAGCGCGCCATGGGGCGTGTCATAGCCCTGAACCAGGGTGAAGGTCGGACTGGGCACCTCTTGGTCGGGATCGCCGGTCAAGGCCCGGATCAGCGCCCGTGCGAACGCCGTCTTGCCGGCGCCCAAGGCCCCCCCCAGCGTCACCACGCCGCCGGCGGCACCGACGCACGGCGCCAACGACTCCGCCAGTCGCCGCGTGGCCGCCTCGTCGGCGAGAAACAGGCGGACAGACTCAGCCATGTCCGACCCGCCGGAGCCATCGGGACAGGTGACGGCGGGCGAAGAAGACATCCCGGTTGGGCAACCCCATGAGAAGCGCCTCCTTTTTCATGTGTGGACACATCCCGCCGACGTCTCGTCCGAGGGGCCATTGCTTAAGACCCGGGCACGATAACGGAAGCCGCCACCGCCGACAAGGCGTTGACCCTTTGCCCCGTCACTTGCCGATACAAAACTCGCGAAAGATCACGTCGAGCACCTCGTCCACCGCCACGCGCCCAGTGACGCGACCCAGCGCACGGACCGCCAACCGCACATCCTCGGCGACGAGTTCCGGCAATGGCGCGCCGGCCGCCCGGACCAGCGCGCCCCGACAGGCCTCGATGGCCACCCGATGGCGCACGCGGGTGAGGGTCGGGCGGCCGGCGGTATCGAGGCGGGCGGCGACCATCACCCCCAGGCGCGCCAACACCGTGTCGAGCCCGGCCCCCGACCGGGCCGAAACCCCAATCCCGGCGCGGCCCCCCAGCATCGGGACCGCCTCACCATGCCGGTCGAGCTTGTTCACCACCACCAAAGTATCATCATCCACCAGACCAACCGTGGCCGCATCGGTGATCGGCCAACACGCGCCATCAAACACGGCGATCTTAATATCGGCGGTGGCGGCCCGCGCCAGGGCGCGACGAATGCCCTCGCTTTCCACCGCATCGGTACTGTCGCGCAAACCGGCGGTATCGGCCAGGATTACCGGATAGCCGGCAATGTCCAGGTGAACCTCGATGACATCCCGGGTCGTTCCCGACTGGGCGGAGACGATGGCGGCCTCCCGCCGCGCCAGCCGATTCAGCAGGCTGGACTTTCCAGCGTTGGGCGGCCCAATGATGGCCACCGACAGCCCATCCCGCAGGCGTTCGCCGCGCCGGCCGTCCACAAGGTGGCGATCCAGGTCCGAGATCAGCGCCGACAGCTCCGCCCGGGCGCCGCGATCCAACTCCCCGGGGAGATCCTCCTCGGGAAAGTCGATGGCCGCCTCCAGGTGGGCCAGCAACCGGATCAATCGCTCCCGCCAGCCGTCATAAAGCCGACCCAGTTCGCCCCCCAATTGCCGCAGCGCCTGGCGACGCTGGGCGGCGGTATCGGCATCCACCAGATCCGCCACCGCTTCCGCCTCGGTCAGGTCGAGCTTGCCCGCTGCAAAGGCCCGGCGCGTGAATTCGCCCGGCTCAGCCGGGCGCAGGCGGGGCAGGGAGACCAAGGCCTCGGCCACCGCTTGGACCACGGCCCGGCCACCATGAAGATGAAACTCCACCACATCCTCGCCGGTATAACTCCCGGGGGCCGGAAACCATAGCACCAGGGCCTGATCGAGACTCTCGCCGCCGAACGGGTGCCGAAGCGTTACCCGGGTTGCGCGCCGAGCCTGGGGACGCCCGCCCCGGGTCAAGGCATCCAGGGCCGCCCCGGCGTCCGGTCCGGACAGCCGCATGACCGCCACGGCAGCCCGCCCAACACCGGTGGCAACGGCAAAAATGGTCTCTTCAATCGGCCCCACGATGGACCCCAATGGTGGGTTGCACTTGAGGAGCCGGAGACCCAGAGCGAATCGCCCCGGCCGGACTCACGACGCTTCGACGGTTTCCACAAGCCGTTCCGGAAGCAACAGCCGGCTCACCGGTTCACCGCCGATCAGATGCGACTCCAGAATCTCGTCAAGATCAGCCTCGGTCTTGAAGGTATACCAGGCGCCCTCCGGGTAGATCACCAGCACCGGCCCCAAACTGCACCGATGCAGACAACTCGCCGTGTTAACCCGAACCCGCTTCAGTCCGCACTCTTTGATCCGAGCCTTCAAATATTGGCCCAAGGCCTCGGCCCCGTGGGCCGCACAATCGCCGCGCGGGTGATCCGGTGGGCGGCGATGGGTGCAGAAAAAGAGATGAGCACGGTAAAACGGGGTGGACTCGGTCACTTCCGTGCCTCCCGGCCCAGAATCGCCTCGAACTGACTGAACATGGTTTTGAGCAAGGGCTCCATGCCTGGGACGCTGGCCGGAAGCCAATTCCGGATCAGAACATCGGCATCGGCGGCCTGAAGACCCGCGGTCAGCCGCTCCTGAAGTTGGGCCAGGAGTGCGTCCTGCATCGGCCTCAAGTCCGGCAGGCCAAGAAAGGCCCGGGCTTCCTCCGGAGTGCATTCAACATTAACGGTGATCTTCATGTTGGCGGCTCTCGACCTAGATTAACAAGGGGTCCGGGCGAACGCCGGATGCCAACGATAGAATAGCTGATTTTGCCAGGAAAGCACCCCACCATGCCAAATATCGAGACGCTCGGCAATTTGTTGGGACTCGAAACCAGCCCCTATCTGCTCCAGCATCAGCACAATCCGGTACACTGGCTGCCTTGGGGGGAGGCCGCCTTCGGTCGGGCGCGGACCGAACGTAAAGCCGTTCTGCTGTCGGTGGGTTATGCCGCCTGTCACTGGTGCCATGTCATGGCCCATGAGTGTTTCGAAGATGCCGAGATCGCAGCGCTGATGAATGCGCTGTTCGTCAACATCAAGCTCGATCGCGAAGAGCGTCCGGACCTGGACCACATCTATCAGGCCGCCCTCGCCATGCTCGGCCAACCCGGCGGCTGGCCATTGACGCTGTTCCTGACCCCGGACCGTGTGCCGTTCTGGGGTGGCACCTATTTCCCCCGCACGGCCCGTTACGGACGGCCCGGCTTCGGCGAGGTGCTGCGGCAGGTCTCTTCGGCGTATCAAAACAACCCGGAGGGGGTGGTGCGCGCGGCTGGGACCCTGCGGGACGGGCTTCAGCAGTTGTCGGAGACCGAAGCCGGCGGGCCGGTGCCGCTGGCACTCATCGACCGGGTCGCCGAACGCCTGGTTCGGGAGGTTGATCCGTTCACCGGCGGCCTCGGCGACGCGCCGAAATTTCCCCAGGTTCCCGCCTTCGAATTGCTGTGGCGGGCCTGGCTCCGAACAGGGCGGGCACCCTTCCGAACCGCCGTGACCACCACCCTGACCCAAATGAGCCAAGGGGGCATCTATGATCACCTGGCCGGGGGCTTCGCGCGCTACGCCACCGACGCCGAATGGCTGGTGCCCCATTTTGAGAAAATGCTCTACGACAATGCCCAGTTGATCGGGCTGTTGACCCTGGTTTGGCAGGGCACCGGTGATCCCCTCTATGCCGCACGGGTCGACGAGACCGTTGGCTGGGTGCTGCGAGAGATGGTGGTGCCCGAGGGTGGCTTCGCCAGTTCCATCGATGCCGATGCCGAGCACGAGGAGGGGAAATTCACCGTCTGGACCGCCGCCGAGATCGACGCCTGCCTCGGCGATGAGGCCGACTGGTTCAAATCCCTCTACGGGGTGGAACCGGGCGGAAATTGGGAGGGCTCCACCATCCTCAATCGCAGTCATCAGCCGAACCTCCTGACTCCGGTGGACGAAGCACGGTTGGCGGTTCTGCGCGCCCGATTGCTCGCGGTCCGAAACCGCCGGCCCCGACCAGACTGGGACGACAAGGTGTTGGCCGATTGGAACGGACTGATGATCGAGGCCTTGGCCCGCGCCGGGCAGGCGTTCGGCCGGGCAGACTGGATCGCCGCCAGCGTCCGCGCCTTTGACTTTGTGATCAACGCCATGACCGTGAACGGGCGACTTCACCACAGTTGGCGCGGGGGCAGGGCAGGGCCAACGGGTTTACTTGACGACCTGGCAGCAGTGTCTCTGGGTGCGCTGGCACTCCACCAGGCGACCCAAAACCCGATGTTTCTGCACCACGCGCGGTGTTGGGTCGCCCTCGCGGACCGCCACTTCTGGGATGTCGAGAAGGGCGGCTACTTCCTGACCGCTGACGACGCGGAGGTGACCCTGGTGCGCACCAAGAGCGCGCTGGATACCGCCACGCCCAATGGAAATGGCATGATGTTGGGCGCGCTGGCACGGCTGTACCATGTGACCGGGGAAACCGGCTATCGCGAACGCGCCGAGGCCTTGATTCAGGTCTTTTCCGGGGCCGTAGGCCGCAACCCTCTGGGCTTTGCCACCCTGCTCCATCATGTGGAAACTTTGGCGCGGCCGGTGGTGGTGGTCATCGTTGGCACCCCGGGCGCCTCGGACACCGAGGCCCTTCGATCCGTCGCCACGGCCGCTTGCTTGCCCGATCGGGTGTTGATGATCGTATCACCGCCCAACGCGTTTCCGACCGGGCATCCGGCGTATGGCAAAGCCCTGCTTGACGGCCAGGCGACGGCCTATGTTTGCACCGGCCCGACCTGCGGCGCACCCCTGACAGAGCCCTCCGCTCTTGCTGCGATCCTGACCATGCCGCCTGGCTAGCCGCAACGGGAGCTGTTTGTTTCACGTGAAACACTGACGAAGGACATGACCATGTATCACGCAGTCCGCATTCACGAAGTCGGGGGACCCGAGGTTCTCCGCTGGGAAACGGTCTCGGTCCCCGATCCCGGCCCGACTGAAGTCAGGCTCCGCCAGACCGCGGTTGGCGTCAACTACATTGACACCTATCACCGGAGCGGGCTGTACCCGGTTCCCAGTTTCCCGGCGGTGCTCGGGGTCGAAGGCGCCGGCGTGGTTGAGTGCGTCGGGTCGGACGTCACCACTGTGAAGCCGGGGGATCGGGTCGCCTACGCCGGCGTCCTGGGCGGCTATGCCGAGGTCCGGATACTACCGGCGGATCGTCTGGTCACCTTGCCCCCGTGGCTGGAAGACTCCCAGGCCGCTGCCGTGATGCTGCAAGGGATGACCGCCGAATTTCTGCTTCACCGAACCTATCGGGTCACAGCGGCCGACACCATTTTGGTCCAAGCCGCCGCGGGCGGGGTTGGTCTGCTCCTCTGCCAGTGGGCGAGTCGACTCGGCGCCACCGTGATCGGCACGGTTTCGACGGCAGCCAAGGCCGAGTTGGCCTACGCCCATGGTTGCCACCACGTCATCCGCTACACCGAAGAGGACTTTGTCGAGCGGGTACGGAGCCTCACCACCGGCGCCGGCGTCTCGGTGGTCTATGATGGCGTTGGTCAAACCACCTTCCAAGGCAGCCTAGCGTGTCTGAGGCCCCGAGGGTTGATGGTCAGCTTTGGACAGGCCTCGGGGTCGATTCCGCCCTTCGACATCGCGACTCTATCGGCCAAGGGCTCCCTGTACCTGACTCGCCCCAGCCTGTTTACCTACATTGCCAAACGCGAAGACCTTGTCGCTTCGGCCGCGTTGCTGTTTGACGCGATCCAGGACGGCACTTTAGCCATTCAAGTCGGCCAGCACTTTCCCCTCGCGGACGCCGCGTCAGCCCACCGGGCCTTGGCGGCCAGGAGCACCGTCGGCGCCACCCTGTTGGTTCCCTAAGCCGGCTCCGAGACGGCCAGGCCGACGCAGGCTCCTGGAACTGTTGGGACGCCCCTGGTATGGTGTTTCACGTGAAACAACCTACCAGGAGCCCCGCAGTCATGAAGTCCTTTGACGTGGTCGTCATCGGGGCCGGTCACGCCGGCTGCGAGGCTGCTGCCGCCGCCGCCCGCCTGGGTGCGCAAACCCTCCTGCTCACCCATCGCCTGGACACTATCGGCGAGATGTCCTGCAACCCCGCCATCGGCGGACTCGGTAAAGGACACTTGGTCAGAGAGATCGACGCCCTGGACGGGGTCATGGCGCGCGCCATCGATCGGGCGGGCATCCAATTTCGTATCCTCAATCGGAGCAAGGGTCCGGCGGTGCGCGGCCCCCGAGCCCAAGCGGACCGTGCCCTCTATCGCCAGGCCATGGGGTCGCTGTTGCGTGAACAGCCGAACCTCAGGCTCGCGGCCGCCAACGTCGAAGACCTGTTGGTGGACTCCGCGGGAAACGCCATCGGGGTGCTCACCGATGAGGGCCGGGAGGTTTTGGCCGGCGCGGTGGTCATTACCACCGGGACCTTCCTTCGCGGCGTCATCCATGTGGGCGCCGACACCCGACCTGGCGGTCGCCACGGCGAAGCACCCGCCCTGGGACTCTCGGCAGCCTTGGCCCGTTTAGGATTCCCTCTCGGCCGGCTTAAGACCGGAACACCGCCCCGACTTGACGGCCGAACCATCGACTGGGCCGGCATCGAACGCCAGGCCGGCGACGATCCACCTCCGCCGTTTTCCACACTCACCGAGGCCATCACCACGCCCCAACGAGACTGTGGCATCACCTGGACCACGCCCGCCGTCCACCAGCTCATTCGCGCCAATCTTGGACGGGCCCCTCTCTACACCGGGCAGATCACCGGCATTGGCCCTCGCTATTGCCCCTCCATCGAGGACAAGGTGGTTCGGTTCTCCGACAAGGACCGCCATCAAGTGTTCCTGGAACCGGAGGGCTTGAACGACCACACCGTCTACCCCAACGGCATTTCCACCTCGCTTCCCGCTGATCTCCAGCAAGCCATTTTGCCGCTGATCCCCGGTCTCGAGCATGTGGTGATGCTGCGCCCAGGCTATGCCATCGAATACGACTATATCGACCCGCGCGAGCTGACACCCGCCCTTCAGACCCGGCGCGTTCCCCGACTCTTCCTCGCCGGCCAGATTAACGGAACCACCGGCTACGAAGAGGCTGCCGCCCAGGGGCTGATGGCCGGACTGAATGCCGCGCTGACCGCCGGTGCCGTGACGGCCCGTGACCCCAAGCCCTTTACCCTGGACCGCGCCGAGGCCTATATCGGCGTGATGATCGACGATCTTGTCACCCAAGGAACCAACGAACCCTATCGGATGTTCACCTCCCGCGCCGAATACCGACTGGTCTTGCGCGCCGATAACGCCGACCAGCGCCTGACCCCACGGGGCCTGGCGCTCGGTTGCATTTCAAGCCAACGCGCCAGCCATTTTGTCCGCTATGCCGACCAACTCGCGGCCAGCCGCACCCTGATCACTTCCTTGACCGCCACCCCCACGGAGCTGCACCGCTGGGGCCTGCCGGTCAATCTGGATGGGGTCCGTCGGTGTGCCGCCGACCTGTTGCGCTATCCCGACGTCACCCTGGAACGCCTGGCGACATTCTGGCCTGAACTCCGGGCGCTGGCTCCCGGCATCGCCGAGCAAATCGAGATCGATGGCAAGTACGCCGGCTATCTCGACCGGCAAGACTCCGACATCCGGGCCTTCCGCAAGGACGAAGCCCTGGCCCTGCCGGTGGACCTGGATGTCGACGCCATTGGTAGCCTGTCGGCCGAAGTCCGGAGCAAACTGCGCCAAGCCCGGCCAACAACTCTGGGCGCTGCGGCCCGAATTCCGGGAATCACCCCGGCAGCGGTGGTGGCCATTCTACGCTATCTCCGACGCCAGGAGTGCCTGGGGTAATGGCCACCGGGACACCTTTGACCGCCGACGACTTCCACAGCCTGACCGCCGTTTCACGTGAAACGCTGGCCCGCCTGGAAGCCTACGCAGCCTTGCTCGCCCGGTGGCAAAGCCGAATCAATCTGGTCGGCCCGGCAACCCTCCGAGACCCATGGCGCCGGCATTTTCTCGATTCGGCGCAACTCCTGCCCTACCTCCCCGAGTCGACCCGTCGCCTCGCGGATCTCGGCAGTGGCGCCGGCTTTCCCGGTCTGGTTCTGGCCATAATGGGGGTGCCTGACGTCCATCTGATCGAAAGCGACCAACGTAAAGTTGCCTTCCTCCGCGCCGTTGCCGGTGAAACCGGGACTCCCGTCACCATCCATGCCACGCGGATCGAGGCCCTTTCCGGGCTCGAGGCCGACGTCATTACCGCGCGGGCGTTGGCGCCCCTTGCATCCCTGCTGGACTATGCGCTACCTTTGCTGCGCTCCCAGGGGGGCTCCAAGGGGGCTTGCCTGTTCCTCAAGGGACAGCAGGTGGAGCCCGAGCTGGCTGCGGCTTCGGCCAGATGGTCGATGACCGTCGAACGTCTTGCCAGCCGCTCCGATCCCACCGGCGTTATCCTGCGCCTCGGCGCATTCTCGCCCCTTTCGCACCCATTGGCCCCGGGACTCTAACCAGGAGCCTGTCATGTCGCGATCACGTGTCCTCGCCATCGCCAACCAAAAGGGCGGTGTCGGTAAGACCACCACCGCCATCAACCTGGCAACCGCTCTCGCGGCGGTCGGTAAGTCGGTTCTGGTGATCGATTTCGATCCCCAGGGGAACGCCTCCACTGGTCTTGGAATTTCCGCGGGCAAGCGCAAAGTCGGCATCTACGATGTCCTGTTCGACGACCTCGAGCTGGATCGTGCCGTGGTGCCCTCGGCGATACCCAATCTGGCCATCATCACCTCATCCGTCGAACTTTCGGGGGCCGAGGTCGAGTTGGTGACGGCGGAAAATCGGGAGTTCCGGTTACGGGATGCCCTGAACGCCAGCCGCCTGAATTTCGATTACGTCCTGATTGACTGCCCCCCCGCGCTCGGGCTGTTGACCCTCAACGCGCTGGTCGCCGCTGATGCGGTGCTGGTGCCGCTGCAATGCGAATTCTACGCCCTCGAAGGGCTCAGCCATCTGGTCCGCACCATCGAGCGGGTCAAGCGGACCTTCAATCCCTCTCTGGACATCCAGGGTGTGGTGCTGACCATGTTCGACAAGCGCAACAACCTTTCCGACTCGGTCGCCGCCGATGTCCGCGGCTTTTTCGGTGAAAAGGTTTACGATACCGTGATTCCTCGCAACGTCAAGATTTCCGAGGCGCCGTCTCACGGCAAGCCGGTGATCATTTATGATATGCGATGCCCGGGCAGCCAGGCCTACATCCTGTTGGCCGGTGAAGTGTTGAAACGCGAAAACAAGAGGATGGTGGCGTGAACGAACCGCTCAAACGCCCGGAGGCCGGCAAGCGCAACTCTCTAGGCCGCGGCCTCAGCGCGCTGTTCGGCGAAGCCAGCGAAGACTTTACCCCCCCGGATCGCAACCGACCGCCCAAGCAACTCCCCATCGAGTTCATCCACGCCGGGCGCTTTCAGCCCCGGCGGCGTTTTGACACAGACGCCGCGGCGGAGCTGATTCAGTCGATCAAGGAAAAGGGCGTCCTCCAGCCGCTCCTGGTTCGCCGGGACCCGGATCAGACCAATTCCTATGAGATCATCGCCGGGGAGCGTCGTTGGCGCGCCGCCCAAGCCGCCGGCTTACATGAGTTGCCGGTCATCATCCGCGATCTCAGCGACCGCGAGGCCTTGGAAATCTCCATCATCGAGAACGTCCAGCGCCAGGACCTCAGCCCCCTCGAGGAGGCGGAGGGGTATCGCCGACTGCTGGATGAATTCCAACACACCCAGGAGGAATTGGCACGGGTGGTCGGCAAAAGCCGGAGCCACATTGCCAACACTTTGCGCTTGTTGGCCTTGCCCGAACCGATCAAGACGCTGGTTTATGAAGGGGCTCTGACCGCGGGTCACGCCCGCGCCCTGCTGACCGCGCCGAATGCCTTGGAGATTGCCGACGAGGTGGTGGCTAAGGGGCTCAACGTCCGTCAAACCGAACAGTTGGCCCGGGGTGACGATGCCCATCGCCCGATCGCCATCGCCAAAGCCGCGCCCCCCAAGGACGCCGACCTGCTGCACCTGGAACAGGAACTCGCGACGGAACTTGGGCTAAAGGTCAGCATCTCCAGCCGCGGCAGCGGCGGCACGATCTCTATTCAATACAAGACTTTAGACCAATTCGACGACCTCTACCGCCGGCTGAAGCCCGCGTGAGGGACCGGGTGGGCAGCGCCCACAAAACAGTTTCGGCGGGACAGCACGCTGCCCCGCCGGCGCTTGTCCCCAGCGCACCCTTAATTCGGTACCCGGGTCTCAATCAACAACCAGTTAGGGTCTTTGTTTCTTGTGTTACGCGCAAAAGTCCAAATGTCGGTAACCTCAAGCAACCGATTCGAGTCCCCATCCAGCACCGCCCCCTCGGCATTCCGGGTGACGTTCATCTGATCGCTGACGACCTTCACCGTAACCATGGCGGTGCGGCCCTCCAACCGAGCCTCCAGAGGTTCCACCATGCGGATGCGATCAATGTGGGTTTCGTGGGTTTCCCCCGCCGCGACGCGCCGACGGATTTCCGCGGCAAAACTATCATAGACATCGTCGCTGACCAAAGGCCGCAGAACTGCGGTATCGCCCGCGGCGTAAGCCTTCACCACCATCTCGAACGCCGCCCCGGCCCCCTGGACGAAGCGTTTTTCGTCAAAGCTTGGGTCCGCCGAGCGAATCTGAGCCATCCCGGCACTGAGGGAGAACGGCTCGTCGGCCGCCATGGCCGGCGCCGCTGCGGCGCGCCCGCGCTCCGGCATCGGGATGACGTTGTCAACGGGCGACTGGCCGTTACGGTCAGTCGCAAAGGGGTTCGGCCGTTGCCGCTCTTCACCGCTGCGCTGACCGAGAACGCTACGCAGCCGGTACACGAGAAACCCGGCGATTAGCGCGAAGACGATAATATCCACGAAATAGAAACCCTCGCCCATGGCCTTTGTCCTGATCGGATCAAGCTGGACCCATTGACCGCGGGGTATTACCTGTTGTGCGTCCGACACCCTCGTCTCATCCGGGCACAACCGCCCCCCGCCCGCGGCCCTGCGCTCTACATAGGCCGCCTCGCGGGAAAGAGCAAGGATAGCCATGGCCCTGCTAGCCCCCTTTCTGATTCTGCCGATCATCGAACTGGTCGTTTTCGTCCTGGTGTGCTTGCTCCTGGGCTTCTGGAGCGCCATCGGGCTGCTGCTCGCAGGGACTCTGGCCGGCGCCCTGTTACTCCGGTTTCACGGAATCGCCGCGTTCCATCGCATCCAGCGGCGGGCCGGTGAACACCCTTCCGACCACCAACTCCTCGATGGCCTGTGGCTGACGGTTGCCGCCTTTTTCCTCCTGATTCCCGGGTTTGTGACCGACCTGCTGGCGCTGGCCCTGGTGGTGCCGCCCCTGCGGCGGGCGCTGGCACGGCCATTGCTGGGCCGCCTCCGGGCCTACGCCGCGGGAACGCCCCCCCGGCAGACGCCGTCCGAGCCCCCCGTCGCACCCTTCGAACCAACGGGCATACCGCCCGGACCGGTGATTGACGTGGAGTTTGAAGATCTGCCGCCCAAACCGTCGTCGCGACCCTGAGCAGCCGGTTGCCGTTACCGGGTCATCCATGTTAGCTCGTGCCCATGAAAAGCTCGTGGCGCCTGTCCCCAAGCCACCTGCACCCTCCAACCGGGAGCGCGCGGCGGTTCCCCGGGAGATCTGCATCATGACCGACCAGCCTTCGCCACCCGCCAATGGCGGCAACCGCAGCAACGGCCAATCCCGGCCGACCGCCCTGCCGATCAACATTCTGGCGCAATATCTCAAGGATCTGTCGTTTGAAAATCCACGGGCACCCCAAAGCCTGATGCAAGGCCAGCCGGCGCCGGAAATCAGCGTCCAGGTTGATCTGGAGACCACGACTCAGGCAGAATCGGTGTATGAGGTGACCCTGAAACTCAGGGTGGAAGCCAAAGCCGGTACCGATATCGTTTTCCTGATCGAGGTCTCTTACGCAGCCCTGCTGGCCTTGACCGGATTGCCGGCCGAACACCTCCGCCCCGTCCTGTTGATCGAGGGCCCCCGTTTGCTATTCCCGTTCGCTCGGGCCATTATCGCCGATGCCACGCGGAACGGCGGCTACCCGGCACTTCTTCTCAACCCCATCGACTTTGCCGAACTGTATCGCCGCCAGAGCGAGAACGCCTGATACGTTCATCGAGCGTCCGGAGGTTTTGCACCGACCAAGCCCCGCAGGCGCCAGGATGAACCCGGGAACGCCATTCCCTGGCATGACGTTCCCGGGCACGTGGCCACGGGTGCCCGCAACCCCGGGAGGGCCCTTGTCCAAGCCCCCCGGGGCGTCGCGATCACGGGTCGCCGGCTTCAGTCCGAGCGGGGACGCACCCCGAAGAACTCCAGTTGCCAGGTCATTTCCTCGGCACTCATGGGATAATTGACGCCGTCCCGAGGATAAACGAACTGGTTGGGGGCAATGGCGCTCATTTCCTTCTGAAGCAAAAACGCCGCGCGCATGGTCAGATCGGCCCGCCAGGCCAGCGCGGTGACGGCCCGGCCACTATGCGACTGGAGGATTTTATCCACCAATAACGGCGGTACGCCGGATCTGATGGACAGCGCCACCCGAGCGAAGTCGAACTGCTTCCAGGACAGCGCATCCTCGATGGCCGACTCGGTCAACTCACCCTTGCGAAACAGCCGCGCCGCCCGCCGATCGACGCTTTCGTCGGGGTCGGTGTCCCGCAACCATTCAATGCGGCGGCGTGCCACCGTCACCACTTCCCGCGCGGTGGCCGCATCAAGGTCCTTGCGACCCCGTAAGTAGTCCAGCGCGGCCTTATCGACAAAAGTCGCCAGGCGGACCGCCAATCGGCGCGGCAGCATGGGACGGCGCACCAGTCTGCCTTGCCACTCGGTGTGCTGCTTGGCCTGCTCGACGATGTCCGAAAGCGCGGGCTCCGGAATCTCGGCGCCCTGGTTCTCCAGCAGGATGCCCGTCACCATGGGATCGCCGGCATCGACCAGCGCGCTCGATACCGGTTCGGACACCCGCGGCCGATGCGCGATGGCCGCCAGCGCCCAGGCCGGCGGCTTGTTTCTCAGAAACGTCAGCAGGTCCTTGTCGGTCAGGTTCGCACAGCATTTCAGGATCGGCTCGGCCACCACCGCTTCCACGTCCTCGGCCAATTGCCAGCACACCGCGGGCGGGGCGCACGCCACATCCTTGATGGCGGTCGCCAGGGCCACGCGCACCACCAACGTCTCGTCATGGGCCAACCGCTCGAGGGCAAGACAGGTCAGGTCGAACACCCGGTTCCGGCGATCACGGCCAAGCGTCGGCAACAGGCGGGCCAGCCGGATGGCCAGCGACGCCCGAACATCATCGGGACTGGTAAAATCGATGAACTCGAGATCATCGTCACCGCCCTCCACCGCGGCTTCGGGGGTCAGTTCCAGGACCGGCAGGTCGGACTCGTCGAACAGGTAGGACATGACCTCGGGATCGAGGCCGGTTCGGTCATCGCCAATATTGCCGATGCCCGTGCCCGCCGCGCCAACCCCGACGACGCCACCGTCAACCGGCACCGCGGCGCGCGTACTCGTGCCCTTCGAAACCGCCACCCTTGCCCCCTCTGCCGCGCCGGAACCGCCGTTACCCATGAACCAACCCCTTCATGCCGGGGCTCCGAAGGACGCAACCATACCACCAGCGCGCCCCCGCCTTAAGTCTCCTGGGGACCCTTTGCGAAACTGTCAACCAAGTTGTCCACAGGCTCGCCAGGTCCGGTTGGCTGCCCCGACTCGGACAGTCCGGCTGGCCCGACACCGCCCTGGTCGGGTCTTCCGGTGCCGCCGTCACCACGCCCAAGGTCGCGACTCGAAACGGAATGCCCCTTGAAATTACGCGGTTTTTTTCCTGGACGGCCCCCGTCTGAAGAGTCCAGGGGCCGACCGATACCCCCTTTGTGATTCAAGATTCGCTTTTTGTTCGATATCCCGCCGAGGCTCGATCGCGGGGTCCGTTCGGCCCCGGCAGCCGCAGGAATCCTTGGAGTCCCGACCGCTATCCACAGAGTTATCCACAGGCTGCGCGCCGCCGGCCGCCCGCGAAAACACCTTGACGGCGATCGAAACGCCACCCCCTACGATGCCGTGCTTCGGACCTTAGGCAAGAGGCCCGGCGGTCCCGGCGGCGCTCCGGGCGGCGGCCGGGCCAACGGAACACCGAGCCCACAGAACACTGGTATCGTCCCCGGCCCTGCCCAATAATGGCCCACCGATCGAACAGGAGCAGCGAATGGTGGAATGGCGAATCGCCGACCATCCGGTCCCATACCCCGACGCCGTCGCCGAAATGGAAGCGCGGGTGGCCGCGATCCGGGCTGACGGCGCGCCCGAGTTGGTGTGGTTGCTCGAGCATCCGCCGCTTTACACCGCCGGAACCAGTGCCCTGGCCGAAGACCTGCTGGAACCGGCCCGCTTTCCGGTCTACAGCAGCGGTCGGGGCGGCCAGTTCACCTATCACGGCCCCGGCCAGCGGGTGGCTTATGTCATGCTTGACCTGAACCGGCGCGGTCCGGACGTCCGGCGCTTCGTCTGCGCCCTCGAGACTTGGTTGATCCGGACGCTCGCCCATTTCAACATCAAGGGCGAAACCCGGGAGGGGCGGGTCGGCATCTGGGTCGATCGCGGACCCTATGGCGGACGGCCCGGACAGGAAGACAAGATCGCCGCCCTTGGTGTTCGGGTGCGGCGTTGGGTCACCTTCCACGGCATCGCCCTGAACGTCGAACCGGACCTGAGTCATTTCTCGGGAATCGTGCCGTGCGGTCTGCGCGGGCACGGCGTGACCTCCGTCCATGCGTTGGGGCATCTGGTCACCATGCCCGAGGTCGACGCCGCGCTGATGGAATGCTGGGCTGGCGTGTTCGGGACCGATCACGGACCGGGGCCTTGAACGAAAATGCGTTTGCGGGCACCACCGAACCACCGACAACCGTCTTAACCGCGCGCCTGAAAGAGGGCCCATGAGCGTTCACGTCAAAATTTGTGGACTGACCGACCCCAACGCGCTGGCCACGGCGCTCGCCGGTCGGGTCCGGTTTGTCGGGTTCGTCTTCTACCCCGGTTCGCCCCGTTGGCTTTCGCCGCCCCTGGCCGCCGATCTCGCGCGGATGGTCCCGACCGGGGTCCGGACCGTAGGCCTGTTCGTCAATCCCGACGACGCCTTCCTCGACGCCGTGGTCGGGCAGGTGCCGCTCGACTTCCTTCAACTCCACGATGACCAACCGCCGGACCGACTCCGGCACATCCGGCAACGGTTCGCCTTACCCATCATCAAGGCCTTTCGCATCGCCACCGCAGCCGACCTGGAACCGGTCGCGACCTATGCCGGCCTCGCCGACATCCTGCTGTTCGATGCCAAACCCCCCGCCGATGACCGCGCCTTGCCGGGCGGCAACGGCCGCCGCTTCGACTGGAGCCTGCTGAACGGCCGCCCGTGGTCCCAACCCTGGATGCTGTCGGGGGGTCTCACCCCCGATACTCTTGCCGAGGCCATCGCGGCCACCGGCGCCCGGATGGTGGATGTGTCGTCGGGGGTGGAGGATCGGCCGGGCCACAAAGACCCGCAACGAATCCGCGCCTTTCTGGATCTCGCCGCGACGTTATAGACCGCCGCCGCCCTGTCTCCGGGAGCACGATCAAGGCCCGGCGGGCAAGGGGACAAGGGGGGGCAAAGCCCCCCCTGATGACTCCGTCGGTCTGCCCGCCGGTCTTAAACCTTATCGACTCCGGGTAACGTCGCGCAACACCGCCATTTCGCTCGCTTGCTCCACAAGGCGGTACTTGACCACGTCCGTGGAGCTGATAATCCCTAACAGCTCACCATTCTCAACCACCGGAACGTGGCGAACCCGGCGCTTGGCCATCAGTTGCATCACGTCCTTCAGTGAATCGGTGGTCCTGCACGTCTTGACCTCACGGGTCATCATGTCCTCAACCTTGTAGGACAGGCAAACCGCGCCCCGATCAGCAATGCCTCGAATGATATCCCGCTCGGTAATGATCCCCGCCAGCTTGCCCGAGCGGTCCCGGACGGCCAGCGAACCGAACTTCTTCTCCTTCAAGACCTTCGCCGCGGACTCGATGGATTCGGTCTGGACGATCGTAATCACGCCGGCGCCCTTGGCACGCAGTATTTCCGCGACGTTCATTGACTCTTTTCCTCACCTGGGAGTGGCTGCCTCACCTTGGCTGTTCGGGGCGTCGCCGCCCCCGGAGCTGTTCGGACCGTCACCGCCGGGGCAGCTCACAGCGAGTTGAATTTTAAGTCCTTTATCGCGCGGCGCAAAGCGCTAATTCACGCTGCCCGCCGCCCGGCCCTGTGTTCCGCGACCATCGCCTGGACCCGGACATAATCGACCTTGCCGGTGCCGAAAATCGGCACCTCGTCCACCACCATCACGGTGCGCGGAATCAACAGCTCCGACACCCCCTGCCGGTGCGCGTGCTCGGCAAGCACGGTCCGCTCCGCCCCCCGATGCTCGGTAACCAGGACCAACTGTTCTCCTTTACGATTATCCGCCGCGGCAATGACCGCATGACGCTGGTCCGGCCACAGGGACAACACCAAAGCCTCGGCGGCACCCAGCGACACCATCTCGCCCGCGACCTTGGCAAAACGCTTGAGCCGACCCACGATCCGGACAAAGCCATGATCATCAACCGTTGCGATATCGCCGGTGTCGTGCCAGCCATCGGGCGGCGGCTCCAACACTCCCGATCCGTCGGTCTTGAGGTAGCCCAGCATGATATTGGGACCCGCAACCAGCAGCCGGCCCCCCTCGGTGATCCCGTCCACCGGCTCCAGGCGATAGCGGATACCCGGCAACAGACGCCCGACCGCACCGGGCGTCGCAAACATCGGGGTGTTGACCGCCAGAACCGGCCCGGTTTCGGTTGCCCCATAGCCCTCCAGCACCCGCACGCCGAAGCGGTCCGCCCACAACCTTCGGGTCTCTTCCCGCAGCTTTTCCGCACCGGAAAAAATATAACGGACCGATCTGAAGTCGTAGGGATGGGCAACACGCCCATAAGCGTTAAGAAACGTGTCGGTCCCAAACATCATAGTCGCGTCACAGGCGTAGACCGCCTCCGGAACGACCCGATAATGCAGCGGCGAGGGGTAGAGAAAGGCTTTAAAGCCCGAAAGCACTGGCAACACCAGCCCCCCGGTCAGGCCAAAGGAATGAAATACCGGCAGGGCATTGAACAGCACGTCGGACGGACTGAAGTCGACTCGCACGCGAAGTTGCCGGCAGTTGGCGATCAGGTTGCCATGGCTGAGCGCAACGCCTTTGGGCAGATTCTCCGAGCCCGAGGTGAACAGGATCACCGCGGGCGCGCCAGGCGCCACCCGGTGCCGCCGATGCCACGCCCGCGCCTGCTGCGCCCGCCACATCCCGGCCAGCCGCTCCCGGGTGGTCAGGCTTGCCCGGACGTCCTCCAGGTAGAGAATTTCGGCCACCCCCGCGAGCGCCGCGGTCAACGCCTCGAGCTTTGCCGCGGTAATGAACCGGCGTGCCGTCACCACCACTTTCAGGTCCGCGGCCCGACAGGCCTGGGCCGCCTGGGTCGGCCCCACGGTAAAGTTGAGCATCGCCGGCACCCGGCCGATGGCTTGAAGAGTGGTGAACACCACGGCGGTCCCGACCGCGTTGGGCATCAGAACCCCGATCGCCCCGCCCGGCGGCGCGACTCGAGCCAGCCGCGGTCCCAGGACCATGGCGGCCAACACCAGCCGATCATAGCTGATGGGCTTACGCTCCATGTCCTCGAACACCAACCGCCCGCCCCCGTACCGCGCCCGGGCGTCCAGGATCGCCTCGAACAGCGTCCGGTCCCGGTTGTCGGCCTCGAACGCCGCCTCGGTCATCAGGTCATACAGCATCTCGCCGGCCAGTTGGCGCCGCCGCCGGCCGCCCACGCTGCGCGGCAACTCGATCCGCCGGGCCGGCCCGATGGTCAGGGTGATGCGCGGAAACCAGCGGATCGGCACCGCGCCCCGGGACAGGGAAAACGGCGACCCCTCGGCGCCCTCGATCCACACCGGCAGAACCGGTGTGCGTGACCGGGCCGCCACCACCGCCGGCCCGTCATACACCTTCATCAGAGCGCCCGTGACGCTGATGCGGCCCTCGGGAAACATCACACACCGGCCGCCGCGCTTGAGCGCCCGCACCACCGAGATCATGGCCAGGGGACTGGTCGGGTCGATGTGGAAGACGTCGACCAGCAGCAGCCACGGCCGCAACCAGAGCGACCGTCGCATCGCCTCCACCACGGCCAGGCTCGGCCGGCCGGGCAAAAAAGTCGCGAGCAGCGCCGCATCCATCAGCGACACATGGTTGGACACCACGATGGCGCGTTCTCCCGCCGCCCGATAGTGCTCGAGACCACGAACCTCAACCCGGTATAACAGGCGAAAGACACACCCAAGCACGGCCTTCAACACAGGCGCCAACCGGCGCTGGACCCAGCCGGGCCGAATTGTTGCGGTGGACAACGCGACCTCCCTGACAACGTGGACCCGGACTTTTGCCCGACTCCCGCCGAAACCGTCAGCACCATGCCCAATCCGGACCAAAAAGAACAGGCAAAGAGGGCTGGACGAAAGATCGCGCCTGTTCGCCGAAAAACCAGCGCCCATGCCCCGTTGACCCCGGGCCGCCACAAGAGCAATCTACCCGACGTGGTCAACCTTCGGTGCCGCACCTTCCGCGGTCGATCCGCGCCCCCCTTTGGGCATTCGCTCTTTTCCGGTGGAGGCTCCGTCTGTGGTAAACGATCGGCTGCTGGCGGCGATCCTGGAAGCCAACGCGCGGGTCCCCGACGTTACGTTCCTTGCCCTGCTCGGCCGCCCGACCAACCCCATCACCATCTGTATGTGCGCCGACTATCTGATCCCTCTCACCCTTTACCAGGGCGATGACATCGTCGAAGCCCTGGACGCCCTGTCCCAAGCCGTTAATTCTTTGGTGCAGGCGGGGCAGGCCGTCTGACACGCACCATATCCTGTTCTCTTTGGCATCCACCCTCATTGGCCGCGCGCCTTCGGCCCCACCTTTCGGAGAGCCATTCCCATGTCTATCCGCCTTTGTATCGGCCTTTGTCTTGTGCTGGGCTGCCTTGCCGTTCGGCCGGCGTCGGCTGCCGACGTCATCCCCGTGGACTCTCCCGCCGCTGAACAGATTTTCGACCAGGCCAAGGCCAAAGCCGGATTCTGGCGATTAATGCAACATTTCGAATCCCAGGCCGACCAGACCTATTGTGGAATTGCCTCGGCGGTGACGGTCCTCAATTCGCTGGATGTCACGGCGCCATCGTCGCCGGCGATCTATCCGTACCGTCGCTTTGACGAGTCCAATATCTTTACGGACGCCGTGCTGGCGATCAAGGCGCCGAAGATGGTGCATCTCGGCGGCCTGACCCTCGACGAGTTGGGCCAGGTCATCTCGAGCTTCGGCGTCCAGGTCGCCGTGCATCACGCCGACAGCCCGCTCGATCTGGACGGCTTTCGCACCCTCACCGCCGCCGCCCTTGCCGATCCCGACGCCAGGGTCATCGTCAACTTTCAACGCAAACTGTTGGGCGAGACCGGCGAAGGCCATCACTCGCCGCTCGGCGCCTACGATGCCGCCAGTGACCGTTTCCTGCTGCTGGACGTCGCCCGTTATCGTTTGCCCCCCATCTGGGTCAGCGCCGCGGACCTGTGGGCGGCGATGAACACCGACGATACCGACGCCAACGCCAAACGGGGGTTCCTGATCATCCACAAATAGCCGGGCCGGGGTTGTTTTTGCCGGGCTGTGCCCGACCTGTGCCCGGAGAAGGCCATGACATCGCCTTTGCATGACTTTACTCTGCACCGGCGAGGCGGTGCGCACAGAGCCGACCACCGTGTTTTCCGTCAAAGCCCCTTCGGGACGCTGGCCCCTGTGGGGCTCTGCCCATGGTCGCCAGACGCAATAGGATTGGTGCGATGACAGATGGCGGCGAACCGACGCCCGGCAGGCTGCACCGGGCGGTGGCCGCTACCCGGCTGGTGCTGGGGTGGGAGCGGCTGTGGCAAGCCTTGTGGCTGGCGGCTTGCGTCAGCGGCGGATTTCTTGCCCTGGCGCTCGTCAACATTCTGCCCCAATGGCCCGGCTGGCTCCATGGACTGGTGCTGGCCGCAGTCGCGACGGCCTTGGCCCTGGTCTTGTGCCGGGGTTTTCGCGGGTTCCGCTGGCCCACCGAGGCCGAAGCAGTGCGGCGCCTGGAACGCGACAACGCCCTGTCGCACCGGCCGTTATCGACCTTGCGCGACCGGCCGGCCACGGATGACGAAGAACTGGCAGCGGTGTGGCGGCGCCACTGCCGGCAGGCGGTGGCTCAACTGGGCGGGGTGAGGGTCCATTGGCCTCGCCCGGGGGTTGCCGCCCGGGATCCGTTCGGCGTCCGGGCCGTCGTCGCGTTAATGGTGGTGGCCACCGCCGTCGGCAGCCGGGGCGACTGGCTGCCGCGGATCGCCGCGGCCTTGCAACCGCACCTGACCAGTCCGGGTTTGAGGGCACCGCCACACCTTGATGCCTGGCTGGTGCCGCCCGACTATACCGGGGCCGCACCGATCTTTCTGCAACGCGCCGACGCCGGTTCCGAACCGCCACCGGCGACCGACGCCACCGGTCCAGCCATCACGGTTCCCGCCGGCAGCACCGTGCTGGCCCGGATCAGCGGCGGCTCGGGGCTGCCGACCTTGACCGTCAACGACTCGGAACAGCCTTTCGCCGCCGTGGACGACGACCAGTTTCAGGCCCAACAAGCGGTAACCGGCGGCTCGGTGATTGCCGTCCGGCAGGGCGGTCGGACACTCGGTCGCTGGGCAATCGTGGTACGACCGGACCAGCCGCCCCACATCACCTTCGCCGCCGCACCGGCGGTGTCCGAGCACGGGACCGTACGCCTGGACTACGCCGCCGCCGACGATTACGGCCTGGCCACGGTGGCGGCGACGATGCGGTTGGCGCCAGAGGTCGCCGCGGCCGGTGGAGCACCCCTGGTACTGCCGCTTCCTGTGCCGGGCTTGCGGCCGAAGACCGTTCACGCCACCAGCACTCATGACCTGACCGCCAGCCCGTGGGCCGGACTGCCGGTGCTGATCGAATTGACCGCGACCGGCGGCGCCGGCCGCCAGGGACATTCCGCCGCGCTGCCCCTGGTGCTGCCCGAACGCCAATTCCTGAACCCGGTGGCGCAAAAGATTGTCGCCCAGCGCCGGACCCTGGCCCCGGGCGGCGAGGCCGCCCGCCAGGCGGCCGCCCGGTCCCTGGGAGACCTGTCGATCCAGACCGGCGCCTATCATGACGATCTGGTGGTTTTTCTGGCGTTGCGGGTGGCGGTGGCCCAACTGACCCGGGAGCGTGACGACCAGAGCATCCCGGCGGTTCGTGACCTGTTGTGGGAGACCGCGCTTCGCCTCGAAGACGGCGGCCGATCGCTCGCCGAACGCGACCTGCGCGACGCCGAAGCGGCGCTTGCCGAGGCCCTCGACCACCAGGCCGACGACGCCGAAGTGCGGCGTCGGATGGATGAGCTTCAGGCCGCGATCAGCCGTTTTCTCGACACCCTGGAGCAACAGGCGAATCAACCCGACACTCCGGGTGGTAACCAGACGCCGCCCGGGGCGGCGGCCCAGGTGCTGGACCGGGCTGACCTGGAGGCCATGATGCAGGCTCTCCGCGATATGGCCGAAACCGGGGCCCGGGATGGCGCGCGCCAGGCGTTGTCAAATCTGGGCCGGCTGCTCGACGGCCTCAAATCCGGGGCTTCAACGCCCGACCCCAACCGGGGGGCGACTCTCGAAATCCTCCGTCAATTGCAGGATCTGACCACCCGCCAGCGGGACCTGCTGGATCGGACCTTCCGTCAATCCCAGGGCCACCCCCCGGAGCAGGACCCGACTCCCAGTCCACCCACCCGCGGTGAAGCGCCGCCTGCCGCCGACCAGGGGGTTCTGAGGCATCAATTAGGGGTGTTGATGCAACACCTGGGCGACGTCAACGGCACCGTTCCGAGTGGGCTCGGACAGGCGGAACAGTCCATGCGGGCCGCCGAACAGGCGCTCCGGCGCAGCGACCCGACCACCGCCGCCGACGCCGAAACCCAGGCGGTGGAGGGACTCCAACACGGTTTGCGCAGCCTTGGCCAGGGCCTGGGACTGCCGGGGGTCCACGCTGGGGCGCAGCCCGGCGCAGGCCAGGATCCCTTGGGCCATTTGCGACCCGGGGCGGGCCTCACCGACTCCACCGATGTCGGGGTACCGGAGGCGCCGGAGCTACAACGGGCACGAGAGATACTTGACGAGCTTCGCCATCGGGCCGGACAGCGTGACCGGTCACGGCAGGAGTTGGATTATATCGACCGACTTCTGCGCCAATTCTAATGCTCTTTGGTCGGGCCTATCGCGCGCATCCCCCACCCGACAGCATGATCATTCACCGCCATCAAAGGTCACCGCGACCTCCGAAACCACCCCCGGATCACGCTCCACCGAGTGAAAGGTGGCGATGGCGCCCGGCGCCAGGTGGGCTTGGGTAATCGGAATCCGCCATTTATGAACCGGCTGGTGATCCGGTCCGATGGACATGGCGAGCAGGGGCGGCACTTCGCGCTCTATTTCAGAGATGTTGAGGATTTGCCCCTCAACCACCAACATCACGGTTCCATCTTCGACCCGTTGCTCGGATTTGACGCTCTGGAGTTGCAAGCCCGCCCCGGGCGCCTCAACCGGCAGGCCGATGGCCTGGTACAGCCGGGCCGCCGCGGGCCAGGTGTTCACAAGGGTTTCGCGGCCCATCACCACAAACCCGATGAGGCCGCCGATGGCGGCCGCAAAACCGATCCAGCGCAACGCGCCCTTGAGCTTCGCCCAACGACCCGTTCGGGTTCGGCGAGAACGGCCGATGCCCTCGTCAAAGGGATCGCTGTATCCGAAGGGATCCTCGTCACGGCCCTCGCTGGCGCCGGCGGTGCCCACCACATCGCGATCATCGCCGAACGACGGAAACCGTGTCGGCCGCGGTTCAGAGTCCAGTCCCACCGGGCGCACCGAGCCCGGATCGGAGATCCACTCGGTCACCTCATGCATCACCGGACTGGGAGGGACGATGGGAGCCGGGCTGGGGTTGGCGGCCGGTTTGGTCCCCGTGGGGGACGCAGGCGGCGGCTGAACCCAGTTATGGCCGCACTTGGAACAGCGCACCTTCCGCCCCGCCCCGCCGAGAGCGATGGGCTGGATGTTGTAGCGCGTGGAACAAGCCGGGCAGGTGACGATCATCGGACAGCGATTATCTCTGGCGGAAATCTCGGATTTTCCGATAGGAATGATCTTATAGGAAGTGACGAGCCATTAAGCAAGGCACGGGGCGCGTCTGCCCGGCCACGAGCCAGTCTGGGGTTACCTGTGATACGCTTCGAAGACATAGGACTACGCTACGGTTCCGGACCGGAGGTGTTGTCCCGGGTCAACTTCACCCTGAGACCGGGATCGTTCCATTTTCTGACCGGCTCCAGCGGCGCCGGCAAATCGTCGCTGTTACGACTGATGTATCTGGGTTTGCGGCCATCCAGCGGCACCATCACGCTGTTCGGCCGGGATGTGGCGACGTTGAAGCGGGCCGAGTTGCCGGCCCTGCGCCGTCAGATCGGCGTGGTCTTTCAGGACTTTCGTTTGCTTGACCACCTCTCCGCGCTCGATAACGTCGCGCTGCCGTTACGCATGGCCGGCGCCGCGGAGGCGGAAATCCGTGAGCATGTGGTGGAATTGCTTGACTGGGTCGGACTGGGCGAGCACCTGGACGCCAAGCCGCCGACCCTGTCGGGCGGACAGCAGCAGCGCGTCGCCATCGCCCGCTCGGTGATCAACCGGCCGCGGCTGTTGCTTGCCGACGAACCGACCGGCAATGTTGACGACACCATCGGCATGCGTCTGCTCTATCTGTTCGAGGAGTTGAACAAGCTTGGGACCACGGTGATGATCGCGACCCACAACGAGGCGCTGATCGGGCGCTTTCCCCACCCCCGTCTCTATCTGGACCACGGCACGTTGACCGTGATGCCGGCAGGGATGACCCCATCGGCCGCGCCCCCGACACCCAGCCCCGCACTGCCCACCAGCCTGACCGCCAGCGTGGTCGGGACCGGCTGGTCACGGTAAAGAGGACGCCCTGATGTTCCGAGATCGTCTGGATCTGCCCCTTGTGGAGGACGCCACCGGGCGCTTCATGGTCTGGATCATGGCGGTGATGGTCTATCTCGGCATCATGGCCCTGGCGGGGGCGCTGGTCCTGGCCGGGATGGCCGAGCGGTGGGAAAATGGACTGACCGGCCGCCTCACCGTGCAGATTTCGCCGCAACCCGACGACCTCGGGCGCGGCATCGATACCGAATCGGTGGCGCCCCTGGTTCAGCGTACCGAGGTCGCGCTGGCGTTGTTGCGGGCCACGCCCGGGGTGTTGCGGGCCGAGGCGATTACCCTGGCCGCCGCCCACAAGCTGCTGGAACCCTGGCTGGGCTCGGCCTTGCCCGATGATCTGCCGCTGCCGGCCCTGATCGATGTCGACGTCGGGCAGAATACCCAACTGGAGGTGCCGGCCCTGGCCGACCGTCTGGCCCGGTCGGTTCCCGGGGCCCGGCTGGACAACCACGCGGCCTGGCTTGACGATCTGCGCCGGTTGGCCCGAACCGCCCAGTTGGTGGCGCTGGCGGTGGTGCTTCTGGTCGGCGCCGCGGCCCTGGCGGCGGTGGTGTTCGCGGTCCGTACGGGCCTCGCCATCCATTCGCCGGTGGTGGAACTGCTTCATATCATGGGCGCCTCCGACCGCTATGTGGCGCGCCAGTTCCAGGCCCATATCGTCGGCCTGGCGCTGCGCGGCGGCGCCTTCGGTCTGGCGCTCGGACTGGCCACCCTGGCGCTGTTGCACCGGGCGGCCGGCGCCGCCGGGGACGCCGCCACCGGCATGCTGCCGGCGATGGCCCTGACCCCCCATCAATGGCTGGCGCTTGGCGCGGTGCCGCTGGTGGCGGCAATGCTGGCGGCGGTGACGGCCCGGTGGACGGTGCTGCGCGTGCTGGCCGCCTTGCCGTGAGGTCGCACCCCATGACCGGCTCCGTCCGTCGTTGTCTCCGATGGCTGCGTGGCCTGGCCGCCGCGGCGGGCGCCGTGAGCCTGGTCTGGTTCGCGGGCCTGGTGTGGTTCGCCCAAACCATCCCCCGGGACCCGCCGGCCGCCGGCACCCCCGAAGCCGAACGCCACACCGACGCCATCGTGGTGCTGACCGGCGGCAGCGAACGGCTGGCGGTGGGGCTGGAATTGCTGGCGGCCGGGCGCGCCAGCAAACTCTTCGTTTCCGGCGTCTACCATAGCGTGGACGTCCGCGCTCTGCTGCGGGCGACCCGGCAGAAACCGGCCGAGGCGGAATGCTGCATCGTGCTGGGCTATGCCGCGGACAACACCGTCGGCAACGCCGCCGAGACCGCCACCTGGATTCGCGCCGAGCATTTTACCTCCCTGCGCCTGGTCACCGCCAATTACCATCTGCGGCGCAGCCTGCTCGAGTTCCGGCAAGTGCTGCCCGACGTCACCATCGTGCCACACCCGGTCGCACCGGCCAATGTCCGGATCGCCGACTGGTGGTTGTGGCGGAACACCACAGGCTTGATCATCATCGAGTATGACAAGTATCTCGTGGCTCTGATCCGCTGCCTGATTCGTTCCGTTCGTGCTCCCGCGGAGACGTCATGATTATCCTGCGCTCTTTGGTGTTCAACATTGCGTTCTACGGATGGACGGCCTGCCTGTGCCTGGCTCTGGCCTGGGTTCCCTTGTTGCCGCGGCCGAAGATGATGGCGGTGGTGCAGTGGTACCTGGAAACCGTAACGTGGCTGGAGCGGACCCTGATCGGCCTGCGGTATGAGGTGCGCGGGCGGGAGCACCTGCCGGCCGGGCCGTATCTGGTCGCGGCCAAACACCAGTCGGCCTGGGAAACCCTGAAGCTGCACCTGCTGCTGCCCGATCCGGCGGTTGTGCTGAAACGGGAATTGACCCGGATTCCGATCTGGGGCTGGTTTGCCGTCAAGGCCGAAATGATCCCGGTGGACCGGGGCGCCCGCGGGCGGGCGGTGATCTCGCTGCTGGACGGCGCACGACGGGTGGTGGCTCGGGGCCGACCCATCGTGATCTTCCCCCAAGGCACCCGCACCGCCCCCGGCGCCCGCCACGCCTATCGGATCGGGGTCGGCATGCTGTACGAGCAACTGGGCTTGCCGATGGTGCCCATGGCGCTGAATTCCGGCCTCTACTGGCCACGTCGGGCCTTCCGCAAACGGCCCGGCACCATCATCGTGGAATTCCTGCCGCCCATCGCACCCGGCCTCGAGCGCCATCAGGCGATGCAGGCGTTGGAAGCCCAACTCGAAGCCGCCACCGACCGCCTGGTCGCCGAAGCCGGCGGGACGATCAGGCCGTAGAGCGATTTCCCATCAAATTGGATCACCGTTGGGACCGCGGGCGTCTCGCCCGCCCCTTGGCGGCCGGAGCGACCGACATCGCACGATGATGATCGTAGCTCGAACTCCTTGGCGGCGAAGCCGAGGCGTTCGACCTACAGCCTTAAATTTCGTTACTTTCTGAAAGATGGTACCCATCCGGTCAAGACCGCCTACCGGAACCGGGTTCGCGCGGGATAAGATAGGCCTACTGCAAACAGCGGTGTTTGCAGTGGTGCAAGAGACGGTGCGATGGGCTACGGCAGCAGGGTAAAGCGGTTCAGGCGGCCTGAGCCTGTTGTTCCCGGGAAGGTTTGCGCCAATTCCAGGGCAACAGTTCGTGAAGGCGTGAGGCCGGATGGTCGCTGATACGGCTGAGCACGTCG
>CAIYNU010000052.1 GCA_903927615.1 uncultured Rhodospirillales bacterium | reverse complement strand
GCCTCCAAACCAACGTCGACCCGATCAACACAAAAAAACCCGGCGCGGTCCCCCGCCCCAGGCATCAATTCCTGTCACCAAACCTCAAGCCCACGTTTCGCGACGATAAGAGTTTCTAGCCGAACTCGCGCCCGATCGTCAAGGGCCAAAAAAAGTGACGGGGCAAAAAAAACGACGGCCGGCACACGAGCTCGAACCGCACAACAGCCTATTTTATCGGCAAATCAGGCGCTCCTGCATCACTAATAATCACTCTGCGCGGCGCTTTGTCGCACCAACGGGGCATTCCAGGCCAAATGCGGATCACGGCACGATCTTTGCTTGCAAACAACCGGTCCTGCTGACAGTTGCTAACGGGGAGAAGCCGATGCCTGGTTCGCTGCCGCAATTCGAAATTGATGATGGGCTCACCCATTCCTTCCAATCACGGTCGATTGGAATCCGGGCCATTGATCAGCAGCACGCTTATTTTCTCGACCTCTATAACGAGCTTGTCCTGCAAATAAATTCGAGCGAACGAGGGCCGATTATCCTGTCGCCGTTCCTGGCAGAGGTCTTTTCCTATACCGAATATCATTTCCGAACCGAAGAATCTCTCATGCGGACGCTCAAATACCCCGACCTGGAAGCACACCGCGCTGATCACTGGAGCTTCTATAACAAATTGGACGAGTTAACCGGCCGGTTGGAACAACAACAAGCCGATTTAGCAGAACTCACGCACCTGATTCGGAACTGGATCACCCAGCATATCGATACGCACGACAAACGTTTTGGTCACTATTATGCGTCCCTCAAGGCCAACCGTCGCTAACCCCCATGCTCATTCCGGTCCATCTCGGCCTTACGGTGCGGCCAGCCGGGCGCGCAACTCGGCGCTGTGGTCGGCCCACGCCGGCAGGTGATCCGGGTCATAGACGAAATAATAAGCGTGAGGGGCCGCCAACCAGGCCTTGGCCAACGGCGGCGTCAGCGCCGCCAGGGTCGGGACGATCTGTTCGTCGATACTCGGATCAAGGTAAGCGAAGCGAAACAGCCGGCCAAGTCCATACATCCAGGAATTGACACCGGTGGCGTAAAGAACGGTGGCGCCGTGAGGCATGATTTCCGGCGCCAACGGCGGGTGGAGCATGGCTTCGGTATTAATCCGAAAAAGCGACAAGCGGGCGTCCATTTCCCGAGCAAAGCCGACTCCGGACAATGTCACCGGCAACGCCGCCACCAAAGCCGTTGCGGCCAGAAGCCGACGCCCGTCACCCCAGCCAAGAGACCGGATGGCCGTTGCCGTCGCCCGCCCTTGGATCAGGGCGAAACCCGCCAAGGGCAAGGCGTAGTGCCAGGACCGGCCGCCCGAATAGATCGGGATGGCCATGAAGCTCGCAACGAAAGCCGCTGTGATCAACGCGGAACGCCGTTCCCCGGGATCACCCGTCCGAAACACCCGGATGCCGTACCAGCCGACCACGCCCACCACCGCGAACCCATAAAGCAAATTCGGGACGGTATTATGTACAGTCATCCACGGCCAGCTCTGGCTGTCGGTGACGAAGAGATGAGCCAGCCACAACGGCCCGGATTCAATGTTGCTTAAAATCTCGGCAAAATTAATGCCTGTTCGATACTCACCGCTGTCGACGTAACCCATTCGAGGCAAATTGAACAAAACATAGCCAATCGTCAGTGCGATGGTACCCGCCAGCACCAGCCAGCGCGCAGACGCCTTGTTTTCGTGCCGGTCGAGCACCACGACCAGCAGCAGGAATCCCGGCAACGCCACCACCTGTTCCTTGGTGGTCAGCGCCACCAGATAGAGACCGAGGCACAGCCCGGCCGCCCGCCAGCGCCCTGGTCCGGTCAGAGCCGGGCTGACGAACGGGGCGACGATGGCTAGAACCAGCAACTGATACAGCAGATCGAAGCCGGTGGTTTCGTAAACGCTGACGAACATAATCGGATGAACCACGGTCACCAGCGCCGCGATCCCGGCGGCCAGGCGATCACCCTGCCACAGCAGCAGCCCCAACCAATGCACCGCCAGTCCCAGAACCACCAGCAGCGCCAGCCCAAACAGCTTAAAGCCGAAAATATCATGCCACCCGATCAGTTGAGTCAGGGTCTGATAATAGGTAAAATAGACGGTTGGCCGATAGAACAGGTCACCGACGGTCAGATAGTGATCCAGCCAAGCCCGCCCGGTCAGGCCGGCATTAAGCATGTAGTGGAATGAATGCTCGGGATTGAACGTCGGATAAGAAAAGGCGTGGCCGTAAACCATCGTCACCGCAGCGACCAGCAATGCAGGCACGATCAGGCGGGACAGCAACGTTCTCAGGTCGGTCATGGTGCCAAAACGTCCGGATTCTTCAGCCTGTTGCCGAATGTGAACCAGTGATAGCCGGTCGGTGTCGGTGTCGCCAGTCGAAAACCGCGGCTCACGTGTGAAACTGAATCGTAGCATTTTCTCCGGCCTTCCCGTAGAACGAAAAACACCGTCACCAAATCGAGTTTGGATCGCGCCGCCGCCATGACCGAGCCGTCTTCCGCTGCCACCCTGCTATCCACCCTGGATGCGCGCATCTCCCGAACCCGAATCGGCCGGCTTGCCCTCCAATTCGGTAAATTCGGGATGGTTGGTGTGGTCGGATTCATTGTTGATGTGGCGGTGCTCTATCTGCTGCTGGCGACCACCGACTTCGGGCGCTACGGCTCACGGGTGTTATCCTTTCTGTCGGCATCAACCACCACCTGGACGCTTAACCGTAATTTCACCTTCCGGGGCGAACATGACGGGACCTTGCTGCGCCAATGGGCAAAATTCGTCGCCGCCAACAGCTTTGGCGGCATGCTCAATTACGGGACCTATGCCGCCCTCATTGCATACAGCCCGCTGGTGGCGGCGCACCCGGTCCTGGGCGTTGCCGCGGGCTCGATTGCCGGCATGTTTTTTAACTTCACCGCCGCGAAAAAGCTGGTGTTCAAGGTGGTGTGATCCTTGCGCCCGGAAACACCCGACCCGCGCGACCCCGGACCGGGCGGTTTCGACCCCATGGAATGAGAAACGCGGACCCATGCGCTCGGCTTGCTGTTTCCGTCTGTTGCCCCTGTTTGGGCTGGCCCTGTCGGTGTCCATGGCCGGCGCGCCAGCGCAAGCATCGGACTACCGTTATTCGATCCAACTCGACGATCCGACCAAGGTTATCCGAACCGACCGGGAAACCGGCGCCACGCTGGTCTGCCGCAATCTTGGACACTTGGTCTGGTGCCCCCCCACCGCCGAAGCCTGCCAGACCATACGCGACACGGTCCAGGCATGGCAGGCCGAACAGGGTCTGCCCTCCCAGCAGCAGGTGATCGACTGCCTTCAGCACAACCAATGCGATCCGAAGCCGCCCCAGCGTCCGCCGGCGGCGATTCCCGGCGTCGACGATAGGACGGTCACCTATTGTCTCGAGCCTCAAAACGACCAACGACCCGATTGACTTTCCGGGCCGAGGCGCTACGCTCCCGGTCACATGCTGACGATCCCTGGCGGGAGAGACCGGTGGGCCATGGCCCGTCGGCGCCGAAGGAGCAAATGCCCCATAAACTCTCAGGCAAAAGGACCGCGGGGAGAAGCACTCTGGAAAGCAGACCGCACCGGGACGACGTATCCCGGCACGGCCTCACCGAAGGCGTAAACCGGTCCCCTGATCGGCAGTTTCCGTGGGAAGCCCGCTGATGAGGAACGACGGTGAATCTCTCAGGTCCGGTGACAGAGGGGGTAGAACCGCGCCGGCAACGGCGCGTCGTGCCTTGGTCACAGAACCTCTGGAGAACCGCTTGTGAGCGAAACGACGCCCCCCCTCACCGAGACCCCGCTGGCTCGGACACCGCTTGATGCCTTACACCGCGAACTTGGCGCCAGAATGGTCCCGTTCGCAGGCTATGAGATGCCCGTGCAATACCCCGCCGGCATCCTCAAGGAGCATCTTCACACCCGCAGCCAAGCCGGGTTATTCGACGTCTCGCACATGGGCCAGCTTTGCGTGCATGGCACCGGGGCGGCGGCGGCTTTGGAAACGCTGGTTCCGGGTGACCTGCTGGGTCTCGCACCCCAGCGGATGCGCTATACCCAACTCCTGAATGACGGCGGCGGCATCCTCGATGATTTGATGATCACCAATACTGGCGATCACCTGTTCGTGGTGGTCAATGCCGGCGGCAAACACACCGACCTGGCTCACCTGCGGCAGAGGCTCGGCGACCGCGTTACCATCGAAGCCCATTTTGACCGGGCCCTGCTGGCGCTCCAGGGACCGGCGGCCGTGGCCGTGCTTGCCCGTTTTCTGCCTCAGGTTGCAACTATGCCGTTTATGAGCTACGGCGAAGCCCTGCTGTCGGGCATCCCGGTGCTGCTGACCCGATCGGGCTATACCGGTGAAGACGGCTTCGAGATTTCGGTGGCCGGCGATCAGGCCGAGGCCGTGGCCCGGTTGCTGCTGGCCGAACCCGAGGTCGCGGCCATCGGCCTCGGCGCCCGGGACTCGTTGCGACTTGAGGCCGGGCTGTGCCTCTATGGCCATGACATCGACCAGACCACCACGCCGGTGGAGGCCGGTCTGACCTGGAGCATCAGCAAGCGTCGCCGCGCCGAAGGCGGCTTCCCCGGCTTCCCGGTGATCCGCAACCACCTGGAGCACGGGCCGGGCCGGCGTCGGGTTGGCCTGCGCCCGGACGGCCGGGCTCCCGCCCGGGAAGGCGCCGGGATCACCGACGGCGACGGCCAGCGGATCGGCCAGATCACCAGCGGCGGCTTCGGTCCGACCGTGGGGGCGCCCATCGCCATGGGGTATGTTCCGGGCGCCCTCGCGACCCCGGGCACCGCCGTGACTCTGGTGGTGCGCGGCAAGCCTCTGCCCGCCCGGGTCGTCAGCCTACCGTTCGTCAAGCAAAGCTACTACCGCGGCTGACGGCTCCGTCGATCGCGCCAACCTGGGCACCACCGGGACCGCTCTCCTGCCAAGAGCGTGCCCGAACCCTCATCGGGAAGGACACTGGCATGAGCCTGATCAAGTTCACCAAAGACCACGAGTGGATCAAAGTCGAGGGTGACGTTGGCACCGTCGGCATCACCAACCACGCCCAGCATGCCCTGGGGGACATCGTCTTCGTCGAACTCCCGGAGATCGGCCGCGAAGTGGTTCAGGGCAGCGACACGGCGGTGGTTGAATCGGTCAAAGCCGCCAGCGAGGTTTACGCGCCGGTCGACGGCGAGGTGATCGCCATCAACGGCGGACTGACCGAAGAACCGGCCCAGGTCAACATCGATCCGCAAGGCAACGGCTGGTTCTTCAAGCTGCGCCTGACCAATCCGACCCAGCTTGAGGCACTGATGGACAGCGACGGCTACCAGTCCTATCTGGAGGGATTGGCCTGATGCGCTACCTGCCCCTGACCGAGGCCGACCGCCGGGCCATGCTGGCCGAGATCGGGGTAGCGTCGGTGGCCGAGCTTTATGCCGACGCGCCGGCGACCACCTTGCTCCCGGGGCCGATTCCCGGCCTGCCCGGACACCAAGGCGAATTGGAGGTCGAGCGCGCCCTCTCGGCCCTCGCCGCCCGGAATATGCCGGCCGGCAGCGGGCCCTGCTTTCTGGGGGGCGGCGCCTACCGCCATCATGTGCCGGCAACCGTGGACCACCTGATCCAACGCGGCGAGTTCCTGACGTCTTACACCCCTTACCAGCCGGAAATCAGTCAGGGGACGCTCCAGTCCCTGTTTGAGTTTCAGACCCAGGTGGCGCTGATCACCGGCCTCGACGTGGCGAACGCCTCCATGTACGACGGCGCCACCGCCTGTGCCGAAGCGGTGATGATGGCCAACCGCGTCACCCGCCGCCATCGGGCGGTGCTGGCCGGCAACCTGCATCCCCATTACCGCGACACCACCGCCACACTGGCGCGGTTCACCGGCTTCGAGGTGGTTGCGGGTGCGCCCGATCCCCGCGGCCGGGAATCCCTGGTGGACAGCATCGACGACGCAACCTCCTGCGTGGTGGTGCAGAATCCTGACGTGTTCGGACACATCCACGATTTCACGCCACTGGCTGCCGCCTGCCGGGCCAAGGGGGCGCTCCTGGTGGTGGTCGTCACCGAGGTGATGTCGCTGGGGTTGCTGACCCCGCCCGGGGCCATGGGCGCCGACATCGTCGCGGGCGAAGGCCAGTCGTTGGGCAATCCGCTGTCGTTCGGCGGACCTCATCTCGGCCTGTTTGCCGCCCGGGACAAATATGTTCGCCAGATGCCCGGGCGTCTGGTCGGCCAGACCAGCGACGCCGACGGCCGCCGCGGCTGGGTCCTGACCCTGTCCACCCGGGAACAACACATCCGCCGGGAAAAGGCGACCAGCAACATCTGCACCAACGCGGGTTTGTGCGCACTGGCCTTCACCATCCACCTATCGCTGTTGGGTGAAGCCGGGTTCACCGGCCTTGCCCGGCTGAACCACGCCAAGGCGGTTCAATTGGCCGGCAAGCTCGGCGATATCGACGGGGTTCGGGTTCTCAACGACAGCTTCTTCAACGAATTCACCGTGCGCCTGCCGCGCCGCGCCAGCAAGCTGGTTAACAAGCTGGCCAAACGCGGCATCTTGGGCGGCGTGCCGGCGGTGCGTCTGTTCCCCGAAGCCGACGGCATGTCTGACCTGTTGTTGCTCGCCTGCACCGAATGCACCACCGAAGCCGACATGGACGCCCTTTGCCGGGCCCTCGCGGAGTTGCTGTGACATGACCACGATATCCGGCCACCGCGGCCTGGAGATGGACGAACCGCTGATCTTCGAACTCGACGCCCCGGGCCAGAGTGGCGTTGATCTGCCCGCGTTACCCACCACCCACACCCGGTTAGGGCGGGTGGCGGCGCGCGGGCCGATCGGCCTGCCGGGCCTGACCGAGCCGGAGGTCGTGCGCCACTACACAAGACTCTCCCAAAAGAACTATGCCATTGATGCCGGCTTTTATCCGCTTGGCTCATGCACCATGAAGCACAACCCCAGACTGGGGGAGAAACTGGCGCGGCTGCCGGGCTTTTCCGACCTGCATCCGTTGCAGCCCCTCTCCACCGTCCAGGGGGCGCTGGCACTGGTGGACGCGCTGGCGGGCTGGTTAAAGGCGCTGACCGGGATGGCGGCGGTCGCCATGACTCCCGCCGCCGGCGCCCACGGCGAAATGTGCGGTATGATGGCCATCCGCGCCGCCCATGATCATCGGGGCGGCCCGCGGCGGCCACGGGTACTGGTTCCCGAGTCCGCCCACGGCACGAATCCCGCTACGGCCGCCGCGCTGGGGTTCGCGGTCGAGACCATCCCCGCCACCGCCGATGGACGGGTTGACGTTGACGCCCTCAAAGCCAAACTTGGCTTTGATGTGGCAGCACTGATGCTCACCAACCCCAATACCTGCGGCTTGTTTGAGCGAGACATCCTCGCCATCGCCCAGGCGGTGCATGACGCCGGCGCCTTTCTCTATTGCGACGGTGCCAACTTCAACGCCATCGTCGGACGGGTCCGGCCAGCCGATCTCGGCGTCGATGCCATGCACATCAACCTCCACAAGACCTTCTCCACGCCCCATGGCGGCGGCGGCCCGGGCAGCGGCCCGGTGGTGTTCTCTCAGGCCCTGGCACCGTTCGTGCCGCTGCCGCGGATCATCCATGGTGACGACGGCCTGCGTTTGGCGGAAACCCAAGACGAAGATGACGGCACGACCCTGGCCTATGGCCGGATGAAGGCCTTCCACGGCCAGGTTGGGATGTTCGTGCGCGCCTTGGCCTACACCCTCAGTCATGGCGCCGACGGTTTGCACCAGGCCTCGGGCGATGCCGTGCTCAGCGCCAACTACCTGCTGGCCCGGCTCAAAGGCGTGTTCAACGCGCCGTTCGCGGGGCCGTGTATGCACGAAGCGTTGTTTGACGACCGCGGCTTGAAAGGCACCGGGGTTACCACCCTTGACATCGCCAAGGCGTTGATCGACGAAGGGTTCCATCCCATGACGGTATATTTCCCGCTGGTTGTTCACGGGGCGATGCTGATCGAACCGACCGAAAGTGAGACCAAGGCGACTCTCGATCAGTTCATTACCACCATGACCGGGCTCGCGGACCGAGCCAAGGCCGGTGATACGGCTTGGTTTCAGGCAGCCCCACGCCTCACCCCGCGCCGACGTCTGGATGAAACCGCCGCCGCCCGCAAGCCCGTTCTGCGCTGGAAGTCAGAGTCCTGATCGGATTTGGGGCGTTCAGCCCCAGCGGCGACCAGGAGCAATGCCTCCGGTCGCCGATTCCTTTTAAAGACAGGCAAGGCCCCCGATGAATACAACCGAAAGCAATCTAGTTCTCGGAGTTGATTTTAAGATATCAATCGAGAAACGATGCATTGAAGTGGTTGAACCAACCTTAACCGCGCCGAAAAATGCACTGCAATGCACCAGTAGGGAAGAGGTTGAAACGGACTCTAAAGAGTTCTTCGACTCTATCGATCGGAGAGCACTTTTCGTTCGTGTTATTAACGAAATTCAGAAATATGATTGGGGGCTAATTTCATCAGAAGCCGCCTATCAGATTAACATCCCAGGATACGATGTCTCATACTACTATGCCGATGGCACAAGCCTGAAAACTCACATCCTGAAATACTATATGGTGTGCCATTTTATCTCCGATATTGCGGCTATTATCGGAAACACCGTCGACACTAAAGACGCTGACGCTAAAGACGACGTCCCGATTGCCCCCCCCGTTGGCGAGCTCCCGCTGAAGGTGCCTCCAAAACAACCCGCCCTGCATTTTTCCCGTCTCGCGCGGTGGGCAACCCCTATCAAACGGTGGGCCGCACCGGTCAAACGATGGGCACTCCCACAAGGGACGATGTTCCCCGTCAAAAATGTCGCCTGGTACGGATTGTTTACGGTGGCCGGATGCATCCTGACGCTCCTGGCCCTCCAAATCCCTCATCTGATGCGATCCCACGCCCCGTCCCCCTCGTCGGCCCCGGGTACCCGGTCCGAGGCGGCGGTCGTGCCCGGACCGGAAGCCGCAGCGCCCCCCCCCCAGGGGGCGGTCGCCATGCCGGTTCCGGTAACAGCGATCCCGGCAACAGCGGTGCCGCCGGCCAAGCCGGATGTTGCACCAACGGCAATGCCCGCCATGGTGATGGCCGCCGTACCGGTGCCGCCCAGTCCGGCCCCAGAGGCCACGCCCGCTCCGGCAGCGGCTCCGGCAGCGCCGGAGATGACCGGCTCGAGAACCTTTTTGCTGCAAAAAGCATTGATAACATTAGGATTCTTTCACGGTGAACCCAACGGCCTGATGGGGCCGATGACCAGGAAGGCGTTGGCCGACTTCATCAGCGTTGTGCCGCCGGAGATTGCCCGCCATTACGGCCCCGATAGCCTGCCGATGGCCGAAGCCGCCCTGCGGGGCGAATTCAGCTTGCGCAAAAACGGCCAGACCCCCAGCACCGCACCTCACGCGCCAAGGTAAGCCGGCCGCCCTGCAATCCGACAGCACCAAGAGTCTGACGGTCGAGCCGGGGGGCCGGGGGACCGGGAGGTTGGAATACGGTGCCCCCGAGCGACCCGCCTCAGGGTGGTTTAACACCGGCGCAACCATGATGTTGCAACGCCAAAACATGCGAATCAATCTAGACCTACAGCGAACCTGTTATACTTCATTCCCAAGGCGCCCTGCGCCCTTTCATCGGAAGCCGGAAGCGCGGGGGAGTCCCGGCCGAGCCGCAGCACCGGTCCCGGCGGGTAACCTTTGGCAGGAGTGAGCCGGAATGAGCACCATAGCGTTGCACAGGACCACCAGTCTATTCCGGCTGCTGACCTTTCCGATCATCGCGATTGTCGGGGCGGTCGCCTTCGCCATGGTCGCCGTTTTCCACGGCGAAACGGTTAACGCCGTCTGGTTGGTCATCGCGGCCCTCTGCGTCTACGCGGTGGCCTATCGCTATTACAGCCTGTTCATCGCCGATACCGTATTGTCCCTGGACAGCCATCGCCCGACGCCGGCCATACGCTATAACGACAACAAAGACTACGTACCGACCCATCGCCTGGTGGTGTTCGGCCACCACTTTGCCGCCATCGCCGGCGCCGGGCCGCTGGTCGGACCGGTGCTTGCGGCGCAGATGGGTTATCTGCCGGGCATGCTGTGGATTCTTTTCGGCGTCGTACTGGCCGGTGCGGTCCAGGACCTGCTGATCCTGGGGATATCCATGCGGCGCGGCGCCCGCTCTCTGGGCGAAATCATCCGCGAGGAAATGGGGCCCATTCCGGGTACCATCGCCATGGTCGGCATCTTCGGCATTATGACCATCATTCTGGCGGTCTTGAGTCTGATTATCGTCAAGGCCATGGCCAACAGCCCATGGTCGGTGTTCACCGTGGCCATGACCATCCCGATTGGCCTGTTGATGGGCCTCTACATGAAAGTGCTGCGTCCGGGTCGCGTGGATGAAGCCTCCGCCATCGGGGTGACGCTGTTGATTGCCGCGATCGTCGGCGGCGGCCGGATTGCCGCCGACCCGACCCTCGCCGCACTGTTCACCCTCACCCCGATCCAAGTGACGTGGTGCCTGATCGGATACGGCGCCGTGGCCTCGATTCTACCGGTCTGGCTATTGCTGACGCCGCGGGATTATTTGTCGACCTTTCTGAAACTCGGCACCATCTTCCTGCTGGCGTTGTGCGTTGTGGCGATGGCACCGGTGCTCAAAATGCCCGCGATCACTCCCTTCGTGAACGGCTCGGGGCCAGTGTGGAGCGGCAGCCTGTTCCCGTTCCTGTTCATCACCATCGCCTGCGGCGCCTGTAGCGGTTTTCATTCCCTGATCGCCAGCGGCACCACTCCCAAAATGATCGCCGACGAACGGGACGCCCGCTTCATCGGCTACGGCGGCATGCTGATGGAATCCTTCGTCGCCATCATGGCGCTATGTGCCGCTTCGATCCTGGAGCCCGGGGTTTATTTTGCCATGAATGTTGCGCCGGCGGTGCTGGGGACCACCGTCGACAGCGCCGCCCAGGTCATCAACGGTTGGGGTTTCGTCCTCAGCCCCGATACGCTGAACCAATTAACCCAAGAGGTGGGCGAGAAGACCCTCCTGTCCCGATCCGGCGGGGCTCCTACCCTGGCGGTGGGCATGGCGCAACTGCTGAGCCTGTTTGGCGGCACCGGATGGATGGCGTTCTGGTATCACTTCGCGATCCTGTTCGAGGCGCTGTTCATCCTGACCGCCGTCGACGCCGGAACCCGCGCCTGCCGTTTCATGGTCCAGGACATGTTCGGTGCGGTGTTCAAACCGTTGGCCCGAACCTCGTCCTGGTCTGCCAACATCCTGGCCACGGCGGTGGCGGTCGGCGCCTGGGGTTATATTCTTTACACCGGTGTGATCGATCCCTTCGGTGGCATCAACAGCCTATGGCCATTGTTCGGCATCTCCAACCAGATGCTGGCCGGTTGTGCTCTGATCCTGGCAACCGTGGTGCTGTTCAAGCTCAAACGCCAACGGCTGGCGTGGGTCGCCCTCGTTCCGGCCACTTGGCTGGTGCTGTGTACCCTGACCGCCGGCGCCCTGAAGGTGTTCGACCCCAGCCTGTCGGTCGGCTTCCTGGCGCACGCCGCCAAATATCAGGGTGCGTTGCAGAATAATCAGGTCCTGGCCCCGGCCAAAACTCTGGATCAGGTCGCACAGGTGGTGGCCAACGACCACTTGGACGCCACCCTGACCCTTATTTTTATGGGGGTCGTCCTAACCATGCTCGTCTTTGGCATTCGCTGCTGCCTGCTGGCCTACCGTAACCCCGACATTACCGCGGTCGAGGACGCCGCGCCTTCGGGCCACCACAACCCGGTAACCCGGTGCTGTTGACGACCCGATGGGCTCCAGAACGGACTGCCGGGGGTGGCGTTTCCCGCCACATCCCCGGCGCCAACCCTTCAAGGGTCCACTCTCCCACCGAGTAGCGAATCAAGCGTAAGGTGGGAAATCCGACCGCCGCCGTCATTCGTCGGACTTGACGGTTCCGGCCCTCACGAAGCGTCACCTCAATCCAAGCGGTGGGAATCTGCGCACGAGTCCGAATCGGCGGCTGCCGAAGCCACAGGCCCGGCGGTTCGGGAATCGCCCGAGCCTGGGCCGGCAAGGTCAGTCCGTCGCGCAACTCAACTCCCTGACTGAGGCGTTCCAAAGCCTCCCCGGTCGGAAGGCCTTCGACCTGGACCCAATAGACCTTGGGCAGCTTATGGTGGGGTTGGGCAATGCGAGCCTGTAGGGCGCCATCATCGGTGAGGACCAACAGGCCCTCGCTATCGCTATCCAACCGGCCGGCCGGAACCACTTTGGGAACCGGGATATAGGGTGCCAAGGTCGAACGGCCGTGTTCGCTATCGGTGAATTGCGACAACACGCCAAAAGGCTTGTTGAATAAAATCAGCCGAGACACTGAACGTCACTTTACGGTTGGATCGGGGCAGACCGCTTCACGGCCGACGCCCGAAAACGACGTTCCATCGACCGGATCAGCGGTGAAACTTTTCCCCCGCCAGGGCTTGATTCCGACATTTTCCGGACGCGCCTCAAAGATCACAAAAGGCCACCCGTTCAAATCCCCCCACATCAAGGGCAGCACGAACCCGCGGGCTGGTCAGGGCGTGCAATTCGCCGGGATGATCATAGTCGGGCATCGCCTCGGTCAACTCCGGACATTGCCGGGTTGCCGGATGAAAGTAAAGTTCGGACACGCTGCGATCGGACAGTCCACGAGCCCGCTCCAGCAGCCCAAGCACCACCGGCTCCGTCATGGCTCCGGTTTGGCTCAGTCCCAGCACATGATCGTTGAATCGCAGGCCAGCCCGACGTAGCCGTAGCCGCATCAACGCCGTCCATGGCGCCAAAGCCCATCCCCCCGCCCCGGCCACAGCGGGCTCGCGCGGTAACCGGATGGCCCGCATCCCAAACTCACGGCCGACTTTCAGAATCAGCCCCAAAACCGTCGGGTGAAGGTGAAAATGATTGTGGGCATTGACATGGTCCAACGGCAAGCCGGTGGCGGCGAAGGCGGAAAACTGGGCACGCAACTCCAACTCAATCTGGCGGCGCGCATCGGGCCAAAAGAAGCATCGAACCCCGGCCGCCATCAGGTCACGTCGAAACCGACCGTCAGCCCCGACCAGTGCCGGCAATCGGTCGGGCAACAGCATGGGCCGGCCATCCACCAACACAACATGAAGACCGACGCGCAACTGAGGCAAGCGATGTGCCCGCGCCACGGCGTCCCCAGCGGCCGCAGCACCAACCATCAGGCTGGCCGCCGTCAGCACCCCATCGCGGCAGGCAATCTCCACCGCCTCATTGACGGCCACTGCCAAGCCAAAATCATCTGCGGTGACGATCACGCGCTTCATATTCTGCACACCAGTCCTTGTCGCCAATCCGCTGCGCCCTTATACCTTCTGCCTGCGGCGCCTGCCCCATTCCGTCATCGCCGTCGCCGCTGAGCCATGCCGGAGGTCGTTCATTGTCTGCGTTCTCTTTTCGTTTTACCCCCATTCACACTGGCGCCGTGTGCGGGATCGCCTTGGCACTGGCCGCCGCAGGCCCGACATCAATCCTGGTCCATGCCGCCGAATCAACGACCGGGACCACCGTCCAGGCCGGGTCAGCAATGCCCGTGGTCGATGCTTTCTATCAGACCTTACTGGCGACCATGAAGGACGGGCCGGCGTTAGGCTTCGACGGCCGGGTTAGTCGCCTCACGCCCGCCATCACTCAGGCCTTCGACCTGCCGGCCATGACCAAAATCGCAGCCGGCGCCGTCTGGCCCACTCTCTCGCCCGACGACCAGAGCCGGCTCATCAACGCCTTCAGCCGGTTCAGCATCGCCAGTTATGCCGCCAACTTCGACAGCTACGATGATGAACGATTCGAAGTCGAACAGGAAACCCCCGCACCGGGAAATAACGGTCGCATCATCGTCAAAACCCAACTGATCCCTAAAAAAGGCGATCCGGTTGAGATGGGCTATCTGTTACGCCGAAATAACGGCAAAATGCAAATCATCGATATCTTTATCAACGGCACGATCAGCGAGATGGCCGCCCGCCGCTCTGAGTTCAGTTCGATACTCAACCGCGGCGGTGCCCAGGCCCTCAACGAGTTACTGGAGGCTAAAATCAAAGCCCTGGCCGCTACCAAATAGCGGCCAGCCCGGCCTCAGGCTACTTAGCCGCCGGCTTTTGATCCTCGGAATCGTAGCTGGGATAAGACGTGTCCGCCGCTGACTGGCCCAGTTCCTTGGCCCGATGCTGCCGCGATGTACTCCGCATCTGAGCATAGAAGTCGATGGATGATTTCTCCAGCGCCTCCAACGGTTCAATATAGCTGGCGCGTAAGTCGGTCGCGGTCGCCAGGAACCGGGCGTCATTGGCCAGCACCAGCTTATTCGCACCAAAGACATAACTCACGGGGTCGCCATAAGCATCAACGCCAAGACCGACGGCGTCACGGGGATTCGAGGGGCCAAACAAAGGCAGGACCAAATACGGGCCTTCAGGAGCCCCCCACGTGTAAAGGGTCTGACCAAAGTCGCCGTTCTTGTTGGGTAGACCAAGATCAGTGGCTACATCGAAGATTCCACCCAAACCCAACGTTGAGTTGATCAAGAACCGGCAGCCAGTCGTGACACTATCCGAGAACCGGCCTTGCAACAATTCGTTGCCAAGATCCAAAGGCTGATTCATATTGCCAAGGACATTGTGTACCCGTTGCCGCCCGTAGTCAGGAACAATACGACGATAGGTATCCGCCCACGGCTTGATCACCAAGAAGTCGATAAACCGATTGACCTCGAAGAAGTAGCGATTAGCCGGTTCCAACGGATCGTTGTTCTGCTCGAACTCCGCCTTCGCCGCCGGATCGGCCGGCGGTGTTGCGCACCCGGCCACCAGCGCCGATACCACGCTCCCCACCATCAGACTCAACAGCGGCATCCTGCCGGCGTTGCGCCGCTCCGAACCACAGGCGGTCGGAACGGCCTCCAAATGATCTGCCTCTGCTCGATCAATTGCCATCACATTTGTCCGTTTCATGGGAATTGGGACCTCCTGCAAATAATTTGCCTTGACTCCTGTTCCGGTCAAGGAGTTGCGTCATCGGCCGGCGACTCTCTGGGGATGGTCTGGCGCGCCGCGGTTGGTCGCATCAAGTCCGCCCGGCCAGCCCAACCCAGCAACGCCGGCAATGTCACCAGAGTGTTCAACAACGTAAACCCAAGGGAGATCATGAGCAGCAGACCCATTGATGCCGTGCCTGGGTGATTTGATAGCGCGAGACTGCCAAACGCAACCACCGTCGTCAGCGCACTGAACACGACGGCTCGAGCGGTGCTGGACTGCAACGGCCCGACCAAGCCGCGCCGCCAGTTCACGACGAAATAGATGTTAAAGGCAACCCCGATGCCCAGCAACAGCGGCAGGGCGATAACATTCGCGAAATTCAGGACCGGCCCCAAGGCGACGCTGGCGATTACCGTCATCAACGACGACAACAGCAGCGGCCCCAACACCAGCAAAACGTCGCCAAGCCGCCGCAATACCAGCCATAACAGAAGCGAAATCGCCAGCAGCGAAAGGATGCCGGCCTCAATAAAGGCCCGAATAATTGTGACTGCCGACTCCCGTACCGTCACCGCCGTCCCGGTCGCCCCTGGCGCCACACGCCGCACGGCATCGACGAATCGCCCAAGCACCACCGTATCGCCGACATTGCCCGCCGGGAATACCTGAAGACGGGCGCTACCGTTGGGCGCGATCCAGTCCCGCGTCACTGAGTCAGGCAAACTTCCCAGCGTCACCGGTTCGGCAAGGAGCGCCTCCCGTAACGCATCAAGCCGAACCGACCAACCCGACAACAGAGTCCGACCCAAGGCCGCAAAAAAGGCATCGTTGCGACCGCGCGCCTGATCCAGCAGATCGGCCAACCGATGCGCCACGGGTTCCCGGTCCAAAGCGCGCAACCGTTGAACCGTCGCCGCCATCAGCAGCCGAATCGCGGCGACATCGGGCGGCGGGGCCACCACCGCCGGCGTCAGGGTTGGCTCCAGCAGCATATTCGCGTCATCAATCAGCGCCAGCTTCGCGTCCTGCTGTTCCGGTACGAAACTGGTGACGGCGAGCACCCGATGAACTTCGGGAAGCGATTCAAGCTTGGCCATCAGCGCCGGCACCTCCGCCACCGACTTGACCAAAATCTCCGCCGTAAACGGCGACGTATCGGGATTCGCCATCAGGTCCAGCGCGGCCGCCACCGACTCGGTTTTGGGGTCGCGCAGATCCATCGGGTTGAAGTCAAAACGCAAAAGAGGGGTCAGGGCGATCCCGAGAACGGCGATAATGCCGGCCCCCGCCAGCACCCAGCGCCCTCGCTCAATCAGAAAACGGTCGATGGGAGCCGCCCCGGCAAAGCCCACCGACGCCGGTTCCCCCCGAGTCCGGAACAGGGTCAGTAAGGCCGGAAGCAATGTAAAGTTGAGCGCTACCGCAATAAACATACCGACGCCCGCGATCAGTCCCAACTGAGACACACCGACGTAGGCGGTGGGCAAAAAGGACAAAAAGCCCAAGGCCGTCGCCACCGCGGCGAGGAACAGGGCTCGGCTGATGTTCACAGCGGTCCGGCGAAGCGCCTCGTCCGGATCGGGCGCACGATAGCGCTCCTCTCGGTAACGAACGGTAAACTGAATGCTAAAATCGACGGCAAGACCAATGAACAAAACCGCAAAGGCCACCGAGATCGGATTGAGGGTCCCCACCGCCAACGCCGCAAATCCTGCGGTCGCAACCAACCCGACGATCAAGGTCACAAAAATCGGCAAGATCAACCGAATGGATCGCAAGGCCGCAAACAGCACCAGACACACCAGCCCAAGCGATAATTCGATCGAAACACTGGCCCCCCGGGACAGGGTCTGTAACTCGTCGTTCTCGATGGCCACGGAACCGGTCAACCGCACCCGCAGCCCCCGATCAGCCGTCAGCCCCAAGTCGACGACCGCCTGACGAACCGCCGTGATCGCGGCTTCACCGGTCGCCAGCTCACCAAAGTTCCGCACCACTTTCAGCATCACGAAGCGGCGCAACGCCTCGGCCCGGGGTTTTTCTCCGGTTAAGAAGCCCTGCCAGGACAGGGGCCGGCCGTGACCGGCCAGGGTGGTCGCGACCGATTCGGTGATGGCCGCCAACGGCCGTTCCAGGCGGGAAAACGCGGCATCCGCACCAATCACGCCGTCCAGAGCCAATTTAAGGCTGCCGAACAGGCCCCGCAAGCTGGGATCCGCCGCCAGTGAGCCGATAAAAGGCTGGGCCTCGATCACCTGAGCGGTGATGGCCGCCACATCGGAAACGGGCAGAAATAAAAGCCCTTCGCGCCGGAATAGCGGATTGGCGTCGGGCCGGCTAATGCTGCGGAACAGGTCGCTGCGCCCGCTCAGACGATCCGCCAGTGCCGCCGCCCCCGCTTCCACGGCCTCCGGCGCATCACCGTCAACCACGGCGATCAGCAGGTCGTCAAACTGTGGGAAAGCCTGATCGAAGGCAATTTCCTGTTGTCGCCAGGGTTCTTCCACCGACAGCAGCTTGTCGAGATCCGTATCCATACCCAGTCGAGTAGCCGCAATCCAACCCAGGGCGCCAGCCCCGGCCAGACAGGCCAGCACCACCAGCACGGCAAAGCGCCGACTGCTCTCGACCAGGCACAACGCCAATCGATCTAAAAGGCGGTCGATCTGTTCCACGTCCGCCACCAGCCTTCCTCAGGATTCCCGATACATCAACAAAATCATGCCGATCAGGACGAAGGTGACGGGCCACAACCAACCCGGAAGTCGCCCGCGCGGCGGCGGCAGGCGCAACTCCAACCACCGCGCCCAACCGGCCGCGACACCCAGCAGCGCAATGGGGATATGCGTCCACTCGATCAGCAATTCCTGCCGGATATTCCCCAGCGAATGAGAGTGGGCAAACATCAGGGTACCGCCCAAAGCCACCAGCAGCGGAAAGACCAGGGCAGCGCGCTTTGAAGCAAGAACGCCCGTGCAGACGCCCCATTCCACCAGCCCGAAGCCAATCACCAGCAACGCGAAGACTCGATGCTGTGTCACCTCCGGATCGCGTAATGTCTCCCAGAAGCCCAGGCTGCCGAGCGGCCAACCTTCGGGATCGGAGCGTACGACCATAAACGCCGCCAGCGCCAAAAAGACCAGCGGCCAATGCCGCGCCAGGGGCGCCATGCCGCTGCGCTCCAGCAGCGCCAGAAGGCCAATGGCCAACACCAGAATCCCCGCCCAATGGTGATTGAACTCGGACCAGGCCATGTCGGCGGCGGTGGGCGGAACGATCACCCCGCTCCCCGGCACATAGGCCGCCGGCAACGGCTCGGCCCCCCCGGCCAGCCGCGCTGCGGCCAATCGGGCTTCAAGCTGGGGAATGGCCAGAGCGTCATGATCCGGGCTGGTCAGACGCGGAATCTCCGGTGTCATCCGGTCCACCAGTTGGTCCCAAGTGACCCGATCCTGCTTCAGATCAATGGCGGGCGGTAGCGACGTGAGGGACGCCGCACATAAAAACACCGCGACACCAACCCCCAACTCTACTTCAGCAAAGCGGCGCATCACCAGCACCGGCGCGTCGGGCGACCGTCGCAATTGCTGAACGATCAGCATGTTCTTGAAACCAAAACCAAGCAAAGCAACAAACATCAAAACTTTGGCCGACAGCATGGCGCCGTAGGCGGTACCGTAAACCGCGGCCGGCGAGTCGATATAAGCATAAGCCATGCCAAGACCGCTGGTCACCACTGCCAACACCGCAATCATGGCCATCAGAGAAAAGCGCGCGCCGACCCGGTGGCAGGCCACATGGTCCTTCGAGAGGGCAAGCGCCCCCAGGAAATAGGGCAAACCACCAAGCCAGACTGACACCGCGCCCAAATGGACGAAAATCAGGGCCACCAGCACCCAGCGGTCGTCCAACCGGGCGGCGCCATGGGTTAACAACGACACCGCGCCGAGGATCATACAAACCAGCAGCGGCAACAGCAGCGGGCGCCGATCGTCCAGGCGGGTGGCAGACACCAATGCAGCCAACAGTGCGGCGAGGACGATCACCACGCCGGCGCGCACGAAGGTGGCCCCGACAATGCCCGCCAACGGGATATCTGTGGTTCCCGCCAGCACAGACACCTCGAGTGCGGTCCGACAACCTATGATCACCACCAGTCCAAGCGCACTTGCGGTCAGAATGGACCGACTCCGCCGCAGAATGTCCCTGCCGGTGGCCCCCAGGATTTCGGCCAAGGGCTGCGCCAGCAACCCCAAAAAAACGATGCCGCCAACCGTAAAGGCCAGCGTCACCATAGCCAGACCATCCAGCAGAACAGTCAGGAAGCCGAAGAGATCGATCAGCGTTGCCATGGCCGTCTATCGCCTGCCAGCGGTCGCGGGACCTACCGTGAAGGGAATGTCGCCTCGGGTTAAATGTCCGTCGATTGACAAAACTTGCCAGTGCAGGCTGTACGCGCCTTGAATCAACCCGACAACCCGAGCCGTCATGACCGTTTGGTCCGCCTCCGGAGGAGCCACCGGCACCGGTGTGGCGGTGCCGTCCGGCTGCTTGAGCATCAACCGCGAGCGCTGGTGGTCGATCCGGCTGTTAAAATGGAGCACAAATGCGACATCCGGGCCCGTCACCACGGTTCCCGAGGCCGGTTCCGAAGACACGATGATGGCATGCGCATTGGCCTTGGCCCCCGGCAGGCTCAATCCCGCCAGCATGCCGACAATCAGAATCCCCAAAAAATGCCGCGCCCGCGAACCGTGCCGGCGTAACGCCTTGCCCCAGATCACCATCGGTGCCCCCTTTTTCATCGCCGGTCACGCCCAAGCGTCGCCGGCGGACCGACTGACGCCGTCCCCCTCTCCCTGATTATCAGAACAGGCCACCCTGCGCAAACGGAGCGTACAGGCTCCTAAAGCCCATTACGGATCTGAGCGGCAGGAACGCAGAATATGACGGCGCCACCAGTCCGCAGTGGCGGCCCGACCATAAAGCAACGCATGAACCGCAGCAGTCGTCGCAACCATAAAAGCGCCGGCGTAAAGAACATCACTCAAAAAATGGGCCCCTTGCGCAATCCGCATCAACCCCACCAATAATCCGACGCCCAAGCCACCATAAAAAATCATTCGCCGCCGTCGCTGCGCGACATAAGCGAATGAATGCAAAAAGAAACCCGCAGCGGCGTCCCCCGACACGAATGAGCAATTGTGATGACACTGGTTGCTGAGAACGAGTGGAGGGGTAAATTCCAGTGGCCCGCCAAACTCCTCGATTTGGAACGGCCGAGCACGATCCCAGGTTTCTTTAAACAAAACATTAGCGACCAAACCGGGACCAATGGCCAGCGCCAGCGCCAGAAACAGCCACTGCATCGCGCCGAGATCAAACAAACGGCGAAGCCTGACGCTACAATACAGCAGTCCTAAAACCAAAACCACAGCGAGGGTTTGAAACGTGCGCATTACCACTTCATGCCCGAAAATTGCCGCGGGCACACTCGCCAAAACAAAGTTAGCCGAGCGATCGGCCACATCGCTCAGAAAAAACTGCCGGGACACAAACAGATCAATACCCGGGAAGATAATCAATGCGAGACCGATACCGGCGGTCCATCGCCATACCCACTTTTCCGACACGCGCAACTCTCCTTCGGCGTTCGCCCTACGGCTGGCCACGACTCCGGTTTCCGCCAACCATCACGGTTGCCAGCCCGGCTAAACCGTTTTATTCAGGCAAACGCCCTCACCCTACCGCCGCCGGAGCAGGCATGAAGTAGCGGCGGTCTGTCAACGTCCCCACGGCGATGGTGATCTGGTCCCCGCTGGGTGTCGACGCCGTCAACCGGGCATGGGGTGGATGATGGGGCCGTTCGTCGATACGGGTCACGACATAAACCTTATGCGGCTGTCCGGTGCGAATGAACTGGTCGCCAACAGCAACGGGGTGACGTGCGGTCATACTCTTATGTTCTCCCGGCGAACCCGGCATGGGTCCGCCCATATTGACTCCAGGATGGCCGACCGTCGTCTGCAACGACCGTCGCGCCGTGTTCAAGCGTGGTTTGTTTGACCTCAGCAACGAAGATCTGCTCCGCAGCGGCGATTGTTTCCCCTTGGCTAACCAAATGCCCCGCTGGCAGACCCCGACGTTGACCAAAATGAACCACGAATTATTGACAAGCTAATAACCTCCAAGCTTGCGCATCTTCCAATCCAGCCCTGATGATACGACCCAATAACACTAATGTCTCATCGCGATTAAAAGCTCAGATCCATTACCCTTATTCATACCAAACCGTACGCGGTAAACTATCTAGACCCTTGGTTACCCCCGTCGAGCCACAACCAATGTACGCCATTCCCCCACCGTCACCCGTTGACGCAAGACCAATCGTTGTGCCCGATGCGCGGCCAGCACCAACCGCTCTTGCCGAGCGAGCAGCCCGGACAGAATCGCCACCCCGCCCGGGGCCAAGTGCCGGCGTAAGCCAGGCGCCAGGCGCGCTAACGGGCGGGCCAGAATGTTGGCCAGCACCAAACTATAGCGACTCTGCTTGCGCGCTGCGCCCACCCGATAGCCGTCCCCGCGCCCGGTTCGAACCAAGCCGGCCAGGCCATTGATCCGGGCGTTAACCGCCGCCACCCGCACCGATTCTCCATCAAGGTCCACCGCCAGCACCGGTACCCGCCAAGTTCGGGCTGCCGCCAGAGCCAGGATACCCGAGCCACATCCCAAATCAAGGATCTGTCCGAGTCGCCGTCGTCCCCGGCCGCGCCTGGCCAGACGGTCAAGTGCCAGCAGGCAGCCTCGGGTCGAGCCATGTTCGCCGGTACCGAAGGCTGTGGCAGCATCAATCTTGAGCGCCACCGTCCCCGATGGCACCCGCCCGTCAAAGTGGGACCCATAAACGAAGTAGCGCCCTGCGCGCAAGGGCGGAAAGCCCTCGTAAACGCGCGTAACCCAGTCGATGGCGGGCAGCGGTTCCACTGTCAGCACCGGTTCGGCAATCGCCATCGCACGGGACAGCATCGCCACCCTGGCCACCAGTCGCCCCCGCTCCGGTTCCGCGGCCCAGGTTGTTTCCACCAACCAGTCGTTGCCGTGTTCCGACACCTCGAAAGTCGACACTGCCAACGCACCGTCGCCCACCGCTTCGGCGAACGCCGCCGCCGCCGCGACTCCGGTCACCGTCAACGCGACCCGCCACTGTTCAGATGCCGCCATTACCGCTCCTTTTGCTGCCAGTCCCACGCGCCGCTCCGACCCGCCGCCGGTCAAGTCGGTCCATCAATGGGCAGATGAACCGTAAAAACCGAACCCTGCCCGACTACGCTGTCCACCGTAACCCGCCCGCCATGAAGCTTGATGAAAGTTTGAACAATATACAGTCCGACCCCGCTGCCCGAAAAGCCGGAGGCGTTGCTGGCACGAAAATAAGGTTCAAACAGCTTGGGCAGGTCCTCGGCCGGAATTCCGATCCCGCAATCACGCACCGCAACCACGGCATAAAGGCCTTCGACATGGCCCACGACCGTCACGACGGTTCCCTCGGAAGAATATTTAATCGCGTTAATCAATAAGTTATCAAATACATAGGTTAAGAGATTCGAATCTGCCCTAATGATTACCGGTAGCTTATCAATATCGCACTCGATAACATGCCGCCCAGACACTTGCATCTGGCGATCACAAACTGAATAAATAAGATTATTGAGATTAACCTGTTGTAATTGCAATACAATTTTATTTTCCTGAGCCCGCGATGAAAAAAGAACGCCTTCAATCAAATTAATCATTCTTGTTACAGAATAAAGAATTGAGCTGGCTCTTTTTTCGATATCATCTGAGCCAATTATATCTTTAATTTTTATCAGGCGGTAGGCTTCCCCATCGATAATGGTTAATGGTGTCCGGAATTCGTGAGAAACCATGGAAACAAAGGCGCGCTGGGTAGCCGACGCATTCTTCTCATTCGCCAGCGCATCGCCCAGCGTTTGCTCTAGCCGGACTCGGAAATAGACCATGATGCCGGTGATCAGTACGGTAAACACCGAGAGGACTCGATTAGCCACGAATACCGGCAAACTATCGGGCGCCGGCAATGGCAGAAAACAACCAATGATGATCAACATAATTGAAATACCGACGATAGTCGATTGCAATATTCGGTCTTTTACAAAGAATCCCATTAATACAGGTAACGTATAAAGAAATCCAATGGACACATTATCTTCTCTTATGCTTATATCCAAAAAAAATATTGCGACATCGGTCGCGATGATGACAAAGAACCATTCGAGCCCAACCACAGTCTTGACCATTGCCGATTACCCTCGTTCATAATCATCTTCCAATTTCACCGCCCCCCCCCAAACTCGGGGAGCCCCCCCGGCCACTCGATCGCCTTCACCGGGTCCGGAGCACTCGCACCCGGGAGAAAATTGCGCTAAGGTCGGGTGAAATCTGGTAAGCTGCACAATAATGGTTACAGGTTAGGCGAGAGGCCACTGTGGCAACACGATTGCTCTGCATCGACGACGAACAGCGTATCCTCGACCTCCTGGTCGAGGACTTGGCGGACCATGGATTCGAAGTTCGCGGACTCACCGTCAGCGCCAAGGCCATCAATGAAATATTAACCTTCGATCCGCAGTTGGTGGTTTGCGACATCATGATGCCTCCCCCCTCAGGGTTCGATTTGCTGGAGCAGATTCGCGCCCGGACCGACCGGGTGGCGTCGATCCCCTTCGTCTTTCTGTCCGCGCTCAACGACCGAGTCGATGTGCTGAAGGGCCGCAGACTGGGAGCAGATGACTATATCACTAAACCCATCGATTTTGAAATGCTGGTCGAGATCATCAAGGCCCGACTCGCCCGCACCAACCAGAATCGAACGCCACCGCCCAAGGTCAGCCTGACCGAGCGGGAAATTGAGGCGCTATCCTGGTCCGCCCAGGGCAAGTCTTCAACCGATATCGCCGTGCTAATGAACGTCTCCGAACGCACGGTCAACTTCCACATCACCAATGCCATGCGGAAACTGGGGGTTGCGACCCGTATTCAAGCGGCGGTCAAGGCCAGCATTGCCGGCCTCATTCCAACCTAACTCCAAAAGGTATTGCCCCCTCTGTCGTGGCCCAAACCTGCGGCGCCGCCCATGGCTACCCTATCGCCAAGTACGGGAGCCCGCCCCCCTGCCGGGCCGGGCCCTCGACGCTGGCTCCGGGAGCTTTAAGGGCTCGCCCTCAAAGCTCGCCGGTCGGAAGCCTCCCCATCAAGCCGCCGTATTGGCCAAGGCCGCCTGGGCCGCGGCTAACCGGGCGATCGGCACCCGGTAGGGGGAGCACGACACGTAGTCGAGGCCAACCCTTTCGCAGAAATGGACCGAGGCCGGATCCCCCCCATGCTCCCCACAAATGCCAAGCTTCAGGGTGGGCCGGGTGCCGCGACCACGCTCCACCGCAAGCGCGATCAGTTCACCCACACCTTCCGCGTCCAACGTCGCAAACGGGTCCTGTTCGAACACCCCCAAACGCCGATAGTCGGGAAGAAAACTGCCGGCATCGTCACGACTGATTCCCAGCGTCGTTTGAGTCAGGTCGTTGGTGCCAAAGCTGAAGAACTCCGCCTGCTCGGCGATCTCGGCCGCCCGCAGCGCCGCCCGCGGCAATTCAATCATGGTGCCCACCATGTAGGTGAGTTCGACGCCGAGCGCGGCGATGGTCTCGGCGGCCACCCGATCGATCAATTGCTTAAAGATTTCCAATTCCCGGCGGGACAGAATAAGCGGCACCATGATTTCCGGTGTCACCGGCTGCCCGCCGGTCCGCGTCACTTCCACCGCAGCCTGAAAGATGGCGCGAACCTGCATTTCGTAGATTTCCGGATAGGTGATCCCCAACCGACAGCCGCGATGCCCAAGCATCGGGTTGGCTTCGTGGAGTTGGAGCGCCCGTTGACGCACCTTCAGCGAGTCGGTGCCGGCAGCCCGCGCCACCTCGTCCATTTCATCTTCACTGTTCGGCAGGAACTCATGAAGCGGCGGGTCCAGCAACCGGATCGTGACCGGCAACCCCTCCATGATCCGGAACAGCTCGACGAAATCCTTTTGCTGCATCGGCAGAATCTTGGCCAGCGCCGCACGCCGTCCGGCTTCGTTTTCCGCCAGTATCATCTCGCGCACCGCAACGATACGCTCGGCGTCGAAGAACATATGCTCGGTCCGGCACAGACCGATGCCCTCGGCGCCAAAGCGACGGGCGGTGCGGGCGTCCAGCGGGGTCTCGGCGTTGGCCCGCACCCGCAGCCGCCGCAACCCATCGGCCCACTCCATCAGTCGCGCAAAATCACCCGAGAGTTCGGGCTGTATCGTCGGCACCTCACCCAGCATAATCTCGCCCGTTGAACCATCAATGGTGATGATTTCGCCGGCACGGATACGGTTGTGCCCCACCAGTATCTGCTGACTCTTGTAGTCCACTCGCAATTCACCGGCGCCGGCCACACAGGCCCGACCCATACCGCGCGCCACCACTGCCGCATGGCTGGTCATGCCGCCACGGGTTGTTAGAATACCCCGCGCCACTGCCATACCATGAATATCCTCGGGACTGGTCTCAATTCGAACCAGAATCACCGCCTCCCCCAGGCCAGCCTGGGCAACCGCCTCTTCGGCGGTGAACACCACCTTGCCCGAGGCGGCACCGGGCGACGCCGGCAAACCACGCGACACCACCCTACGCGGTGCCTTCGGATCCAGGGTCGGATGCAACAACTGGTCAAGAGACGCCGGTTCGATGCGCTGAACCGCCTCGGCTTTGGTAATCAGCCCTTCCTCGACCATGTCCACCGCAATTTTCAGCGCCGCCGGTGCCGTGCGCTTCCCGGTGCGGGTCTGGAGCATGTAGAGCTTGCTCTGCTGCACCGTAAATTCGATATCCTGCATATCCCGGTAGTGCCGCTCCAGCTTATCCCTAACCTGATCAAGCTGAACAAACAATTCGGGCATGACCTCTTCCATGGACGGCAAATCCGAATGATTCGCCACCTTTCCCGCAATCGTCAGGTGTTGGGGCGTCCGGATGCCCGCGACCACATCCTCGCCTTGGGCATTGACCAGATACTCACCATAAAAGGCATTTTCCCCGGTAGACGGATTACGGGTAAAGGCAACGCCGGTGGCGCAGTCTTGACCCATGTTGCCGAACACCATCGCCTGAACATTGACCGCAGTCCCCCAGTCGCCCGGGATGTCGTGCAGACGCCGATACGTAATCGCCCGGGAATTCATCCAGGAACCAAACACCGCGCCGATCGCTCCCCACAATTGCTGGCCAACATCCTGAGGAAAGGGCGCTCCCAACTCGCGCTCCACCATCTCCTGATAGCCGGCAATCACCGCCCGCCAGTCCTCGGGGGTCATATCGGTATCCAACGATCGCCGATGCTGGTGCTTGAAATCTTCCAGTATTTCTTCAAACAGATGGTGGTCGACACCCAATACCACGTTGCCATACATCTGAATGAAGCGGCGATAGCTGTCATAAGCAAAGCGCGAATCGCCGCTGCGCGCGATCAGGCCTTCCACCGTCTGGTCATTCAGGCCCAGATTGAGAACCGTATCCATCATCCCCGGCATTGAGGCGCGCGAACCCGAACGCACCGACACCAGCAAAGGGTTGGTCACATCACCAAAACGCGCACCAACCCTGGCTTCAACTTCAGCCAGCGCGGTCGCCACCGCAGCCTCGAGTTCGACCGGATACTTCTGGTCATGGGCGTAATAATAGGTGCAGACGTCTGTGGTAATGGTAAAACCAGGGGGCACCGGCAGCCCCAGGCTGCTCATTTCGGCCAGATTGGCCCCCTTGCCACCCAACAGGTTTTTCATGGCGGCACTTCCCTCGGCGGTACCGTCTCCGAAACCATAGACCCACTTGGTGTTGCCCTGGCTGCTCATCGTATCCATCGCTCCTCGAAGCGTCACATCCGCCGCCGGATGGACCCGGACGGCGCGTCGCCCGATCTCCGGCGTTCAGCCCTCGATCCGGGAAAAATCTGCAATACCGTTCATGGTCGCCCTGATTTGGGTCAGCAACCTCAAACGATTCTCTCGTCGCCGACGATCCTCGCTATTGACGGTCACTTTGTTGAAGAAGGCGTCCACCGGCGCCCGCAAGCGCGCCAGTTCGGTCATGGCGCCCGCAAAGTCTTCCCCAACCAGCTTCGTCCTCACCGCGTCGTCCACCGTCAGAAGCGCGGCCTTCAGTGCCCGTTCTTCGTCCTCAACCAGCAGTTCCGCGTCCGGCGCGCCGTCATAGGTGACACCGTCTTTCTTTTCTTCGATTCGCACGATGTTGGCGGCCCGACGATAGGCGACCAGCAGGTTTGACCCGTCGTCGGTGGCCAAAAACGCCCCCAGCGCCTCGACTCGAGCCAGCAAGCGCACCAAATCGTCCTCGCCGCCCAACGCAAACACCGCGTCGATCAGGTCATGGCGAACACCGCGGTCACGCAGAACCACCTTCAGCCGGTCCGCGAAAAACTCCAGCAACTGGCTCGCCACAACATCGGCCGCCGCCAGTCCGGCCACCCGGTAACCGGCATGAGCTTGAAGGAACAAGGCGCGCAACGCCAGCCGCAGCCGGTTTTCCAGCACCAGCCGAATGATCCCGAGTGCGGCCCGGCGAAGCGCATAAGGATCTCTGGAGCCAGTTGGCTTCTCGTCAATGGCGAAGAATCCCACCAGGCCATCGAGTTTGTCCGCCAGCGCCACCGCGACGCTGTTCGGAGCGGTCGGACAGCCGTCGGTAGGGCCGAGCGGTTTGTAATGTTCGGCGATCGCCTGCGCCACCGCGCCGTCCTCACCGTCATGCAAGGCGTAGTAACGCCCCATCACGCCCTGCAATTCGGGAAATTCGCCCACCATGCCGGTGGTGAGATCGGCTTTACCCAAGATTGCGGCACGCCGGGCCAGACCGGCGTCGGCCCCGGGAATCAGCGGCGCCAGAGCCCCCGCCAATTCGACCAGCCGCTCCCCCTTGTCGTGAACGGTGCCCAGCCGGGCATGGAAGGTTATGGCCTTCAGCGCCGCAACCCGATCATCAAGCCGCGTCTTCCGGTCCTGGTCCCAGAAGAACCGCGCGTCGCTCAACCGCGCCCGTAACACCCGTTGATTGCCCGCAACCACGGCGGCGCCGCCGTCGTCGGTGACCATGTTCGCCACCACGATAAAGCGTGGTCCCAGGGCCCCGTCCGGACTCAGAGTGGCAAAATACTTTTGATGGGTGCGCATCGAGGTGATCAGCACTTCGGCGGGCACGTCCATGAACTGGGGATCGATGGTGCCCAACAGCACCACCGGCCATTCCACCAAGCCGGCCACTTCTTCCAGCAAGGCGTCATCGGGCGCCACGCTCAGGCCCTCGGCGGCCACCAGGCGCGTCGATTCGGTCACGATCCGGGCCTTGCGTGCCTCCCGGTCGAGCAACACGTAGGCCGCCGCCAGCTTTTCCCGGTAGTCCGCAAACGACGTCACCGTCACGCCGGCGGGCGCCAAAAAACGATGACCGCGGGTTCCGGCACCGAAGGTCAACCGGGTCGCGGCAAGCTCGCCCGCCAGGCAGATGTTGGCGTCTGCGTCGGTGCGAGGCGGCGCCTCCCGGGTCGCGACGGTCAGGCCGCCGGCCACAATCTGGCCATCGAAGAGGGCGATGATCGAGTGCAAGGGCCGCACCCACCGGAAACTGGTATCGGCCCAGCGCATGGACTTGGGCCAGACCAGTTCCCGGATGGCCGCCTCAATCAGACCGGGCAGCACTTGGGCCGTCGCCTGTCCAGGCTTTTCGATCACCGCAAACCAGAACACTCCCTTCCCGGTATCACGCTGCTCACATCCGTCGAGCGAAGCAAGACCGGCCCCTTTCAGAAAGCCCTGCACCGCCGCCTCGGGCGCCCCGACCCGCGGCCCGCGCCGTTCTTCCCGGACGTCGGGCTGCGCCAACGGCAAGCCATCCACCACCAAGGTCAGCCGACGCGGCGTCGACTGAACCTGGACCGAGGCAAACCCCAATCCGGCCGCCGCCAGCTTGTCGGTGACCAGTCGTTTGAGGTCGTCGGCAGCCCGCACCTGCATGCGGGCCGGAATGTCCTCGGAGAAGAGTTCGACGAGAAGCTCGGCCATGTCTCCGTCCTGTTCTCAAGATCGGGGTGGCCTCGCCCCCCCGGACCGTCGTTATATGCCGCGGCCGGTCCGCCCAAAATCACCCCGGCGCGCATCGCCACCCTCAGCGTCTCCAGTCGATCCGCATGATCCTGGATGTGGCGCAGTTGGTCTGAACACCCGTGGTCAGGCTCCGCCTGCCCCGGCGAGCCAGCCCTCGCAACAAGCCTTGGCCAGCGCGCGCACCCGACCGATATAGGCGGCGCGCTCGACGACGCTGATCACACCGCGCGCATCAAGAAGATTGAACAGGTGACTGGCCTTAATGCATTGATCATAGGCAGGCAGCGCCAACTTACGCTCCAACAGCGATTGACATTCACCCTCCGCATCTTTAAAGTGCCGGAGCAAAATGTCAGTATTAGCGTGTTCGAAATTGAACGCCGAATATTCCCGTTCCGCCCGCAGGAACACGTCGCCGTAGCTGACGCCGGCGCCGTTGAAGTCCAGGTGATAGACGTTCTCCACCCCCTGGACATACATCGCCAGGCGCTCCAGGCCGTAGGTCAGTTCGACGGCCACGGGGTCACACTCGATGCCGCCCACCTGCTGAAAATAGGTGAACTGCGTCACCTCCATGCCGTCACACCAAACCTCCCAGCCCAGACCCCAGGCGCCCAGCGTCGGGCTTTCCCAGTCATCTTCGACAAAGCGAATGTCGTGATGTCCGGGATCGATGCCCAGCATGCGCAGACTGTCCAGATAGAGCGCCTGACTGTCCGGCGGTGATGGTTTGAGAATGACCTGAAACTGATAATAGTGCTGCAACCGATTGGGATTTTCGCCGTAGCGGCCGTCCTTGGGCCGGCGCGACGGTTGGACATAAGCCGCGCGCCAGGGCTGCGGCCCCAGGGCGCGCAAAGTGGTCGCAGGGTGGAAGGTTCCCGCGCCCACCTCCATATCATAGGGTTGGAGCACAACGCAGCCTTGCTCGGCCCAATAATTCTGGAGCTTGAGGATGAGCGCCTGAAAACTCAGGTTCCCCATATGTTTGGTCCCATATGTTTGGGTGTCGGCCCACTCGGCGCCATGGCGGTTCCCATGACTGTTTTTTTTCAGGGGGAACGATACTAGCCCGCCCACGCCGAAGCAAGCGCCTCCCACGATGGGCCTTTTTTCGGTGGACCGTCGGTCGCCCGCAGCCCCAAAGCCAGTGCGGGCCAAAGAAGGACCGTTGGCCCTGAACAGTCTTGAATGCGGGTGGGCCGACTTCGTAGAATGCGCTGACTTCCGACAATGGGACGTCGCTCCTCATGTCATCGGCTATGATCCTATAGCTGTATGTGCAGTTCGGAGAAAAATACGCAAATGACCCAGCCTCGCAACAATCCCTATTTACAAAATGTCTCTAAGAATTATTTGCTGCAAAATTTTAAAGCGGACGAAGCCATTTCTCTAAATCGAATCAGTGATACACTGGAAAATATCCGTGACTGCGGCCGGAATACGGTCATCGGATGGACTCACGACAGTAATAATGTCGACATCTGTTATGCTCCAGTGGAGATCGCGATCAAAGGCTACGAGAAGTTTTCTCGGGTATTTCAGGGGAATCGCCTGTTCAGTACCAAAACGTTTAGCATGATCGTCGTCGGCCTTGATATTCCCCGGGTTCGCATCAAGGTGTCGGGGACGATCGGCATCGCCCGTTATAATATCAACGTCAATACCATAAATAATCTGATTAAGCGGTATTGTATTACATATACCGAGAACAGAGCTGTTATCTTATTCGATATTGTTAAGTTTTCCCTGAAATTACCGACCGAACAATTATGTCAACTCAAAACACTGGAATATTATATTGATAAAGCATCAAGCATCATGGCCGATAATGATATGCCCGTTGACCTCCATCGCTCCACCACCGGTGATGGCTACTACATATGGAATGACAATGTTGGATACGAACACAGCATACGGACCTATATCGCCTTAGCCCTGATGTTGGCACTTAACTCCGTCAACGAAAATAAGATTCCACTGCGCTCGGCCTTTGCGATTGGCTCCCATTTTACCTACCACCACGTCGATACAGTCCCCCGCGGTATTGAGTACATTGTCGGCGACGTCACCATCAAACTGTCGCGGATCGTCAACTCGTGCGCAGAAGACCAACTCCTGATGAGCTACCAATTAGATGATAAGGTTAATATCATTAATTTCATGAGAGACTGTCAGGAACAAATCGACGGCATGAGTCGCCTTCATATTTACACCAAGTCCGTCATCGACATCCGGACCTATTTGACCGGCTACAAGACCAGTAACGGTTTTGAAGTACAGCAATATTGCATCACCGATAAGCATGGGTTAAGCCACGTCGTCTGCAACATCAAGCTCAATGTTTACTTCTATGGAAATCAGTCGATCCGCATCGGCAAGATGACGCAGGAACTGCATGGCCTGACCGGCCTGACCCCGGTCTCCTGGCTGGGTTAGGTTCCTGCGGCACGCGTCCTGCCATTATCGCGACTGCTGGCGGGATTCATACTTTTCTCTTACGAACATCCGCGCCGCCTTGGCCACGCTGTCACCCCCATTGTGTTGACAATATGCGGCCAGCCAGTCCCGAACTCCATCAAGATCAAGCACCCCTTTGATGTCATAGGTGCTGCTCACGACGAAATTGATCCCGGTCACATAGCCCGCGAGCCAGTCACCAAAACCGGAATCATCCACCCGCCGGCTACCGTAAGACGCCGTATAATCCTCGCAATGGTACGAACCGTAGCCAATCGCCTTGTAGCGCCCCTGACCGTCGGCGCTCCAACCCGGAGCAGGCGCCAACGCGACCTGCGCAACCAGAACCACCGCGGCAGTCGCGGCGAGCAGCGCGCGCGCGGTCATGGGGCGCTCCGCCGCGCCGAGATGCGCGAGTCGAAAAAGGCGGTGGCCGCCTTGGATATCCCTTCGTTGGAATGGCTTGAGCAGTAGGTGTAAACCCAATCGACCACGCCGTCCAAGTCCAGGTCTCCCTTAAGATCATAGGTGTTATCATACATCTGATTGATGGCGGTCAAATAGCCGGCCAGCCAGTTGGCGACACCGGCATCGGTATCCGGATGAAGGCTGGAACACGGATAGCTGCCATAACCGACGATCGCATAATCACCGTTGCGATCCGCAGCCCCGGCGGCGCCCGACAGCCCCGCCCCAATCATCATGCCAAGCGCCAACCGCGCCGAGACCCGACCCCACCGCTCCCAAGCCATCGGCCGCCCTCTTCGTTCGGCGTTGCCCCGGGCGGTATTTCGGCGCCGGGACAACGAAAAATCAACTGGCAAACTTTACCGGCAAACGTCACGGGTTCCCTAACCGGCGCAACACCTCCGCAATGGCGCTGCGGTCCTTGTCGGCGGCGGCGGCCGCCGCCGCGGGGGCTTCGTGGAAGAACACTTGAAGCAAGCCGCCACGGCCGAGATGAAAGGTCAGCGCCACATGCACCGGACCGGCGTGCCGGCCACAATTCACCACGGCGGTGCGCAACGACGCCACCGCCAAGGTCTCGGGTTCATCCCATTTGACCTCAAAGTCATCGCCGCATTGGGGTTTTAACCGCGCCAGATAGGCATCACCCAGGCTGCTCAGGGTCTCACCGGCCAACCGGGTAGAGGTACTGATCCCGCTCAACACGCTCCCCACCCGCCACAGGGTGTTGGCGGTGGGATAACCCGGCGGTGTCGCCGACGGCGCCAACAGATCAATCTTATGGAACCCCGCCTGATTGAGCAATTCCTTCAGCAGCGGTGGCAACAAGGGACTTTCACCGCCGCTCAGCCGCCCCAAGGGCGTCATCGGCTGGCCCGCGCGTGCGCGTTCAACGCAACTGCGCAGTTCGCGCAGAGCCAGACCGGTGCCCTTAAGCTGAAAACGAATGGTATCGGTCGGCGAAGAAATGGTCAGCTTGCTGCCGTGGGTGATGGCCTCATACAAGTCGTTATCATTCCCATTGGCAATGACCAGCATATCCGGATCTGCCGCCACCGCCTGTCGATCGCGCTTGAGGCCGTCATCGACCGTCATTTGAACCTGCCAGGCCCCACCTTTCGTCAGATGCGCCTCGGGTATCCCCACCGCCAGGTTGAATTCATCCTTAGGACTGCGACCGATCACCAAACTGTCACCGTTCGCGAATCGCGCCTCGGCAATACAGTAGACAAAGGCACCGTCCTTGTTCACCACCGGCCCGACCCGCCAGTCTCCCACGGGCGCCGTCACCTCCGGCGTTCCGCCATCGGCGCCAGGAGCCGCGACACCACGCGCCATAACCAACAACAAGGCGGCCAATGCGGCGGCACAAACCCCAAAGAGACGACAGTTCATAACCAGACTCCGACAGCGTCGTGTTCAGTAACCATTCGGGCGAAGATCCCGACCGGTCAGGGTTTTGGACCAGGATCCCAGACGATGGCGCCACTGTTCCAACCAGATGTAACGCCGGCCCCTGACCCAGTTCATTTGCACCGCCCGGCGTTGGCCTTCGAAGGATTCGTGGCCGTGCCAGGAGGTGTCGGACCGGCGGAACGCCAGCAGGGTTCCTTGATTGGGCGGAACTTCGGCGACGAAATCGTCGAGCCGGGGCGAACGCAAGATACGCAAACGCCCGCCCGACACCTCCCATGGCGGGTTCATGTAGACCAGCACCGTGACGACTTTGCTCGCCGAATCCGGATGAATCTTTCCATCACTGGCCCGACAGCGTCCCCTCACCGTGAACATCTGCGGATATTTCCGCAAATCGAGCTTGAATTTCTCTTCGAAGGCGGCAACCAGCGCCGGCCCCCGCAACTCATCGATCAGCCCCTGGAACGCCGGACCGTGGGGAAAGATGCCCAGCGGAATGCTGCCCGCCTGATCCAACTTGGGATAATCGCGGTTGATGGCGTCCAGTGCGTCCGCCCGGACGAAACCCGGAACGCAGATGAAGTCAAAAGGATCGGAAACCAGCGGCGCCGCCCGGAACGCCTCGAGATCGATGGCCGACATCAACAACGCTCCTGATGGGTACAGCGGTCCTCGGCAGTCGGGGGCATCGCCCGGCCTTCCGCCGGAGGCAAGGCCCCTAAACACCGAAGGCGCCACACCCTAATCCGCCGCGCCGGGTTGGAGCAAGCGCCGCCGGTTAGCCCAATCGCTTCATCGCGATGTGGTGGGGTGCCTGTTTGGCAGTCTTTTTCAGAATGGCAATGGCGTCGCCCAAATCATCCACCGTCACCGCGCGCACGCCGTCTGGAATCTCAACCAAAGCCGCACTGCACGTCAGCAGGGGAAAATGTTGGGTGGTGCCGTCGCGACTCCGGCCGACGATATAACCGCGTTCTCGCGAATCGACATCGTAAAAGCTTTCCACGTCGCGCCGAAAGCTGGCCAGCAACGCTTCAACGCGGCTGGTCGCCACCGTGGCCGAGATATCCCGGAAACTGGCAAAGAAATCATCGCCGCCAATGTGGCCCAAGAAGGTCTGGTTGGTCCCGAGCGTACTGCGCATCAAGTCAGAAAAGAGTAAAATAGCACGATCGCCTTGGCGAAATCCGTATCTATCATTAAACGGCTTAAAATTATCAAGATCAAAATATGCAAATACCCATGAACTTGCCGTAATGTCCAGTGCCACAGTCAAGTGATCGGTGATGCTGCTATTCCCCGGCAACCGGGTCAACGGGTTCTGATCGCGCGCCAACGCCAGATTCTTCTCATTGATCACGCGCAATAGCGAGGCGGCACTCAGCACTCCAACATATTTAAATTCATCCACCAGCAAGATTCCGGGCGGATTGGCGGCCTGGGAGAACGTTTCCAAAATCTTTTCCGCATCGGTATTAATATCGCAGGCCGGGCACGGGCGAAGAAAGTCCAATAAACCCCGATGCAATGCTTTATTGTGCAGCAGGTCTTTGCCATAACGGGAATAGATGACATCCTTGAGATCGAATTCCCGAATGATCCCGACCGGTTGGTGACGGTCGTCGACAATCGGTAAAAAGTCATGTTCCTTTTGGGAGCGAAACGCCTGGAACACCTTGGACATGGCGTCGCCGACAAACAGTGGCGGCACCATCGAAAGTTCTTCGCGCAATAATTTTCGATCACTGCGCCGCTCGCGCCGTTCTCGACGGTTTGTGTCGGCAATTACCGTATATGACCGATTAAAAACAGTCGCAATGCCGGTCGGTGCGCCGACAAACTGTCCTTGCACCAGATCACAGCCAATTTGCTTGCAGGCGCTGAAATCGGCCTCCGAGGCGACGCCATCGGCAATAACCAAGATTCCAAGAACATGGGAAAGGTTCACAACGGTTGCGACAAACAGCTTTTTGCGTTCGTCGCCGCCAATGCCATCGGTGAAGTAGCGGTCTATCCGCACGATATTAGGCTGATACTCGTAAATGGCCTTAAGTCCGGCGGTTCCGGCGCCAAAGCCATCAAGAACCAGCAAGTAAGTCTGCTGTCGATAGCTGTCGAGAACCGAACCGATGACCCGACGGTCTAATCCGTCTTGCGGCGAGAGCATGGTTTCAGAAACCGCGAAACAGACGGCGGTCGGACTGAGACCGGCGCCCGTGCAAATTTCGGCGGTCCTGCGCGGCGTATCGTCTGCCGACACCAGCAGGGTTCGATCCAGGTTGAGCAACAACCGCTCGCCCCGTACCGAAAAGCGGCCGAAATCTCTGGCGGCTTTTTCGCGCAACAGCAGTGTTAGTGACGAGAGTCCGCCACTTTGCCGAGCGTGCTCGAAGAGCGCCGCGAAAGTTGGAAAGCCCAATCGATCCTGGCCCTGGGGCGTCGCCTCATAGCCGAAACACAGTCCTGAATAGGCACTGACAATAGGCTGATAGACGAAATAGACCTCGCGCCGAATCGCTTCCAACAGCGGATCGGCGCCAACGCCGGCGACCAACGGCCGGTTCTCGATGACATTGATGCTCGTCAACATATCGTTGCCTGGCTCCGCCATCGGCTCCGTCCGATTCCTCCCGATACCCGGAGTGCCCTATCGGCCGGGACTGCATGATCGTATGAATATCAGTAAAATCGGTGGCATTTTGATGACAGGATCACCGTTAACAAAAAATTCCTGCACCAAGTGGCCATATCCGCCCCCCAGGTGGTCGGCACACCGCATAAACTTTTGTGGTTGCCCACCCACCCGAGACCATCCGGCGGGACATTTCCCAGGCGCGGCACGGCTCTTGTTACGGCGTGACCGCGGCAATACCGAATGTTTAGCTCAAAAGCGATCAATAGCAAGGCCTCTGGTCTTTTGGTCAGATTCTCGTCATACTTCCGAGGATAAACAAAAAAAATATTCCGGGGACGGCACCAGGCGAAATCGCCGACCGCCCTGGGGAGGAAACGAAGATGGATACGTACGCATCGCTGGAGCCGTCCGCGACATCGTCGGGTCGTGCCGTAGCAGCCAAGGGCACCGCACGAGCGGAGACGGCCGACAGCAAAGCCGGGAAAACCATCGGAGACCCGGCGGACGAGATTGTTGCGGTTGCTTTTGATCCCGCCTTATGGCGGCTTGATGGCAACACCGGGACCATGTTGCGCGACATGTGGCCCAAACTAACCAATGAACTTGACTCAATACTCGACGAGTTCTACCGCTTCATGGGTAGTTTTCCCGAGAATGCGCCGCATCTCGCCGACAAGGGCAAGGTTGATTGTTTGCGGCTTCTGCAAAAAGAGCATTGGAAAGTCTTCTTTTGCGGTGATTTCAATCAAGACTATCTGACGCGGGTCCACAAGATCGGGGCCGCGCACGCCCGGGTCGGATTGCCGACCCGATACTTGCTGTCCGGTTACTCATTTCTTCTCGAACGATTGATCCGCTCGGTGTTCCATCACCACCGCCGCCGTCCCGCGGAAGCCGAAGCCCGGGTCGCCGCCCTCATTCGCGCGTTCCTGATGGAAGCCTACATCACCAGCGAGGTTTATGCCAAAACCAGCAGCAATCAGAAGATGCTGCTCTGCATGCAGGATTTGGCCGAAACCTTCGAAAACGAGTTGGATCAGGCGGTGCAATTCGTCCGCCGAAGCGCCACGGATATGGAAACCGCCTCCGACGCTGTGCTCCAGGCGGCGCGCCGGGTCGCCGAGGACAGTGAGAAGGCGACTCGGGCGTCGGAAGACGCCGATACTAACGCCCAGTCCATCGCCGCGGGCGCCGAACAACTGTCGGCCTCCATCGCTGAAATCTCGCGTCAGGTCGAGTCCTCGACTCAAGCGGCGCAGAACGCCTCCGAACACTCCCAAGGCGCCAAGGCCCTTGCAGAAAACCTGAACACGGTATCCCAGCGCATCGGCTCGATCGTTCTCCTGATTGAAAAAATCGCCAAAGAAACCCGCCTGTTGGCGCTTAACGCCAATATTGAGGCGGCTCGCGCCGGTGATGCCGGCCGCGGTTTCGCGGTGGTGGCCAACGAGGTCAAAAACCTGGCCGACCAGACCAATCGTGCGACCGGCGATATCCGTTCGGAAATACACGCCATGCAGGCCGTGATTCGTAACACCGCCGAGGCCATCGGCGAAGTGGCGGCAAAAGTTGATGTAGCCACCGGGAATATTTCAGGCATTGCCGGTGCCGTCACCGAGCAAGAGGCGGTGACACGGGATATCGCTCAAAGCGCCGCCAAAACCGCCGACAGTATCCATATCGTCCATGATCGGATCACCAGCGTCGCCAGTCAGGCCGAGGCCAGCAACCGCGAAACCACCAAATTCCAACAAGACACCCATGGCATGGTCGATCAGGTGGTCGGCATCAAGCGACGGGTGATCGCAACGTTGCGCAACACCCACTTTGCCGATCGCCGCCGGGAAATCCGCGTCGCCATCGACCGGGCCGCCGCCGTTGAGATGAGTGGCCAAAGTTGGCCCTGTCGCACCGACAACCTGTCCATGGGCGGCACACAACTCCGTTCCGTTGAACTGGCTCGGACCATCACCGGTGAAAACACCCCAATCACCGTCGATATCGCCGATATCGGTCGAATTCCGGCCAATATCGTCAATGTTGAGGCCGACGCGCTGCACATTCGGTTCGACCGGTTGGACGGCGCCGTTGAACGACGACTCGGTGACGTGGTGGATTCCTGCCGGCGTGCCGACGCCGAAATCGTGGCCCTCGCCAAAGACACCGCCACCCTGGTCGGCCGCCTGTTCGAAGAGGCCATCGACCGCAAGGAGATCACCTGGGAACAGCTCTGGGACGTGGATTACCGGATGATCAAGGACTCCGAACCGCCCCAATATACCACTAAGTTCCTGGCGCTTTGTGACCGGATTCTGCCGGCCCTTCAGGAGCCACTGCTTGAGACCAATTCGCGTATCACGTTTACCGCAACGGTTGATCGCAATGGTTACCTGCCGACTCACAACAAGAAATATTCCGCGCCTCAACGCCCTGGCGACAAAGTTTGGAATACCGCCAATAGTCGCAATCGTCGCATCTTTGACGATCGAACCGGCCTGCTGGCAGCCCGCAACCGCCAGCCGATCCTGATCCAAACCTACCGCCGCGATATGGGCGGCGGCGAATTCGTCAGCATGAGGGATGTCTCCGCACCGATCCTGGTTCGCGGGCAACACTGGGGGGGCTTTCGCATTGGGGCGCGGACCTGATCCGCGTCAATAAAAGGCTGCCATGCCCATAAAATCATCGACGTTACCGGCCGGCCCTGGGGTCAGGACAGGGGCAACGCCGCCGTGATCCGGTCGGCCAGCAACCGGAATTCAGCCGGTCGCGGTGCCGAGTGACGCCAGCCCAAAGCCAGCGTCCGGACACCAGCCCCGACCAGAGGACGCGCCACCAGGCCGGTGCCGGCCAGAATGCCGGCGTCCACCGCCAGGCGAGGCAGCAGCGTCAGGCCCAGCCCGCCCGCGACCATGTGTACGATGGTATGCAGACTGGTGCCATGAACCACCGCCCGACCGCCAGTGCGCTGACCGAAGCCGGGCGCACCGAGCCGACACGCGGCAAGCGCATGGCTGGTCAGGCAATGGCCATCCTCCAGCAGGATCAGTTCCCCTTCGGACAGGTCAGCAGGTTGAACCGCCCGACGATCGGCCAGCCGATGGTCGGGCGGACAAACCAGCAGAAACGGGTCCTGGCCCAATTCCATCAACTCCAGGTCGCCGGCGTAAGGCAGCGCCAGGATCACCGCGTCGAGGTCGCCGGTATCCAATTGATCGAGCAGGCGGGCCGACAAGTCCTCCCGCAAGTAAAGCCGCAACAGCGGAAAGTCCCGGCGTAAACCGGGCAACAGGGTCGGCAACAGGAACGGCCCGATGGTGGGAATCACGCCCAGCCGAAGCGGGCCGCTGAGCGGGGCTGCGGCGCTGCGGGCCAGTTCGGTCATCTCCTCGGCCATGCGAACCAGTTCCCGGCCGCGCGCCGCCATCACCCGGCCCAGGGGTGTGACATGGACCCGCCGCTTGGTCCGCTCCACCAGCGTTACTCCCAGCACCGCCTCCAACTCTTGAAGACCGGCGCTCAGAGTCGACTGCGTCACGAAGCAGGCCTCGGCTGCCCGCCCGAAATGGCCGTATTGGGCCAACGCAATCAGATAGGCAACTTGGCGAAGGGTGGGTAACGGCCGCATCAAAGTCCCTTGAGACGTTCAACTCGTGAATCGTTCAACTCGTGAATCGTCCAACTCACTAATCGTTAAAATCGATTTCTGAAACCATAATATCTCGTTGGATCGATTTGTCGAGGGTCTCTATGGTCCGGTCATTGCGGTTGGTCACCCGGACCGAGCCGCCGAAACCGGAAACCCCCAAGCTGAGTATCAGGAGACACCAGAAATGTTGACCGTCGGCGCTACCTTCCCCAGCTTCCGCCTCACGTCCGTTCGTTCCAGCAAGTCTTCATCCGCGTTCGAGGAGCTGACTGACCAAAGTTTCCCGAGCAAGTGGAAAGTATATTTCTTCTGGCCGAAAGATTTCACGTTTGTTTGTCCGACCGAGATTGTCGCTTTCTCGGAACTTGACGGCGAGTTTCGGGACCGCGACACCGTCGTGATCGGCGCCAGTACCGACTCTGACTTCGTCCACCTGGCCTGGCGTCAAAGTCGCGAAGACCTCGGCCGGGTTTCCCAACCCTGGTTGTCGGACATCAAGCGCGAGTTGTCGACCGCCCTGGGCGTTCTCGACCACAAGGAGGGGGTAGCGTTGCGGGCGACCTTTATCGTCGATCCCACCAACGTGATCCGCTTCGTCTCGGTCAATGATCTCAGCGTCGGTCGCAATCCCCAAGAGGTCTTGCGCGTCCTCGACGCTTTGCAAACCGACGAGCTGTGCCCCTGCAATTGGAAGCCGGGCGACGACACCATCAAGGTGGCGTAACACCGGGCGGCGGAGCCACGGCTCCGCCGCCCGCCCCCACCCCCAATCAACTGGAATCGAGACCATGACCATCGAGACCTTGAAGGACCGCCTGCCCGACTACGCCCGGGACCTGAAGCTGAATCTGTCATCGGTCGCCAGCGAACCCGGGCTCACCGAACAGCAACGCTGGGGCACTTTGCTGGCGTCGGCGATCGCCAGCCGCAATGCCACGGTGATCACCGCCATCCATCAGGAAGCCAGCCGGCACCTGACACCGGAAGCCATCAGCGCCGCGAAAACGGCCGCAGCGGTGATGGCCATGAACAACATCTATTACCGCTTCCTGCATCTGGTCAGCGAACCCGACTATCGCGCCATGCCGGCCCGGTTGCGGATGAATGCGCTGGCAAAGCCGGGCGTCGATAAAGCCGATTTCGAGCTGTGGTCTCTGGCGGTGTCCTCAATCAATGGATGCGGCATGTGTCTGGAAGCCCATGAACATGAGGTGCGCAAGGCGGGCCTCGGCATCCCGGCGGTCCAGAACGCCGTGCGTATTGCCGCGGTCATTCATGCGGTCGCGGTCACACTGGATGCGGAGGCCGCACTGGCGGTGTGACGGCCACTGCCGGTCATCACCTCGCATCGATTCACAACACACCCAAAGGTGGAAATCATGTCCCAAGACGTTGATATCGGCATCACCGAAGGAAAGCGCCACGAGATCAGCCAAGGTCTGTCCCGCTTGCTGGCTGACAGCTATACGTTGTATCTCAAGACTCATTATTATCACTGGAACGTGACCGGGCCGATGTTCCAGACCCTCCACCTGATGTTCGAGCAGCACTATATGGAGTTGGCATTGGCGGTCGACCAAATCGCCGAACGCATTCGCGCGCTGGGGTTCCCCGCCCCCGGCAGCTACGCTGCATATAGCCGCCTGAGCAGCATCACCGAGGATGAAGGGGTCCCCCCGGCCGAGGCGATGGTCCGCCAGTTGGTCCGGGATCACGAGGCGGTGGCCCGCACCGCGCGCTCGGTCTTTCCCGTGGTCGACGAGGTCCACGACGCCCCCACCGCCGATTTGCTGACCCAACGCATGCTGATCCACGAAAAGACCGCCTGGATGCTCCGCAGCCTGGATGCCTGAGGTGATACCGGCGGTCACAACACGTCAACAGACCCCGGTCTGAGACCAGGAGCACTGCTCCTGGTCTCACGATATAAAATATACAGCCCGGCCCCCACCACCAGCCCCGACCCCAGGGCCACCGCCCGGTCCGGCCATTCGCCGAACAGGAACAGACCGGCCAGCACGCCCCAAATCATCTGAGAATATTGAAACGGCGCCAGCACCGCCGCCGGTGCCCGCCCGAAGGCGGCGAAGATGCACAGCAGGGCCGACCCCATGCCGATTCCGCTCACCGCGAACAGCATCAGGTCGTGGCGACTCGGAAGCTCCAGCGCCGGCAGCAGCAACCCGGCGCCACACACCATCACCAGCGCCCCATAGCAGCCGAAGGCCACCGCTTTCTCTCTGCCCCCCATGCGCCTGACCAGCAACACCGAGAGCGCGAAAAACACAGAGCCGCCAAGCGCGGCCAGCGTGCCCGGCCCGGCCAATCCCGCGCCCGGCCGAACCATCACCACGACGCCGGCAAACCCGACCGCCACCGCCAGCCAGCGTTGCCGGCAAACCGGTTCCCGGGCAATGACCGCCGACAGCGCGGTGATGAACAGGGGTGCGGTAAACACCATGGCGTAGAAATCGGCCAGCGGCATATGGCCGAGGGCATAGTAACCGCACAAATAGCCGGACAGCCCGAGTCCCCCCCGAAGCAGATGAATCCCTGGCCGGCCGGTGCGCAAGACCGCCGGCCCGCCGCAGAACCCAACCGCCACAATCATCGGGACCAGAGAAAAGAGTCCTGTATAGAAGACCATTGTCGACGCTGAATAACCGCCACTCAACCACTTGACGGCGCTATCGCTGATCGAGGACACCGCGTAACCGATCGCCACCAAAGCAATGCCGATTCCAGGTGATGCTCGCCACTGGGCCTTGGACAAGACGGTCAATGGACCTCCGGATGTAATCATCGTTTCAACCTCAAACTCTGTCGCGGGCACACCCTTGGTCGGCACACGGGCAAACTCATATTAATAACAAGACATCTTGAGGCCAATTCTCATACTGACCGTTCGGCCAGGCCGGACCCGGTGGCAAGCGAAAGGCGTTCACGTCATGGTCGAACGAGACGAGGACTCCCGGGAGCGGGAGCAGGAGCGGGAGCAAGACCAGGCGGCGGGCATTCTTGACACCATCATCCATGGTCCGGCCGAGGCGATCGTGGTCTTTGACCGTCGGTGTACCATCCTCGCCATGAATGAGGAAGCGGAGCGGCTTTTCGGTTTCACCGAGCAGGAGTTGCGAGGGAGCCATCTTGAACGGGTCCTGAGCATCGCCGCATCCCGGCAGCCGCCGGGACCCGGCCACGACGGCGCCCACCCAACTGCGACCGGCTCCGGCGGTCCGACCGGGCATGCTGTCACCGTCGCCGCGATCGGACAGAACCGCACCGGTGCCGCATTTCCCATAGACTTGACCGTGCTGACCGGCGCCGGCGGCGCCCGTCTGACCGCCATTGTCCGACGACGGCCCGAGCGCGAAGCGGCGGCCGAACCGGCCTTCGAGCCCCGGGAGGACAACTCGCCGGCCGGCATCGGTATGGACACCAGCCGGTTGCTGGTCTGCGAACCTGATGCCGTGATCGGCGCGCGGCTCAAAGCACTGCTCGAAACTGCCGGTTTCGGCGTTGACCTCGCCCCCGATGGCGGCCAGGCGCGACGGCTGATCGCATCCACCGGTTACGCGGCCATGACCGTCGACCTGATGCTGCCCGACCAGGACGGGCTCGCTCTGGTCCGCGACCTGCGCAGCCACCCCGAGACCCGTGACCTCCCGGTGATCGTGGTCTCGGCCAAGGCCGAGCGTGGCCGCCCTCGCGGCCCCGAGCGTCCTGATCTGGCCGGGGGCGCCTTCGGGATCGTCGACTGGATTCAGAAGCCCGGTGACGAACGCCGGTTCACGGAAACATTACGCCACGCGGTCGACCATCCTGGCCACTTTCGCCATCGGGTGCTGCATGTGGAGGACGACCGCGATCTGATCCCATGGGTCGCGGCCGAGGTTGGCGACATCGCCCTGATTGAGTCGGCGACCACCTTGGGTCAAGCACGTTTACGGCTGGCCTCCGAGCCCTTCGATCTGGTCATTCTCGACCTGAGACTTCCCGACGGCTCGGGCTTCGAATTGTTGGACGACATTAAGAAACTCGTGCCGCCCGTGCCGGTTTTGCTGGTTTCCGCCACCGAAATCACCCCTCATTCGGGTGCCGCCCTGGCTGGCGCCCTGGTTAAATCACGCACCACCAACCGCGATCTGGTCAACGCCATCCGCTCGCTCGCGGCCTCCGGCCTGCCGCCGCTCCGACATCTACCGAAATCCTTGGAACTCGCCGCCAAATGTTGATAACAGAGCCCTGGGGATCAAGGTGCCGGTTCGGTACGGGACACCGGGAGCCGGCCGGGAGGATCAGCGGGTGATCAGTGGCGTAGTAGTGTGGTTCCAGGGCTTTCTCCTCGGTGTCGCCATCGCGGCTCCGGTCGGTCCGATCGGACTGCTCTGTATTCGCCGGACCCTTGAGCATGGCCAGGTCCTGGGCTTTGCGACCGGCATGGGCGCCGCGGTTGCCGACACCATCTATGGTGCCATCGCCGCGTTCGGGGTCAGCGCAGCCCTGGTGTTCCTCACCGGTCACGAAGCGACGTTCCGACTGCTGGGGGGCCTGTTTCTACTGGCTGTGGCGTTGCGCACCTACCTCTCCAAGCCACCGGTCGCCGACTGCGACCCCCCCGGTGCCAAGACCTGCGTCGGCGGTTTTGCCACCGGCCTGACCCTGACCCTGACCAACCCGGTTACGATCCTGGCCTTCATCGGACTGTTCGCGGGCGTCGGCATCACCGGCAATCTCAGCTTCAACAACGCCCTGCTGCTGGTCCTGGGGGTTTTCTTCGGCTCCGCCGCCTGGTGGCTGACTCTCAGTTCCGGCGTGGCCCTGGTCCGCCACCGCATCTCCGAAGACCGGTTGGTCCTGATCAACCACTGTACCGCCATCGCCCTTGCGCTGTTCGGAACCTGGGCCATCATCAGTTCCGTCGCCGGCGGCCCCGGCTTCGGATTTCCAGGCACATTCTGACCACCGGTGGAGGATTCAGCGAGGCGCGGTCATGATCGTTGGCATAACCGTTCGCAATTTCCGGTCGATCCGACAACTCGATAAACTGCCGCTCTCAGCCTTTCATGTGCTGGTGGGCTCGAATGGTGCGGGAAAATCGGCCTTTCTCGATGCCATCGAGTTTGTTCATGATTGCCTGGTGCAGGGCCCCCGACGGGCGGTCGAGAGCCGGACACAGCGCGGTTTCGCTGATCTCACCTGGCAACAGCGAGGCGGCCGTATCGAGATTGAGCTTTGGCTCGACATTAGTAGAAACAATCTCACACAATCCGGAAATCTGGTTCATTATGGGTTCGCGATCGGTCAAAATGATGCATCCTGCATTTATGTTGACGACGAGCAACTGTATCATCAACGCTGGACCTCAAAATTAGTTGGAAAATTGCTTGGCAAGACGCCGAGCGGAAAAGGCTATTACTTCGGCGAGGACCGAAAAAATATCTCAAAATTTGACCTCGATCACGACAAGCTGGCGCTTGCCCTGATTCCGCCGGACGACACCAATTATCCGACCGCCAATGCCGTCAAGCGTTTCCTGATGCAGGGTATTCGCCCCCTGCGACTTGACAGCCAGGCCATGCGTTTCCCCCGCCCGGGGACACCGGGGACCGGATTTGAGCCAAACGGCGCCAATCTGGCGCGGGTGGTCGGGCAACTGCTGGAAAGCCAGCCACCCTCCTCGGGGTCTCGGCCCCGATGGGCGACAGCGGACAGCCCGGTTGGGCGGTGGGCCGAGCATTTGCGTTCTGCCCTGCCCGATCTCGCCGCGATCGGTTGGGCCAGGCGCGAGACCGACAACGCCGAATACCTGCTGCTCAAGGACCAGGACGGATTGGACCGTCCCAGTTGGGTCCTCAGCGACGGCACGTTGCGTTTACTCGGGCTAACCCTTCCCGCCGTCCTGCCGCCAACCGCCGCGGTTTATCTGGTGGAAGAACCGGCCCAGGGTGTTCACCCGGTTGGCCTTGACCTCATCCTCCGGTCACTCTCGGCGATCCCTTGCGCGCAAGTGCTCCTGACCACCCATTCTCCCCTGGTCGTTCGCCGCGTCGGACGCGATGCGCTCCTGTGTTTCAAGCGCACCGCTTCCGGAACCGACGTCATACCCGGCCCCCATCACCCGGCCTTGATCGATTGGGACGGCCAACCGGACCTTGGCTTGCTGTTTGCCGAAGGCGTGCTGGGCTGAAAGACCAAGGCCTCTTCAGGGGGCGATCTCGGCGCCAATCTCGTCATACCGTTTCACCCGGTAAATGACCGTGGAAGCCACCCATGACACGATAAACAGCCCGACGATGGCGTAACCCAAAGTTCCCATCTGGCCGTTGGTGATCGAAATCACGTCCCAAACGCCGCCGTGAAGGTCAAGCTGATCCACCAGCAGGCCCGCCGCCTCGATACCGCCGACCAGAACCGCCACCACCACCGAAACCAGTGTGATGGTCAGGTTGTAGTAAAGCTTGCGGATCGGTTTGACGAAGGCCCAGCCATAGGCGCCCAGCATCAACACGGAATCGGTGGTGTCGGCCAGGGTCATTCCCGCCGCGAACAGCGCCGGGAACACCAACACCGACCACGCCGACATGCCGTTCGCCGCCTGGGTGGTGGACAGCCCGATCAGGCCGACCTCGGTGGCTGTTTCGAAGCCAAGACCGAACAGAAAGCCCAACGGGTACATGTGCCAGCTCCGGCTGATCAGCCGAAACAATCCCCGGAACAGCCGGGCCAGAAAGCCGCGATTGGCCAACAGAATATCCAGGTCCGCCTCGTCGAAATGGCCACCGCGGCGAACACGATTGAAACTCTTCCACACCCCCACCAGGATCACGGTGTTGGCCGCCGCGATGACGAACAGAAATAACGCCGAGATCGTGGTTCCAACCACGCCGCCGACCCCCGTGAGGACGTCGAACTCACCCTCGGCCAGCGCCGCGCCCAGCACAATGGCCAGCGTCAGCAACACCACCACACTGGCGTGCCCCAACGAAAAGAACAGCCCCACGCCGACCGGGCGCTGGCCCTCCTGCATCAATTTCCGCGTCACATTGTCGATGGCGGCGATGTGATCGGCATCAAAAGCGTGGCGCAAGCCAAACCCGTAGGCCAACAGCGCGCTCCCCAACAGCAGCGGCTGATCGCGAAACAAGGCCAAGGCCCATAGCCAGGCCAGGACGTTCGTCCCCACCAGGACGGCATACATCCCGAACAGCCGGCCACTCAGTCCGACGGGAATCATGGAAAAATTCATCGGCATTTCACCCACGAATGCGGTTGATGGACCAGCACAACCGCACGCAGGAACAACACCGGACACGGCACCACCGTGCCGCCCCAGACCCCATTGGCCACCCCGGCCAACGTCCTGCGCCCGATGCGCCTGTGACGGCAGGTCTCCTGGCTCGCGGGTCACCGTCTGTCGCCAGCCTTCCCAGCCGTCCTGCGGACGACCAGTGGCACGGGTTAGGCAACGACTCACCGCTTACAGTTGCGGGGGCAGCCGCGGCTTTTGGCTCGAAAGCCACACCGCGTTCCCTTTTCATCCCTTCGGGCGGACAACCACCATCCGGGAACCGTCACAGGTGATAGGATGGAAACAACCCGCCCCGGGTGTCAACACTTATCGGCGCCCCCCATATCGGGAAGACGATCATCAGGGGCGACGGACTCATGGCCGGCGCACCGAACCGTCAGCCGGCTTGTGTCAGCAACCATCGCTTCCGCTATATAACAGGCGTCATGTCCCGTCGTCCCCGGCCCCAGCCCCGTTCCCCCCTCCAGGCCGACCCCGACCAGTTCGACCTGCTCGACCTGCCGGAACCGACTGCGGTTCTGCTGACCTATTCCGGACGAACGGTGGACCTGGAACGCCCGGACTTCAGCCGCTTCGAAATCGAGGACATTGCCCGGCCGCTGGCGTATCAATGCCGGTTTGCGGGCAACACCCGGGCCTTCTACAGCGTCGCCCAGCACTGCGTGCTGGCCAGCGAACTGGCCCCGGCCGCGTTCGCCTTCGACGCCTTAATGCATGACAGCGAAGAAGCCTTCACCGGAGACTGGCCAACCCCCTGGAAAATCCGGATCGGTCGTGCCGCGATCCGGGACGCGATCGCCCCCCTCAAAGACGCCCTGGCGGCGCGTTTTGGCTTTCGCTGTCCGGAGCCGGAGGTCGTCAAAATCGCGGACCAGCGCGCCCTGGCCACCGAGTTGCGGGATCTGTGCGCCCCCCACCGGGTCAATTGGCGCAACCTGCCCCCGCCAGCGGCAACGGCCATCGAGCCCCTCGATCCCGACGCCGCCATGGCCCAGTTCCTACAGCGTTATCGAGAACTGGTGGCAACCCGGCCGCCCCCGCCCCCCCGCCGGCGATAGCCAACCCACGAGGAAACGGCCACAGGCTGAGCAACACCAGTTCGCCCGGCCAGTCCCCAAGCTTCCGATCCCCTCAAGCTTCCGATCAAAGACGTCCGATATCGGTGGGATGCCAGACCACGCCGCGCGGCCGTCTTGCGCGCCGCGGCGCCTGGTCCTGATCGTAAACCACCGCAGACCTCGGCCGAGTCATTGGAACCCGTGGCGGATAAGTCCGGGACTCCGCCGGCATCAGCCCGGCACAGGCATCGGCAAAGGCCCTGAGCGCCGCTCGCGCCTCGACATCCTTGATGCGCATGTAATGCCGGGCCAGCACCAGCGCCTCGCGCGACCGCAACTGACCATTGATCTCTTCGGTCATTTCGGTTGCGGGCGCACCGTCTTCCTCGGAGGGCGATACGGCCTGCCCGCCCCGGGTCCCCTCCAAATCGGCAAACAACGCGGTCACCGGAACATTCAGGTGACGGGACAGTAAATAGAGCTTGCTTGCAGAAATCCGGTTAACGCCGCGCTCATACTTCTGCAACTGTTGGAAGGTAAGACCGATGGTCGCGGCCAACTCGCTCTGGCTCAAGCCCACCAGCATCCGCAGCTCCCGCAATCTCTCCCCCACAAGACCGTCAATTTCGTTTGGGCCTTCGCCCTTTCCTCGCGTTTTCCGTTTCACGGACCGTTTCCTTCATTTGATCTAGGAACGACTTAGGTTGAGAACCGTCACTTGATCAAGCCGTGACGACTTCTATCCAGTGCTAAACACTCCCTGCCGGCACCTTCAGACGCCTTGTCCTGCTCAGACAATGCCAATTTTCCCGACCGGCTCAGAAGCAATGCGTTTTTTTTTTGCAAATAATGGTTATTATGTTAACTGTCTTTTTTCTCTTGTCAGCCCTTGGTTTACCAAACAGTTGGATCGCCCGCGAATACCGGTCATTGAGCACATGATGACGATTTCCGCCCTCTGTTCTCAACCATAGTAACGCAGCTCAATCGTATTGGTCATTTGATTGCATAAAGTCCGGAAAAGGTCAAGACCGATCAGACGGTGTAAGTTGTTAGTTGTAGGCACTAAGCCCTAACCCTATTTCACACCGCCGCTCCGGGTTCCCAATGGCTACATTTTATTTCTGCATTTGTCGAAAATGATAACCATTTGTAAATTTCGTCAACGACGCCAATTCCGGACGGTTTACATTTCGTTACGAAAGAGCATAGATTTTGGCTACAATTCCAAACAGCCCCGCTGGGATTCAAGGCGCATCATGCCCGCCGTCGCGGGTGATTATGTGCAAAAAAGCGGCATCAGACCCTCACAACGACGTATATGGTGCGACATGACTCATAAATTACTCTCCGGAATCCGCGTCCTTGACGTTAGCCAATATTTTCCGGGGCCATTAGCCGCCCAAATACTCTCTGATTTGGGGGCCTCCGTGATAAAAGTCGAACCGCCGATCGGCGACCCGTTGCGCCGTTTCGGGCCACCCGACGCCGAAGGCTGGGCCGCGGATTACAAATTGGTGAATGCTGGAAAACGAGTCCTGAAACTCGACTTGAAGACCGACTCCGGACGGAACTCGGTCGGGCGGTTATTGACTCGAGCCGACGTCCTGATCGAGAGCTTCCGGCCCGGCACCCTCGACCGCCTGGGTTTGGGCCGCGAGCGCCTTGCCGCGCTCAATCCTGGCCTGGTGCATGTGGCGCTGTCCGGTTGGGGGCAAAGCGGACCCTACCGGCTCCGCGCCGGCCATGACCTGACCTACGTTGCGGTGGGCGGCGGATTGGCCGGTTCGGGCACCGCCGAAACGCCGGTGATGATCTGCCCGCCCATGAGCGACCATGCCGCGGCGCAGCAGGCGGCTTTGGCGGCCGTCGCGGGGCTGTTCGGACGCAGTCGCAGCGGTCGCGGCGTTCATCTGGACGTGAGCCTGATGGAAACGGTGCTGGCCTGGCAATCGGTCCCGTTGACCCTGGCTGCGCGCGGCACTCTGCCCGCCCGTGAAACCGGCCTGCTGACCGGCGGCAGCGCCTGTTATCATCTGTATCGCACCGCCGACGACCGATTCGCGGTCTTGGCCGCCCTCGAGCCCAAGTTCTGGGAATCCTTCTGCCTGGCGGTCGACCGGCGCGACTGGATCGACCGCCAGAACGAACCGATGCCGCAACAGTCTTTGATCCAGGACCTGACGAAGATGTTCGCCGCTCACACGCTGGAGCACTGGCGCGAACGCCTTGACCCGGCTGATTGTTGCTTCGAAGCGGTGGTCCCGTTCGAAACACTGCCCGATCACCCCCAAGTCGCGGCGCGCGGCCAACTGGTCCGCCATGACGGCCAGGAGCCGTTGATCGAAGCCCTGCTTGGCCTCCGCGTCGACGGCGCCCCGCCGCCCCGCCGCGCCCCCCTGGTGGAGGTTGACGCCGCAACGGCCGATGCCATCTGGTTGTGACCAGTGACCGGTCCAGCATGACGCCGGCCACCGGAACCGGGCAGACTGTCCTTTGGGCCAATGGATGCCGGCGCGGGAAGCGCACAACACCATCGCCGATCTCCCGCCGCAGCGTCGGGGGCGGCTTGCGCCCCCAGCGCCGCAGCGAACCTCCGGATGGCCGCGTCCGCGATCGTAAGCGATGATGGGATGCCATCATCGCCTGTTGGCGCCATGAGTTGGACGCCGCAGGCGGTAACACCAACGGAAACACTGAAGAAGGAGCCGCCATGCTACCGAAACGCCGTGTCAGGACCGCCATGGTCCCCGCTGTACTCTTGCTGCTGGCGGGACTGGCCGATGCGCCCGGCGCCGCCGCAGAACCGGCATTGATCCTCAAGCGGGTGATGCTGTCCACCGGCGGCGTCGGTTATTTCGAATACCAGGCCACCGTCGCGGGGGACGCCGACCTGTCCTTGACCGTCCCGCGGGATCGGGTCGACGATATTCTCAAAAGCATCGTCGTCTATGACGATCAGGGCGGGATCGGCACCATCAGCCTGCCCGGCCGCGAACCGCTCCACGCCCTATTCCGGGAATTGCCGTTCGGACCCGAATCGCTGGAATCGCCCCAGGCTCTGTTCAAGGCGCTGCGCGGCGCCGAACTTCAACTCACCGGTCCTCACCCGCTAACCGGCCGGCTGGTGTCCATCACCGCAGAGCCGGTTCAACTGCCCGACCATGCCGGCACCGTGACGCGCCATCGTCTGAGTCTGATGACCAGTGATGGGTTGCGTCAGGCGCTCCTTGAGGACGTCGAGACCGTCCGACCGACCGATGACCGCCTCCGAAGCCAGTTGGACGCCGCCCTCACCGCCATCGCCCAGCATGGCGAGCGCGACCGCCGCACTCTGACGTTGCACACCACCGGTACCGGCCCCCGGGAGCGGACGGTGCGAGTCGCCTATGTGGTCGACGCGCCGCTGTGGAAGACCACGTATCGCCTGACCCTCGCCGATGATACCGGTGCCGCCCCCCGGGGAGGGCTCCAGGGCTGGGCCGTGCTCGAAAATCTGAGCGGAGAAGACTGGAACGGCGTCGACCTGACCGTCATCTCGGGCCAACCCGTAACCTTTCGTCAGGCGCTGTACGAGGCCTATTACGTCGCCCGCCCCGAGATACCGGTTGAAGTCATGGGTCGGGTGTTGCCCAAGCTCGACCAAGGGGCAACGCCGGCACCGCCGCCGCGGGCCTTGACCGAAGAACAGGCCCATCGCTCCCTCACCCGCGGACTGGGACTGGGGATGATGAACGACGCAACCGGTGTGCCCGCGCCAATGATGCCGGCGCCCGCCGCCAAGGCGGCGCCCCCCGGACAATTTGCCGCCGTCGCCGCCGCCGAAGCGGGCGAAGCGGCAACGCACGTCACCTTCCACGACCCGGCCCCGGTCACGGTCGCCAACGGCCACTCGCTTTTGCTTCCGCTTCTGAACCGTTCGGTACCGGCGGAGCCCCTGGCGCTCTATCAGCCGACCACCGAACCCCGCCATCCGCTGGCCGCGGTGCGGCTGACCAACGACAGCGGCGCCGGCCTGCCCCCGGGGATTCTGACCCTTTACCAGCGCGACGCCAATGGTGACGTGATCTATGTCGGGGATGCCCGGCTCGCGACTCTGCCCGCCGGGGAGGTTCGCCTGCTCAGCTTTGCCGTCGACCAGAAAATGACTATTGATCGCAGCGACAGCCAGACCGAGACGCTATCGCGCGGTCGCATCGCCGACGGGGTGCTGGAGCTGATCACCATCGATCGCGCCACCACCACCTACACCATCACCGGCGCCGCCCACGAACCGCGGAAACTGGTGATCGAGCATCCACGCCAAACCGGCTGGGACCTCGTGGTCCCGGCGGCCGACATCGTCGAGACCACCGCCGATGCTTACCGCATCACCGCCACCGTGGCCGCGGGGCAGACCGCGACGGTCACAGTAGCGGTTGAACGGCCGCGCCAGGATCATTTTGAGCTGGTTGACATTCCGGCCGAACAGATCAATTTCATGCTCAATGCCCGCACACTGTCCACCGAATTGCGACAGGCGGTGGCTAAAATCGCGCAGTTGCGGGCCACCATCGCTGAAAACCAGCAAAAGGTCGACCGATTGGAACGGAATATGACAGAGTTGACCAAGGATCAGCAGCGACTGCGCGATAACCTTCAGGCAGTCACCGCCGCCAGCGATCTGGGGCATCGCTACGTGGCCAGACTTGGAGATCAGGAGAACCGGATGGACAAGCTCAGCCAGGACCTGACCGCAGCCCGAGCGGCAGCCGAAACCGCCCAGCAGGCGCTGGCAGACTATGTTAAGGCGCTGAACCTGTAAAGCCGACGGTTACTTTTCGTTTTAAATGAAAAGATGTCTGCCGGCATCAAACCGGCAGACACTCCCTAATATCTACAAAGCCAGATAATAAACAGCCACTATGATGACGGTTTTCAGGCCCAATATGTCCGTTGATGTTTTCTTTTGACATTGCGCGCGAAACGTACATATGTGGGGTGCTCCCAGTGATCTTCCTAGGATCAGTTGGTGTGCGATCACCGCGCTCATATTAATGGATTAACATTGAGCCTGTCGTTGGTTGAAGGATCGTGTAAAAGATTTGATATTCAGGTTTTTGTGTCGAGAGAAATGTTAGAGCTTAGCACCTTCGCTATTCGAAAACTTTTTCTGTCCCATCAGCAATCAACGTGAGCTATATCTTGCATCAACGACACCGCCAAAGCCGATTGCACAACATGATAGGACCGGGTCAATGACGTCATTGTCTGCCTTGATCGTTGACGACAACCCTATGATGCGCTCGATCATCGAGAAGGCAATATCGGCAGCCGGTATTTCGGATATCGACTATGCCGGGAATGGGGTTGAAGCTTTGCGCGGCTATCGGAATCGACATCACGATCTGATCGTGCTGGATAATATCATGCCCCGCATGACGGGCCTTGAATTTCTGATGGAGCTTCGGGCAGACCCCGCAGTGCACAAGACGCACATCATCATGGTGACCGGCATTGTTGATCACGACCTGATTGCCCTGATTCGGGGACAGCGGATGAAGGTCAACGACCTTTTGGTGAAGCCATTCGATGTGCAAAAGCTACAACAGAAAGTTGTCGATTTCGTCGCCCGCCGCGCACGCGCCATCACGCCGACCAAGAAACTTGACGATTACCGACCGGCACCACCGGACGCCACCAGGCAACTCCCGCCGACCCTGACGTATTGCATCATCAATCGCGGGGCACTGGCGATTCTGGAATTAACGGGGCACCTGACCGACGAGAACAAGGTGCTGGTCAATACCGCGCTCAAGGAGATTGACAAGGTCTACGCCGAATTGATCGTCCTTGATCTTAACAATGTCGATAAGGCGGACGACTTTGGGTACGGAACCATCATGATCGCAGGGGGATACCTGGAAACGCTGGGCAAGCAAGCCTACCTATCGCTCGATGATTGCCCGCTCAAGGACCGGATCATTGCCCTTGGCATCACGAATGTCATCCCCACGCGCGAGCGGGCGGCCGACGCCCTGGACCTCTGACCGGCCCCTCGAACCAGCCAAAGCACCGAACCAGGATAACCGTCACCGAAATCAGCCGCCCGCCACCAACTCCGCCACGTGCTGCCGCAACATCGGCACCAACTCGGCGTCGAACCAGGGATGGCGCTGAAGCCAGGCTGTGTTCCGCCAACTGGGATGAGGCGTCGGCAGGAATTCCGGCAAATAGTCCCGCCAGGCTTGGACGGTCGCGGTGACGGTCTGCTTTCGGCGCGCTCCCAAATAATAGGCCTGGGCATAGCCGCCAACCAGAAGTGTCAGACGAACGCAAGCCAAGTGGGCTCGCAACGGTGGATGCCACAGCGGCGCGCATTCCGGACGGGGCGGCCGGTCGCCACCCTTTGCATCGGTGCCGGGATAACAGAAACCGATCGGCAGAATGGCGACCCGATGCTCGTCATAAAAAAGGCCCCGGTCCAGCCCCAGCCATTGACGCAAACGGTCACCACTGGCGTCGTTCCACGGAATGCCGGTGTCGTGGACCCGGGTTCCCGGCGCCTGGCCGACAATCAGCAACCTGGCTGTTCGGGTGACCCGCAGCACCGGACGGGGACCGAGCGGCAGTGCCGCCGCACACACCCGGCAGGCCCGAACCTCCGCCAGCAACGCCGCCAACTCTTCGTCTGGAACCGTCGCCCCGGCGACCATCACCCCGCCAGCAGGCGTTGAACAAAGGCCGGAACGATAACGCTGGCCGGTCCCTGGATCGATTCGTCAAAAAGGCTGGTTCCGGCCGACGGCTCCAGATTCAATTCAACGGTCCGGGCACCATGGCTGGCGGCGGCGCCCACGAAACCGGCCGCCGGGTAGACATGGCCTGACGTCCCGATGGACAGAAACAGCTTGCACGCCGCCAGAGCCGAAAAAATGGCGTCCATCTCCAACGGCATTTCGCCGAACCAAACCACATGAGGCCGCAGGCCGCCGCTACGACCGCAAGCGTCACACGACAACGCCACCGACAGGTCGGCACGCCAGGCTCGGATGCACCCGCAGAACGCGCATCGTGCCTTAAGAAGCTCTCCATGCATATGAATCAATTGACGATGCCCGGCCCGCTCGTGGAGATCGTCAATGTTTTGCGTCACCAGCAAGACCGATTCAGGCCATTGGGCTTCCAATTCGGTCAAAGCCCGATGGGCGGCATTGGGTCCGATATCCTCCGCCAGCAGCCGGCGCCGTCTTGTGTTGTAGAACTCGTGCACGCGGGACGGATTGCGCGCGAACGCTTCCGGGGTCGCCACATCCTCGATCCGCACCTTGGCCCAGATGCCGTCGGTATCGCGAAAGGTATCGAGGCCGGATTCCTTCGAAATGCCGGCCCCGGTGAGGATGACAATGGAACCACCATGGGATCGGGTCATGATATCGGTCCCCAACGCGGTCAGCACCCGGATTTGGGCAAGGGCTCCAGAGTCTCGAGCACGGCATTGACGGTGAAGTCGCCGTAGTCGATTTGCATGGCCTCGGCAATGCCGTTATGCAACAGTAACATGCTCATCTCGTATTCAGGAGATGAACTGTCGCTCTTTGCGGGAAAAAATGCCAGCCGCACCGGCCACGCCGCACCCGACAGCAGGCGGTTGTCGCGCTTGGCATCGGCCACCAGCACTTCCCGGCTGGGTCGGTCTTTAGAACCGACCGTCACGCCGACGCCATCCTTCAAGGTCATTCGCTTGCCGATGACCACACTGACTTCGGTCGGTCCCTCGGCATCGGCGCCGTCGAACACCGTGCGCGCCACAAAGTGCTCCCCAGCCAAAGCCTGCTCCAGCAGCACCAGGGTGTGTTGGGTTGGGAACAGGGTACCGGCGGCCAGGGGCTGATCTCCCGCGTCCGGCTTGTCCAGATGAACCGTGCTGTGCTTGCCTGCGGGGTCTATCGCCGCCTGGCCCCTAACCTCTTCATCGAGATCACCGTTAACGGTCTTACGCACATTGAACCGATAACGGGTGCCGGACTTGGCCTCCCAAGTCGCGTAGTTGGTGGTCATCTGGACTTCTTCGCCTTCGGTATAGACGAAGTCCATGCGGAAGTGTTGTTCGACCGTCCAGGCATCGCAGGCATCGGCCCACTGAAACATCATGGCACCGGACACATCGGCCACAGCACTGCTATTGCGGGCCGACAACAGCGACAGCCGATAGATCGCCCGATGGGGCACGATATCGTTTGCCGAAACCCCTGGGGTCGCGGCAGGGCCAGGGGTGGCGGCAAGGCAAGCCACCATGCCGAACACAAAGACGGCACCACGGCGGGCGAAACGACGATAGGACAAGATGGCGACCACCAGACAAGAGAACGGGCCAGGAGTTGGACCCCGAGAACTATGGCGACTTTCAACGCATTTCGAAAGGGCTGGTTCAGAATTTTCCGTGACCGGGGAGTCCGGGTGACAGCAGGGGAACCCCGCCGAGTGACAGCCGGAGAACCCCGCCATCACAGGGATGCCCCCGGCCCGGGTGGCCGCCTATCGCCGTGAAAGAATGTTACCAGGCCATCGGATGGCGCATCATCCCCCCACCCGATCCATACGGGCGGCCCTGCATGCCATCCGGATGACCGGACCCCATCATGCCGGACCCCATCATCGGGCCGTGATCCCTCAGGATCACTCCCTGTTCGGCGGCCCGTTTTTCCAACTCGGCATGCTGACTGGCCCACAACTCAAATCGTTCATCCGGAGATTGCGCCGCCCGCATCCGCCGCCACATGTCGAATCGCTCGCGATACGTCATCAACTCGTGGGGATAGGCATATCGCGGCGTCACCGGCGGGGCCACCGCCGCCCGGTTGACGGTCGGAGGCGACCCCGCACCCTGGGCCACCGCCGCCGTGTTGCCGACCAACGGCAGCAGGGCCAGTCCGACCACCGCTCCCAACACCATCGCACGTGTCCTGTCAGGCTTGCTCATGAGGACCTCCCCGATTCAACATATGTTATCCCTTGGCGGCTGATGCGACTTTGGCATTGGCCGGACCGCAGCCATCTTTCACGTAATCCCAGAACTCTTTTTGTTGAAGCGCGTAGGTATCGCTGTTCCCGTCCGATGGAATATCACGCACATGGCGCAAACTGGCGACCGACACGCTCACGTCGAAGATGGCGTCACCAGCGGCCAGCGCCGCCGAAACCAAGCTCAGGGCGTACCACTCCGCCGCCAGCGCCGCCCCCAACAGACCGCCACTGAACATATTTGTCGGCCCGATCAACGGCAGAACCATGTACGGGCCGGGCGGAATGCCGACCTTGCACATGGCCTCGCTAACCTCTGTGGTGCGCCGTTCCAAACCAAGCGGCGTCGCCGCGTCAAACAGCCCCCCCAGCCCGACGGTACTGTTGACGGCGAACCGCCCCACCGACACCGCGGCATCCCTGGGATGCCCGGCCAACAGATTGGTAAAGACGAATTCGGGCTCGCTGATGTTTTCATAGAGATTGACGCCCAAGCGTTGCACCAACGCCGGCGTCACCGCGCCCAGGCCGGCCGCGACCGGATCAACGACATAGTCGACCACCAAATTGTTAAAGTCGAAGACCGCGCGATTGAGCGGTTCCAGGACATCCCGCGGCGTCTCGATCGTAACCGCTCCGGTACCGGCGGCGGTCTGAGTTTGTGCATCGCCAATCGCCGGACTGGCGAGGACCGCCACGGCGGCCATGGTAGCGACAACGGCTTTGATCCCCATGACGATATGTCCTCTTCATTTTACCGGTGGCCAGTGTACGATCTCCAGGCGCTGGAGGAGCAAGAGGGAATGACACATGGGGACCGATTATTTCGCCATCGGCCGCTTGTCGGACCTGACCGGCGTCAAGGTCACGACGATCCGTTATTACGAAAGCATCGGCCTGTTGCCCGAGCCGCCACGCAGCAGCGGCAACCGGCGGCTTTACGGGTCGGCCCATCTGGACTGCCTGACTTTCATCCGACGCGCCCGCGACTTCGGCCTGGGCCTGGAAGCCATCCGCGATCTGCTGCGACTGGACGGTAACCGCGATCAGCCTTGCACCACCGCGACTCACATCGCCGAGACCCATCTGGCGGCGATCGAACACCACATCGCCGAACTCACCGCCCTGAAAGCCCAGTTCAAGGCCCTGATCGACGCCTGCTCCGGCCAGCGGATCGACAGTTGCACCATTCTGAAGGCGCTGCACGATGGGAACGAATGAGTCCCGGCGGCCGGAAAACCGCACCGCGCCGCGCCGTTCCACCCCGCCCCCGCTGTCGGCTGGGTCGCCCCCACAACCCGGTCACGCGCACCTTTCGAAAGCCGAACAATAACGACGAGGGGCTCAATTTTCAGAGTCCGGCGGGTCAAAATCTCGTGCGGCATTGGTCCGTTCGATGGCAGCCATGCCGAATTCATGCTGGATGTCGCTGAAGGCCGGACTATCACTATCCGGCGATGAAATCGGTATCCTTTGAAATCAGTATTCCTAAAAAGATAATCGCGAATTCCCGAATCGACCTCCGCCGGGCGACGGTTGCTAATGTATGTTGGCTGAAAAAATCTTGAGATTCCGAACCAACAGAAATATATGTTCTATTTAGCTAGACATCCCGATTACTCGCTCTTAAAACAAGCCTGAAATCCAATGATCATCAGAATCCGATGCCGGAACCAATATCCGGATATGGAGCGCCGATTAACACGGTAAAAGGCGGCGGCGAAGACTTGGCGTCACATGCTCTGGGTCGCACCACGCCATGCGTCAGCTTAGGGCTGAAGAGGTTCAGAGGATTGATCTATGGTGACTCACGTCGTTACTCGCCCTCATGGGATCCGAACCGGGAGCCGCCGTCGGAAAATCGATCGTTCCACAGATAGCGATACTAATTAAACGCTGGAAAGGCTAAGGTGGGTTGGACATTAGCCTTACCGTAGCGACTGCTGGCCAGTCTTTCGCCGACGACGTGGATGGGAATCATGCGAATTTGGAATCGCCTGGGAATCAGCCATAAAATTGGTTTCAGTTTGGGTGCGATTGTGCTCCTGCTGGCCGGTGTCAGCGTGGTGACGTGGCTGAATCTGGCCACCATCGACACCGCAGCCGATGTCGTCACCGGGAAGATCGCGGCGACGCTGGATGCGGAAAACTTGAAGGCCGCCCTTCTCAACTCCGAGACCCTGGTCACCGCCTACACCTTGACGGAGTCGAATGGAGACCTGGCGGCCGCGAATACCGGTTTGGATCGCCTCAAGAGCGGATTGGCGACGCTTTCCGCGACGACTGCGCAAGAACAGAGTTCTTTCTCAAATATTACGCAAGCATACAACGATTATAATACGACGGTTCGTGCGCAGATAACGGCAATCGGCAGTCACAAAAGCAGTTCAGAAGATTTCACCCAGGCCGCCACCGCGATCTCAACCACCACATCGGCCGTCGTCACCGCTCTGTTCCGAGAGAACCGGATTGATGTGCTGTCCATCGGGACCAAACTCAACGACACTCCTCAAGCCGGAGCGGTTGCCGTGGCCCGATACCTCGCCACCCGGAATCCCGCCTATGCCAATACGGCAAAACAGTTGGCGAGCAGCCTGGACGAGTCGGTCGAAGCCTTACGCACCGCTGCGGCAACCTCGGAACGGATTCAAAAGTTTCTCAAGATTCTCGCACCACAGATTTCAGCCTATACCCAGGCCATCGACGCACTGATCGTCGCCACCGACCAGTCGGGACGTACCAATACCGAGCGTAAAATCGCCGCTGACACGTTGCTGGCCTTGATTGTCGCGTTGAACCAGACCGACATCGGTGAACAGACCGCGGCGACCAAAACCATGCACCGGTCAGTCGCGCTGTCTCGGACGGTGATCGGCGTGCTCTCGGTGGTGGCGCTGTTGGTTGCCGGGTTTGCTTCCCGGGCGCTGGGAAAAACAATCGTCACCACGCTGCTAGGGTTGGAACCGGTGATGCATCGTTTGGCGAACGGAGACCTTGCGGTCGCGATCCCCAGTCAGGATCGGGCTGATGAACTGGGCGTCATGGCCCGGGCCGTGCAAGTGTTCAAGGAGAACATGATCAAGGCCGGACGTCTTGCCGAGCAGCAGCGGACCGAGCAGGAGGAGCGCCAACGGCGCGCCGAGCGGATTATAGCTGATATTCGCCAGATCGCCGCGGCCATCGGCGAGGTCAACACCGCGATCGGCCAGATCACCCATGGCGCCCAGAACCAGGCCAATGCGGTCCGGCAGATTGCGGTCGGCGTCCGGCAGACGGCACAGGCCATTGACAGCGTCTCAGCCCACGCCGTCGACTCCAGCAACCACGCCCGGGAAGCTGCGGCTCTGGTTCAAAGCGGACGGTCCAACGTTGCCGGTATGATCGAGTCGGTCAATGCCATCGCGGTCAACGCCCGGGCGATATCCCGGATCACCAACGTCATTGGCCGAATTGCAACCCAGACCAATATGCTTTCGCTCAATGCCGCGATCGAGGCGGCCAGGGCCGGCGAAGCGGGCAAGGGATTTGCCGTGGTGGCCGAAGAGGTCGGCAAATTGGCGGAGCATTCCAGGCGTTCGGTCTCGGATATCGACTCCCTGATCGATAAGGCCCAGGCCGACACCGCCCAAGGCGTCGAAAAAGCCGGCGCGGTCGGCGCCAGCATTGATAAAATCGTCCATGTCGTCAGTGAAAGTGACCGCATGGCCGCCAGCATTGCGACCACCATGGCCCAACAGACCGCCGCCGTCGAGGAAATCCGGTCCAGTATCGTTGACCTGTCGCGCATCGGCGAGGCGAATGCCGCAGCGGCAGAAGAGGTCACGGCCACTGTTATTGAACTGGCGCGGTTGGCCGATCATACCAGGAATGCCGTCGATCAGTTCCGATTCTAGAGCAACTTCCGAACAGGTTGCAGAATCAGGACCGCGGCCGTCCCGGCCGCAAAGGGGCGGACGAGACGCCCGCGCTCCCGACGGCGATGCAACTTGATCGGAAACCGCTTGTCTGTTTCCTCGGGCCGCAGTCGGGTTAGACTGGGGTCGGTCGAGCAAGAGTGAGCCGGTGAAGCTTCCAGGCTTTGGCGACGGCGACACGCTTCGCACCGATCCGGCCTTCAAAATGGCCCTCGGGCGGCTGCCCGAGGGCGGTGGCGATCGGTGTTCTCAACCGACGATGACCCCACTGGAGAACCTGCCCGGCCCGCTGGCACTCAAGCGCATGAAACAGATGAACCCAACGGTGGGAAAACGGCGCTACGCCGCCCCACCACCCCCATCACTCGCACTTTTCAAAAGTCGGGCAATAACCACCAGCTGTTCAATTTGCGGATCCCGGTGGGTAAAAATAAATAGCAATTCCTCAGAAATTTTCTGCACAACCTTATTTTTCTCGTAGGCCTCCTGCGGCATGTTAATCTTCTGAAAAAAGAAGATGGCGTAGAGAGCAAATATCTCGTTGACCTTCAGACGCCGGGCATTTTGTTTATCTCCGGTGTCTGGAATACCAATTTCTTCCATCTCGGCAAAACTGTCCTTTAACTCAATCGGACGATGTTTGGAGATCAACCTGGCCAGCAAAGCCGCGCGCCGGGAACGATCGCAGCCACCCTCAATAGTATGAAATTTACGGATTGGCTTAAGATCATTGGCGTAAACATAGCAAATATACCAAAGCCGAACCGGATTTATTTCAAACATTTTCCAATTAATGCCTGTGAGCGTCTTTTGGATTTGCGTCCAAAGCAACTTTAATTGCCGCCGCCGCATCTCGATGAAATGTTTCTCATAGGCACAATAGGTCCCCCACCTCAGGGGCATCTTGGCGCAAACTTCTCGTTTACCGTGGCCCTCGGGAAGTTTAACCCGATCGTGAATATCGCATAACTCTCCCTTCGGCGGCACGTCGCAGTCTTTACCGCAACGATCACAGAGAGCCTGATCACACGTTATAGTCAATCTCTCGCTCATGGCACACGCACACCAGTTTCGGATGCTCGCGCGAGCATCCGATCAAATTTGACAAGAAAATACGAATACCTGTTGACGTCAGTGTCCCGCTCTTCAAGAGCGGAATATCAGCTTACCAACACCAATAATCATATTTGACATCTCTTCATCAGTCATATCCTCATGTTCTTCATATTCATTAGATATGCATTCCGACAAAGCTTCCTGCATACCCGGATAATTAAGCATATCATCCGCAGTCGTCTCGGGCGACCCGGGATCAACAATGCAGTAAATTGATCCATTTTTTACTTTAGCTTCGTTTGCGTGCTCTGTCTGCGCCATGGGTTTATCCTCCTTGCGAACACCCAAACCGCGCCAGTCTTCTCACACCGAGACATAAAGGAGGGCATCGCACTCAGTCGCTCTCGCGCCACACCTCGAGTGCCAAGACACTCCCCTTCACCCAAGCGCCTTAAGTAAAGAGGGCGTCCGTCCAGATCTTCCAGCGTCTCGTAAAACTCGCCGGTCCGTTGCTCGTCTTTGGGTTGCGTTGCGTTAAATTATCTCAGGTTGAGTCGCGATTCTTGACAAAAAAAGACTACACCGATTGGCCTCGCCTGGCTCGGGCACCATATTACCCTTACCGGGCGTTTGGGGATGGTGCCGGTTAACCGAACATCCAGGCCCTTTTCTCCCATGCTTGGCCGGACCACGCATGAAGTGGCCACAGAGTAGCTGCATCAAGCCGGTGACTGTCAAGATAGTAATTTGAAATCATTACGCAACATATATTAGTATTATACCAACGCTACTCCAGGCGCAAAATTACCACCATCATTCCAACAATATCGATGCTGTTACCAAATGATTAAATATTTGGTTGCTGAATGCTGTTTTCCAGCAACCAAGAGTCAGCATCCAAGCGACCTCGTCCGGACGCCCAACCCGATAGAGGGCAGCAATGATTCGGCCCCGACCCTACCGCCAACCAGGAACCGGGCGGGGGGGGGGGGGGCG
>CAIYNU010000051.1 GCA_903927615.1 uncultured Rhodospirillales bacterium | reverse complement strand
CTATCAGCGGGAACTGGTATCAGACGTCTTGAGCAACGAACACCATGACGTTGGACTGATGCCAGGGCTGCTTGAGGGGTGGCGGCGGGATTTGACCATGATGGAACGGGTGGTCAAGAGGAAGCGATCAGGCCGGCACGGCCCGCCGGGCGCGATGGACTCCATACCGACATCTCCGAGCGCAAGGATTTCGAAAACCGGGTGCCGGGGGCGGGGAGCCCGCGCCCTGACGCCGGGTCCCCGAGCCGGCCTTACGGCGCCAGCACAAATCTGACCGGTTGCGGTTGGGCCTTGATCAGGCGGATGGCGAAGGGGGATGTGGCCTGGTCGGTGACGGGATCGTCCGGACCGGGAACCGTTTCATGATACGGCACCACCACCGCTTCGCCGGCCCCGGTGGCGGGGTCCAGGCTGACCGCGTAGCCGGTGCCGGTGCGCGGGCCCAGGAACAGTCCCACCGCCATCAGGCCGTCGGGGAGCGCGGCCGGAGCCGCGACCCCGGCTTGTGCCCACAACCGGTCCCACTCCTCGGCGGTGCGCGCGGTCTGTTCGCTCCGTTCGGTGGCGGTGCTGCGATCGCCTTGCCAGGCGGTGCCGGTTTCGCTGCCCCCCTGGGGGTGCAAACCGGCGTCGGTTCCGGCGTGGTCGCGGCCGGCGCACCCGCCAAGGGTCAGCAGGGCCATGGCGACGATGGACAGGAACAAGGGTTTGGACATGACTCAATCACCCCGGGGCAGTGCGGATTCGGCCAGCAGCGCCCAGTAACTGGCACCGATCGGCAGAATCTGGTCCTGGAAGTCGTAGTGTGGATTGTGCAGCATGCAGGACGAGGGTCCCCCCCCCTGGCCCAGCCAGACGTAGCAGCCCGGCCGGCATTCCAGCATGAAGGCGAAATCTTCGGCGCCCATGGAGGGCTCGGCGTCGCGGCGGACGTTGACGTCGCCGACCACCCGGGCTGCCACCGATGCCGCGAAATCGGCCTCGGTGGCGCTGTTGACGGTGGCGGGCGAACCACGCCGGTAATCGACCCGGGCGGTGGCGCCAAAGGCGGCGGCGATGCTCTCGGCAATTCGGCACAGCCCGCGTTGCAACCGCTCTTGGGTCGCCGGCCGGAAGCTGCGCACCGTCCCCGAGAGGGTGACGCTGTCCGGGATGACGTTGAAGGTGGTGCCGCCTTCGATCATGGTCACACTGACCGCCGCGGTATCCACCGGGTCGACGCCGCGGCTGACCAGGGTTTGGGCCGCGGTAATGATGTGGGCCGCCACCACAATCGGGTCGATGCCCAGATGGGGCATGGCGCCGTGCCCGCCCTTGCCGGTGACGAGAATCTCGAACTGGTCGGCGGCGGCCATGACCGGACCGGCGCGGACGCCGAAGGTGCCGAGCGGCAATTGCGGCCAGTTGTGCATACCGAATACGGCATCGCACGGGAAGTGGTCGAACAGGCCCTGCTCGATCATCACCCGGGCGCCGCCGGCGCCTTCTTCGGCGGGCTGAAAGATCAGGTAAACGGTACCGTCGAAGTTGCGGGTTTCGGCCAGGTAGCGCGCCGCCCCCAGCAGCATCACGGTATGGCCGTCATGGCCGCAGCCGTGCATCCGGCCGGGATGCTGGGAGGCATGGGCGAAGCTGTTGTGCTCGGTCATGGCGAGCGCGTCCATGTCGGCGCGCAGGCCGATGCTGCGGCGGCTTTGGCCCTGGCGCAACACGCCGACCACCCCGGTTCCGGCCAGCCCGCGATGAACCTCGATGCCGAACGCGGCAAGACGGTTCGCGACGAAGGCGGCGGTGGCGACCTCCTGGAAGGCGAGTTCCGGATGGGCGTGGAGATGGCGGCGCCACTCGATCATGTCATGGTGGCCGGCGCCAATGCGGTCAAGGACGGTCATGGCAAGGGGTCTCCCTGGCCGGTCGGCAAAACATGGTTTCGACGGCAAACCGGCCGCACGAAGTGGCACATTCTCGCACCACAGTCCAGATTAATGGAACTGGTAACCCAGAAAACCGTTGCAATGAAATGGCAACGGCGGGACTTGTTGGCACTATCCACGGGTGGCGGAATGGCGGTTGGACCGAACATGGCGGACCGGTTGGGGAAATGCTCAAGGGCGTTGGGAATGGGGCTGGCGGTGGCGGGCGCGCTGGCGCTGGCCGGGTGCGCGGCCCCGGTGGCGGTGGTCGGCGCGGCCGGAACCACGGCGGTGAAGGCGACCGAACAGCGGGGGCTCGCCGGTGCGGTCTCCGATGCGGAAATTCACCTTAAAATCAATGAGTTGTGGTTCAATGCGGATGGTGATCTGTACAGTCGGATCAACCTGACGGTGGACCAGGGGCGGGTTCTGCTGACCGGTCGCGCCGCCAGTCACGAGCAACGGGCGACGGCGGTCCGGTTGGCCGCATCCGCGCCGGGGGTGACGGAGGTGATCAATGAGATTACACTCGATGACCGGGGTACGTTGATCGACAATGCGCAGGATAGCTGGATCGGAACCCAACTCCGGGCGGCGCTGGTGCTTGACGGCAGTGTCCAGTCCAGCAACTACGGCATCGATGTGGTCGGCGGCATGATCTATCTGCTTGGGGTGGCGCGCGACCGGCAGGAGTTGGAGCGGGTCATCGGTCATGCCAAGGCGCTTGCTCATGTTCAAGGTGTGATTTCTCATGTCCGCGTGCTTTGACTTTCGCCGGCCCGGCGCCGGGCATCGGTCGTCCAGGCCCGCCTGGCTGGTGGTGACGCTGCTGGTCCTGTTCGGCTGGTCCGGGGCGGCGTTGGCCGATGACGCCGCAAGCCAGGCCAACCGGCAGTTCATCCAGGCCATGCAGCTGATCCGGCAGGCGAACGCCACCTATGATCCGACCGAGGAAAGCCGGTTGCTGGGCGAAGCCGACCGCTTGCTCCAGGATATCATCACGCGCTTTCCCGACACCGACCTTGCGGTGCAACTGGTGACCAATCAGTTTGTCGGCGATTTCGATTTTTTCGAGTTCCGAAACCGCGTCAAATCCATGGTCTGTAACGACCAGTTGTCGTCCCGATGCTTTTTGTTCCGGATCAGCACGTTGCTGCCGCCGGTGGAAACGCCGATCACCACCGCGCGCTGGGACTGGCTCTCGCTGGCGGTGGCCTACCATCTGTTCGGCGACCCGGGCCGGGCCAAGGAAATCATCGCGCCGTTCCTGTCCGCGGTCCGGCACGGGGTGGCCACCGAAGGCGGCGACCGCGACCTGTTCGTCGGCCGGGCGCTGGCGCTGACCGATCAGAGCCCGCTGGCACTGGAACTGACCCGCAAAATCTCCGACTGCTCGACCCGCCTATACAATCTGGCCGATGTGGCCGAAGTGGCGCTGTGGCACAAGGACGGCGATCAGGCCGGGGCGCTGGCGCTGGAGGCGCGGGATTATGCCGTGGCCCAGGGCTGTAACGCCGAATTGGGGTTGGTGGTGCGGACGCTCTTTGACGCCGGGCGGGACGCCGAGGCCAAGGCCCTGTTCGCGACCACCGTCGAGCAACAGTTCGGCCACGGCAAGGACGCCAAGAGCGAGTGCTGCGCGCCCGAGCTGGCCGTGGCGGCCGGGAATTTGGGCGACTCCACCCTGGCGTTGACCATGCTGCGGATGGTTCAGGAAGAGAATCCCTGGACCGTGGCCGCGACGCTGGGCCGGCTGGTGCGGCGGGGCGAAACCGGACAGGTGCTGGCCACCGCCGATCAGGTCCAGGACGTGGACACCCGCGGTGAAACCTATGCCGAGCTGATCGATGCGTTCTTGCAGCGCAATGACCGCGCCACCGCCGAAGACCTGATGAAGCGGCTGGACAAGCTGACCAGTGACGATGGGAACCGCCGCCCGGCCCTGATTGCTCATCACGCCCGGGCGGAAAAGCTGATGTATCCCGACGACCGTTGGCGCGGCACCTTCCAACAAGCCATCACCGCCGCGGAACACGCCAGCAGCTTCGTCCGCCGGGATATCGGCGGGCCGCTGGTGGCGGTGCTGGTCAAGATCGAGACCGGGCGGCCGTTGCTGGATTAGTCTTCCCTCAAGTCACGGCCTCCACGGGGATGGTTAAAAAAAAGGGGTCCCCCGCTCTTCCGGAGCGAGGGACCCCTGTTCTGTTGATGGGGGGCCTTGCTCCCCGAACCCCCACCAAGGCTTTGCCCTGGACCCACCAAGGGGTGACCCCTTGGAACCCATGACCAAAGGTTACAGGACTTCCTTCGGCACGCTCATCAATTCGGAGCGAATCCGCCGGAGATTGGGTTTGTTGTCGGCGCTGAATCCCACCGGCCGGCATAGGGTCATGGCGGCAATGCCGATCCGGGCGGTCAGGAGGCCGTTGATCATGCCCTGACCCAGGCGGGTCGAGATGGCGGCGGCGAGGGAACCCCCGAGGGCATCGATGGCCACATGACCGACGCTGTCGGTGACGCCGGCCACCGCCAGATTCGCCAACATGCGGCGCATCAGCCGCCAGGAGCCGAACTGGCCGGGGCGGGCGCCGTAGAGCGTCGCCACTTCGCGGACCAGCTTGAGATTGCGCCACAACACGATGGCCACATCCAAGGCCGCCGACGGGCTGAGCGCCGTGGCGATGGCGGTGTCGCGTGAAGCCATGAGCACGCAGCGATAGGCGCGCTGATCCAGGGCCGAGAGCACCTGCCGGTCGATCAGGGCGATGACCTCGGCGTCGCTGTGGGCGTCGTTGACGGTGTGGCCGAGCGCATGCAGGGCGGGGGCCAGATCGGCGCGGCCGGCGTAGAAGTCGCCCAGGGTGTCGGCGAAGGCCAGCGCCGAGCCGTGGCCGTTGGCCCGGGCCAGGCTGTCGGCTTCGGCCCGCAGGCTGTCGATGTGGCGCAACCGGCGGATCGAGATCATCTCGTCAAGGGCCAGCTTGATCGCCGTGCCCACGGTCATGGCCAGAACCACCGTGACCAGCACCCCCAGCACAGAACTGGAGGCAAACGAGCGCCCCATCAGATCCGTGGCGTCGAAGGCCAGGGCCACCAGCACCAGGGTGGCGAGTCCTCCCAGGAACGCCGGCACCGCCCAGGACCATTGCGGCCAGGCGGCCAGGGCGACCAGGCCCGCAGTGTCGTTCCGTTGGTGGCCGGCAGAACCGGCGGCGGCGGATGCGGCGGGGGACGCAGCCGGATCGGGGTGGTGGAGGTCCAATTCGACGGGGGCCTGCCAAGCCGAAGCCGGGCGGCCCATGTCCTGATAGCTTGTATTGGTCATGCCAGATGATCCCCCAGGAGGAAATTAAGGGCCTGGTCCAAACGGATATTGGGCAGGCCGCGACCGTCGCGACCAACACCGGCCGGCGGTTCGAAGTCGAGGAAGCGATAGGGTTGAGAGACGTTTTCGGGAAACAGATCGGGGCCGTCAGGGATGCTGCCGGGAAACAGCACGGTCGCCCGCTGACGGCCGAGCGGCGTGCCCTGAATGCAGGCGAGTTTGCGTCCCTGGTGTTCGGTCGTGACGGTTTCGGTGCATTTCACGGCCGCCAGCGCCAGAGTGTCCACCGTGGCGCCTTCGAATCGGATGGCGTTGCGGGCTTCGGAGACCAGCATGTCCAGCAGGTTCCGCATGTTGGTGTGCTGACTGGCCGCCACGTGGTCGGCCTTGGTGGCGGCAAACAGCACGCGATCGATCTGATGGCCGGTCAGGCGGCTGAGCCATCCTCCCCGGCCGTGGTGGAACGCCTCCAGGCAGGCGGTCAAGGCCATCCGCATATCATAAAGCGCGGCCGGCCCGGCGTTCAACATGCCCAGGACATCGACCAGTACGATCTGGCGATCGAGTCGCGCGAAATGTTCGACGAAGAACCGCCGGACCACCATGCTCTTATAGGCTTCGAAACGCTCGTTCATCAACCCCCACAGCGAGTGGGCGCGGGGCTCGCCGTTGCCCGGGGGCAGGGGGCAGAAGGTGAGCAACGGCGTTCCCGCCAGTTCTCCCGGTTCGATGAAGCGGCCGGGCTGGACCAGGCTGAGATTGGATTGAGAGCGGCGGCAGGCGTGGAGGTAATCGGTGTAAAGGGCCGCGCCCTCCCGGGCCAGGCTCTCATCGGGTCGCAGGTCGGGCGTAACCGTGCTCAGCCAATGCAACCAGCGGGCGCCAAGTTGGCGTCGCGGCTGGTGTTCGGTCAGCTCCAGGGTGTGGGTGGACCAGTCACGATAGCTCTGATTGAGCATCGGCAGATCCATCAGCCATTCGCCCGGATAGTCGATCACGTCCAGATTGAGCGTGGCCATAGGCTGAATCGAGCGCCGCAGCGGCGAGGTCGGCAGAAAGCGGAGCGCAAGCCGAAGCTGACTGACGCCGGTGGTGGCGGCCGGCCAGTGGGGCGGGCTGGCGGTCAGGGCCGCCAGATATTTCTCGTACGAGAAGCGGGGCGAGGTGCGATCGGGGCCGGCGCGCAACCGGGCCGCCAGGAAGCGATTGGCCGCGATCACGTCCATGAACGGCAGCCGTCCGCCCCGGATCAGATTATCGATCAGCGAGGTGACGAACACGGTCTTGCCGGACCGTCGCAGCCCGGTGACCCCCAGTCGGAGCGTGCCTTCCATCACGCGGCCGGCGAGGACGTTGACATGTCCGAGGGCCTGACCCAGGGCCTGCTCTCCGACATGGGCTAGCTGGTTCCATTTGAGGAATTTCAAGGACCGCCTACCGGACGCTGGGGTTACAACCCTCTTCTTATAACCGTCCTTGCCGCCGAACGCGAGCATGCCTGTGTCGCAGGGGCGCACTTCGGCCAACCTTCGAGGCTCGCGCCCCCCGGGGCCCTGACCGGCGGGCCGGGGACCGTCACGGGGCCGGGTGCGCCCGTTTCGGCCGGACCCAGAAGGGCTTGGCGTTCCGGAAGTCTTCCCATTCGGTGATCAGCCGCTGCTCGCACAGGGCCAGTTCGCGGCCGTGCCAGCCGATGACGATGCCCATCGCCCGGTCCAGGCCGGTCGCCGCAGGGTCGGCGCCCAGCTTGGGGACCAGACGCGTTGCCGTGGCCACGTCGTTCAGGCGACCCAAGGTGTCCTGGAAATGACCCAGTTGCTCCAGATAGCGGCTGACCGGCCGGTCGTCGTAGAGCGTGCGGAAAAAGTCGACGGCGTAGCGCAGCTTTTTCAGGGCGATGCGCAGGACGTGGCGGCTGGGGTAGGGGAGGTCGGCGAAGTCGGCGCCGACCCGTCGCGCCTTGCGGTGGCGGCGGTCGAGTAAAGGGGCCGCGGCCCCGTCCAGGGACCGGAACAGCCGGGCCGAGATGGGCGTGACCGGTTGCGATCGCCAGCCCCGGCCCTCCAGCCACTCTCCGAACTGGAGATGGAAGGTGGTATGACGCCGCGACAGCAGGGCCTCCCGTGCCGCCTGGGCCGCTTGCCGGCGTTGCTCCCGGGCCGCCGTTTCGAGGGCCAGCAGGTCGGTGTGGAGTTCGGGGTAAACGGTAAAAGCCGCTAGCACCGGTGCCAGCAGCTCGCTCAGGAAAACCTCCCAATCCCGGGCCGGACCAAGGGTTCCGGCCAGCCAGCGGGTTTCGCTGCCCAGCCAGTCCATCTGGCTTGGCGGCAGCAGGGCGCGGAACAGGCTGAGCGCCGAGCGCAGGCGTCGGAGGCCGACCCGCGCCTGATGGATGCCCTCGGGGTCGTCGCTGGTCAGGATGCAGGGCAGATTGGCGGTGAACTGGCCGAAACAGGCGCCGAAAATGGCGGCCATGGCCGAATCGACGGTGGTCACCGGTTCCAGGGCGATGCGCTCGGATTTGACCGCCTGGGGCGCTTGGTGCGCGGCTAGGGCGAAGCCCCGGGCGGATTTGCTCCTGGGTTCGACCCACAGCGGCACCACCTCGGCCAGCTCCAGGGCCACCCGGTACAGATCGGTGGGGTCCCCCGACTTCAGCTCCAGCTCGATCTCGGAGATCGGATCGGTGGCGCCGTCGGGTCCGACGATCTCGCCCCGGTCCAGGGCCAGTTCGATCGCCCCTTGATCCAGCAGCAGCGCCCGGCGCTCGAATCGGGTTTCGAAGATCGGCACCAGATCGGCAACGGCGATGCCGGCCATCACGGCCCGGGCCTCGGGCTCGATGATGCGGGACAGGTCCGGGGCGGTGTCGGCCACCGGCCATTCCCATTCGCCGCGGCACAGGCCGGACCCGGACTTAAGGGTCTGGATATGGCCGTGAGCGGTCAGGCGCACCCGTAACGTCGCCCGTTGCGCCAGGAGCCGGCGATCCGCGGTGTCGTAATAAACGGAATGCAGATGGCCGAGCACGGTGTCGCCGCTGCGACGGCAGGCCACCACCATGCTTTCGGCGACGGCATCAAGCCGATCGGGGGCAATCGCGAGCTTGAGCTCGGTCTCGGTATGGCGTGACAGGGGAGCCTCTTCAGGCAGTTCGACCCAAACCGAAGCTGGCATACCCGTGTAAGGTGGTCAAGGACAGGCTGGTTGATCGACCCCCTAAAATTTAATATCGGTCAGAATGTTGTCGAAAAGGGCGCGGAACTGTTCCGGTCGGGCGGTGATTCTTCAGTCATAAAGGAATGATTATGACATAACCATGACATAACCATGACAATTACCTTAAGAAGGCTGGCGGCCTTCAAACACCCGGCCGATGACCCAATGGTTCCGGCCGGGTGGCGTGACGTTGCGTGGTGTCGCCTTGTGTGGTGTCGCTAGCGTCGTTGGCGAGCCGGAGCGGTTGGGCTATGTTCTGCACGAGAACGGTGGTGGACACGAGGCGGGACGGCGGGGTTACAGGCGATGCTGAAAGACTTTTTCAAATTTGCGAACGACCTGTGGGTATTGACCCGGCCGTATTGGGTTTCCGAGGAACGATGGTCGGCTCTGGCGCTGCTGACGGTGATCGTGGCCATGGATTTTAGCTTAATTTACCTAAGCGTGGTCTTGAATGACTGGCATCGATTATTCTTTAACGCGCTTCAACACCATGATCATGCGGAATATCTGCACCAGTTGATCCGTTTTTGCGAGCTGGCGGCGATTCATATTGTCATCGCGGTCTATCAAATCTATCTCAATCAAATGCTGCAAATACGCTGGCGGCGCTGGTTGACCCGGCGGTATCTGGAAGAGTGGCTGGCCGGTCAGGCGTATTACCGGCTTCAACTGAGCAACCCGGATCTCGATAATCCGGACCAGCGCATCGCCGAGGATGTGGGCGGGTTCATTCGCCTGACGCTGGGCCTGACCCTGGGGTTCATGAATAATGTGGTCACGCTGATCTCGTTCTGTGCCATCTTGTGGGGGCTGTCGGGCGCCCTGACCTTGCCGTGGGGCGCCGGGGAAGGACTCGAGATTCCCGGCTACATGGTGTGGGTGGCTTTGATCTATGCCGTGGCCGGCACCTGGCTCAATCACCTGATCGGGCGGCCGCTGGCCCGACTGAACTTCGAGCAGCAGCACTACGAAGCCGATTTCCGGTTTTCCCTGGTGCGTTTGCGGGAGAACGCCGAAGGGGTGGCCCTTTATGGCGGCGAAGGCCAGGAAGGCCGGGGATTTAACCAGCGTTTTGCCCGGATCGTCGATAATTGGTGGAGCATCATGCTCTGTCAGAAGCGGCTGAACTGGTTTTCCTCGGGTTACGACCAGCTGGCCATCATCTTCCCCTACGTGGTCGCCGCGCCGCGCTATTTCGCGGGGGCGATGGAAATCGGCGACCTGATGCAGACGGCCTCGGCGTTTGGCCGGGTTCAGGGGGCGCTGAGCTGGTTCATCGGCGCCTACGTCAACCTGGCCAACTGGCGGGCCGCGGTTCGACGGCTGACCAGCTTCCAGGCCGCCATGGCCGCGGCCCGGGCCGCGGCGATGCCCGATGCCGCGGCCGGTCAGACCGGCATTGTCCGGGCCGCGGGCCGCGACGCCAGCCTGCATGTGGAGGGTTTGACGCTGGCTTTGCCCCATCAACCGGGAACGTTGCTCCAGACCGATCTGGCGTTCACGCCGGGCGAGTCGGTCCTGATCTCGGGCCGCTCCGGTTCGGGCAAGAGCACCCTATTCCGGGCGCTGGCCGGCATCTGGCCATATGGCCGGGGCCGCATCGGGCTCCCCTGCACTGGCCGGTTGTTGTTTCTGCCGCAAAAGCCCTATTTGCCCATCGCGGCACTGCGCGACGTGGTCGCTTATCCGGCCGCGGCCGAAAGCTTCCCGGACAGCGCGTTGCGCGACGCCCTGACCGTCTGCGGGGTAGGGGCGCTGGCCGATCGCCTGGATCTCGTCGAGCATTGGGGACAGTGCCTGTCACCGGGCGAACAGCAACGGGTGGCGGTGGCCCGGGCTGTGCTCAATCAGCCCGACTGGCTGTTTTTGGATGAGGCGACCTCGGCCTGCGATCCGGACACCGAAGCCAGACTCTATAGCGTTCTGCGCGAGCGTCTGCCCAACACAACCGTGATCAGTATCGGACATCGCGGGTCTCTGCATCAGTTTCACCAGCGCCGGTTGCTGGTATCGCCCGATGCCGACGGGATCGGGCGTCTCGCACCAATGCCGGCCTGATTCACGATTGGCCGGACCGTGGTCCTTGCGCGTCGATAGTGGCGGGTGGTGGGAGAAATTTCGGATTAAGAGACGGAAATTTCAAATGAATATCTCTTCCGCCGCGCCGTCCGCCGGGCTAAAATCGCCGGGCCCAAGCGCTCCATTATCTTAGCGATCCATTGGGCACTATTGGCAGCATTTTCCTTGAATGCTGATGATTTCGAGAGTGGGTGGCAATCATGTTCACGGCGCTGGTTCTAATGATGTTGGTGGCCGTCGCCCTGTCCTTCCTTGGACGCGAAAAAGCCAAGGCCGCGGCGCCGCCAGTGCCTCTGGGCAAGCCGGGGCGGCGGGTGGCCAGCAACCGGGCGACGATACCGCGCGCCCTGGCGATCGTCCTTTTCATGATTTCCGGGGCCGGGTTTCTCGCTTTGGCGCTGGCGATGGATTACCACGTCGTGTACCAACCGACCGTCAGCAAGACCGCGCCCGCGCCGCCACCGCCCGAGGGCGTGGGGCCGGGCCCAGGCTGGAAGGTCGAGCACGGCACACCCCTGCCGCCTTCGGGTTTTACCGGTCGCACCGCGGTTCGTTTTGAACAGGGCGTGACCGGCAAGGGCTATGTCGTGGTGGCGAAGGGCCAGTTCAAACGGATTGGTTCCCGGGTGACCGGGCAGGATGCGGCGTACTGTTTCCTTGACGTGGAACTCCTGTCACGCCCCGAGCATCGCAAGCTGGACCAGGAAGGCTATTCCTACACCGACACGGTTCTCGAGGAAGGCTGGCACGAGGCCAAGGTCCAGGCCTGGTGTCCCCCGGATCACCCCAACGCCCGGTTTGCCGTCGCGACCATGGGTGTCGACGCCGGCGGTCGCCCCGAGGGCAACGGCAGTTGGAGCGAGGCGGGAGACGACGATATCCGTCATCGTTAGGGGCCTCGCCGGTTAGGAACCTCGGGCGTTACACGCGCGGGGGCGCGCATTGCGCATGGCTGTTGCGCTGAGATGACATAAGGGCGTCCTCATTTCCGACACAAGGCTGTCCCAGCCTGGGGCTAATCCAGAGTCGTGCGCAAATGTCCGAGTAAATCACTCTATTACTCGTTTTGGCTTAGCCCGTTTTCCGGCCAGTCCGGTCGTAAGAATACCGCTCAGGCGGTGATCCAGCTTCCGGTGTCGCTGCGTATCAGGGTCTAAACACCGCGGATTTGAGCCGATCCGAAGCCGAGAGGGCGCTACGGCCAGTCTGCAAGGCACCAAGGAAGGGGAACAGCGATGGCCCATATCGATGATCCGGAAACCCAGCGCGCTAATCTGAATTACATCAAGGCGTCGATGCGCGAGCCGCTGCTGAGCCGCGACCACGAGTTCGAACTGGCGATCCAATGGCGGGAGGACGGCAACGAAGAGGCTCTTCATGAACTGGTCCGGGCCTATACCCGGTTGGTGATCGCGACCGCGTCGAAATTCCGCAATTACGGTCTGCCCATGGGCGATCTGGTTCAGGAGGGCAATGTCGGCCTGATGCAGGCGGCGGCCCGCTTCGAGCCTGGGCGCGAGGTCCGGTTCTCGACCTACGCCGCCTGGTGGATTCGCTCGGCGATGCAGGACTACATCCTGCGCAACTGGTCGATCGTGCGGACCGGCACCACCGCGGCCCAGAAGTCGCTGTTTTTCAATCTGCGCCGGCTGCGGGCGCGGATCGGGGCCGCCGCTTCGGGCAACACCATGACGCCGGCGGCGCGGGAATGGATTGCCACCGAGTTGCAGGTGGATATCTCCGACGTGGAGATGATGGAGATGCGGCTCTCGGCCTCGGACCAGTCGCTGAACGCCCCGATCAGCGATTCCGGAGAGGATGACTGGCAGGATTTCCTGGCCGACAACCGGCCGAGTCCCGAGGACGTGGTCATCGGCATGCGCGACGGCGAGACCCGGTCGCGCTGGCTGGCCGAGGCCTTGGGCGAGTTGACGCCCCGGGAGCGCACCATCATCAATCAGCGGCGACTGAGCGAGGATGGGGCGACCCTGGAACAATTGGGCCATGAACTGGGTGTCAGCAAGGAGCGGGTTCGGCAACTCGAACACCGGGCGCTGGTCAAATTGCGTGACTCGATCCTGCGTCGGGTCGAGACCAGCGCCGACCTGTTCGTCGACGGTTGAATGTCGGTCCGTGGGGGCCGAAACAGCGGAAGGCCGGTGGTGACGTCCGGGGGCGCCGCCCCCGGCGGCCACGGGTCACTTACGTTTTGAACTTATGAAGTTCTTCGTTGGCCGCGTGCGCCATACGTGAGAGTTGGGCCATGGTCGCGGATATTTCGTCCGAGGCAGCCGCATTGGTCTCGCCGATACGGGTCAGATCGGCCACCGACGCCGTGATTTCGGTGACGGCCGCCTGCTGCTGCTCCATCGCCGCGGCGATGGCGTTGGCCATGCGTTCGGCTTCGGTGACGCCGGACGCGACGTTTTCGATGCTGTCCTTCACGGCCCGGGATATTTCGACGCCCCGTTTTGTGCCGGCGGTCGCCTTATCGATCAGTTGATTGATGTTCATGACCGATTTGCCCGAGCGATCGGCCAGCCGCCCGACTTCTTCGGCCACCACGGCGAACCCTTTGCCGTACTCCCCGGCCCGTGCCGCTTCGATGGCGGCGTTCAGGGACAGCATGTTGGTTTGGACCGAAAGACGCCGGATCATGTTGGTGATCTTGGTGATCTCTTTGCTGGATTGGGCGATGGCGTTCACCGCCGCCACCATCTCGTCGACCTGATGATAGCCGACCTGGACCAACTCGGCCGCTTTGCGGGTGTGGCTGCTGGACAGCCGGGCGCTTTCGGTCACGTCGGTGACGGCCCTGGCGGTTTCGTCCATGGCGACGGAGATGTGCCGCACAGCCGTCAACTGTCCTTGGGAGCCATCGGAAATCATCCCGATGGCGGCGGAGGCCTGGGCGGTGGCGTCGGCAACCTGTCGGATATTCTCCATCATGACCCGAATGGTTGCGGACAGCGTCTCGAGCGACCGGTTCAGCCCCGCTTTCATCCGGGCGAAGTCGCCCCGGGCGTCCCCGACGATGCGCCCGGACAAATCATTGGCCGCCATCCGGCCGGCGACGCCATTGGTCTCGGCCATGATATTGTGCAGGTCCTGCATCAGGGCATTGAAGGCCTGGGCCGTCCGTCCCACCTCGTCGTTGGTCCCAATCTCGATCCGCAGGCTGAGGTTTCCGGTGCGTTCGACCTCGCCAATGCCGCTCTCCATGCGCGCCAGCGGCTGGGTGATGCTTCGGGCCACCAGCAGGCTGAAGGCCATGAAGGCCACCATCAAAATCGAAATCACCACCAGGGCCGACCAGATCACCCGCTCGCGCACCCGGTCTTGCCGCTCCGCCGCCTGGGCCATGCCGGTATGCGCGGACAGGAGCAGATGCCGGAACAGCGGCTCCAACGCGACAAACTCTTGATCAAACGCCGTGACGTTGGCGCTGAAACCCCTGCTGGTTGTGACGAATGTCGCAAAATCGCTTTTATAAGACCTGATCAAGCGTTGCAATAATTCAATGGCGTCGGGACTGAGCCCGACCGCCGAAATTTTAAACCGGAATTCACCGAAGGCCTTTTGATGAGGGCCAAGAACATCGTCACTGTGATCAATGATATAATTCTTTTCCATGGTCCGCATGGTCAGCATCGGCACCATCAGCTTTTCGAGGTTCGGCCACATGGCCAATTCGGCTTCGACGGCGTCGCCGGAGGTTCGCAGTTGGCCCCTCAAGCCCGAGGTGTCGTTCAGTCCCAACTGCCTGGCGGCGGCTTCGACCTTTTCGAACAACCCGACCAGCGTCGACAGGTCCTGTAACAGGCTGTCAACCTCGGGTGACCGAGCGTCGGCGCGCGAAAGGCTGCGCAGGCGATCGAGGCCCTGGCGGACCTCGGCGGCGGTCCGTTGAACCTCGCCCACCGCGCCCTCGTCCCGCGCCGTAATGAACTGGGTCGCGTGAATGCGGAGTTGGGCGAATTGCCGTTCGGTGGTGGAGATCTGTTCAAAGAGGATTCGGTTGTAGTCCATGTCGCGTGACGCCGCCGTGATCTGGCATTCCCCGATGGTGACCACAGCCCCGAACAGCACCAATGTGGAAAGAGCGGAAATGACCAGCAGCCCAATTCGCTGTTTGATGGAGATTTTGGAAAACATCGCCATAACTCATCATGGTATTGTCGGCTCACGCGCCGGCACTTGATTTTCAAGACGGATTGCTGCAACCGAATTTTTGCCGCCGGCCTTGGTCCGGCCTGACCGGGCGACGCCTGGGCAGCGGCCCTCAAAACCCCCGTCGTCGTTCAATCCGGGTCGTTGACGGTCATTTCCCTGCCAATGCCTTGTCGATGGCCGTCTCCACCTGGGTCACCAGCGTCGGATCGGCTTTGGTAAAGGCGGTCCCGCACAGGCGTTCGTGCAGCTTGGACATCAGCTTTGGGGACTGGGAAATCAGCATGCCCTTGAGGGCCAGGGCTCCGGCGCCGCCCGAGAGGCCGCCGGTCATGGACACCTCCACCGCAAAGATGCCCGCGGCGATGACCGCCACCGATTCCACGAAAAACAGGTCGTCATCCGCGCAAACCTTGTCGTGGCTTTCCACCAACGTGCCGTAGACCTGTTTCAGGCCGGCGCCCGCCTTGTCGGCCACCACGCCCAGGCCTTGACCGGTCTGATAGACACTGGCCAGCGCCTTGTCGCCGTACAGCTTCAGACTGTCCGGAATGTCTTTGGCGGTATCAATCAACCCTTGCAAGGTGAGGGCCCAGCACGAGGGTTGGGTCCAGGCCGGGCAGTCACCGGGTGCGGCCTTGGCTGCCGACAGCGGCAGCACCATGAGGAACAGTGCGACAAGCCTTGAGAGCATCGAAGGTCTCCCGGGTCGGCGGCATTGCCAGGGCGCCGTCGACACCACTTTGCCGGGATTGACCGTAGATCACAAGAGGCGGTGAGCACCTAGGCGTTTTTGTGATTTGGTGAGCGGGCGGCCTGAGCGGTTCAAGCCCCGCCGCTGCCGCACGGGGCCTGGCGGGTGTGGCCACCGCCCACTGCCCTAAAGAGAAATCCCCGAGCCATGCCGTCAGTAGAACATGTCGAGCTGGAGCTTGGCCTCCTCGGACATCCGGCCGGGGTCCCAGGACGGTTCCCAGACCAGTTCGACAGTACAGGCGGTGACGCCTTCGACGGCAGCGACCACACGTTGAACCATGCCGGGCATCTCGCCGGCGACCGGGCAGGAGGGGGCGGTAAGGGTCATTTCGATGGCGACCGCGCCGGCGTCGTCGGTCTTGACGCCGTAGATCAGCCCCAGTTCCCAGATATTGACCGGAATTTCCGGGTCATAGACCGTCCGTAACGCCTCGACCACCCGGTCTGACAGCGTTTGGTCCGGGGTGCAGGCGGCGGTGGTGTCGGGCATCGCCAAACTCCTTTCAGCACAGGCCAGAGTCACGATTCCGTCGAAATCTTGCCGGCGCCGGCCAGGGCGGCGGACAGGGTATGCCAGGCCAGGGTCGCGCACTTGACCCGGACCGGAAATTCGCGCACGCCCGACAGCACCCGCAGCCGGTCGAGCGCGTCCTCGTCCACCGGGCCGTGGGCGTCGATCTCGGCGTCGTCCTTGGTGCAGAGGTCGTGGAAGCACTCGAACAGCGCCCGGGCGTCCGGTTCGGTCTTGCCCCGGATGACCTCGGTCATCAGCGAGGCCGATGCGGTGGAGATGGCGCAGCCGCGGCCCTCGAACGCCACATCCCGGATCACCCCATCCTCGCCCAGGGTCAGATAGACGGTGATGCGGTCGCCGCACAGGGGATTGTCGCCGCGCGCTTCGCGGTTGGCGTCGGGCGGGTGGCGGTGGTTACGCGGGTGTTTGCCGTGATCCAGGATCACTTCCTGGTACAGGTCGCGCAGGTCGCCGAATTGATCGTTGAGCATCAGCGGAAAAACTCCTTGACCGCCAGGACCGCGTCGGCCAGGGCGTCGGCTTCGGCGATGGTGTTGTAAAGACCGAACGAGGCGCGGGCGGTGGCCTCCACGCCGAACCGCGCCAGCAGCGGTTCGGCGCAGTGACGGCCGACCCGGATCGCAACGCCCATCTGGTCGGCAAGCATGCCGAGATCGTGGGGATGGATGCCGTCCAGCACGAATGACAGAATCGCCGCCTTGTCCGGGGCGGTGCCGATGATGCGGACACCCTCGATTTGCTCCAGCCGCCGGGTGGCGCGCTCCAGCAGGCTGTGCTCGTGAAGGGCGATGGCGCTCCGGCCCAGCGATTCGACATAGTCGATGGCGGCGCCCAGGCCGATGCCTTCGATGATCGGCGGGGTGCCGGCCTCGAACCGGTAGGGCGGCGGACGGTAGGTGGTGCCCTCAAAGCTCACCGCCGAGATCATGTCGCCGCCGCCCTGGTAGGGCGGCATCTGGTGCAACACCGACTTGCGGCCGTACAGCACGCCGATGCCGGTCGGGCCATACAGCTTGTGGCCGGTGAAAATATAGAAGTCGGCGTCGATGGCCTGGACGTCCACCGGCATGTGGACCGCCGTCTGGGACCCGTCGAACAGCACCAGGATGCCGTGGTGATGGGCCAGGCGGGCGATTTCGGCCGCCGGCGTCACGGTGCCGGTGACGTTGGAGCCGTGGGTGATCGCCACCAGTTTGGTCTTCGGTCCCAGCAGGCCGGCATAGGCGTCAAGGTCGAGCAGGCCTCGCTCGTCGCACGGCACCACCTTGATGGTGAAGCCCTTTTCCGCCTGGAGCAATTGCCAGGGGACGATATTGGCGTGGTGTTCCAGAACCGACAGCACCACCTCGTCGCCGGCTTCGAGAAAGGTTCGGCCCCAGGTCGCCGCCACCAGATTGATCGCTTCGGTGGCGTTGCGGGTAATCACAATATTTTCGCGCGACGGCGCGTTGAGGAAACAGGCGATCTTGCCCCGGACCGCCTCGTAGGCGTCGGTGGTCTGTTGGCTCAGATAGTGGATGCCACGGTGGACGTTGGCGTATTCCAGTTCCATGCAGCGGGTCATGGCGTCGATCACCGCCCGGGGCTTTTGTCCGCTGGCGGCATTGTCCAGATAAACCAGCGGCTTGCCCAGCCGTCCGGGTCGCTCGTGGACCAGCCGTTGCAGGATCGGGAAATCCGTCCGCACCCGTTCCACGTCATAGGGTTCCGGCGGCAGGGCCGGCCGATGGCTGGAATGGCTGGAATGGCTGGAATGGGTGGTGTGAGTCTGTCCGCGCAGGCGATGGGCATCGGGCATCGGGTCGGGCCTCTCAACCGGGAGTAAGCCAGCCGTCGGCCAAGGCTTCAAAGGCCGTGGCGACGGTGGGATCGGTGATTTCGGCAATGGCTTCGTTGACGAAGGCGGCGATCAGCAGAGCCCGGGCGCAGTCGCGATCAATGCCGCGGGCGCGTAGATAGAACAAGGCGTCATCGTCCAAATCGCCGACGGTGGCGCCGTGGCTACATTTCACATCATCGGCGTGGATTTCCAGTTCGGGCTTGGCGTCGATCTGGGCCTGATCCGACAGCAGCAGCGCCCGGTGGAGCTGGTGACCGTCGGTCCGCTGGGCGCCGGGGCGAACCAGCACCTGACCCTGGAACACCGCCCGCGCTTCCGCGTCCAACACGCCCTTGAACATCTGGCGACTGGTGCCGCGGGGGTGGGCGTGATCGATCAGCGTGGTGGTGTCGCAGTGTTGGCGGCCCCGCACCAGATAGGCGCCGTTGAGGGTGACGGTGGCCCCGGCACCGTCCAGCACCAGCCGCACCTCGTTGCGGCTGAGCCGTCCGCCGGTGGTCAGCAGAAAACCCTCGTAGCCGGCGTCGTGCTGCAACCGTCCGGTCACGGTGGCCAGATGGAAGCTCTCCGGGTTCTCCCGCTGGACCTTGTAATGCCGGAGTTGGGCTCCGGGCGCCAGGAACAGCTCGGCGACCAGATTGGCAAAGCCCGGGTGTCGGTTCAGGCTGACATGGTGTTCGACCAGGGTCGCCCGGCTGCCGGCCCCGGCCACCACCAGCACTCTGGGGTGCCAGGCCAGCGGCCGTTCGGCGTCGGTGCCGGCCCCCATCATCACCAGCTCCACCGGCCGTTCCAGCACCGTGCCCGCCGGCAGCGCCAGCAGGGCGCCCGAAGCCAGGAAGCCGGTGTTGAGGGCGATCAGGGCGTGGCCGTCCACCGCCGCGAGCCGGCCGAGATGGGCCTCGATCAGGCCGGCATGATCGGTCAACGCCGAGGCCAGTCCGGTCAGCACCACGCCCTCGGGCAACGCCCCGGGGGAGGACAGGTCGGGCCGCCAGGTGCCGTTGACGAACACCAACCGGTGGGATGGGGGGCCGCCCGCCGGCACCACCGAGGGCAGGGACTCGGGAACCAGGGTCGTGGAGCCGGGCGGGGCGGTGCGCCAGGGCAGCCGCCCGAGCGGGCCGAGATTGGTGAAGCGCCAGGCCTCCTGGCGCGGCGTCGGCAGCCCGAGGTCGGCGAAACGCCGGCGGCCTTCGGTTTGCAGCGCCTCGAGCCAGGGCAGTCCCGGCGTCAGGCGGCTATAGTCTTCGGCATCGGGGGTCATCGGAACTCTCCGGGCAACGGGACTCACGCCGCCTCGTCAACGCCGAATTCGGCGTAGCCGCGGGCTTCCAGTTCCAGCGCCAGCTCCTTGCCGCCGGACCGCTGGATGCGGCCATGGGCCAGCACATGGACCCGGTCGGGCACGATGTAGCTGAGCAGGCGTTGGTAGTGGGTGATCACCAGCATGGCCCGGTCGGGGCCGCGCAGGGCGTTGACGCCGTCGGCGACGATCCGCAGGGCGTCGATGTCGAGGCCGCTGTCGGTTTCGTCCAGCACCGCCAGCCGCGGGTCGAGCAGGGCCATCTGGAGCACTTCGTTGCGCTTTTTCTCGCCGCCGGAAAAGCCGACATTGACCGCGCGCTTCAGCATTTCGTCGGTCATGCCCAGTTGCCGGCATTTGACCCGGGTCAGCTTGAGGAATTCCATGGCGTCCAGTTCCTTCTCGCCGCGCCGGCGGCGGACGCCGTTAAGCGCCGCCTTAAGGAAGGTCGCGTTGGACACCCCCGGAATTTCCACCGGATACTGGAAGGCCAGGAACACCCCCGAGGCGGCCCGCTCCTCGGGGGCCTGGGCCAGCAGGTCGCGGCCGTCGAGGGTCACCGCGCCCTCGGTGATGGTATAGCCCTCGCGCCCGGCCAGGATGTAGGAGAGCGTGCTTTTGCCCGAGCCGTTGGGGCCCATGATGGCATGGACCTGGCCGGCCTGGACCGAGAGATCGATGCCCTTGAGGATCGGCCGGTCGCCGACCGAGGCATGAAGATTGGTGATTTCGAGCATGGCTTCGGGCTTTCGTTTTTGATCTCGTCAGGTTAACCGACACTGCCTTCCAGGCTGATGCCGACCAGCTTTTGGGCTTCCACCGCGAACTCCATGGGCAGTTCCTTGAGAACCTCCTTGCAGAAGCCGTTGACGATCAGCGACACGGCGTCCTCGGCGCTCAGGCCGCGTTGACGGCAATAGAACAACTGGTCTTCGCTGATCTTGGCGGTGGTCGCCTCGTGTTCGACCCGGGCGGTCCGGTTGCGGCTTTCGATATACGGGACGGTGTGGGCGCCGCAGCGGTCGCCGATCAGCAGGCTGTCGCACTGGGTGTGGTTGCGGGCGCCGGTGGCCTTGGGCAGAATCTTGACTTGGCCGCGATAGGTGTTCTGGGCCTGGCCCGCGGAAATGCCCTTGGACACGATGGTGGAGCGGGTGTTGCGGCCGATATGGATCATCTTGGTCCCGGTATCGGCCTGCTGGTGGTGGTTGGTGATGGCCACCGAATAAAACTCGCCCACCGAGTCGTCGCCCTGGAGGATGCAGCTTGGATACTTCCAGGTGATGGCCGAGCCGGTTTCGACCTGGGTCCACGAGATTTTCGAGGCCACGCCGCGGCAGGCGCCGCGCTTGGTCACAAAGTTATAGATGCCGCCGCGGCCTTGCTCGTCACCCGGATACCAGTTCTGGACCGTCGAATACTTGATCTGGGCGCGATCCAGCGCCACCAGTTCCACCACGGCGGCATGGAGCTGATTTTCGTCGCGCTTGGGGGCGGTGCATCCCTCCAGATAACTGACCACCGAATCATCGTCGGCGATGATCAGGGTTCGCTCGAACTGGCCGGTGTTGGCGGCGTTGATCCGGAAATAGGTGGACAGTTCCATCGGGCAGCGCACGCCCTTGGGGATGTAGACGAACGAGCCGTCGGTGAACACCGCGGAATTCAGCGTCGCGAAAAAGTTGTCGGAGTAGGGCACCACGCTGCCCAGGTAGCGGCGCACCAGGTCCGGATGGTTGGCGACCGCCTCGGAGATCGGACAGAAGATGATGCCCTTTTCTTCGAGCTTGGCCTTGAAGGTGGTGGCCACCGAGACGCTGTCGAACACCGCATCCACCGCGATGCGCGGTTCGACCCCGGCCAGCAGTTCCTGTTCTTTTAACGGAATGCCGAGTTTTTCATAGGTCCGCAGCAATTCCGGGTCAACCTCATCCAGACTTTTCGGACCGGCCTTGGTCTTGGGCGCCGAGTAGTAAAAGGCGTCCTGATAGTCGATGGGCGGATAGGACACTTTCGCCCAGCCCGGCTCGACCATGGTCAGCCAGTGCCGGTAGGCCCGCAGCCGCCAGTCCAGCAGCCATTCGGGTTCGGCCTTGCGCGCCGAAATGAAGCGCACCACGTCCTCGTTCAAGCCCTTGGGCGCGGTTTCGGACTCAATCTCGGTGACGAAACCGTACTTGTACTTTTGATCGGTCAGGCCTTTGACCTGATCGATGGTGTCGGATACGGCGGTCATCCTCGGCTCTCCCCAGTCCTGGTCTCGGCGTGTCCGGTGGCATTGGCGGCCGGCAGCGGCCAGGGCGGCGGCGCCGCCATGTCGGCGAGCGTGACCTCCTCCAGCGCGGCGCGGACCGCCCGGTTGATCTTTTCCCAATTGCCGCGCATGGGGCACAGACGTTCGACCCCGCACAGGGAGTCGGCGTCCGAAACACACTCGGTGACGGCAATCGGGCCTTCCAGCGCGGTGATGATCGCCGCCACCGAAATCCGCTCGGGCTCCCGGTTCAGCGCGTAGCCGCCGTTGGTGCCCCGATGAGACGCCACCAGTCCGGCAGCGGTCAACGGCTTCAACAGCTTGGCCACCGTCGGGGCCGGAATCCCGGTGGACTCGGCCAGATTCGAGACGGTATGGACCCCATGGTCCCGACTCAATTGGGTCAGCACCACCACCGCATAGTCGGTCAGCTTGCTGATCTTGATCATGGGGCTGGTCCTTGACGGAGCTGGTCGTTGACGGGGCTGATCGTTGACGGGGTCCGTCGGGCGAGGGCGGATACCGTACTGAATTGGTACTGATTAGATGCTCCAGCGGGCGCGCCTTGTCAAGAGCCCGTTGGCCGAAGGGGGGGTGGCGATGAAGTGGTCGGCGACGCATGGTGACGGAGGAGCGCGCCTCAGTCAGGGGAACCGATGAGTGTTGCTTGCTGATTGACACCAATTATTTGGATTGATATGTCTTGTCAGTAGTGATAATGCTCTGCCTGTGCAATGAAATTGCATATATTCGTATGTTGCGCCCGTTCAGAACTCGCATTGCGAGGCGCCCGTTAACGTCGGTCAAGTCTGGTCTAGTGACGGGGTTGATCCCAACAATGCCTATATCTTCACTTTGGCGAGGGATGCCGCGTCAACGCGATCCTGTCGGAATCGTGATGAGGTGCGTTGGAAAAATAAGATTGACCATTTATCGGCAAATAGGCACCTGCTGAATCCTGCTATAAATAATTCGGCCGAGCGATGGTTCTTAGGCAATAATTTAGCGAAAATGCAAAATTTTTTGAACACGAGCTTAGAAGCTTATGGTTGTCAGTCGTTCTCCGACCAAAATTTTCCATACCGTAGTCTCTTGGTTTGGCCAATTCGGCAAGGCCGTGGTTTAACCCCTTTGGTATTCGATTCCAAGGGCTGTATCGCCTTTCTCACCATCGACTCTGATTCGCGAGATGTGTTTGACTCACGGTGGGATGGACCGTTAGGGTTGGCCATCGCTGACGCCTTGTTCCATCCCCTGGAGTTGGCCAACAAACTTCAAAGAGGGGCTGGCGGTGGCTCGCAGCTGTAGGGTATTAGTCTATATGCGTCTGCAACCTTAGCGGGTTGGTGGGGAAATGGTGAAAAATATAATGAGTCAACACAAAGCAAATATGGCACAAGAAGATACCTCCTGCACCTACACCATTAGCCGGGAGCAGAAAGGTCATTCTTTGGCTGTTAGGATAACATCAGGCACTCTACAGGGAAAGGAAGCGCAATTTATAGAAATACCGCCTTCTTTTGCCTATTTTAATAGTAAGTCCTGATGCGGTATTGGTATCCTGACGGGGGTTTGCCAAGAAACGGCGTGATAAAACCAACATCTAGCCGCCGATCATGCGGTTCGAGGTTGGTCGCGTGGGTTGTTGGTCCATAGCACGTCGTGAGTTCCCCGTCATCCCTTCGTCCTGCACCGGAACGACATGGAACGGAAACGGCGTTTGGATCAGCGGGGCTGATCGGTGCCATGATCGGTTTCCCCGACCTCGTCCCACGCTAGCGGACGTTGGGCGACCTTTTCCTGGCCGGTCGGTTGGTGGACGGGCTTGCCCATGGGCCGAAGCTTCAGCGTCCCGGCCTGAAATTGCCGGATGCGATCCCTGGCGATGGCGCAATAGGCTTCGTCACGCTCGATCCCGATGCTTTTCCGATGGTTCTTCAGGGCCGCGATGTTGGTTGAACCGACGCCGCCGAACGGATCCACCACCCAGTCGCCGGGATTGGTCATGGCCAGGACACACCGTTCCACCAGTTCCACGGGAAATTGGCAGGGATGCACGGTTTTTTCCGGGTGGTTCGATTTCACGTTGGGAATCTCCCAAACCGCGTCGCCCCATTGGGACTGGAGAAAGGCCCAGAAGTCGGACGGATTCTTGCCCAGCGGGTTGCCGCTGGGTTGTCCCCGGCGGTCGCCCTTGTAATGGGTCTTGCCCGGATACTTGGCCGGGACTCTCACCGGGTCCAGGTTAAAAACGTAATCATCGGTCTTGGTGAACCACAGCAGAGTCTCGTACCGCCCGGAAAATCGCTTGGAGGCATGCAGGCCGTGATCAAAATGCCAGATAATCCGGTTTCTTAACGTCAATCCGGCTTTCTTGAACAGGGGATAAAAATACAGATCGAGCGGGAACACCTCGCCGGCCTCGACATAATTTCCGGTTTGCCAGCACAGACTCCCAGACCGGGCCAGAATGCGTATCAGTTCCGGGATGATCGTCGACTGCCAGGCCAGGTATTGATCGAGCGTGACCTGTCTTTCGTACGCCTTGCCGATATTATAGGGCGGTGAACTGATCACCAGGGTCGCCAGGCCATCGGGCACGGTGGCCAGGGCGGTCAGCACGTCCGTGTTCAGGACCACCACATCGGCATGCTGATGCCAATGGCCAACCGGGCCGGCGGCCGCATCAGCAAACAGGTCCGGGGTTGTCATGCGATCGGGTGTCCTGGAAAGCCGGGATTTATGGGAGCGGATGGATCGGCAGGATGCAATGGATGCAGGTTCCCTGGCCGATGGTGCCCTCGATGCCGACCTGCCCGCCATGCAGTTCGATGAAGCTCTTGACCAGCGTCAGGCCCAGGCCCGAACCGTCCTCCCGGGTGCCGGAACCGAAGGGGCGCGGCGGCTCGAAGCGTTCCAGCGGCAGGGCGCCGTCGCCGGCCCGGGACGCGGCGGGGGCGCTGGCGCTGGCCGCCGCGTCCCGGACGGTCAGGACCACCGACTCCTGGCGCCGCCGGGCCGACAGGGTGATGGTGCCCCCGGCCGGGCTGCACCGGATGGCGTTGCTGATCAGGTTGAACAAAGCCTGCTTCAGGCGCTTTTCATCGGCATCGATCTCGCCGATGGTGCCCGGGCAATCCAGCTCCAACCGCATGCTTTGCTTGGCGGTCCATTCCTGGGCCAGGCTGGCGACGCCGGACAGCAGGGCCTGCACATCCACCGGCCGCCGCTCCAGGGTCATATAGCCGGCCTCGATGGTGGCCAGGTCGAGGATGTCGTTGATCATCTCCAGCAAGGAGGCGCCGGCGGTCAGCACGTTCCGGCTGTATTCCATCTGCCGCTCGTTGAGCGTCCCGAAATACTGATTGGCCAGCATTTCGGCAAAGCCCATGATCGAGTTCAGCGGTGTCCGCAGGTGGTAGGAAACATTGGCCAGGAACGCGGTCTTGAGGCGGTCGGCTTCGGCCAGGGCGGCGTTGCGCGCCCGGAGCGCCTGTTCGGCCCGGACGCTGTCGGTCACGTCCAGGTAGGTGGTCAGCACCGCGCCGTCGGGCAGCGGCACATAGGCGAAGACCAGGGTCGAGCCGTCGGTGCGCTCGAGCCGGCCGCTGCGGGTGGTGCGCTCCAGGGTGGCGGTAACGATCCGCTCTTTGAGCGCCGCCCAGTTGCCGCCCCGATCCATCAGCGTCCGAACCGTTTCCAGGAGGTCGGTGATGTGCGGCTCACCGATCAGATCCTCGACGGGCAGCTTCCACATGGCGGCGTAGGCCGGATTGGACAGCTTCAGCCGGCCGTCACCGCCGAACACCGCGATGCCCTCGGCCAGATTGTCCAGGGTCTCTTGCTGGACCGCCATCAGGATGTTGTACGACGACTCGAGCGCCAGCGTGTTGGTCACGTCCTCCAGCACGAACATCAGGCCGCCGAAGGAATGGGGCACGATCAACAGCCGCAGCGTGGTCCCGTCGGGCAGGTGCATCAAGGTTTCGCGCGGCTCGATCAGGTCGGTGAACAGCGCCAGATTTTCCTTTTTGAACTGCGGAAAGTCGGCATATTCGGGCAGCCGGCGCCGGGTCCGCAACTCCTCCAGCACTTCGCCGAAACTGGGCAGGGTGGCCAGCCAGCCTTCGTCCAGGCCCCACAGCCGGACATAAGCCTGGTTGTAGAAGCTGAGCCGGCGATCGGCGCCGTAGATGGCGATGGCCGAGCCCAGTTGCTCCAGCACCGCCGCGTGGGCCTTGACATGACGGTCCAGGTCGGCCCGCAACGCCTCTTCGCGGGTGCGGTCGAGGGCGCAACCCACCATCAGCGCGGTCGGCGCGGCGGCGCCCGGATGGGTCCGGGAGGAGGGGTGCAACGGGACTTCGGTGACCTCGATCACATGCCGGTCGCTGCCGATCACCACCCGCCGGGTTTCGGTCTGAGCGGTGCCGGTGGCGCGGGCGCGTTGGGCCAGGGCCTTGCCGCCGCCCAGTTCGCCGCCCGCCTTGATCACCATCTCGGGGGTGGTGTCGAGCGCGGCGGCATAAGCCTGGTTGCACCACGAAATCGCCAGGTCCTCCCGCCGCAACCAGAGCGGAACCGGCAGGGCGCCGAGCGCCGCCTGGAGGATGTCCCGGTGGCAATCGGCGGCCCGGAGCGCGGCCAGGGCCGCACCGCTGCGTGCCCGTTCGGCGGCCAGGGTGGCGCCATCCTCCAGCCACAGCAGAGTCCAGGGGCCGTGGCGGTGGCCGGACAGGGTGAACCGGCGGACCACGTCGCCCGCCATCGCCTGAAGCCGGAAGCTGCGGCCATCCCGGCATAAATCGCCAAAAGCGGTCAGAAATGCGCTGCCGTCGCCCGGCGCCAGCGTGCCCGCGATGTCCTCGGGCCGCGCGATGTGCTGAAGTCCCAGCGTGGCCGCGAAGTCGGCGGCGGCAATCGTCGGCGCGCCCGGTTCGGCACCCTCCGGCCAGGCGCAGACCGGTGCCGGCGAGGTCGCGACCAGGGCAGCCAGCCGCTGGCCCAGGTCCCGCGACCGCTGTCGTTCCCGTCCCAGTTGGCGCACCAGCCACCACACCGGCCCGGCCGCGAGGCAGCCAGCCAGCCCCAACACCAGCAGGACCGTTTCCATCACCGGGTCAAGTCTCCTCTGTGGGGTTGTCCTCTGGGACAGGAGGCCGCCCGCCGGAACCGATCATCCACCAACCGGGCCGGACCGGCAACCCCTTCGACACCGCTTCGGTCCGACGGCGCCCGAACAGGAGCCCGTTTTGCGATTCTGTTAAAATTGCGTTGACTTGGCGGGCGTTCGTCGTTTTGGTTCAGTTCCGGCGGGGCGTTTGTGCCGCGCCGGCCTTCGCCGTCAACCCCGGGACACCTGTCCCCCCTACCAGCGTCCGGACCATGACCGTCGCCCCTGATGCCGCCTCCGCCGTCGCCGCCGCCGCCGCCGGCGTGCGGGCGGACCGGCTCGACCCGACATTGTATGATCCGACCCTCTATGATCGGCTCAAGCGGGTGATTCCGCCCCTGGAATGGGCGATTCATGCGCCGCTGATCCACGAGATCAACCGCCTGAAGCGCGAGCGGGCGGCGGTGATTCTGGCTCATAACTATCAGACCCCGGAAATCTACCACGGCGTCGCCGACATCGTCGGGGATTCCCTGGCCCTGGCCCGCAAGGCGGTGGCCACCGAGGCCGAGGTGATCGTGCTGGCCGGCGTCCACTTCATGGCCGAAACCGCGAAACTGCTCAATCCGGACAAGATCGTGCTGATGCCCGATCTGGACGCGGGCTGCTCGCTGGCCGAGTCGATCACCGGCGCCGATGTCCGGGCGTTGCGCGCCCGTTATCCCGGGGTTCCGGTGGTCGCTTACGTCAACACGTCGGCCGAGGTCAAGGCCGAGACCGATATCTGTTGCACCTCGGGCAACGCGGTGGAGGTGGTCGAGTCCCTGGGCTGTGATCGGGTGATCTTTTTGCCCGATCGCTATCTGGCCGCGTATGTCGCCGGGCAGACCAAGGTCGACATCATTCCCTGGGCCGGTCAGTGCGAGGTTCACGAGCGATTCACCGGCGCCGAGATTACCGACTACGCCGCCCGCCATGTCGGCCTGACCGTGCTGGCGCATCCCGAGTGCCCGCCCGACGTGCTGAAGGTGGCGGACTTCGTCGGTTCGACGGCGCGGATGATCGAATTCGTGCAGAATCGTCGGCCGGCCAAGGTGCTGTTGGTCACCGAATGCTCCATGAGCGACAATGTGTCGGTGGAGTGTCCGGACGTGGAGTTCGTGCGGCCCTGCAACCTGTGTCCGCACATGAAACGCATCACCTTGACCAAGATCAGGGACTCCCTGGTGTCGCTGACCCCCCGGGTCGAGATCGATCCGGCCATCGCCGGGCGGGCACGCCGGGCCGTGGAGCGCATGGTTGCGGTCGGCAAGTAAGGTGGCCATCCGTCCCGTGACCGGTTTGCCGCCGATCCTGCACACCCAGGACCATCAGATCCTGGTGGTCGGCTCGGGCCTGGCGGGTTTGCTGACCGCCCTGCGGCTGGCGCCGCGGCCGGTGACCTTGCTGACCAAGACGCCGTTTCTGGCCGGCGGCTCCAGCGATCTGGCCCAGGGCGGGATTGCGGCGGCGGTGGCCCTCGACGATTGTCCGGCGGATCACGCTGCCGACACGCTGGCGGTGGGCGCCGGCCTGTGCGACGAGGCGATGGTCCGGTTGCTGGCCGAAGAGGGGGCCAGCGCGGCCCGGCTCCTGATCGCCGAAGGCCTGCCGTTCGACCTCGATGGCCAGGGGGTGCCGCTGCTGGGGCAGGAGGCAGCCCATCGACGTCCCCGCATTCTCCATGCCGGCGGCGACGCCACCGGCCATACCCTGGTTCAGGCCCTGGTGGCGCGGGTGCGCGGGACGCCCTCGATCCGGGTGCTGGAACGCACTTGCGCCGTGGATCTGGTGACGGCGGGCGGCAAGATGGCCGGTCTGCTCGCCTGCCAGGCCGACGGCTCCTGGGTCTTTCATCGCTGCGCCCGGGTGGTGCTGGCCACCGGCGGCATCGGCAGCCTGTATCTGCGCACCACCAACCCGCCCGAGGCCACCGCCGATGGTCTGGCCATGGCGGCCCGGGCCGGGGCCCGGTTGGGCGACCTGGAATTTGTCCAATTTCATCCCACCGCGCTGGTGGTGACACCGGCCGGTGACGGGCGGCCGATGCCGCTGCTGACCGAGGCGCTTCGGGGTGAGGGCGCGCAGTTGCGGGATGGCGCCGGCCGGCGGTTCATGGTTGACGAACATCCGCTGGCCGATCTGGCGCCCCGGGACGTGGTCGCCCTGGCGGTGTGGCGGCGGGTGGCCGCCGGCGAGACCGTCACCCTGGACCTGCGTCCGGCATTGGCTCGGGCCGGGGCCGATCGGTTTCCCACCGTTCTGGCGTTCTGTCGCGAGATTGGCCTGGACCCGACCACCACCCCGGTGCCGGTGGCGCCGGCCGCCCATTACCATATGGGCGGCGTGGTCACCGATGCCGATGGCCGAACCTCGCTGCCGGGCCTGTGGGCCTGCGGCGAACTGGCCTGCACCGGCGTTCATGGTGCCAACCGGCTGGCCAGCAATTCGCTGCTGGAGGCCATCGTCTTTGCCGGCCGGATCGCCCGGGACCTTGGGGCGCTGGCCGCCGCCGATCCGGTCACGGTCCCGCCGCCGCCGCGGCCGGCGGTGCCGGGGGCCGACGCCGGGCCGGAGATGGCTGCGCTGGCCCTGGAGCTGCGGCGAACCCTGTATGAACAGGTCGGACTCGCGCGCCACCACCAGGGCCTGGCCGCCGCCCGTGACGGCTTGGCCGGCTGGTCCGGGCGGGTGGCGGCCTTGGCCGCGGCCGGGGCCGCGACCGGGGCCCCGCCGACCGCGGCCGAGGTGGTGCGCTGGGTCGAACTCCGCAACCGGGTGCTGGCCGCCCGACTGATCACCGCCGCGGCGCTGGCGCGCCACGAAAGCCGCGGGGCTCATTACCGCACCGACTTTCCGCAGCCGGCCAACCCCGGCCAGCCCCGCCGTTTTCTCACGGCGGCCGATCTCTAACACCCCAAAACACACCCAACCCAACCAACAGCGAAACGCCATGCCCACGCCCCTGCCGGTGACCCCCCTGTACCCGCTGTTTTACGAGCAGTTGATGCGCCGCGCCCTGGAGGAAGACCTGGGCCGGGCCGGCGACCTGACCACCGATGCGGTGGTGCCGCCCGACGCCCGGGCCCATGCCCGGCTGGTTGCGCGCTCCGCCGGCCGCATCGCCGGTTTGCCGGCCGCGCTGTCGGCCTTCAGCCTGCTCGACGCCAACCTGGCGATCCGCATCCTGGCCGGCGACGGCGCGACGGTGGAGGCCGGAACCACGCTGGCGCTCATCGACGGCGCCGCCCGGCCCATCCTGTCCGCCGAGCGCACGGCCCTCAACATTCTGGGACGCCTGTCGGGCATCGCCACCGCAACCTGGCAGGTGGTGGAGCAAATTGAAGACCTGGATACCGAGATCACCTGTACCCGCAAGACCACGCCCTGCCTGCGCGCCCTGGAAAAGTACGCGGTCCGGGTGGGCGGCGGCAGCAACCATCGCTTCGGCCTGGATGACGCCGTGCTGATCAAGGACAACCATCTGGTGGTGGCCGGCGGTTTGCGCCCGGCGGTTGCGCGGGCCCGGGCGCAGGTCGGGCATCTGGTCAAGGTCGAGGTCGAGGTCGATACCCTGGCCCAGCTTGAAGAACTGCTGACTTTGGATGTGGATGCGGTGCTGCTCGACAATATGTCCCTGGCCACCTTGCGTCAGGCGGTGGCCATGGTCGATGGCCGCATCATCACCGAAGCTTCGGGCGGCGTGACGCCGGCCACGGTTCGGGCGGTCGCGGAAACCGGCGTCAACATGATTTCCCTGGGCTGGCTGACCCACACCGTCAAAAACTTTGACGTGGCGTTGGATTTTCAGGCGACCTGAAGGGGCCGTGGCCCTGCATCCGCCGGCCGGCTCGCCTCCTGGACCTCAGGACGTGAGGGGTTCAAAGGGCCGACCGGCCCTTTGCGGGTGTGGGCAGAGCCCACAAAGCCTCGGGCCGGACCCATTCGCGGTCCCAGCGCCCCGGGGATCCACTGCATCTGGTCTTCACTGCATCTGGTCTTCACTGCATCTCAGGGGGTCTCGGCACCGCGATGGTCGGCAGTGGCGGGGTCAGGGCCGGCTGGGACGGGCCTTTGGCGATGTTGACCGGCTGCTCCTTGAGGTCGCGGCGATCCTTGACCACACTGAGCACGGCGCCGAAGCGTTCGACCCGGATGATCTGCTGACCGTCGACACTCTTGTCGCAGCCCGAGAGGGTCAGGCCGATGAAAAAGTCGCCTTCGGCGATGACTCGGGTCAACTCGAACTGTTTGGGCAGGAAGTACATCGCCGATTCCGGATTGGCGCACACCAGAACCTTGTAGGTGCGGTCGATGGGATTGCCGCCGTTTTCGTCCTGGACATAGGTGGCCAGCTCTTCGGCGGCCTGGGCCACCGAGGTGCCCCAGTAATCCAGCTCGAACCGGCCGTCGGCGCCCTTCACGCCGCCCACCAGCGCGTTATAGTAGATGCACTGGTTGGGGTGCAGTTCCATCATGATCCAGGCCTGGATCACCACCGCGACGCTGAAGCCGGCCAGGGCCGCCCGACCCAGCAGGCGCGGGCCGCGGTCGATGGCGAGCCACAGTCCGTTGAAAGCGATCGCCGCCAGAATCGCCAGTGGCGGCACCACGAACAGGAAGTGCCGGATACCGTTATAAACTTCGGGTCGGAAGACCAGAAAATAGACGATGGGGAACAGCGCTGCCAACGTTACCATCAGGAATTGGAGGCGGCGCAGGCCGTCGTTGTCGACCGCGAAGCCATGTCGGCGGTCGTTCAGCCAGTTGACCAGCCAGCCGCCGGCAAACCACAGCGCCAGTGTCAACCCGACCAGCACCATTTCCGGCAATTTCACCGCCAGCATCAGCGGCAGGTACCAGATGGGCGGCTCCGAGGCCTTGAACACCACACCCGCCGCCAGGACCTCGTTGGGCCAGGTGAAATGCGAAAAGACGCTCAGGGCCACCAGCGGGTTGAGCGGCGACTGCCAGGCCCAGGGCCAGCACACCCCCATCACCAGATAGGCCACGACCAGCGCCGGCAGATAGGCCAGCGCCAGTTGGCGGGTAATGCCCAGCGTAGCGCGGGCGGATGCCCCGGCGCGCCAGCGCAGCCCCAGATACAGGGCCAGGATCAGGATCAGATAGAACCCGGCCAGCACGGCGCCGATTCTGGTCCCCAGCGTCAGTCCCAGCGCCAGTCCCAACCCGAGCACGGTCCCAAGCCGCGGACGGGGCAACTGTCCGACGCTGCGGCAGGCCAGATGGAGAGTCCAGGTCATCCCGCAGGCGAACGGCACGTCCTTGGGGTTGACCAGCATGTGCCCGTAATAGTCGGGGATGAGGGTGAGCAGGACCACGGCGAAGAAGCCCGCGCGCTCCCCCGCGAGCATGCGCGCGAGCCGCCAGGCGCCCAGCAAGCCGAGCACGCCGACCATGCCGCCCAGCAGATGCCGGGTTTCGTATTCACCGAGCGGTGATACCTGATTGAGCAGGGCGGCGGTCAGGTCGAAGGCCCCGCCGTAAAGATAGAGGTTTTGGAACTCGAACGCCGAGCGGTCGTGGAAACCAGACAGGTAGAAGGACAGCAGCTTTCTGCCGTATTCGTCCTGAACCTCGGAATCCCAGATGATGCCGTACTCGCGATAGGTCAACACCACCAGCACGGCCACCGCCAGCAGCCACACCCAGGCCAGGTCGTCGAACAGGTGGTGAAGGTCAATCAGGCCAGCCCCTTGAAACCCGGCGCGACCGGTACCGCCCGACCGATGGGACTCACCGATGTCAGGTTTACGGACCCCGGCGGTCATGCTGTCACCCCTCTCGAATGGCCTCTCGGATGGCCTCCCGACTGGCTCTCCGGCCGGAACCCCGGCCGACGCCCATTTTGCGGGCAGAGACCTGTACCGCCCCTTGTAACGGACTCGTGCCCGATGAAGCAACAACCGCCTCGGCGACCCCTTCTTTTGATCCAGTGATTACCAATCACCTCGGGTGCGGTGGAAACCGTTCGTCCGGTGACGATCCCGGCTCGTGGTGGTGAAGATCGGTCTCGTCCTCGTCCCAGCCATAAGCGGCCCGGACGATGAACAGCGGTCTGCCCTTCACCTCGGAGAAGACCCGGCCCAGATAGTCGCCGATGATGCCGAGGGTGAGCAACTGGATGCCGCCGAGAAACAGGATGGCCACAATCAGGGACTCGAAGCCGGGCACGTCGATTCCGTAAACCATGGTCCGGATGACCCGGAAGATGCCGTAGAAGAAGGCCAACAGCGATACCGCCGCGCCGATGATTCCCCAGACCCGCAAGGGGAAATTCGAAAACGCGGTAAGCCCGTCCAGGGACAGGTGCAGCAATTTGAGGAAACCCCAGCGGCTTTCCCCGCTCGCCCGCTCGCCCTGTTCGTAGGGGACGCAAATCTGGCGAAAGCCGATCCAGGCGAAGATTCCCTTCATGAACCGGGTGCGCTCGGGCATGCGGTTGATCACGTCGACCACCCGGCGGTCGAGCAGCCGGAAGTCGCCGGCTTCGCGCGGCAGCTTGACTTCCGACATGTGGTCGAACAGCCAGTAGAACACCCGGGCCGACAACCGGTGGCCCAGACTTTGGCCGGTGCGGTGATCGCGGACCGCGATCACCACGTCATAGCCCTCCCGCCATTTGGCCACGAGCTGGCCCAACAGCTCGGGCGGGTGCTGGAGGTCGGCATCCATGGGGATCACCGCGTCCCCGCGGGCAAAGGTCAGGCCCGCCGACAGGGCCAGCTCCTTGCCGAAATTCCGTGACAATTCGATGATCCGGACCGCGTCCCGGCGATGATGGAGGGTCAGCAGGCGCGCCAGCGTGTCGTCACGGCTGCCGTCATTGACGCAAATCACCTCCCAGGTGACGTCCAGGCCGTCGAGAATCGGCAGCAGCCGGGCAAACAGGGCGTCGACGTTCGGCCCTTCGTTGAAGAAAGGGATCACCACCGACAGCACCGGTGCGGGCAAATCCGCGCCCGGGCGCCGTAAAGACCGCCGACACGCGGTCGGACACATGCCGTACGTTTCAGGAAACGTCATTCCAATATATCCGGAACACAAAAGGGGACCCCGCCGATTGCGCCGCCGCCGCCCGCGTCAACGCACGCCACCAACATCTTTGCGATGCTGGGGTTCTCCATACCCCAATCTACAACACCGCCGCGCATTCCGGCAACAGTCGTTGGCGCCGGTGAAGCCTGTGGCGGCTTCCTGAGCAAAATCGTCCGTGCCGACGCGCCAGCCCTTGCGTTGGGTTGGTCCCGTCGCTATGGTGCGGGCCGCCGCATGATGGAGGGATGGCCGAGCGGTTGAAGGCGCACGCCTGGAAAGTGTGTATACGGTGATGAATCGTATCGAGGGTTCGAATCCCTCTCCCTCCGCCAATGACCTGTGGCGAGTGCTTGAAATAAGCACATTTGCCGAAAGCCACGCCAATCTGTTCGCGGCTTTCCTACATCAACGCACTCCACGAAGAGTGTTCCCCGCCTGCGCGGGGGTGAACCGTCCGATAATGTTCGGCATCAGCACCTTGCTGAAACGTCATCGCTTGTGCCGCTTCCAACTTAACCGCTTGGCGGGCGGCCGTGCCGAGCATGAAGCGGACCGGCACCGTCGACCCGCAGCCGCCGGGCTTCGGCAAGCGTGATGGCATGAGTCGGCCCAAGCCCCATCGGCCCAAGCCCCATGTCCCGCAGCTTGCCACCGATGCGATACCGGAACCCCACGGCTTCGCTCCGGTCGGGTCCGCCTTCGCCAGTTTTGGCGAGCGGGCTGACGTTTCGGTTGCGGAACAGGGTGTGGGATACTGCTGGCAGTAGTGGGGCCGCTAGATCCGGGGTTTCTCACCGACCCGGGACTCTGAGGGCGAGCGGAGCGCCCCTCAGGCTCTGGCGGCGAACAGCGGCGTTTCGGCGGACTGGGCGTCGCGGTCGGTCAGGGCGATCGGGTAGTCGCCGGTGAAGCAGGCGTCGCAGAACTGGGGGGCGCGGTTGTCGCGGCCGTCGGTGCAGCCCATGGCGCGATAAAGGCCGTCGATGGACAGGAAGGCCAGGCTGTCGGCTCCGATATACTGGGCCATTTCGTCGACGGTCATGTTGTGGGCCAGCAGCTTGCCCTCTTCGGGGGTGTCGATGCCATAAAAGCAGGAGTGGCTGGTGGGCGGGCTGGAAATGCGCATATGGACTTCGGCGGCGCCGGCCCCCCGGACCATTTCGACGATTTTCTTGGAGGTGGTGCCGCGGACGATGGAATCGTCGATCAGGACCACCCGCTTGCCTTCGATAATACTGCGGTTGGCGTTGTGCTTGAGCTTGACCCCCAGGTGGCGAATGGAATCGCTGGGTTCGATGAAGGTCCGGCCGATATAGTGATTGCGGATGATGCCGAGTTCGAACGGAATGCCGCTGGCGGCGGCATAGCCCAGCGCCGCCGGCACGCCGCTGTCGGGCACCGGGACCACCAGATCCGCGGCGACGCCGCTTTCCCGGGCCAGTTCGCGGCCGATCTGCTGGCGGATGGTGTAGACCGACTGGCCTTCCATCACGCTGTCGGGACGGGCAAAATAAATGTACTCGAAGATGCAGAAGCGGCGCGGCCGGGGCTGGAACGGCCTGAGGCTATGCACGCCGGACTGGTCCAGCACCAGCATTTCGCCCGGTTCCACGTCGCGGACCATCTCGGCCCCGATGATGTCCAGGGCACAGGTTTCGCTGGCCAGGACATAAGCGCCATGGGCGCCGCTGACGCGGCCCAACACCAGGGGCCGCACGCCCCGCGGATCGCGGACGCCGATCACCGCGTCGGGGGTCAGCGCCACCAGCGAGAAGGCGCCTTCGACCTGGCGCAAGGCCTCGACCATGCGGTCGATCACCGAACCGCCCCGGGCGGTGGCCATCAGGTGGACGATGACTTCGGTATCGGTGGTGGATTGGAACAGGCAGCCCCGACGGACCATCTGCCGGCGCAGCATCAGGGCGTTGGTCAGGTTGCCGTTGTGGGCCAGGGCAAAGCCGCCGCACTCCAGCTCGACAAACAACGGCTGGACGTTCCGCATCACCGTGACGCCGCTGGTGGCGTAACGGACATGGCCGATTCCACTCCGGCCCTTCAGCCGGTCGATCACCTCATGCTTGGAAAAATGCTCGCTGACATGGCCCAGACCGTGGTGGGGGTGGAACTGATCGCCGTCGATGGTGACGATGCCCGCACATTCCTGGCCCCGGTGTTGGAGCGCATGCAAACCCAGCGCGGTGACCGCGGCCGCCTGGCCGTGGCCGAACACGCCGAACACGCCGCATTCCTCGCGCAACTTGTCGTCGTCGAAGGGATCGGTGCTGAACATGGGGCAGGACCTCAATAGCCGGGCGGGCGGTCATCTCACCAAAGAGATGGCGTGTTCCGGATCAGTTGGTATTGTTTTTGAACAGCCGATCGAGATCGCCTCGATCCTGCTTCTTGTAACCGCCATCGGCCGGCGGCGGGCTGGCCTGGGGCGTCGCTTCGGGTTTTGGCATGGTCAGCCGGCGCAGGGCTTCCGCGTCCTGAATCCGTTGCAGCGCCAGATCCTTGGCGGCATCGGCCTGGGCCGCGGCGTCGGTGCGCATCTGGCTTGGCACCATGGACTGGAGGTAGGCGGCGCCGCTCTCGGCCAGGGGCCGGGTCCGGGCGTCGCGCAACCACTCGGGCTGGTCCTTGGGGTCGGGAATCAGCCATGACACCACCATCCAGGCCAGTGTGACCAGCACCAGCCCGCGGGCGACGCCGAAGACCAGACCCAGCGAACGGTCGACGGCGCTGAGCGCCGAGTCGTGAATGCCTTTGGAAATCTCGTGGGCCAGCACCGACAGAATCACCAGGGCCAGCACGAAGACGCCGGCGATGGTCATGCCGTTGGCCAGCCATGACGGCTCGACATGAGCGCGCATGTAGGGCTCAAGATACGGGCGGATGGCCAGGGTCGCGAACACCGCGCCCACCCAGGCCGCCACCGAGAGGACCTCGCTGACCAGGCCGCGAACCAGGGCCAGCACCGCAGAAAGGGCGATCACCACGACGACGCCCAGGTCAACCAAGTTCACGGACAGTCTCCCAAGAAAAGCTCAGGCGGCGGGACAAGCCACGTTGGACACCGATTTTGGCGGGACGGTCATAGCGTGTTCACGGGCGGTGCAAACGGCGCGGGCACGAACGGGACCTCATTCCAAAGCCGACTCAGGTCTCCAGCCGACTCAGGCCTTCTTCGCCCGTCCCGAGCCGCCGATCAACCACATTGCGTCCAACGCCGCCCATGGCCCCATCGGGGCCGCACGCCGCCCATGGCCCCATCCTGGGGCCGCACGTTGTCCTTGGCCCTATCATGGGGCCGCTCGTCCGGCGGGTCAATACGGTCGTCCGGGTCTTCGATCCTTTGGGGTCGGGCGGCGGGCGGCGCGAACGTGCGGATATGATGATTGGATATCAACCGCCGGCCCTTCGAGGGCTACCGGCCCAGTGGGCCGTAGCCCCGATGGTCCCCGGCGCCAAGGCATCGGCGATCTGGTGCCGACGGCGGGGTCATTCGTCCCTGCGTCCGGCGACCATCGCCGCGGGAGCCTCGCGCACCCGGTGGTTGACCAGGGTGGCTTGGCCATTGGGGCCAATGATCCGGTAGGTGGCCTGCCGGACCCGGGCCCGGGCAGCCTCGTTGCGGATACCGCTGGCGAATTCCCTATGCGGCCATGGGAGCCAGGGATGCGAAGGCCGATCGCCTTGTTTTGGCGATGGGGCGGTTGGTCAGCCAAGCATCCACGCGGACGACGTTGATGGCGATGGCGGTGAAAACGTG
>CAIYNU010000050.1 GCA_903927615.1 uncultured Rhodospirillales bacterium | reverse complement strand
CAACGCCGCTACCCACGGCGACAACTATACCCGCATGACCAACTACATCGCGGCGACCTTGAACGCCGGGATGGGGCAGTTCGTGGGCAAACTGCAAACCCCGGACGTCCGCCGGCAGGCCAAGGCAACCCTCGACGCCTTCCTGTCGGCTCTGTTTCAACAAGGCCAGATCGGCACCGCCGACGGCTCGCCGTGCTTCCAGGTGGTGCTGGACAACAGCAACAACCCCCAGACCCGGGTGGCGCTCGGCTACATGCAGGCCGATGTCAAGGTGATCTACCTGTCGGTCATCGAATACTTCATCGTCAACCTGGAAGGCGGGCAGTCGGTGCAGATTTCAAAACAGACCGCCACCACCAGCAACAAGTGATAAGGAGTTTGTAACATGCCGATCAACTCGTTCAATGTTGGGAAGGATGTTCGTCTCGATCTGGTCGATCCGGTTCAAGGCGTTGTGAGCTTTACCCTGATTACCGGGTTTACCGCCAAGCAACTGACCAAGGAACAGCGGATCAGTGGCCTTGACGGCGTCGTCCGGCCGTTGATTTTGCCCGACGGTTGGGATGGCTCGTTCGAGATTGAGCGGTCCGATAGTCTGGTGGATGATTATTTCGCCGCCGTAGAGGCCGCATACTATAGCGGCCAGAGCATCCAGTCGGCGACCATCACCGAAACCATTACGGAAGCAAATGGCTCGGTGTCGCAGTACCGCTATACCGGCGTCATGCTTAAGTTTGATGGGGCTGGAGATTGGAAGGGCGATAATTCTGTGAAGCTTAAGGTCGGCTTTGTCGCCGGGAGACGACTTAAAGTTCAGTAAGTTTCGACTAAGACCAAGATATTGTTGTTTTCGGCCGACCGGGCGGGCGTAATCCCGTCCGGTTGAGCTGAGGTTATTGGATAAGATGTTCTTATGATCGGCCATAGACTGGTAAAGAAGACGACGTTAGTGAAATATTAAAAGAAATCCGCTTCATGTCTCGAACCCGTTGTCAGCGCCGGCATTGTTGAAAGGGGCTCGGCCGCGTTTGTGGACAAGGTCCGGGCCGCTTGACGCCGCGTTGCCGGTCATTCCGATGGACAGCGCGCATCTGGGTTGTCCTTGAACCGGACGCCATAAAGCGTCAGTTTGTGGTCGGGTTGCGGCGCGGCGCGCTGCCGCCGAAGGCCAATAGTAGGAGACGAGGCAATGGTCGGTTCAACCCGAGACCGGGTCGCAGTGGCTCATCGCAGCGAACATGCTCGGGCGTGGGCCGGTCGGGGCGGCGTGCGAACGATGGCGCGGGCGGATCAAGGGGATGATCCGGGCGTCGGGCAAGGTCATGGTGACGGCGGGGCGAGGCCGGTTTCTTCGGAGGGGTCACGTCCAGGCTGGTCTGACCGGGGAGTGCCCACTGGCGGGCGTGGCAAACTTGGCTTGGCGGCGCTGGTTGTCGTCGTGGTGTTGGCGGCGATTCTGGGGTTGACTCAACGGTGGGGGCGGGTGCCCGGTCCCGAAACGGCGACAGCCCAGTCGGTCCAGGTGGTCTGGCATCAGTCAGGCCAGGAGGCGGCGAAGGTCACGGTCGTCGATCGGGCGGCGTGGCAGGACTTCGTCGCTTCGCGGCAGGTGGAGCACGTCAAGAGCCGACAAGCGGTTCTGGACCAGACCCGGGCCGAGATGGTCGCAGCGGTCCGCCCGTTGTTTGATGACATGAAGGGCCGGATCAAGGATTATACCGGGTGGTTCTACTTTTTTCCGACGACCTACCGCATGGCCTTCACAGCGGGTATTGCCGCGTTGTCGCGGGACGCGACGGACCAGCATTCCGCCGGTGAAGCGGCAACCCTGGCGATTAACCAATTGCTCCATGACCGTTTCATAGAGGTGGTGGTGGTGCCGGAGCGATTTGGACCCGCTGTGGAAGAAAAGGCGCGGGCGGCGCTCCACCATGCCATTGCCAGCGAGCTGGCCGACGCCGAGGCCGAAAACCGCACGCTTGAGGCCTTTCTGGCGGAACATGGCCGGGTTGCGACCGACGCCAACGCCGGGGCTGGGGCCGATCAAGCGATGCCGGTGGTGCTGTCCTGGGAGGCGCTAGGCCATCCCGCCGCCGCATCATCCATGGCTGCCCCGCCCGACGCCAACCAATTGCTTAAGAACGATCCGGCCTTCGGTGACTTGCAGTCGTCGGTCGGCGCCGAGGGCACGATGCTGGTGGCCCGACAGATTGCGCGGCGGGTCGTTCAGGTTGCGGTCAATAATGTGACCACCGCGACGGTCATGCCGATGGTGGCCGGTGGCGTGCTGGGCCCGGCCGAGGTGGTGGTGTCGCCGCTGCTGGGGATTGCGGCCTTCGGCTTGGGGATCGGCGCGGAACTGGGCACGGTCAAACTCCGGCAGGCGGTGGAGGGGCCGATGCTCACCGAAGTCTCGGAATCTGTGGTTGATCACCTGAAAGAAAGTCAAAGCCGTATTTTGGCCGATGCGGTGGTCAAACGGGTGGATAGCTGGCTTGGCGGCTGACGCCGTCAGGTTTCGCCGGTCGGGTGGCGAGGGGCAACGTCGGTCGGCCAAGGTTCGCCGACATCTTCGATCAGGCAACACCAACGCGGTGCGACGAGATGGACGGCGCTATGGCCGGCGAAGATCAGGTCCAGGCCGTCTTCGGCGGGGGTGATGGTGAGCAGGTTGAGCAACCGTGCCCGGTCCAGCAGGTCGATGCCCCGCCGACGCACCGCCGTGACCCCTAGCACCGAAACGGCGCAAAAAGTTCTTTCGAAGCCGATATTGCCGTCTTGCCGGTGTTCGGCACCGGTGGTCTCCCACTTGAAGCGGTTGACCACCATCACGAAGCTCTGTCGGTCGGGCAGATAACAGATGTCGGTGAGGGGAACAATGGCGTCTTGCAGACAGGCTGCGACGACCTTGATATCCTCGGCGTCTTCAGCCCTTAGTTTGACCGTGGGGGTTGGCTTGAAGTCCGTGGTCATCCTTCGGCCTTGATTCGTTCGACCGAGGCCCCGCAGGCGGCGAGCTTCTCCTCCAGCCGGTCGTAGCCGCGGTCGAGATGGTAAACGCGGTTCAGCTCGGTGGTGCCTTCGGCAACCAATCCGGCCAACACCAGTGACACCGAGGCGCGCAAATCGGTGGCCATCACCGGCGCTCCGGTCAGGCGGCCGACGCCGCGGACCAGCGCCGAGGCTTGGTGAACGGTGATGTTCGCCCCCATGCGCATCAATTCCGGGACGTGCATAAAGCGATTTTCGAAGATTGTTTCGGTAATCATGGCCGCGCCTTGGGCGGTACACATGACCGCCATCATCTGAGCTTGCAAATCGGTGGGAAAACCCGGGAATGGCTCGGTCATGACATCGACCCCGATCAGGGCGCCATTGGCCCGGGAGACCACCACGCCCGTGGCTGTTTCAGTGAACTCCACCCCGGCGTTGGTCAGGATTTTGGCAACCGCGAGGATCAATTCAAGACGGGTGTCGAGCAATTCGATGCGACCGCCGGTGATCGCCGCCGCCATGGCATAGGTGCCGGCTTCAATGCGATCGGAGACGATGGCGTGACGCGCCCCCCCCAGTCGGTCGCGTCCCCGGATGCGCAAACGGTCGGTGCCGATCCCTTCAATGTCCGCGCCCATCGCCTGCAAACATCGGGCGAGGTCGACCACTTCGGGTTCCCGGGCGGCGTTGACCAGCTCCGTATCGCCACGCGCAAGGGTTGCCGCCATCAACAAATTCTCGGTGGCGCCCACCGAAACCATCGGGAAGACGATGGTCGCGCCGCTCAGTCCCTTGGGGGCTTCGGCCTCGATATAGCCACCGACCAAATCGATGGAAGCCCCCATTTGGCGCAGTCCGCCAATGTGCAAATCCACCGGCCGGGTTCCGATGGCACAGCCGCCGGGCAAGGAAACCCGCGCCCGGCCACAGCGGGCCAGCAGGGGACCCAGCACCAGCACGCTGGCGCGCATGCGGCGGACCAGCTCGTAAGGTGCGGTGGTGCTGGTGATGTTGGCGGTGGTCAGCCGCATCTCGCCGCCAAAACCCGCCTTGCCGTTTGGATGATCGTTCCGATGGACATCGACGCCATGCTGGGCCAACAGGGTGGCCATGGTTGCGATGTCGACCAGTCGCGGCATGTTGGTCAATGTCAGCGGCTGGTCGGTCAGCAGGGTCGTGGCCATCAAGGGCAGAGCCGCGTTCTTGGCTCCACTGATGGGTATGGTGCCGATGAGCGGCCGGCCGCCTCGGATGCGAATCCTATCCATTGCCGCGATCCTTCCTGGGGCTTACGGTCAAGAAAACGGGTGTCTGGGGTTACAGCCGCGGCAGTGTCACGCCGAGCTGTTTCATATACTTGCCGGCACGATCGGCGTATGAGACCTCGCACGGGCTGTCGCCCTTGAGGAACAGGAACTGACTCAGGCCTTCGTTGGCGTAAACCCGGGCCGGCAGGGGCGTGGTGTTGGAGATTTCCAGCGTGACATGGCCTTCCCACTCCGGTTCCAGCGGCGTCACGTTGACAATCAGGCCGCAGCGGGCATAGGTGGATTTGCCGAGGCAAATCACCAGCACGTCGCGCGGAATTCGGAAATATTCCACCGAGCGTCCCAGCGCAAAGCTGTTGGGCGGGATCACGCAGATATCGGCGATCCGGTCGACGAAGCCCTGCTGGGAAAAGTTCTTGGGGTCGACCATGGCGTTATCGACATTGGTGAAAATCTTAAATTCGTTGGAAACCCGGGCGTCGTAGCCATAAGACGACAAGCCATAGGAGATCACGCCCTCGGCAGCCTGACGTTCGACAAAGGGTTCGATCATCCCGCGGGTTGTCGCCATTTCGCGAATCCAACTATCGGGCATGATCGGCATGACTTTTGTTCCTGTGGCAGGGTTTCCCGTGCGTGTTTTAACCGTCGCCGCCGTCGGGGGCAAGGCCGGTGTCAGCCTGGGCGGCGTCGCCGTTTGTGGGGCTTTGGCGGCCCCGGGCCTGGGCCTTGCGCTTTCTGAGGTTGTCACGCAACGCCTCGGCCTGGCGGCGCCGACGATCGTCCGCGCTCGGGGCCTCGCCGGGGTCCGGCCGGCTGCGATCTTCCGGCTTGGACATTAATGGTCAGCCCGGTGCAGGAGACTGCCCAGGCCGGTATCGTAAGCCCGTCCGGCCGCGGTGATCACCAACGTTCCGGCCTCGTCGTGCCGGATCAGGCCCTTTCGCGCAAGGGCGGACCATACCGCAGGGTTCGCGAGGCCGGTCGCGTCCCGGCTGGCAACCACACCGTCGCCGAGGTGAAAGTGATCGCCATGGGGATGGGGCAAGTTCGAGATCATCACCGCGCCAGGGTCATCGTCGGCCGGCGATGCGTGATCTTCAAGGGTGGCCAGGACCTGGAACAGGGTCAGTGTCTTGAGCTGCAAAGCATTCAGGCCGAGCGGGTTCTTTTTGGGCGGCATGGCGGAAAGGACCGAAAGCAAGGGGACGCGAGGACGGCAGTAGACCGGGGCGGGGCCGGGGCTGTCAAGGTTGGCTATCGTTACCGTGGTTCAAAATCGCGTGTGCAAGATGTGTGAAAAACAACCATTCGATAGGCTCGCCGACTGACTTGGAGGGACGATTTATGAGAATAATTTGGGGGTAGTGATAGTATTTAATGTGTCATGGAGCGGCTGACCTTTCGGGCAAGACCTTTTACCGAACATCGGTCGGTGCGGTGGCCGTGGCTCGAACACGTCGGCCAGTGTCTGGGCCGACGAAGGGGTCCAGCCATTCATCGAGACGGTCGCAATCAGCCCCAGGGCTGTTCAACGCTGATCAGATAGGGGTATAGGCCAGGATGTGGTCGAGGCTGATCGCACCGTTCCATAGGGCCTGTGCAACGTTGGTGACGCCATTCTTTCGAACGATGTTGAGGGCGAAGCTTCGGGCGCGAGCCATGATGCCGGGGTTGTGGCGAATACGGCTTTTGTCCTCATCGCAGGAGACATCGCGAACGTACTGGTTGCATTTTTCGATGGCCCAGTGCCCCCGGATCGCGGCGGCCCATGCGGTGGCCGGGAGGTCGTCGGCGGACGACACATACGACACAGAGTAGGCGACCTCGCCCCGGTTGTTCCACAGGCCGGTGGCGGCGGAGCGAAGCAGGGTGTAGCGCGTGACACGGACGATGGTCTTGATGAAGGGTTGCCATTCGGTTTTGGCCAGGGCGTCGCCGACGGGAAAACCCTCAACGGTACGATCCTCCTGGCGGGAGCGGCCTTTGTCGCGCGAAACGGTGGTGAAGCTGCCGCGCAAGGTCTTGCCATCGATGGCCACCGCCATCGGCATGGTCACGTCCGCCACCGGAGCGCCGGCGAGAGCGGCGGCATGAACCCGATAGGAGCGCTGAAGTTTCAAGCAAAACTGAAAGAGACGTCTCAATATCTCTCAGAAAATGGTGCTCAGGAAACTCAAACTGTAAACCGTAATTCGAAATACAGATATGGGCATAAAAAGGAAATCGCCGCTTAACAGAATCGGCAAGAGAAAGGTATACCTTTTCAAATTCATCAAGACGATATGATAGACCAATACCGGGGTTAATATCAGAGCAAAGGCGGGCCAAATCGTCATAGCCCCAATTAATAAAATTTGGCGATCGGGCTCCCGTCCCGGGACCTCCCCTCAGGCTGATGCCGAGTCGGTCACCGAGATAGGCCCAGAAGGAGATCGCGTTTTTCTGACAGGTCTTCTTCAAGGAGAGGAAGGTATCGCGGCATCGTCGGCCGCCCGTTGCTGGCCGGTCACGGTCACCAGGCAGTGGATCAGGCGCTCGGCATGGATCCAGCACAGGCCGTGGAGAAAGACATCGAACTGGCCGGCACCATCGCTGACGATCACCGCGTTGCGCAGCAGGCCATGATGGTCGAGGCTGCCGGCGACCGCGGCTTCCGAGGCCAGCCGGACAGATTTGACCCCGGTCACCTTGATTTCGATCAGGAAGTCGGTCCAGGCATTCTCGTCGGCAAAAACCCGGCCGTCAGGCTCCATCAAGCGATCGATCAGGAACTCCGGGGCATCCTGCTCGTGAAGGTAAATCAGGGCGGCGGCGTTGACCACGTAGTCCTGGAACCCGGCACGCAGGGTCATCAAGAACATCAGCCGGCTCTTGCTGGCCACGGTGTCGAAGCTGGTAAAGCGGTCATCGCAAATCTGGGTGGTGACCCCGTTGCAGCCCAGGTGCCGGGCGCCGGTGTCGTCGGCGCTGATCCAGCGCGCTGTCGCCAATCCGACCTGCTTGACCGCCGCTTTCTCCGCGTGAAAATCGTCATGACCCTTGGTCAGCAGGTTGGAGACTTGCCCCTCCGAAATCAGCAAGCCGAAGTCCTGAAGCTGACGGTGCAGAAGGGGCATGGTAACCCGGCACTGGTAATGCAGGCTGAGCAGGAAGCGCCTCAGGTTTGGGCCATAGTGGCCGGAGACTTCTGCGGGCAGTGGCGCGATCACAACCTTGCCCTCGGGTGTCTGGTAGCAGGCCCGCCAGTACCGGACAACCCTGACCTCAATCACCAAATCCTGGACGGTGTACCGCTTGTACCCCTTGAACCGCCAGCCCGGTTCGACCTGGAGTGGGAGTATCCGGTCCTCGTCAACGATCAACCGCGCGCTCTTGGGCGGCGATTTGACCCGGCGCCGTCCCTTCCGCCGGGGCTTGCGGGCACCAGGCACAACTTCCGCCCCCGGTTCGGTGCCGTTCTCCATGCCGCTCGCCTTCAGTTTCGGACGCCCTTTGAGGTTCTTCAATCGGGCGATCTCTTCCGTCAGGGCGATCATCTGCGCTTCAAGCTTGGCCACCGTTCCCAACAAGCTGACCAGCATAGGCCGCAACTCATCGGCAGAGAGACCAGACAGATCCGGGAAATTCGGCGGCAGCGTCATGCCGACAGAGAGTCACAAACTCAAAAAATGAGAATCCCCCAGCGTCGACTTGTCGCACTCCACCTCTGCGCCGCCAAGGCCACCGGTTTTTGATCATTCACTCAAAAAGTACCGGCTCTCGAAATGGGCTGCCTCGGCCTCGAACATCGCCCGGCGCTCCTGGTCGACCAGCCAGGACGCCGCGTCGGGGAAGACGCTGTCCCGATAACCGCAGGCCTCCAGCCGCTGGGCCTCGGCGAACAGCGCCCAGCCCGAGCCGAAGCGGCGCAGCGCGTTGTTGAGCCGGGCCGCCGTGCCGACCAGGGTGGCTGCTGTGGCGCTTTCCAGGTTCGGGCCGCGGAAGCGCAGGGTCCGCTGCAACGAGCCGTCCTTGTCGAGCACCACGCCCTGGGCGATCAGTGCCGCCCACGGCAGGTAGTCGGTCAGGCGCTCGGGACGGCGGCGGTATTCGGCGAGGTTGATCATGGCATCAGGCGTCCAGCCAGGGCCGGTGACGCAAGCCCGCCCATCGGTCATTGACCGATGGGCGGGCTTGCCCACATAGGAAGGGGCATGACCGCGAAGCCCGTGACCGTCAGCGAAACCACCGCGTTCCGTCGCTCCGCCACGGCGGTTCTGGGGGCGGATGAGATCGAGGCGCTGGTCGACTTCGTCGCCCGCCACCCGACGGCGGGCGTGGTGATCGAGGGCACCGGCGGCATTCGCAAGCTGCGCTGGCAGCGACCGGGGATGGGCAAGCGCGGCGCGGCGCGGGTGATTTACTACTACCATGACGACACGTTGCCTCTGCTGTTGCTGCTGGCCTACGCCAAGGGCGAGGCCGACGACCTGACGGCGGACCAAAGACGGCGGATGGCGGCCCTGGTGGCGGACCTGATGGAGCGGCGACGGACATGAGCGACATTGGCAATCGGATCATCGAGTCCCTCGAAGAAGCCCTGGCCGATGCCCGGGGCGAACCGACCGGCCTCCGCCATCACGTCGTGATGGTTCCGGAGGCGGTGGACGTGCGGGCGATCCGGAGCCGGCTCGGCATGTCGCAGAGCCAGTTCGCCCGCACCTTCGGCTTCCGTCTCGGCACCTTGCAGAACTGGGAGCGCGGCCATCGCCGGCCCGAAGGCGCCGCGCGGGTACTGCTGACCGTGATCGAGCGCCGGCCCGAAGCGGTGTTGGAGGCCTTGCGGGCGTGACGGTCCGCCAACCCAGGCAGCGCCGGGGCGGCAAAAGCCTCGTACAGGCGGGACATCAGGCTCCTGGAACCGCCCCGGTCTTTGGTTGCCGGCGGACAGGCATTGCCGCGCTCCCGCAAGGCGGGATCGGTGATGACGAGCAGTCCGTTACGGATTTCGCCGACGACCTGCCCTTCCGCGTCTTTGACCTTGCCATCGGGCGCCTTTGGTATCGGGATTTCTTGACCCTTCGGGCTGGTGATGACGATCGAGCGCCCGTCGCTACCGAGACTCAAACGATACCGCACCCCATCAATCGTTATGCGCGCCCCACCTTTTTTTGAGAGAAGATATGTCAGGAGCCATAACATTCCGATGGCTGCGGCCAGAATGGCACTCGGCGGGGAGGTCTCGGCCAGTCCTAACAGGCGAGCCAGTGCTTCCGGCGACTCGGCCATGAAGGCGGCAAGCGCAGCGATCGTCTTTTCCTGATCGGAGTTCCGATCCTCGTCATCCGCCGGCCCGGGATCGCCCGCAGCCACCGCCGTTCGTCCCGTCCCAACCGTAGGGGCGGTGGTCCCGACGGGGGCGGCGAATTGCACCGGCAGGGCGGCTGCGGCCTTGTCTGCCAACCCCTCGCGCACGCCGTCCCAACGGTGGGCGTCGAGACATGGCTGTCCTCCCTCCGCTGCGGTCAAGGCCGCAGGAGTGTGGTTGAAAAGGGTAATGGGGGGTATGGGTTCAAGAGTCCGGCGAAATCCCCTTCGATCGGGGCACCCTGACCGCAGACGATCGCCCGGCGGATGCGCTGGCCGGTCAGCGCCAGCATTTGATGCGGGGCTTCAATGGT
>CAIYNU010000049.1 GCA_903927615.1 uncultured Rhodospirillales bacterium | reverse complement strand
GGCTCATCGGGAACTGGTATAATTCATAAGATATGCTGCGATATCGGCATTATTGGTAATATGATGACAGACGATATAATAGGAATGTCGTTAGGTAAATAGTGCCTATCAAGTGATAAAGGAAGCGGCGTGTATGAATCATGACAAGTGCCGGTGATCACCGGCTCAGCAAAAGTATTTCATTAAAGTCAATGGATAGAAGGTGTTTTACGATTTTGGAGGGATCGTGGCTTGTGGAAAAACAATGACCTGGCCCTGCCGGCCTGGTAGCGCGGGCGTTCGTCGCCTGGCCCCCCGGCAGCGACGGGCACTGCCGGGGCGTCTTTGGCGGTCAGTTCCGGACTGACATCAGGAATCGCTCGGCTTCGGTCTGAAGGCTGGTGAATTCTTCGGCCAGACGGCTTGCCGAAGCCATCATGTCCATGGCGGCACTTCCGGTTTCTTCGGCGGATCCGGCCATGGCGTCGACACTGTCGGCAACCTCGCGGGAGGTGGCGGACGCGTCGCCCACCGCGGTGACGATCTCGCGGGTATGGTCAAGCTGGCCCGACACCGACGCCGCCACCTGGGCCGACAGGGCTTCGACCTCGCCGATGGTTTCGCGGATGGAGCCGATGGCCTCGACCACGTCGCCGGTGGCGCCTTGGATGGCCAGAATCTGATTGCCGATGTCTTCGGTGGCCTTGGCGGTCTGGTTGGCCAGGTTCTTGACCTCCCCCGCGACCACCGCAAAGCCCTTTCCGGCGTCGCCGGCCCGGGCCGCCTCGATGGTGGCGTTGAGGGCGAGCAGATTCGTTTGGCTGGCGATGCCGCTGATCAGCTTGACGATTTCGCCGATGCGCCGTGAACTTTCGGTCAAGGCTTGCACCGCGGTGTCGCTGGTGCGGGCCCGGTCGGCGGCGCGCTTGATCGCGGTGCCCGAGGCTGCGACCCGGTTGCCGATTTCACCGATGGAGTCCGACAGGCGCTGGGACACGTCGGTGACCACGCCCACCACTTCGGCGGATCGCCGGGCCATGGCCGAGGACTCGGCCGCCCGCTGGCCGACATGGGCCGCAGTGGTCCACAAGCCCATGGCACCGTCCCGGATCTGCTGGCTGTTGGCACCAACGGTGGTCAGGGCCTTGCCGAAGGCCGCATTGAAGTCCCGGGCCACGGCTGTCAGTGCTTCCCGACGTTGTTCGGCGGCCCGTTGTTCCGCCTTCCGCGCTTCTGCCTCCAACGCGCGACCCCGGGCCATTTCTTCCTTGAACACCTCAACGGCCCGGGCCATTTCGCCGATCTCACCGGAGCGGGTGCTGTCGGGAATGGCGACGCTTAAGTCACCCCGGGCCAACCGGTTCATCACCCCGGTAATCCGGCGCAGGGAGCGGATGATTGATCGGGCCTGAATAAAGCCGAACAGGCTGGCCAGTGCCAGGCCAAGAGTGCCGCCGAACACCAGGATCAGGGCGGTGATGTCGTGCATCTCGGTCCGGCGGCCATCGAGCGCGCGCTGGAGCGTGGTGGTTTGAGTCAGCAGGGCGGCGCTTTCCCGCTGATTGGCGGCGGCGATTTCGGCCTGCCGCCCGGTGATGTCGACGATCAGCGGGAAGGTTTCGGTGAACTGCTTCAAGGCGGCCTGCATGCTGGCGACCACCGCCGGCGCCCGCACCCGCTCGGGCAGGGTCAGCAACTGGTTCAGTTGGGTGTTGATGGCCTTGGCCGCGGCCAGGATGGTGTCGCCCGAGCCCCGGGCGCCCCGGGAGCCCACATAGTCGGTTTCGGTGATCTGAATCACCGCCAACTGGCGGAGAATCTCGCGCATGGCGTCTTCGGCGCGGGTGGCCTCAAACAGCGTGCTGCGGGCGTCGTTGGCGGCGGCGACGGCGCCGCTATAATCGGCGGCGGCGGTATTGGCGACTTTAAAGACCCGGACCGAGAGCTTCTTGAAACTGTCCTCGACCTGCACCCGGGCGCGTTCCCGGGTGTCGGCGGCAACGTCATCGGCAGGCTTGCCCAGCACATCGATCAGGGTCAGCAGGGCTTGTTGATAGTCGGTGATCAGCGGCGGCAATTCCGGATCGGCACCGGCGGTATCGGCCATCGCCGCCAGTCTGGTGCCATGGCGCGCCATCAAGGTGGTGTAGGCGCGGGCGGTGTTCCCTTGGGTGGCATCCTGGGTAAAGCCATAGACGGTTTGGGCCAACCGGGCATTGAGCATCGCCTTGGTCAGCGCCTCGCTGGCGTCGCTCGCGGCCAGACTGGTGCGCATCTGGGTATCGGTGCGGGCCAGTTGCGCTTCCAGCAGGCTTCGCTGTTGGATCTGTTGCTGGCTCGCCACCTGGATAGCGCCGGACAGGTCACTGGTGGCGCGATCGGCCCGGGCGGTCAGGTCGATTCTCTCCGCCTCCATGCGCCGGTACTCGGCGAAGGCGGTCTGGTGGCCTTCCAGTCCCTGCCGGATCTCCGTCGCCGTCACCGCGACGGCCTCGCTGATGGCCTCCCGAAGGTCGCTGTCGACCCGGTTGGCGGTCTTGAGGTCGCCGTTGGTCCGGTATTCGGCTTCGGCAAGGAAGGCGGACTGCGCCGAAAGCGCCGCGTGGTCGGCCTGAAGCGCCCGCTCGGCGCTGGAGTCAAGGACGCTGATGCCAACGTAAGCGCAGATCACCAGGATCGCGCCATTCAGGACGGGAATTCCGGCGGCGACGCCGATCCTTGTGGCGATGTTCATGACATTTAATCCTGCTTGCGTGCCCGACGTTTCAGCCTGGAGCGGATTTTAGTACAATTTCAAAAAAAAGCACAGTAACCATGAGATCGTATATACCAAAGGCGGCGAATCGGACAGACCTTCGGGTGATTGTGGCCGTTGGCTGTGGCGCTCCGCCCGGCCGGCCGGGGACCTGGGCGATCGTTCGCAAGATCGGTCGCGTGATCCGCCGGCAGGCCACACGCGATCGCAATGGAGTCAGGCAGGCACAGACCAGGGAGGGGACTGGAGATGAGCAGAAGGTTGGGGTTGACGCTGGCGGCGGCGCTGGCCGTGGGGTGGGGTGGTTCGGCGCTGGCCGACCAGACGGTCAAAATCGGGGTGCTGACCGATCTGTCGAGTCTCTATTCGGATCTGGCCGGAACGGGTTCGGTGGTGGCGGCCCGGCTGGCCATCGAGGATTTCGGGGCCGCCGCCAAGGGTCTGAAGGTCGAGCTGGTGTCGGCCGACCATCAGAACAAGGCGGATGTCGGGGGCGCCATCGCCCGTCAGTGGTACGATCATGATGGCGTCGATATGATCGTTGATGTGCCGAATTCCGGGGTTGCGCTGGCGGTCAATCAGGTCGCCCGGGAAAAGAATAAGGTCCTGATGATTTCGGGCGCGGGGTCGTCGGACCTGACCGGCAAGTCATGTTCGCCGAACACCATCCACTGGACCTACGATAGCTGGGCCCTGGCCAACGGGACCGGCAACGCGGTGGTCGCGTCGGGGGGCAAGAGCTGGTTTTTCCTGACCGCGGACTACAAGTTCGGCCACGACATTGAACACGATACCGGTGCCGTGGTGGCCGCCCGGGGCGGCCAGGTGTTGGGCAGCGTGTCCTTTCCGCTCAACAGCCCGGACTTTTCGTCGTTCCTGGTTCAGGCCCAGACGTCGGGGGCCAAGGTGGTCGGTCTGGCCATGGCCGGCGGCGACTTTTCCAACGTGGTCAAGCAGGCGGCGGACTTCGGGATCGTCGAGGGCGGGCAGCGGCTGGCCGGCATGCTGGTGTTCATCACCGACATCCACGCCCTCGGTCTTCAGGCGGCCCAGGGGTTGCAATTCACCGGGGCTTTTTATTGGGACGCCAACGACCAGACTCGGGCTTTTGCCGCGCGGTTCGCCGACGCCGACCACGGCATCCACCCCACCATGGTCCACGCCGGAGTCTATGCCGCGGTTCTTCATTACCTTAAAGCGGTGGTCGCGGCTCAGGACAAGACCGACGGCGTCGGGGTCGTGGCCAAGATGAAAGAGTTGCCCACCGACGATCCGCTGTTCGGCAAAGGCTCGGTCCGGATCGACGGCCGGGTGATGCATCCGCTCTACCTGTATGAAGTCAAAAAGCCGTCGGAGTCCAAGGGGCCGTGGGACTATTACAAGGTGGTTCAGACCATCCCCGCCGATCAGGCGTTCCGTCCGCTGGACCAGGGCGGCTGTTCGCTGGTCAAGTGACCCGGTGAGGGGGGGCGGGGCGGGGTGTCGGGCTCCGGGCTCCGGGGCCGGTCGGATCGTGAGCCGCGGCATGATACCGTGTTGTCAGGGTTGGGGGACCGGGATACTCTTCGGGCTTCCTCCCTTGGCCTCCGTTCGGCGTCACTCCCCCGGTCCCCCTCCGGCTTCCCCCCTCCGGCTTCCCCCCTCCGGCTTCCCCCCTCCGGCTTCCCCCCTCCGGCTTCCCCAATGTGTGCTCAGTCCATGAAATTGGTCTTGCTCGACTGTGACGGGACGCTGGTGGACAGCCAGCAGGCGATCGTCTCGGCGATGACGGCTGCGTGGCAGGCCGCGGGGCTTCAGGCGCCGGACCCGCTGGCGGTGCGGCGGGTGGTGAGTCTGCCGTTGACCGAGGCCATCGCGCACCTGCTGCCGGGCAGCGAGGACTGGTTCATCAAGCGTCTGGCCGGTCTGTATCGCGATGCCTTTTATCGTGAGCGTCACCATGTGGGGCACGAATCGGAGCCGCTGTTTCCCGGCGTGCGCGAGGCGTTGGCGTCGATGCAGGCCTCGGGGTTGGGTCTGGGCATCGCGACCGGCAAGTCTTTCAAGGGCCTGGTGGCGGTGTTGGAACAACACGGCCTGATGGGCACCTTCCTGACGCTTCAGACCGCGGACCGGGGACTCGGCAAACCCAACCCGGACATGGTGTTCCGGGCCCAGGAGGAGACCGGGTCGGCTGCCGGCGACACCGTGGTGGTCGGGGACGCCACCTTCGACATGGAGATGGCCTGTCGGGCCGGAGTCGGGGCGATCGGGGTGGCGTGGGGCTATCATGCGGTCCGCGATCTGGAGGCGGCGGGCGCGCGTCGCATCGCTCATCACTGGGAGGAACTGCCGCGGGCGGTGCTCGAGGTCATGGACGGCCATCCATGAAACGGCTGATGCAACGAACGATCATGATGGTGGAGGTGGCGGCGGCGGCGGCGGTCGGGGTGGTGGTGGCCATGCTGATCTTTTTGTGGCACGTCAACAACAGCGACTACCGCCAGGATGTGACGGCGATGGTCGAACAGTTCACCGGCCTTAAAGTGGTCATTGACGGTGGCGTGCGGTTTGCGCTGTTACCGTTTCCGGCCATGATTGCCACCGACGTTCATGTCGCCAATCCGCCCTGGTCCGAACGGCCCGAAATGATGCACATTGATCGGGTCGACATCGACGTGTCGCCACTGGATCTGTTCTGGCAGCGGAATCGGCTGTTACGCCTGGTGCTGGCCGGCGCCGACATTCATCTGGAATATGACGGCCATGGACGGGCCAACTGGTGGCGGGCCAGTGATCCCGGAGCCCCGGTTCACACGCCGTTCGTGCCGCTCGACCTGGCGCATTTCGAGATCGTTCAGTCGCATATCGGCTATCGCGACGACGCAAACCAGCGTGTGGTTCAGCTTGGGGTCAAACAGGCGACGATGGGGTTGCCGCTTGACGGCCCCATGACGGTCAAGGCCGTCGGCGACTTTTTCGGCACGCCCTTTACCGCCGTGGTCACGGGCGGGCGTTTTGCCGATCTGGTCAACGACCGGTCCCTGTGGCCGGTCTCGTGGACTCTGGCCGGTGCCGGAGCCACGGTCGAAGGGCAGGGGACACTCGACCGGCCGATCACCCGTCTGATCCTTGATCTCCAGATGACGGTGGCGGCCCAACGGCTGGCCGCGCTGGCGCCGGTGTTCGGGGTGCCGTTGCCGGAGTTGGGGCCGCTGGGCGGGCGCGGTCAGGTCACCGGCAGCGGCACGCGCTATCGGCTTGGCGCCTTCCAGGGCTCGGTGGGGCACAGTGATTTTGCCGGTCAGCTCACCATCGAAACCGGCGGCAAGCGTTTGCGCCTGGACGGGCGGCTTCAGTGCAAGATGCTGGATCGCCGTGACCTGCTGGGGAACGGCCCGGATCGCCGGGCGCCCCCCCCCGACGACCGGCTGTTCGACGCCCGGCCGTTGCCGTTTTCGCTGTTGCAGACGCTGGATGGCCGGGTTGATCTGGCCGTCAGGCGGTTGGTGACGCCGCCGGTGGACCTGTTTGACCTGGACACCACCATTGATATTGCCGACGGCAAGATGGTGCTGCGACCGCTGCGGGCGACCCTGGCCGGTGGCCGGATCGATCTGGAAATCGCGGCGGAGGCCGGGCGTGAGCCGCCGGCGCTCCACATCAGCGGGCGTGGCGACGGTCTGGCCTCCGAGCAGTTGTTTCCCAGCCAGGGCGACGCCCTGGGGCCGACCGGGCCGCTGTCGGCCACGGCTGATCTCAGCGGCACCGGGTCAAGCCTGCGCGCCCTCCTGGCGCACGCCAGCGGCCGGGCGTGGCTGGCCATCGGGCCGGGCACCCTGCCGGTCCGCCATTTCGATCTGATCGCCAGCGATCTGGTGGCGGCGATCATGCCGTGGGCCGATCGCACCGGCGACCGCACCAGCCTCAATTGCCTGGTGGCCGGGTTCAAGATCAAAAACGGCCTGGCCGACGCCGATCGTCTGCTGATCGACACCGGCAAGATCACGGTCACCGGGACCGGCCAGATCGACCTCGGAACCGAAGGCATCGACCTCAAGCTCGATCCGCGGCCCAAAGACCCGGCACTGATCAGCCTGGCCACCCGGATGCGCGTGACCGGAACCCTGGCGGAGCACAGCGCCGCGCCCGATGCCATCGGCCTGGCCAAGGGCGCCGCGACGGGCGTGTTGCTGGCGTTAGGCGAACTCAATCCGCTGGCGCTGATGCTGCCGTTCGTCAGCATCGGGACCGGCGTGGCCAATCCGTGTCTGGCGGAATTGACCGGCCGGGGCAAACCCGCGGTTTCCGGTCTACTGGCGCCGCTGGAAAGCCTGAGCAGCGTGCTCAACGGCGTCGGCCATGCTCTGACCCACGGCGGCGCGCAGTAATGCCGCGGCGGGTTGCCCCTGAACCGGCCTCGTGATGGGGTGATGGATGACTGTTCGGCCGGATGCGGCAGGACGGGTTTGACCGTTGCCGGTGTAAAATAAATCATGAGATTGTGAAGCAAATGAAACGGTTCTATCAAGAGGTTTCGGTGGTGGCCACCGAGGTTGGATTCGCGGTCCACCTGGACAACCGGCCAGTGCGGACTCCGGCCAAGGCGCTGCTGACGCTGCCGACCGGTGCGTTGGCCGAGGCTATTGCCGTCGAATGGCGGGCCCAGGCGCAGGACATCCGGCCGGCGACCATGCCGTTGATGCAACTGGCGAGTACCACGCTGGACCTGACCAGCCGGCAGCGGCACAGCGTGATTGAGCAGGTGGCGGCTTATGCCGGAACCGATCTGGTGTGTTATCAGGTCGAACGGCCCGAGGAACTGAGGGCCAGGGAAGCCGTGGTGTGGCAACCGCTGCTGGATTGGGTCGCCGATCACTTCGGCGCCGTTCTGGAGACCGGGCGCGGCCTGATGCCCCGTCCCCAGCCGGAAAGCGCCCGGGCCGCCCTGCGGGCGGCGGTGGCGGCCTGCGACGACTGGCGGCTGACCGCCCTGCAACTGGCCACCACCTCGGCCGGGTCGTTGGTGATCGGGCTGGCGTTGATCAAGGGGCGGCTTGACCCCGGGCAGGCGTTCGAGGCGTCGGAACTCCACGAGACCTACCAGCTCGACCGCTGGGGCGAGGACCCCGACGCCGCTCGCCGACGCCGGGCGTTGGCGGTGGACCTGGAGGCTGCCCGGCGTTTTTCGGACCTGCTGGGACCGTGACGTGGAAATCTTGCCGGACCGGCGTGCGGTTGCGGTAAGCTGTCGGTGCTGTCTTCTGAACGCCGGCAGTCTCCTGAACCCTGACCATTCAGCCGTGCCATGACCGATCATCTGACCATCGTACTCGCCCAAATCAATCCCACCGTCGGTGCCATCCGCGCCAACCTCGACCGTGTGCGCGACGCCCGGGCCGGAGCGGCCCAGCGAGGGGCGGATCTGGTGGTGTTTCCCGAACTGGTCGCCACCGGCTACCCCCCCGAAGATTTGGTGCTGAAGCCGTTGGTGCTTGACCTCGTGGAGCAGTCGGTTGCGGTCCTGGCCGGCGAGACCGCCGATGGCGGGCCGGCGTTGCTGTTGGGCACGCCGTGGCGGCTGGACGGCGGCCTTCACAACGCCGTCCTGCTGCTGGATGGTGGCCGGATCGCCGCGATCCGGCTGAAGGCCGACCTGCCCAATTACGGGGTGTTCGACGAAAAGCGGGTGTTCGTTGCGGGCCCGCTGCCTGAGCCTATGGTTTTTCGCGGGGTGCGGTTGGGGGTGATGATTTGCGAGGATATGTGGACGCCGGCGGTCGCTCAGGCTCTGGCCGGGGCCGGGGCCGAACTGCTGGTGGTGATCAACGGCAGTCCGTTTGAGGTCGATAAGGCCGGCGTCCGGGTTGATCTCGCGACCCGGCGGGTGGGCGAGACCGGGTTGCCGCTGATGTACGTCAATCAGGTCGGCGGCCAGGACGAACTGGTGTTTGACGGCGCCTCCTTTGCCATCGGCGCGGACCGGGCGCTGGTCGCCCAGGCTCCGGGGTTCTGCGAGCATCTGCTGGTCATGCGCTGGCAGCGCGACGCCGGGCGGCGCTGGCTGTGTTCCGGCAGTGAACAGGCGGCCCCGGTGACCGGGCTGGCCGCGATCTACCAGGCGATGATGGTGGGATTGCGCGACTACGTGAACAAGAATCGCTTTCCCGGGGTGTTGCTGGGCCTGTCGGGCGGCATCGACAGTGCGCTGACGGCGGCGGTGGCGGTGGATGCGCTGGGTCCCGACCGGGTTCATGCGGTGCTGATGCCGTCGCCCTTTACCTCGGACGAGAGCACCGCGGACGCCATCGAGGCGGCCAATCTGCTGGGCTGCAAACTCGATACCCTGTCCATCGAACCGGCCATGACCGCCTTCGACACGATGCTGGCCCCGGCCTTCGCCGGTACCGATTCCGATATCACCGAAGAGAACATCCAATCGCGCCTGCGCGGCATGCTGTTGATGGCGCTTTCCAACAAGTTTGGCGCCATGGTGCTGTCCACCGGCAATAAATCCGAGATGTCGGTGGGCTACGCCACCCTTTACGGCGACATGTGCGGCGGCTATTCGGTTTTGAAGGATGTCTACAAGACCACGGTGTTCAAGCTGGCGCGCTGGCGCAATCAGAACCTGCCCGACGACGCCGAAGGGCCGGCCGGACGGGTGGTGCCGGAACGGGTGCTGACCAAGGCGCCGACCGCGGAACTCAAGCATAACCAGACTGACCAGGACACTTTGCCGCCCTACGAGGTGCTCGACGATGTTCTGGAATGCCTGATCGAGCACGAGATGGGGTCCACCGAAATCGTCGCCCGCGGCCATGATCCCGACATCGTCAACCGGGTCTGGCACATGCTCGACCGGGCCGAGTACAAGCGCCGCCAGGCGCCTCCGGGGGTCAAGATCACCCGCCGTGGCTTCGGCAAGGACCGCCGCTACCCCATCACCAACCGGTTTCTGTCGGTGCTGGCGTAAGGATGGCGGTTCGTGGGGTGACCGAGACACGATCATTGGCTATGAAGCGTCTCGGTCACCCCGCAATGCCAAGAACAGGCCCGTATTCTGGCCCTACGGGCGGGGGACCATCAGTCAGAGTCGGAACATGACCTTGGAGATCTCCGATGCCTGGGACGTGGTGGTGGTGGGTTCGGGCATGGGCGGTTTGACCGCTGCCGCTCTGCTCGCCCGCCTGCGCCGGCTTCGTGTGGTGGTGCTTGAACAGCACAGCACCATCGGCGGTTTCACACACACCTTCCGTCGGCCGGGCGGTTGGGAGTGGGACGTGGGTGTTCACTATGTCGGCCAGATGGCCGAGGGCACCATGCCCCGGCGGTTGATGGATGCCGTCACCGGCGGCACCGTCGCCTGGCAACGCCTGCCTGAACCCTTTGATCGCGTTCACTATCCTGGTCTCGAGGCCACCTTCGGCGGCGATCGGCAGCGGCTGCGGTCCGAGTTGGTCCGGTTGTTTCCCGCCGAGGCATCGGCCATCGACGCCTATTTCGCCGACCTCGCCCGTGAGGCGCGTCGTCTGATGGGCGCGCTGACCGAAGGCGAATTGCCCCGGCCTCTGCGCTGGGTCGGGCGTCGGCTTGGGTTGTTACCGGACTGGTCCCGCACCGAAACCTGTGGGGCTTATCTGGAGCGCCGCTTCCGGGATGCCCGGCTTCGGAGTCTGCTTGCCAGCTTTTGGGGCGACTGGGGCGTTCCTCCGGGCCTCGGCGCCTTCCCGCTGCATGCGCTGATCGCGGAACATTACGCGGACGGTGCCTGGTATCCTAAGGGTGGCGCGTCCGGGATCGCCAAGGGGGCGGAATCGGTGATCGCCGCCGCCGGAGGCACGATGCAGCGCCGCCATCGGGTCGCGCGCGTCCTGATCGAGAACGGCCGCGCGGTGGGTGTCGAGGCGCTGACCCGGCGTGCCGGGCGCGACCGGACTGTGACGCTGCGGGCGCCGCTGGTGATCTCGGACGCCGGGGCGAGAAACACTTATGGGCTGCTGCCGCCGGACATTGGCGCCGATCCCGCGGCCCGGTTGGCGAGGCACCGGGACCCCTTGAGCGCGCTCTCGGTGTATTTGGGCTTGAACGCCAGCCCGGCCGAACTGGGGTTTAACGGCGAGAATGTGTGGATCTTCGAGGGCTTCGACCACGACCTCGCCCTCGACCCGACGCGATGGGCGGGGGAGCCGCACCCGTCGGTGGCCTACTTGTCCTTCGCATCCCTGCGGGCCGGTGACGGGCGCCCTCACACCGCGGAAATCATCACTTTCTTGCCGGCGTCGGTGGTGGAGCCCTGGCGTGGCCGAGGGGGCTGGCGGAACCGCGGAACCGAGTACCAGGCGTTCAAGGACCGCGCGGCCGACGCCCTGCTCGCCATGGTGGAGCAGCGCTATCCCGGCTTCGGCAAGTTGGTCGCCTATCGGGAGGTCTCGACCCCGCTGAGCATCGAGCATTTCATCAACAGCCCCGGCGGCAGCGTCTACGGCCTGGCCGGTAGCGCCGAACGCTATCGCGAGGTCGGGCTGCTCGGCGTGCGGACCCCGGTTCCGGGGCTTCTGCTGACCGGCGCCGATGCCTACCTGCCGGGTGTGGTCGGGGCGATGTTTGGCGGCGCGGCGGCGGTGGGGGCGGTTCTCGGCCCCTTGGGTTTTCTGCGGGTGATGGCGGCGGTTCGCTGAGCGCCGCCGGTGCCGTCCCGGTACGGGGCGCCAACCCAGTCGCGGAGCATTGCATGCTTAGAGAGCGGTCGCCAGAACCGCCGCTTCGGCACCAAGGCCAGCTCCGGCCCGACCTGCCAGCCATTGGACGATGCGCCAGTCGCTGAGATACCGCTGGGCGAAAAACCGGCCAAGCAAGGCGCCGCCAACCACCAACCCAATGGTCAGCCAGGGCGACCCCTGGGCGTTGGCCAGGGTCTGCGGGGAGGCCTGGGATTGCGCCCGGATGGGATTTGCCGGGGCGACCAGCAGGACCAGGGCAAACGCAAGGGCAAGCAAGAACTTCGGCATGGCAATCTCCGGGGGCCTTCGGACGGCCGGAAGGTAAGCATGTCGGTTGGTAGCGTCAAGCTGCCGCCGTCGGGTTGCGGCGTTGGGGTTGACCGTCCCGGTCCGGTCCCAAAGCGCCTTAAAGAACGCCTTAAAGAGCCTTGTGCGGGCGCTTCCGGGGTGCGACGATCGGTGCCGGATCAGCGATCTCTCCACAATCATCGGGCGCCGCTTGATGCCGGCTGGTGCTGTTCGCTGGCCGGGAACTGCCAGGAAGGGAGCCTGGACGTCATGAAGTCTGCCCCTGCCACCATTCAGGTGGACGAGATCGGCCCACAGACGTTTGAACTGACGGTGACGTTCGAGGGCCGACGGTTCGAGTGCGGCCGGTATATCAGCCGTGCCGCCGCCCAGCAGGCTGGCCGGCTGTTCCTTCAGCGGAAGGAAGGAGAAGGGGTCGGACAGCGGCGTCGGCCCCGGCCCCAGCGGAAGTCGGGTTAGCCGCGTTAGGAGCGGATGATGATGATCGGGGCCGACTCTCTCTATCACCGGCTGTTTTCCCATCCCCAGATGGTTGAGGGACTGGTGCGCGAATTCGTTCCCGACGCCATGGCGGCCGGCGTCGATTTTGCCGGCATGGAAAGAGTCAACGCCAAGTTCCACGCCGGCCGCCGCAAACGGCGGGACGGCGACGTGATCTGGCGCCTGCCGACCCACGACGGCCCTGACATCTATCTGTACATCCTGTTGGAATTCCAATCGACCATCGACCGCTGGATGGTGGTGCGGATGCTGGTCTATGTGGGCCTGCTGTGGCAGCAGATCATCAAGGAAAACAAGTTGAAGCGCCACGACCGCCTGCCGCCGGTGCTGCCGGTTGTTCTGTATAATGGCGATCGTCTCTGGGATGCCCCCACCGAATTGGCGGACCTGATTGCGCTGGCCGCGGATTCGACGCTCTGGCGTTGGCAGCCGCAGGTTCGCTATCATCTGCTGGACGAGGGCGCCTTTTCCCGGGATGACCTGGCGCGACGGGACAGTCTGGCAGCGTTGCTGTTCCGGTTGGAACACTGCCACGAAACCGACGAGTTGGTGAGCCTGATCGACGAGGTCGTTGTCTGGTTCCGCCAGCATCCCGACTACGGAACTTTGCGGCACTTGTTTACCGAGGTCGTTCAGCAGGCGGCCTGGGGCTTGAAGGATCAGGGGGCGGAGATCAGCATTCCTGAGGACATGGGGGAGATTAGAGCCATGTTGGCGACGCGGGTAAAGGAATGGGTAAGACAGTGGAAGGCCGAGGGACTGGCCGAGGGACTGGCCGAGGGACTGGCCGAGGGACTGGCCGAGGGACTGGCCGAGGGACTGGCCGAGGGACTGGCCGAGGGACTGGCCGAGGGACTGGCCGAGGGTGAGGCCAGGGGGCTGGTTAAGGGTGAGGCCAGGGGTATGGCTAAGGGTGAGGCTGCCGGTAAGGCCGGCATGCTTCTTCGTCAGTTGCGTCGGCGTTTTGAGGTGGTGCCGGCTGAGATTGAGGACCGTATTCGCGCCGCAAGCAGTGACCAACTGGACGACTGGAGCGAGCGTCTGGTCGATGGTCAGGCGCTGACGGAAATCTTCGGGATCGTTCCGATTCACTGACCCCGGGGTGAAGGGGCTGGTTGGCGGTCGGGCTGTCGTCAATCCCTTGCATGGTTCCTGGAGGCGTCAGGTCGGCGATGATGCTTGGGTTGATCGCGGTGAGCGGTTAGGAACGGCTGGTATCGCTTCAGGAACCGTCGGGGAGCTTTGATCTTTGATACCAGTTCCCGATGAGCCCAACTCATCGGAAACTGGT
>CAIYNU010000048.1 GCA_903927615.1 uncultured Rhodospirillales bacterium | reverse complement strand
GGGGATGGCGTTAGGTCGGGCCGAAGTCGTGCTTCGCTTGCTGGTTCGGCGCTTCGGTCCGCTCCCTCCTGGGATTGAAGACCGGGTGCGTACCGCCGACGCCCGCCTGTTGGATGAGTGGACGGACCGTGTCCTGGATGCTCCTACCCTGACCGACGTCTTTCTCGCGGATCGGCCGAACTGAGCCTTGATCCGAGAGGGTTCCTCAAACCGGTTTCCAACGCCACCGAAACCGGGCGGCGCTGGAGTTCCGGCGTCACAGTCCCGAGTGCTCAATCAGTGTGCCAAAGCGGCGGCCTTGGTTGTCGGTAATGCTGGCGCCACCGCACCCAGTCCGACGGCCCCGGTGACGCTTCCCGTGCGAGGATCAATGAAGTAGAGCCGGTCGTTGGCACCCGGCTGACGAATCAGCAGGACCGCATGGCTCCCCACCTCTTCGATCTCCTCGACCCGGGCGTCGTCGGGCAGGCCCAGGGCGGTGGTGGCGGGGGTGGTGGTGAGCGCCGAAAGATCGGCCAACGCCCCCTGGATTCCGGCTTGGGAGGACGGCTTGGCGAAGGTGCCCAAACCGGTCATTCGTTGATAGGACACGTAGCCCACGAACGCAAAGCCTGCGATGATCAACAGACCCATGACGATTAGGGAAAACTTTATTAACCTCACGTGAGCAATCCTATACGGTAGCGGTGAAGGAATCGGACATGACCGGCACTCCCGGGACAAGGGCGATCGGCTCTGACGGCGGCGGCCTGCGGATCTGCGTGGTGCCCGCCGCCGCTGCGGGAGATCGACTCGACAAGGTGCTGACCGCGGCGTTGACCGACCTGTCACGCTCGCGCCTGCGAGCCTTGCTGGACCAGGGATGCGTCCAGAGCGCGGGCCAGACCATAACCGACCCGTCGCAGCGGGTCAAACCCGGTCAGACTTTCGCTATCCTGATTCCCGATCCGGTCCCGGCCAGACCCGAGCCCCAGGCCTTGCCCCTGGAAATCGTGTATGAGGACGAGGATGTGTTGGTGGTCGATAAACCCCCCGGTCTGGTGGTTCACCCGGCGCCGGGCAACCAGGACGGGACGCTGGTCAACGCGCTGTTGGCCCATTGCGGCGACAGTCTTGCGGGAATCGGCGGGGTTTGCCGTCCGGGGATTGTTCATCGCCTGGACAAGGATACCAGCGGCCTGTTGGTGGTGGCCAAATCGGATCGCGCCCATGCCGGGCTGTCGAGCCAGTTCGGCGATCGGAGCATCCACCGGACCTATGTCGCCGCGGTCTGGGGCCTGCCGAGTCCCCGCGATGGCGAAATCAGCGGCAACATCGGCCGCAGTTCCGCCGACCGCAAGAAGATGGCGGTGGTCAACGGCGGCGGCAAACCGGCTTTGACCCGATACCGGATGCTACGCGGTTTTGGCGCGGCGGCGGCGCTGGTGGAATGCCGACTCGAGACCGGGCGGACCCACCAGATCCGGGTTCATCTTGCCTCCATCGGATACCCGCTGGTCGGCGATCCCCTTTATGGCCGAAGCCGCACCGCCGCACGGAGCAAGCTGGTGCCGTGCGCGGTGCAGGCATCGCTGTTCGGCTTCCCGCGCCAGGCGCTCCATGCCCGGCGGTTGGAATTCCGCCATCCCGTAACCGGTCAAACCCTGGCCTTCGAGGCCGCATTGCCTGACGACATGAGGCGATTGCTGGAATGTCTGGAACGGATTTAGCGATATACTCGCTCGCGGGACTGGGGTAAATTGGGGTACTGGTTAGAAATGGTAACTAAGTTGCGTTGACTGGGTTGCGGCGACCGACCGGCCGTACTCCTTGGCGCCGGGTGTTGCCCACAGGCGACAGCAAGCCCCCGGCCGCGTAACCCGAAGAGAGCGGCTCGAACCTGATTTCGGATCGATACGAAGCTTCGGTGGGAAGAGGGTGAAGAGGATGGCGACAGTTCCCAGTATTCCGGTCATCAGCTCGGAAAGCAATCTGGCGCGCTTTCTACAAGAAATCCGGAAGTTTCCGATGCTGGAGCCGGACGAGGAGTTCATGCTGGCCAAGGCCTGGCGGGAACACGGCGACACCGAGGCTGCCCATCGTCTGGTCACCAGCCACCTGAGACTGGTGGCCAAGATTGCCATGGGCTACCGGGGCTATGGCTTGCCGCTGTCGGAACTGATTTCCGAAGGCAATGTCGGCATGATGCAGGCGGTGAAACGGTTTGATCCTGATCGGGGCTTTCGACTGGCGACCTATGCCATGTGGTGGATCCGCGCCGCGATTCAAGAATATATTCTGCATTCCTGGTCCCTGGTCAAGATCGGGACCACCGCGGCGCAAAAGAAGCTGTTTTTCAATCTCCGCAAGCTCAAAGGCCAGATGCAGGCCATCGACGAGGGCGATCTGCCGGCCGAGCATGTCACGAGCATCGCCCTGAAGCTGGACGTGCCGGAGATCGACGTTGTGAACATGAACCGGCGGCTGGCCAGTCCCGACCATTCGCTGAATGCGCCGTTGCGGGCCGAGAGCGAGGGTGAGTGGCAGGACTGGCTGGTGGACGACACCGCGAGCCAGGAAATCCTGTTGGGCGAGCGCGAGGAGTTGGGCAAGCGTCGAAAGCTGTTGCGCCATGCCATGGATCACCTTAATGAACGTGAGCGTCACATTCTGATCGAACGGCGTCTGCGCGATACGCCGACCACGTTGGAAGATCTCTCTCAGTTCTACGGCATCAGTCGGGAGCGGGTTCGTCAGATTGAGGTCCGGGCCTTCGAGAAGCTTCAGAAGTCCGTTAAAAGCGCCGCCCTTGAGGACCGTTCGGTCAACTGACCGGGCCGGCATGCCGTTGCGCCGGCGGCGCCATGTCCACCAAGGACATGGCGCCGCCGGCGGGGACTGCGGCAGTCCCGAGGACAACCGGATCAGCCGGCTTTTTCGGCCAGTAACAGGTAGTTGACCTGAACGTCGCGGGGCACCAGGCGAAAGCTGCCGTCAAGGGGATTGTAAACCACGCCGGTGAGATCGCGGACGATGACGCCGTGCGGGCGCAAGCCTTCGGCGACCTCGGACGGTTTAAGAAATTTCTTCCAGTCGTGGGTGCCCCGCGGCAGCCAGCGCAGGACGTATTCGGCACCGATGATGGCCATCAGATAGGCCTTGGGCGTGCGGTTCATGGTGGCAAAGACCAGCAGGCCGCCGGGTTTGGCCAGATCGGCGCAGCAGCGCAGAAACAGCGGCACGTCGGCGACATGTTCCAACACTTCCAGCGAGATCACCGCGTCGAAGCGTTCGCCGGCGGCCACCAGCGCCTCGGCGGTGGTGTTGCGGTAATCCACCGTGACCCCGGCCTCGGCGGCATGGACCGAAGCGGTCTTGATGTTGCGCTCGGAGGCGTCGATGGCGACCACGTCGGCGCCAAGCCGGGCCAGCGGTTCCGCCAGCAGACCACCGCCGCAGCCGATATCCACCAGCCGCAATCCGGCCAGGGGGCGGGGCGCGCGGGGATCGCGGTTGAAGGTGCGGATCAGGGCATCCCGGATATAGGCGATACGCACCGGATTGAACCGGTGCAAGGGCCGGAATTTGCCGGCGGGATCCCACCATTCGGCGGCAATCGCTGAAAAGCGGGCAATTTCGGCGTCATCGACGGTTGATGACCCGGTCTTGGCCGGCAGTGTTGGGGCGGGAAGGGGGGGCGAGGCAGAGGAACTGGCGGTCATGACGGCGGCGTCCCTAAAGGAATCGGTGGAGGGCGGTGGCTTGGGCAAGCTTGCGTCGCCCCGAGCGGAAGAGTATGGATACATCGCCACGCTCCGGCAACGGCGGCGCGCAGCCGGCAGTATTTGCCGGACCGTGGGTGGCACCGGCGTGGCACCGGCGCCCGATGCTTGGGTCGGGGGCTGGCGGTAGGCGGAAACGGCAGATGATCGAGTACGGCTCGGGAGCGGGGCCGGGTTTGGCTCGGGGAGTGGTGGCGGGATAGCGGGCATGGCGCGAATCGTTCAAAAGTTTGGCGGAACCTCGGTCGGGACCCTCGATCGAATCAGGAATGTCGCACGCAAAGTTGAGGCCGAGGTGAAAGCCGGGCATCAGGTGGCGGTGGTGGTGTCGGCGATGGCCGGTGTGACCAACCAGTTGGTCCAGTACTGCACCGACCTGAACCGCATTCACGACCCGCGGGAATATGACACGGTGGTGGCGGCGGGCGAACAGGTGTCGTCGGGCCTGCTGGCCATTGCGCTCCAGGCCGCCGGCATTCCGGCCCGGTCCTGGTTGGGCTGGCAGTTGCCGCTGCGGACCGACGATACCCACGGCAAGGCGCGCATCCTGGGCATCGATACCCAAGCGATCATCGAGCGGATGGCCGCCGGCGAGGTCGCGGTGGTTGCAGGCTTTCAGGGGGTCGCGGCCAACGGCCGCATCACCACGCTGGGCCGGGGGGGATCGGATACGTCGGCGGTGGCGCTGGCTGCGGCATTGAATGCCGATCGTTGTGACATCTATACTGATGTGGATGGGGTCTACACCACCGATCCGCGCATCGTCGCCAAGGCACGCAAGCTCACCCGGATCACCTACGAGGAGATACTGGAACTGGCGTCTTTGGGGGCCAAGGTGCTGCAAACCCGGTCGGTGGAAATGGCCATGAGGCACCGGGTCCCGGTGCAGGTGTTGTCGAGCTTCGTGGAGGCGACCGGCAGCGCCCTGCCGGGAACCCTGCTGGTTGACGAGGACAAGAACGTGGAAGAACTGCTGGTCAGCGGGATTGCTTACAGTCGGGACGAAGCGAAACTGACCTTGGTCGGGGTCGCCGATCGGCCCGGGGTGGCCGCGGGCATACTGGGGCCGTTGGCCGATGCCGCCATCAATGTCGATATGATCGTGCAGAATGTGTCTGCCGACGGCAGCACCACCGACCTGACCTTTACGGTCGGCAAGGCCGATCTCGATCGGGCCCGCCAGGTCCTGGAAGCAGTGAGGGCGACGCTGGGCTATCAACGGTTGGTGGCCGACAGCAACGTGGTCAAGGTCTCGGTGATCGGCGTCGGTATGCGCAGCCACGCGGGGGTTGCCCAGATGATGTTCAAGGCCCTGGCTGATCGCGGCATCAACATTCAGGTGATCTCGACCTCAGAGATCAAGATCAGCGTATTGATCTCTGAAGAGTACACCGAACTCGCGTTGCGCGCCCTTCACACAACCTATGGTCTGGATCAGGCGTGACAGGCGAACCGGGACGGGGGCGGCAGGTTGGTGGCCAGGGGTCGGCCGCGACGGTGACGGCGGAAACGTCAATGGCCGCGACGGTAACGGCCGGGATGCTCATGGTGGTGAGAGTGGTGAGGACAGGCTGATGACCGGCAATTCCCCGCGGGCACAGCTCGATCGTTTGTGGTGGCGGGGACGCGAGTTCCTAGGCTGTGAACTCGCCATCATGGGCGGCGCCATGAGCTGGGTGTCCGAACGTCATCTGGTGGCGGCGATTTCCAATGGCGGCGGCTTCGGTGTGCTGGCCTGCGGGTCCATGACCCCCGCTCTGTTGTCCGAGGAGATCTCCGCCACCGAGCGTCTGACTCAACGGCCGTTCGGCGTCAATCTGATCAGCATGCATCCGGAACTGGAGGCGCTGATTGCGGTGTGCGTGGAGCATCGGGTTAGTCATGTGGTGCTGGCCGGCGCCCTGCCGTCGGCTTTGTCGATCCGCCGCCTCAAGGACGGCGGCGCCCGGGTCATGAGTTTTGCCTCGGCCCTGGTCATTGCGCGCAAATTGGTGCGGATGGGTGTGGATGCCTTGATCATCGAGGGTAACGAAGCCGGCGGCCATGTCGGACCGGTGTCCACGTCGGTGCTGGCCCAGGAGATTCTGCCGGTCGTGCGGGATGTCCCGGTGTTTGTGGCCGGCGGTATCGGCCGGGGCGAAGCCATCGTGTCCTACCTGGAGATGGGCGCGTCGGGGGTGCAGATCGGGACCCGTTTCGTGTGTGCCACCGAGTCCATCGCGCATCCGCGCTTCAAGCAGGCCTTCATCAAGGCTGGGGCTCGGGATGCGGTGGCTTCGGTGCAACTCGATCCACGGTTTCCGGTGATTCCGGTCCGGGCGCTGGCCAACGAGGCCACCCGGCGGTTCCTGGATACTCAACGCGAAGTGATTGCACGGTTTTACAGTGGCGGGCTGACTCAGAAAGAGGCGCAGCTCGAGATCGAACATTTCTGGGCCGGCGCCTTGCGCCGGGCGGTCATTGACGGTGACGTCGAACGGGGATCACTGATGGCCGGGCAAAGCGTCGGTATGGTGACGCGGGAACAGCCCACCGACCAGATTCTCGGCGAGTTGGTGGCGCAGGCCGAGGCAACAGTCGAGCAGCGGCGGCGGCAACTGACCGGGGGTGACGGTCCGGCCGGACTGGCCGGGGCGTCGGGAGTAGCGGACTCGGAAACTAAGTAATAAACTTAGGAAATGACGGCTTGGGATGAATGAGGCTTCGGAGACGGCGGCCCCAGAGGAAAGGCCCCCGAACGGGCACGGAAACAACCATCGTCGGTTGCTCGCACTGTTGCGGGATGTGATGGCTGGCCTGGGCACAGGACAGCAGCGTCTCGACAAGATCGTGCGCCTGATTGCGGCCGAGATGAAGGCCGACGTCTGCTCGTGCTACATCATGCGCTCGGGCGATATGCTCGAACTGTTCGCCACCATTGGCCTCAACCAGACGGCGGTGCATAAGACGCGCCTTCGGGTGGGGGAGGGGGTGGTCGGTGACATCGCGGGGCGCGCCCGCTCGATTGCCCTGGCCAACGCCCGGACTCACCCCAATTTCGCCTACCGGCCCGAAACCGGCGAGGATGATTTCCGATCCCTGCTTGGTGTGCCGATCCTGCGCGGCGGTCGGGTTCGCGGCGTGCTGGTGATTCAACATGCCGTCCAGCGCCAGTACGGCGAAGAGGAAGTCGAGACCCTCCAGACCGTTGCCATGGTGGTTGCGGAACTGCTGGCCGGCGGTACACTGGTGGGCCGGCAGGAATTGTCCAATGTCGGAGACGCCGCACTCTTGCCGTCGCGGCTGGGGGGGGTCAGTCTTAACGGCGGGCTGGCCATTGGCCAGGCGGTGTTGCACCGGCATCAGTTGACCATCCGCGACATGGTCGCCGACGACCCCAACGCCGAGTTGGACCGCCTGCGCACGGCGCTGGCCGGCATGTACGGCGCTATCGACGCCCTGCTGGCAACCACCGCCGATGGCAGCGAGCATCGCGACATCCTCGAAACCTACCGGATGTTCGCGGAAGATCGTGGCTGGTTGTCACGCATCCGCGAAGCGGTCAAAACCGGCCTGACCGCCGAAGCGGCGGTGATTCAGGTCCAAAACGATACCCGCGCCCGGATGAACCAGATCGCCGATCCCTACATCCGGGAACGGCTGTTGGACCTTGACGACCTGACCAACCGGTTGCTCCGGCACTTGGCCGGAAAGCGGTCGGCCACCGACGGCGTGGCCATGCCCGACGACATGATTCTGGTCGCGCGCACGTTGGGGCCGGCGGAGTTGCTGGACTATGACCGCAGCAAGCTCTGCGGCCTGGTGCTGGAAGAAGGCTCGGCCACCAGCCATGTGGTGATCGTGGCCCGCGCCCTGAACATTCCGGTGGTCGGTCAATGCACGGATGCCCTCAATCGGGTTGATCCGTTCGACCAGATCATCGTCGATGGCGACAACGCCCAGGTGTTCGTCCGCCCCAGCGAGGACATCAAATACACGGTCGCCGAGAGCATGCGCATGATGGCCATGCGCGAGCGATTGTTCGCCCGGGTGCGGGGTTTGCCCTCGGTCAGCCATGATGGCGTTCCGGTGTCGATCCAGCTCAATTGTGGATTGCTGATCGATCTGCCGCATCTGGAAGATAGTGGTGCCGACGGTATCGGGCTTTATCGGACCGAGATTCCCTTCATGATCCGGCCTTCCTATCCGGATGTTGCCACCCAGACCGTCCTGTATGCCAAGGTGTTGGAGATGGCCGGTGATAAACCGGTGGTGTTCCGGACCCTGGATGTTGGTGGCGATAAGAAGCTGCCTTATTTTGCCGGTCATGAAGAGGCCAATCCGGCGTTGGGCTGGCGCGCGATTCGGATCGGTCTCGACCGACCGGCAATGTTGCGCAAGCAACTCCGGGCGCTGCTGCGCGCGGCCACCGGGCGACCGTTGTCCGTGATGTTTCCCATGATTGCCGAGGTTGCCGAGTTCCGGGCGGCGCGCAAACTGGTGGATATGGAGATTGCTCACACGGCCGCCGCCGGCTATGCGCCGCCGACCAAGATCCGGGTCGGCGTCATGGTCGAGGTGCCGGCGCTGTTGCTGCAACTGCCGTCGTTGCTGTCATTGGTGGATTTCATTTCGGTGGGGTCTAACGACCTGGCGCAATACCTTTTTGCCTATGACCGCGGCGACCCTCGTCTGTCGAATCGCTACGACTCTCTGTCGCCGCCGATGTTGGCTGCACTCCGCCTGGTGGTGGAACAGTGCGACATTGCCGGGGTGCCGCTCAGCCTGTGCGGCGAAATGGCGGGCAAGCCGCTGGAGGCGATGGCCCTGGTCGGCATCGGTTTCCGCTCGCTGTCGATGTCGCCGCCGTCGGTTGGGCCGGTCAAGACCATGTTACGGTCCCTGGACGTGGGGCGTCTGCGCGAATACCTGGTCAGCCTTAACAAATGCAGCAGTCATAGTGTGCGCGACCGCCTGCGCGCTTTTGCCAAGGATCACAGCATCTTGATCTGACCGGGCGGGGGGTGGAGGTCAAGAAGCGCCAGGGTGCTTGAGGTGAGGGAGGCGGCTAGGGGGCTTGGTATAGTTCGGTATATGTAGCCATCGGCGGGCCGGGTTGGTAAAACGAAGGGCGCTGCCCCCAGGCGCAATGGCTCCGGGCGCAATGAACGAGACGGCTGACCACATGGGCGACCTCAAGCGTAAACTCCGGAACTTCCTTAGCGGGGTCAATGGTGGCGCGGCCAGTAGTCCGCCCGCCCAGTCCCTGTCTCCTGACCCGCGCAGTGTGCCGGACATCGGCAGCGTCCTGCGCGCTGCCCGGACCCAGGCCGGGCTGGAATTGCGCGACGTGGCGGCCATGTTGAAAATCCGGCATGTCTTCATGGTGGCCATTGAAGATGGGCGCTATCACGAGTTGCCCGGAAAGGCCTACGCGGTCGGTTTCGTTCGCGCCTACGCCGATTATCTTGGCCTTGATTGCGACGCTGTGGTCCTTCGGTTCAAGGAGGAAGTGGCAAGCAAGGTTACCCAACCGGGTCTGTATTTCCCGACGCCGGTACCCGAGGGGCGGGTGCCGGGAGGCACCATCCTGCTGTTTTCGGTCGTGCTGGCGTGTCTGGTGTATGGTGGCTGGTACGTGCTCTCGGCCACGGACCGCAGCATGGTCGATATGGTGCCGGCCTTGCCTCAGCGGTTGGTATCGCTGCTTGAAGGCCTCCATGGCGACTCGGGTTCGGGTGTCGCCGTTCCGACTCCGGCCCCGGTGACGGCCCCTGTCCCTTCCGGCATCGGGATGGCCCCGACGCCGGCTGCGCTGCCCTTGCCGGTTCCGCCGGGCGGGTTCGACGCCATGTCCTCGGCGTCCTCGGCGCTTTCTGCGTCAGCCACCCAGTCCTCGCCATCCCCGGCACCGGTTTCGGCGCCGACCACGGGTCCGCTGCTCAGGCCGGCTTCACCCAGTGACGCCTGGCCAACGCCGTCGATGAGTCCGGGCTCAAGCGGGCTGCCTGTGACCCCGACGCCCGGCTTCGGCCCGGCTCCGGCGCCTGTCGTTCCGACCCCCGGCGGGGTGCCGTCGCCGCCGGCCGCCCTGGGGTCTGGAACCGTTCCCGTGGTCAGCGACCCCGGCGTCGATAACGGCGACGAGATTCCATTGGTGTCGGGGCCTGCCGACGAAACGGTCGGCGAGCTGGGACCGCTGGTACCGATGGCGCCCCGAAACAAGCCTTTGCCTCCGGGAGCCGCCGCCGGCGCGCCCTCGCCATCGGCACCGACGCCAATCTCCGCTGCCGACGCCGAATCTCCCCCCGTCCTGATCCCGGCGCCAATTGGTGGCGCGCCGTCATTGCCATTGCCGCCGCCGACGGCCGAACCCGTGCTGCCCACCGGTCGGGTTTATGGCGCGCAGAATCGGGAGTCGCGCATTCAGATTCGTGCGACCCAGGACGCCTGGGTGCAAATTCGGGATATGGACGGTGATCCGGTGTTTACCCGGGTTTTGCATCCGGGCGATGTCGTTCGCCTGATTGATCGTCCCGGCGTGCGTCTGCGGACCGGCAACGCCGGTGGGTTGGAAACCATTGTCGACGGGGGGGCTCCTCATCCGTTGGGACAGGTGGGGCAGGTTCTTCGTGACGTGTTGATTGATGCCGGCCAGTTGGCCCGGGGTAACCCTGTCGGGAATTGATCGGATCCTGGCCAACAATCGGTGGCAGGCGTTTGATTGGGCTTCACCGTTCTTAACGTTCACTCAGCAGGTCGCCATGAGCCTTCGTCCTTATCGAGACATCCAACGCCGCCAAAGCCGCAAGGTTATGGTCGGCAAGGTCGCCGTCGGCGGGGACGCGCCGATCTCGGTGCAGACCATGACCAACACCGACACCGCGGACGTGACGGCGACGGTCGCCCAGATACGGGCCGCCGAAGAGGCCGGGGCCGACATCGTCCGGGTGTCCTGTCCCCGCGAGGACGATACCCGGGCGTTGAAAGACATCGTGCGCCAAGTCTCGGTGCCGATCGTGGCCGACATTCACTTTCACTACAAACGCGCCATCGAGGCCGCCGAAGCGGGGGCCGCCTGTCTGCGCATCAATCCCGGCAACATCGGCTCCGACGATCGGGTGCGGGAGGTGGTCAAGGCGGCCAAGGACCATGGCTGTTCGATCCGCATCGGCGTCAACGCCGGTTCCCTCGAGAAAGACCTGCTGGAAAAGTACGGCGAGCCCTGCCCCGAGGCGCTGGTCGAGTCCGCACTCCACCATGCCCGCATTCTCGAGGATCACGGGTTCTACGAGTTCAAAATCAGCGTCAAGGCCTCGGACGTGTTCCTGGCCGTGGCGTCCTATCAGAAGCTGGCCGCCGCCTGTGACTATCCGCTCCACATCGGGATCACCGAAGCGGGCGGGTTGCGGATGGGCACGGTCAAGTCGTCCATCGGCCTGGGGCGGTTGCTGTGGGGCGGGATTGGCGACACCATTCGGGTTTCGTTGTCGGCACCGCCAGTGGAAGAGGTCAAGGTCGGCTTCGACATGCTGAAGGCGCTTGGCCTACGTCAGCGAGGGGTGTCGGTGATTTCGTGCCCCAGTTGCGCACGCCAGAATTTCGACGTGATCAAGACGGTGGAGGCGCTGGAGCAGCGCCTCGCTCACATCACCACGCCCATGACCCTGTCGGTCATCGGCTGTGTCGTCAATGGCCCGGGTGAAGCCCGCGAAACCAATGTCGGCCTGACCGGCGGCGGCAACAATACCCACCAGATTTACTTGGAGGGTGAGCAGGATCATCGCCTTAAGGATGCCGACATCGTCGAGCATCTGGTCAAGCTTGCCGAACGGAAGGCCGCTGCTTTGGCCGCGGCGGAAAAGTAGATCGGCGTCGGCGTCCAGGGGCTTTGCCTCTGGACCTGAGAGCGGTGGCTGTGACGTGGGGCCTTATGCGTCGCCCAGCTATCACAAAGGCCCGCGTTGGTCCAAACGCCGCTTCAGTTCCATGTCGTTCTGGTGAAGGACAGCTTGGCCCTCGAGGAGTTTGGCCAGCAAGGATTCGACCCGGGCTTGCCCCTCCTCAAGACGGGTCTGTGCCCCTTCGAGACGGGTCTGTGCCCCTTCGAGACGGGTCTGTGCCCCTTCGAGACGGGCTTGCCCCTGTTCGAGACGGGTCTGTGCCCCTTCGAGACGGGCTTGCCCCTGTTCGAGACGGGCTTGCCCCTCTTCGAGTCGGGCGATGGCGGCCCCGTGTTGCTCCAGCGTTTGGCTGTGCGCCGCCAGTGTGGCGCTTTGCTGCTGTTGAACCTGGATAACCTGATCGAGCTTGTGGCCAAGGTCCAGGGTGGTGTGGGCCAGCGCGGTTACGCGGTTACGGTGCGCGGTCATTACGCCTTCTCCTGATCTTAGGCCCTTCTGTATACCCCTGGGTGGGCGAAAGTCCACTGGAAACTGGTTGTGGGTTGGGCGCTTTGCGCCATTTTGTAAATTGCGCTCTCCCCACTCTCCCTACACCAAGGGTGTACAGCCACTATAGCGGCTGGCCTGCAATCAAACGGGGCAATTGACCGACCATGCCCATGGCGTGGCGCATGAAAAAAGCCTTCAGGGTCGGCATCCGGTTGACCGCACCGAGTCCCAACTGGCGCGCGATCCGGAGGGGAGGCAGGTCGTTGGAGAACAGGTGGACCAGCGAGTCGCAAACCCCGGCCAGCAGCAGGGTGTCGAACCGGCGCCACCGCTGATAACGCTCCAGCACATCGACTGCGCCCACGTCAAGGCCGACCCGGTACTGGTCAACCACCACTTCGGCCAGGGCCGCCACGTCGCGCAGGCTCAGATTCAGGCCTTGTCCGGCGATGGGATGGATGGCGTGGATGGTTTCGCCGATCAACGCCAACCGCTGATCGATCATCCGTTCGGCCAGCATGATCGAGAGCGGATAGGCGGCGCGACCGGAGGCCAGATGGATTTTGCCCAGAAAGTCGCCAACCCGGCGTTGAAGTTCGGCCGTAAAGGCGTCGTCGGGCAGTTTGGCGTAGAGCCGGGCGCGCTCGCCCCGCTCGCTCCACACGATGGATGAACGATTGCGGGTGAGCGGCAAGACGGCAAACGGTCCGTTCGGGGTGAAAGACTCCACCGCCACGCCGTGGTGCGGAAACTCATGGCCGATGTTGCAGATCAGCGCCGTCTGATCGTAGGCCCGGCGGGGCATCTTGATCCCGGCGCTGTGGCGGACCATCGAGCCGCGGCCGTCGGCACCGACCACCAACCGGGCCTGGATGCGTCGGCCATCGGTGAGGGTCAGTTGGGCTCCCAAGGCGCCGCGTTCGACGCTGCGGACCGCCGCGGGCGCCAGGTGGGTGATGGCGGGCAGTTCGGCGGTGCGTCGGAACAGTCCGGTCCGAATCACCGCATTGTCGAGCACATAACCGAACGGCTCCTGGCCGATGGCCCGGTGATCATAATGAACAAACAGCGGCGATCCCTGGTCCACCACCCGGATGTCATTGATCGGCTGGGCCTCCTCGGCCAGGTGAGGCCATACCCCGGCTCCGGCCAGAACCTGCTTGGCGCAATGGGCAAGCGCCGTGGTCCGAAGGTCAAAGCCTGGGGCCGACTGGCTCTCGGGGCTTTCGCTATCGACGCACAGGGTCGGGACCCCGGCGGTGCCGAGCGCACAGGCTAGGCTCAAGCCGGCCAGACCGCCCCCCACCACCGCCACCTCGGTCGTCAGGTCGCCGGTGATTGTCCGCTGCTCCGAGTCGCTGCTGGTGTTCGCCATGATTCCTGCATCCGTCCTTGTTCGACGCTGGTCAATGCCCCGCCGTTTCGCTGCCCGACAATCACCGCGCCCGGATCAGATTGTCCAGCCCTCTCGATACCGTCACGATCGGCACCGGGCCGGTGTCATCACGGCCGTTGCTGCATCGCATCATCGGATCGATCGTTTCCCTGTTCGGCTGCGGGTGATATAGCATCGTTCGGTCGTCGAACCCATCGCCGCGATGTCGCGCCTAGCCCCGTCATCGCTCTTTCGGCTGGGACGGGTGTCGTCAGCCGGCCGCAACCTTATCCACCCAGTATGGTCAACACGGGACGTAGAGGTCGAACATGAAATTGATCATGGCCATCATCAAGCCGTTCAAGCTTGACGAAGTGCGTGAAGCACTGACGGAATTGGGCATACAGGGCCTGACTGTCAGCGAAGTCAAGGGGTTCGGGCGCCAGAAGGGCCAGACGGAAATCTATCGGGGCGAGGAGTACTCGGTGAGTTTCCTGCCTAAGGTCAAGATCGAGGTGGCGGTCAGCGATCAGGTGTATGAACAGGCGGTCGAAGCGATTCAAAAAGCGGCCACCACCGGCCGCATCGGTGACGGCAAGATTTTCGTGATGGAGATCGTGCAGGCGGTGCGCATCCGTACCGGCGAGGCCAACGCCGACGCTCTCTAGAGCGACTCCGGCAGTGATCCGACCGTCGGCCAAGCCGGCGGTCGCAGAGGCTCCGGCGCGTCGGCGCTTGGTCTGCGCCGGGGCGCTTGTGCCTGGCGGCGTCACCGATTAGGATCGTTTCCGTTTTGTGCGGAAGGATGGACCTGTGGCATGACCGCTTATCGCCTGGGTAATGATCGGTTTGACCGGCTGAGCGATTATCCTTTTACGCGATTGACCCGGTTGCTGGCCGACGTGGCGCCCCCGCCCGGACTGCGGCCGCTGCTGTTGTCCCTGGGCGAGCCCCAGCATCCGCCGCCGCCCCTGATCGGCGAGGTGCTGGCGGCCAACGCTCACCTTTGGGGCAAGTACCCGCCGGTCAACGGCACTGACGACTTCCGCGCCGCCGTCGGCGCTTGGCTGGAGCGTCGCTACCGGCTGCCGCCCGGCCGTCTGGACCCCGAGGTCTCGGTATTGCCGGTGGCCGGCAGCCGGGAGGCCCTGTTTCTGGCGGCGTTGCTGGCGGTTCCCCCGCGCAAAGCCGGACAGGTTCCGGCAGTGCTGATGCCCAACCCCTTCTATGCGGTTTACGAAGGCGCCGGACTGCTGGCGGGCGGGGAACCGGTGTTTCTTCCGGCGACCCGCGAGACCGGCTTTCTGCCTGACCTGGACGCGCTGCCGCCGGCTTTGCTGGAACGTACCGCGCTGTTCTACCTGTGCTCGCCCGGCAACCCCCAGGGGGCCGCGGCCGATGCCGCCACGCTGGGCAAGGCTCTGACCCTGGCCCGCCGCTGGAACTTTGTGCTGGCGGTGGACGAGTGCTATGCGGAAATCTACACCGGGGCGGCGCCGGTCGGGGCGCTTGAGGTGGCTGCCGGCGTCGAGGGCGGGTCGGGCTCGCCCTGGGCGAATCTTCTGGTGTTCCACTCGCTGTCCAAACGCTCCAGCGCCGCCGGTCTTCGGTCCGGGTTTGTGGCGGGCGACCCGGAGCTGATCGGACGCTTTGCCCGCTTGCGGGCCTACAGCAACGCCGGAACGCCGCTGCCGGTTTTGGCGGCGGCATCCGCGCTGTGGCGGGACGAGGCCCATGTGGAGGCCAATCGCGCCCTCTACCGCGCCAAGTTCGATGCCGTTGCCGCGGTGCTGGGCGATCGTTTCGGCTTCTATCGGCCCGACGGCGGCTTCTTTTTGTGGCTGGATGTCGGGGGCGGGGAGGAGGCTTGCCGCCGCCTGTGGGCCGAAGCGGCGGTCAAGGTCTTGCCGGGCGCTTATTTCGCTCGCACCGACGATGATGGCTTCAATCCCGGCGCCGCCTATATTCGGGTGGCGTTGGTTCACGAGTCCGGACTGGTGGCCGAGGCCGCCAGCCGGATTGCCGCTGTTCTATGATGTTTCGGGGACTGTTTCGATTTCGCAACAGGGTCTTCGTCCGCCCATGGCTCCGATAATGGCTCGATCCCACGACCGCGCACAGGCTTCCCAGGCGCCGTCCGGCGCCGCGCGGGCTGCCGGCCTGCCGCGCTCCAACAGCAAGCGCGAGCGGGCGCGCCTGCTGTCGCTGGCCTTCGTCAATTTGCTGAAGCAGCGGTTTGCCGAACTGACGGGGGCCTCGCTGGTGGTGCTCGGCAGCCTGCTGGGGGCGGCTTTGGCGTCGTATTTTCCCGGCGATCCGTCCTGGAACACCACCAAGGGAACCGGGGTTGCCGGACCGGTCAACAACCTGTTGGGTCTGCCCGGCGCCTACGTCGCCGACCTGCTGCTTCAATGGGTTGGTCTTGCCAGCTATCTGACGGTGGCGGCCTGTACGGTCTGGGGGATTCGCATCGCCCTGTTGTATGGCCTGCCGCGCTGGCTATGGCGGGTGATTCAACTGGCCCTGGCAACCGTCTTCGCCACGGTGGCGTTGGAAATGGTGCCGCCCCTTCATGTTCCCGGACTGTATCTGGATCATCCCGGCGGTGGTCTTGGCTGGGTGGCGACGGCGCGTCTCGCCGACGGCGGCTCGGTGGGACTGATGGCGGGGGTGCTGTTCTCGGGTGCCTTCGCCCTGCTGGCCTTTGCCGGCGCCGTTGGCGTGCCGGCCCGGTTGCGGCTGGATCCGTGGGAACTGGTGCGCGCCCTGGGCCGCGGCCTGTTCGTGCTGGTTTCCCGGGGGATCGGATGGCTCCGACGGCGCCATGCGGGGGCCGCCAGGGGCGGAACCGGCGGGGAACCGGTCGGGCGCGACCGGCCGGAACCTCCGGTGGCGCATCCGGCCGGTGTTCCGCGCAGCCCGCCCCGTTTCGACGACTCGGCGGCCGTTACGGAGGGCGAGACGGGGGTGAAGGAGGCCAGCGCGCCGGTGGTTCGGCGCAAAACGCCGCCGGCCCCGGTGGAACATGGTGCGGGCGCCGCCTATGAACTGCCGCCGTTGGACCTGCTGCGGCCGCCGCCGGCTGAAGGCCGGACGGCCAAGCTGACCGAGGACGACATGCGGGGGCATGCCGAGGACCTGACCAGCGTCCTCGGCGATTTCGGGGTGCGCGGCTCCATTCAGTCGTTTCGTCCCGGCCCGGTGGTGACGCTCTACGAATTGGAACCGGCGCCCGGCACCAAGTCGTCGCGGGTGATCGGGTTGGCCGACGACATCGCCCGATCCATGAGCGCGGTTTCGGTGCGAGTCGCGGTGGTGCCGGGTCGGAACGTCATCGGTGTGGAACTGCCCAATCCCCGGCGGGAGGTGGTCTGGTTACGCGAACTCCTGGAAACCGAGGCCTACCATCGCACCGGCGCCCGGTTGGCGCTGGTCTTGGGCAAGGACATCGGGGGGCAGCCGGTCATTGCTGACCTGACCAGGATGCCCCATTTGCTGATCGCTGGGACCACCGGATCGGGCAAGTCGGTGGGCATTAACACTATGATCTTGTCTTTGCTGTACCGGATGCCGCCCGAAACCTGCAAATTCATCATGGTTGATCCGAAAATGCTGGAGCTTTCGGTCTATGACGGGATTCCCCATCTGCTCGCGCCGGTGGTGACCGACCCCAAGCGCGCGGTGGTGGCGCTCAAGTGGACCGTGCGCGAAATGGAAGACCGGTACCGGGCCATGTCCAAGATGGGGGTGCGCAACATCGAAGGCTTCAATGGCCGCTTGCGGGAAGCCCGGGTGAGCAACGAGCCGCTCAGCCGGCGCGTCCAGATCGGTTTTGATCCCGACACCGGCAAGCCGTTGTTCGAAGAGCAACCGTTGGAACTCACCGAACTGCCTTACATCGTGGTGGTGGTCGACGAGATGGCCGACCTGATGCTGGTGGCGGGCAAGGACATTGAGGCCGCCATCCAGCGCCTGGCCCAAATGGCCCGGGCCGCCGGTATCCATATCATCATGGCGACCCAACGGCCGTCGGTGGACGTGATCACCGGGACCATCAAGGCGAATTTCCCGACCCGGATCAGTTTTCAGGTTACCTCCAAGATCGACAGCCGGACGATCCTGGGCGAACAGGGCGCGGAACAGTTGCTGGGCCAGGGCGACATGCTCTACATGGCCGGGGGTGGCCGCATCACCCGGGTTCATGGCCCCTTCGTCTCGGACGAGGAGGTTGAAAGAGTGGTTCAATGTCTGAAAGCCCAGGGCGAGCCGACTTATATCGATGCCGTGACGGAAGAGACCGAAGACGAAGGTGATGGCGAACGCTCGGGCGGCGCCGGCACAGCTTCTGCCGGTGGGGGAACCGGCGCCGGCGATGAACTCTACGATAAGGCCGTGGCGGTGGTTTGCCGGGAGCGCAAGGCGTCCACCAGCTTCGTGCAACGCCACCTGAGAATCGGTTACAATAGTGCCGCGCGCCTGATTGAACGGATGGAACAAGAGGGCGTGATCAGCAAGGCCAACCATGCCGGCAAACGCGAAGTGCTGGCTCAACCGGTCGGTGATGATGACGGGCCGTGAGGCCGCGCTGGCCCTCCCTTGAAGAAAGCAGCCCTGCCATGGTTCATACCTTTCGCCGCTTGAGTAGTTTGGTTCTGATCGCCGTGGGCCTGGTCACAGGTCCCGTCATTGCGACCCGTGCGCCGGCAGCGCCGGCAATATCGGCAACACCGTCAGCGCCAACATCGTCAGCGCCAGCGGCGCCGTCCGCGACGCCGGCAGCGCCGGCCAAGCCGCTGACCCAGGCCGTTCTGTCGGCGGCCGACCAGGCCGATCTGGTTCGGGTTGAGCATTATCTCAACGACATCAAAACCCTCCAGGCGCGCTTTCTTCAGACGGCGGACAAAGGCAGCCAGGCCGCCGGGACCTTTACCATGTGGCGACCGGGCCGAATGCGCCTGATCTATGATCCGCCGGCCAAGGACTTCATTGTCGCCGACGGTTGGTTCGTGTTTTATTGGGATTCGGAACTTCAACAGCAATCCAGTCAGCCGCTGGGCGCCAGCCTCGCCGATTTCTTCCTGCGCCCCGAAATCGAATTAAGAGGCGATGTCAGCGTCACGCGCCTGGTTCACCAATTCGGGGCCATTGAAGTCAGTCTGGTCGAGACCGCCGACCCCGGCAAGGGCGAACTCACCCTGGTGTTTGATGACAAGCCGCTCCAATTGCGCAAGTGGCGGGTGCTTGACGCCCAGGGCCTGACCACCACTGTCGCGCTGTCGGATGTGCATACCGGGATCAAGGTCACGAAGAGATGTTTCTGTTCCGCGACCCCACCGGCGCCAAGCACCACTGACCGATGAGCCCCCGGTTCCGCCCTGAAATTGCCGCAAAATCCTGGTAAAGCGCACAGTTGTCCGGGCCGACGCAGAACAGCACGTTCGTGGCCGAGCATAAACCTGTTGAATGCCGGGGCCGCCCGGACAATATGTTGGCATAAGCGTTTTCACCCTTTCACCGAGGCGATACCATGGACAAGCAACTCTACGGCCGGGTCGGGTCCGTCGGCCAAACCTACCAACAGGCCGCCATTGACGAGGGCCTGCGGCAGCATATGCTGCGCGTCTACAACTTCATGATGATCGGGTTGGTTGTCACCGGGTTGGTGGCGTACTTCGTCTCCACCGACCGTGACCTGATGGCGACCCTGTTCGGGACACCTCTGAAGTGGGTCGTCATGCTGTCGCCCTTCGCCTTCATCCTGGTGCTGTCGCTGGGCGTCCAGCGCCTGTCGGCAGGCGCGCTCCAGATGACGTTCTGGGGCTTCTGCGCGATCATGGGCCTGTCGATGGCCACGATCTTCGTGATGTTCAAGGGAACCAGCATTGCCCAAGTCTTTTTTATCACCTCGGGCATGTTCGCGGCGACCAGTCTGTGGGGCTACACCACCAAGCGCGACCTTTCGGGCTTCGGGTCGTTCCTGACCATGGGGCTCATCGGCATCGTCATCGCCAGTTTCGTCAATATCTTAGTGGGCTCGAGCGCCTTGCAGTTCGCGATTTCCGTGATCGGCGTCCTGGTGTTCACCGGCCTGACCGCCTACGACACCCAGAACATCAAAGAGATGTATGCCGAAAACGCCGGTGTCGAGGCCAATCACAAGCTCGCGGTGATGGGCGCCTTGTCATTGTACCTGAACTTCATCAACATGTTCATGATGATGCTGCAATTGTTCGGCGACCGGGAATAAGGTCGGCGGACGGGTGTCAGGGGGGGGCTGAGGCGACCGGGGGCTTTGCCCCTGGGACCCCTGGGGCCGAACCCCTGACCGGTATCGAACCCCTGATCGGTATCGAACCAGGACCGGCGTCTAACCGGGATCCAGCTCGGTATCCCAATAAAGAAAGTCCCGCCAACTTTCGTGAAGATAGTTTGGCGGGAACTGCCGGCCGTTTTCCTGCAATTCATACGCCGTTGGCTGAAAGGGCGGACTGAGCGGGATCATGCCGCATTGGCGGGGGAGCCGATTGCCCTTGGTGACATTACAGGCCGAACAGCAGGTGACGACATTTTCCCAGGTGGTCCGCCCTCCCTTCGATCGGGGAATCACATGGTCGAAGGTCAGTTCGGGGGTCGGGAAGTCATTGCCGCAATATTGACAGGCGAAGCGATCCCGCAGAAAGACGTTGAAGCGGGTAAAGGCTGGTCGTCGAGTGGCCTGGATATATTCTTTTAGCGCGATGACGCTTGGTAATCGGACTTCTATGCGGGGCGACCGAACCACCCGGTCGTAGTAAGAAACGATATTGACCCGATCGAGGACCACGGCCTTGATGGCCTCCTGCCACGACCAGAGCGACAACGGGAAGTAACTGAGCGGACGAAAATCCGCGTTCAGCACTAATGCCGGACAATGGTCGGGTGGTGGAACCAAGAACCACTCCTGCCGCTCCCTGTCGCCCCAATCCGTCGCGCTGCGACGGGTCGGAGACCTCGGCAAACCCCTCCCGGACCCGGGTTCGGCAACCGAGTGTGCCATAAAGATAGCGCATCCCGGCCCGAAACTCAATCGGCTGGGGACGACCCCCCGGAAAACTTCATTGGGTTGTCATACTGCCTTGTTGAAGCCCTGATGGCGCGGTGCCCAACCTGTGACGGATTGGGGGGGCTGGTCCTCCGCTCATGGGGTTCACCATCTCGGGGGGGCAACGGCAACAAAAACCCCTCCCCCAGGGTGGGGGAGGGGTCCTTGTCCCAATGCATCCCGTGAGGCCAATCGGCTTAGCCGCGGCGGCGCACGATCAGCTTCTTGATCTCCACGATGGCCTCGGCGGGGTTGAGGCCCTTCGGGCAGGTCCTGGTGCAGTTCATGATCTGGTGGCAGCGGTAGAGCTTGAACGGATCCTCGAGGTCATCGAGGCGCTCTCCGGTCATCTCGTCGCGGCTGTCGGCCAGCCAGCGATAGGCCTGGAGCAGAATCGCCGGACCCAGATACCGCTCGGGGTTCCACCAATAGCTGGGGCAACTGGTCGAGCAGCAGAAGCACAGGATGCACTCGTAGAGGCCGTCGAGCTTGGCCCGATCCTCCGGCGACTGCAAACGCTCCTTGGGCGGCGCCGGGGACTGGGTCTGGAGCCAGGGCTTGATCGACGCCAACTGGGCGTAAAGCAAGCTGAGATCCGGCACCAAGTCCTTGACCACCGGCATGTGCGGCAGCGGGTAAATCTTGACGTCGCCCTTGATTTCATCGATCGGCTTGGTACACGACAGCGTGTTCAAACCGTCGATGTTCATCGCGCACGAGCCGCAGATGCCTTCACGGCAGGACCGGCGGAACGTCAGGGTGCTGTCGACCTCATTCTTGATGTGAATGAGGGCGTCCAGCACCATCGGCCCGAACTTGTCGAGATCGACCTCGTACTCGTCAAGCCGCGGGTTCTCTTTGTCGTCGGGATTCCAGCGATAGATCTTGAAGACGCGCTTATTCTTGGCGTCGCGCGCGTTCGAGACCTTCTTGCCGGGCCGTACCACTGAATTGGCAGGCAGGGTGAATTCGACCATCTTTGTCCGTCCTCAACCTTTCGGGGGCCGTCGCCCGGCCCTGAATGACTGGCAACAAGCGTCAGAAGCGGGCGTCAATAGACCCGTGCCTTCAGAGGGACCACCTGAACGTCGTCGGTCAGGGTGTACATATGCACCGGCCGATCGCCGAGCGTGACCTCACCCTGATCCGAGACCTTTACGGTGCTATGCTTCAGCCAGTTCTGGTCGTCGCGGCTCGGATAATCCTCCCGGGCTTGGGCGCCCCGGCTCTCGGTCCGATTTTGGGCCGACGCCATGGTTGCCACCGCCTGATAGCTCAGATTGTCGAGTTCAATGGCCTCGACCAGATCCGAGTTCCAAATCAGGCTGCGGTCGACCACCTTGACGTCCGCTTTCTTCGCCCAGAACTGTTGCAGCAACTTGACGCCTTCTTCCAGCACCGGACCGGTGCGGAACACGGCGCAGTTGTTCTGCATCACCCGCTGCATTTCGAGACGAAGTGCTGCCACCGGCACGCCGCCCTTGGCATGGCGCAGACGATCGAGCCGCTCCAGCGAACGGTCGGTCGCGTCCTTGGGCAGGTCCTTTTGCGCGGCCCCCTTGGCGACGATTTCCGCCGCACGAATTGCAGCCGCCCGGCCGAACACCACCAGATCGAGCAGCGAATTGGAGCCCAACCGATTGGCACCATGGACCGACACGCAGGCGGCTTCGCCCACCGCCATCAAGCCGGGAACGATGGCGTCGGGGTTTTCGGCGGTTCCCTGAACAACTTCGCCCCGATAGTTGGTGGGGATGCCGCCCATGTTGTAGTGGCAGGTCGGAATGACCGGGATCGGTTCCTTGGTCACATCGATGCCGGCGAACACCTTGGCGGTTTCGGAAATGCCGGGCAGACGCTCGTGCAGAATTTTGGGATCAAGATGTTCGAGATGCAGGTGGATATGGTCCTTGTGCGGGCCGACGCCGCGGCCTTCCCGAATCTCCATGGTCATCGAGCGACTGACCACGTCGCGGGAGGCCAGATCCTTGGCCGACGGCGCGTACCGCTCCATGAAGCGTTCGCCGTTGGCGTTGGTGAGATAACCACCCTCGCCCCGGGCGCCTTCGGTGATCAGGCAGCCGGAACCATAGATGCCGGTCGGGTGGAACTGCACGAACTCCATATCCTGGAGTTGCAACCCGGCCCGCAGCGCGGCGGCGTTGCCGTCACCCGTGCAGGTGTGAGCGGAGGTCGCCGAGAAATAGGCGCGACCATAGCCGCCGGTGGCCATCACCACCAATTGGGCGCGGAACACATGGATGGTGCCGTCGTCCAGATTCCAGGTGACAACCCCGCGGCAGACCCCTTCGGCGTCCATGATCAGGTCGAGGATGAAGTACTCGACGTAAAACTGGGCATCGTAACGCAAGGACTGCTGATACAGGGTGTGCAGCATGGCGTGGCCGGTCCGGTCGGCCGCGGCGCAGGTCCGGTAGGCGATGCCCGAACCATAATTGGTGGTCATGCCGCCGAACGCGCGCTGGTAGATTTTTCCCTCGGCAGTCCGGCTGAACGGCAGGCCGTAATGCTCGAGTTCGATGATCGCTTCGGGCGCGCTGCGACACATGTACTCGATGGCGTCCTGGTCACCCAGCCAGTCCGACCCCTTGACGGTGTCGTACATGTGCCAGCGCCAGTCGTCCTTGCCCATATTTCCAAGGCTGGCGGAGATACCGCCCTGGGCGGCCACGGTGTGGCTGCGGGTCGGGAAGACCTTCGTGATGCACGCCGTCTTCAAGCCGCGCTCTGCCATACCGAAGGTGGCGCGCAGACCGGCGCCACCGGCGCCGACGACGACGACGTC
>CAIYNU010000047.1 GCA_903927615.1 uncultured Rhodospirillales bacterium | reverse complement strand
TTGCAGCACGGTGTCCTGCATCTTGGCGTGCAGAATCAGGCGGGTTGAGTCGGCCTTGGGATCGCAGCCGACAATCAGAATTTTCTGATTCAAATCAGCCAGGGCGGCCAGGGTGTTCTGGGAGGTCGTCGACTTGCCGATGCCCCCTTTGCCGTAGAACGCGATCTGACGCAGTGCGGCCATTGTGCTCTCCTTTATTCAGCGCCTTGTCAGCGGGTGTTTCGTGTCGGGCTCGGCGCCCGGCGATGGACCTCTAAGGGCAAACATCGTGCCAACGGCCCAAAGCGGTTCCGGTGGCCCGGAATTCTATTGATTGTCAGGTGGTTAATCAGGGGCGGGGTTGGCTTCGGGGGTGGCCTCGGCGGCTGTTGGGATTCTGACAAAGCGCCGACACAGTTGTCCGAACCGCCACAGGGCGATGGTCGGGCTTCCGTACATTAGGGAATTGCGATACATGAAACGCCCGAGTCCCCGAGTTTCCGTCCATGACCGATCAGCGTCCCGAATTCTGTAGTGCCGACCGCCGTCGTTCCGACCACTTCGGCCATTCGACCAATTTGTTTGGTGTGCCGACCGGCTGGCTGGGGTCGGTGGCGTTCAATGACGAGCCGGTGGCGCTGCACCTGACCGGGGTGCGCTCGACCAGCCGCAGCCTGTTCAAGATGCTTGACGATTCGGAGGGTCCGGAGGACGCCGCGCTGGCCTTCGAAACCTATATGATGGCGCTTTACGGGCTGGATCCCGAGCAAAGGTCGCGCCACCAGGACGAGGGACCACGGCGCTACCGCTCCAGCTATTACCGGTTGCTGCGCGGCTGGGGTTACGACAGCAACAGCCCCGAGGGGGCGGTGCTGAAGGGGTGGGTTGAAAGCCGGTTTGGCTTGTTCCCGACCTATCACAAGGAACCGTTGAATACTCTGCTTGATGAACCATGGATGGCGTATGTTTGCGAGAAAATGTCAAGCAGATTTCACAATAACGCGATATTATCGCAGATTGACTTGCTCTATGAATTTGTTCAGTGGTCGTTAACGCACTATTTTGCGGTAGGCAAGCGTCATGTAACCCTTTATCGTGGCGTTAATGACTTTAACGAGCATCACATCATCGAGCGTCTCGACCGGCGCACGGTGGTGCTCAGGTTGAATAACCTGATGTCGTTTTCCTCGGATCGCGACGCCGCCGGGTGTTTCGGCGACACCATCCTGACCGCGGCCGTCCCGCTGGCCAAGATTCTGTTCTTTAACACCTTGTTGCCCCGTCACGCCCTGAAGGGCGAGGGCGAGTTTCTGGTCATCGGGGGAACTTATCGTGTTCAGGCAACTTACCTTTAGGCCCCGGCTGACGTCGGCTCCCGATCTTGGCGAACGGGCGCTTGGTGCTTACCTGGGACTGGCGGTGGGCGACGCCCTGGGCGCCACCGTCGAATTTCTGACCCGTGGCGAGATTCAGGCCAAGTACGGCACCCATCGGCGTCTGACCGGCGGCGGCTGGCTGAAGCTGCGGCCGGGTCAGGTTACCGACGATACCGAAATGGCGTTGTGCCAGGGTCGGGTGCTGGTCCGGAACCACTCGTGGGATGTGGTCGAGGCCTGCGAGGGCTTTGCCCAGTGGTTGCGCGGTCACCCGGTGGATGTCGGAAACACCTGCCGCCGCGGCATCCGCCGCTACATCACCCAGCGCACCACCGCCGGGCTGTACAATGACGGCGATGCCGGGAACGGCGCCTGCATGCGCAATCTGCCGGTGGCTCTGGCCACCCGCGGGCATGCCCGGGCGTTCGAGGCCTGGACCCTGTCCCAATGCCACATTACCCATCATCATCCCCTGTCCGATGACGCCACGCTGGCGTTGGGGCGGATGGTGCATCTGTTGCTGGAGGAGGGGGGCGTCAAGGCCTGCCGCGAGGAGTCCAACCGCCTGATCGAGAAGCATCGGGTGTTCGGCTTCAAGGTCTACAAGGGTCAGAGTTCGGCCTACATCGTTGACACCGTTCAGACCGTCCTGAATTTTTTCTTTACCACCGATAATTTCAGCGACTGCCTGATCGAAACCGTCAACCAGGGTGGCGACGCCGACACCACCGGGGCGTTGGCCGGCATGCTGGCCGGTGCTCTGTACGGCGTCCGGGCGATTCCCGCGGACTGGCTGGCCCGCCTGGACCCGGTGATCACCGCCGAAATCCAGGCGCAGGTGCCCGTACTGTTGGATATTGGCGGGAATGGTTACGGGCCGTAAGGATGTCCCAGAAGACCCGGCGCGATTTCGTGATCCGTGTCGATTCGATCGAAAAAAATGAGGGTTCAGCCCCGGACGTCCTCGACCATGCGGTGCAATTTGCGCAGATCGCGGATGACCAGCGCGGACTCGCCCCGTTCGACCAGGCCGTCGCGGGCCAAGTCGTTCAGTACCCGGGCCACGGTTTCGCGGGTGGTGCTGACCCGGCTGGCGATGTCGGCATGGACCGGGATCGGGCTGATGGTGGCGGTGTTGGCTTTGGCGCGGTCGCGGGGGTCGGCGGGCTTGGCCAACCGCAACAGTTCGGCGTGAACCCGGTTGTTGGCGCCAAGGGTGCTGAGGTCCATGATTCGTTCGGTGGAGCGCCGGACCATCACGGCCATCCGGCGCATCACCGCGAGCCCGATCTTGGGGGTGGTCAGCACCAGATCCTCGAAGCGGCGCGGCGCCAGGAAGGCAACCTGGGTGGCGGCTTCGGCGATGACGGTCGCCGAGCGGGGTTCGTGATCGATGGCCGACAGTTCCCCGAAAAAACCGCCGGCTTCGACATCGTCGAAACTGATTTCCCGTCCGTTCAATGAGTGGTTGACGATGCGGACCCGGCCTTCGATCACGAAACACAGGTCCTGGGTGTCGCTCAGGCGGTCGACGATCTGTTCGCCCTGCTCGAAGCGTCGCCACTTGCATTGCCGGGCGAGGTTGGCCCGTTCGGCCGGGCTGAGGGCTGACAACAGCTCGATGCCGTCAAGATTGGGGCGGTCAGAGCAGGGGGCGTGAGATTCCGACACGGCAGGCTCCTCGGATCGGTCCGTCCGGCCCGACGGCGGGACGGAAGACGAGCTAGTATAGCACGCATGGGCGCGGTTCCGGCCCAGCGATCATGGCTCGGCCGTCGCGAGCGCATTGTCGCGGCGTCCGGAATGATGGTATATCATCCGCGCCATTCCGGTAACAGCCGGGCGCCCAGCAGCGAGTTCCCATGCCATGGAGAAAGAATCGCCGTCTCCCGTGCCCAACGGCTCGGAAAAGCTCGTCCAGTCCCATAAACTCAGTCTGACGGCCCGTTTTCGAGCCTATTTTCTCGCGGGTGTGCTGGTGACGGCACCGGCCGGGATCACGATTTATCTGGCTTGGCTGTTCATCAATTTCATTGATGGCACCATCGGGACGTTGATTCCGGTCCAATACAACCCGGAACAGTTCATGCCCTTCAGCATTCCCGGGCTGGGTTTGCTGGCGGTGCTGGCGCTGCTGACTCTGGTGGGGGCCTTCGCCGCCGGTTATGTCGGGCGGCTGGTGGTCCGGCTGGGCGAGGGGCTGGTCGATAAAATGCCGGTGGTGCGTCATATCTATAGCGCCCTCAAGCAGATTTTCGAGACCGTGCTGGCCCAGCAGTCCACTGCTTTCCGTGAGGTGGTGGTGCTGGAATACCCGCGTTTGGGGATATGGTCGATCGGGTTCATCACCGGGCCGCCTCATAGCGAGATACAGCGAGCCACCGAGGATGAATTGATCACGGTGGTTGTGCCGACCAGTCCGATTCCCACTGCGGGTTATCTGTTGTTCGTCCCGCGCAAGGACGTGATGGTGTTGGATATGACCGTGGACGAGGGACTTAAGGTGGTGATGTCCGGTGGCATTGTCAGTCCGCCGGACCGGCGTAAGCGTGTCGGGAGTGTGGGGGTTCCCCTTGGCCGCCCGTCGGACGAGGGAAGCCCGTTGTGAACCCGGCGCGATGCGTGGTGGTCCGCCGGCCCTAAGGGATCGAAGAGTGCCGGGAGGTGCAGCGCCGCCGGGAGGTTAAGAACAGGTTCGGTCACCGGCGGCTGATCGGGCGGCGCCCGGTAGATGCGAGCAAGCAACCGGGAGATGCGCTGGCGCGGGGTCGGGTGGCTGCACAGCAGGTGGGACCAGGCCCCCGGCGATCGGACCATCCGGTCTTCCTGGGTCTCGATTCGCTCTAACGCCGCGATCAGGCCGATCGGGTCGTCGGTCAGGCGGATCGCACCAAGGTCGGCGGCGAACTCCTGGTTTCGTGAGAGCGCCAACTGGAGCAGAGAAATCATCGGCACCGCGATGGTGAAGGTCAGTACTTGCACCACCGACAGGGCCGGGGTGCCCGAGACCATCACCACCACCAACCCGCCAAGAAGGGCGATCTGGGCGGTGCCCTGGGTGAGGTGGGTAATCAGGCAGGTGGTCGCCAGCAACCGGGAGTCGCCGGCGGCCAGGTGCGAGACTTCGTGGGCGAGAATGGCCCGCAGTTCGCGGCCGGACAGCACGCTCAGCGAGTCGTCGGACAGGGCGATGGCGGTGTGGTTCGCGCATCCGGCCGCGAGCGCGTTGATGTTGGGGCCGGGCAACCGGTAGAGCGTCGGCCCCGTCTTCATGCCGGCCCGCGCGGCAAGGCCGGCCACGGTCGCCGCAAGGTCGGGGCGGGCCGGGTCGGTCAGCGGCATCGCCCGATGCAGGGACATGATGGTCCGTGCCGGCAGGTGGTTGATGCCCCCGAGTCCGATCCCCACCATACCCAGCGCGGCCAGGGCCACCGGTCCGCCATCGATGGCCCACGCGCACGCCAGCAGCAACCCGACCATGGCGGCGAGCAGAATCAGCGTCCGTCGCCGTTGCCGGTGGTCCGCCTGCCTGAAGGCGCTGCGGTGACTGAACGCGGCCATGACCAGGGCTACCGTCGTCCTGGCGTCCAGTCCAGGCCACCGCCGTGATGGGGAAACCCGGCACCGTCGCTCGTGACCGTTGATCGCATAACGTGCCCCCTCCCGCAAAACCACGGGTTCGCACCCTGCGAGTCCGTTGGGAAAGAAAGAGATTTGGGGCGACGCGCACTCGTCCTCAAGTGCCTCTTTGGTATCAAGCGGGGCGGCGACTCGAGAGCCGATGAGGTGGTTCATGAATCCGGGCGGTCGGCGCCCGTCATGGCGTTGACTCCCCGACCGGGCAGGGATTCACTCGGACGCCACAACAGGTGTCCAGGGCATGGACTTCTGCCCGGATCACGGTCCCGGACCCGCCAAAGGCCGCAGGCCATTGAAAACCGCGACGGGAGGCGGGAGGAAAATTCGGGCTAAAAGACCGATTCTGAGACTTTACGAACCAGAAAGTCGCGGAAGACCGAGATGCGCTTGGAGTGCCGCAACTCCTCGGCATAGACGAAGAAGGCTTCGAGCTTGGGTGTCTCAACCTCGGGCAGCAGCTTGACGATGTCTGGCCGGCCCTCGACCATGTAATCGGGCAGGACAGCAATACCAAGTCCGCTCTCGACGGCCCGGAACACCCCGTACATATTGTTGATCCGCAGCACCGGCTTGCGCGCCGATTGCCCGGTTCCGCCGAGGTCCAGCAGCATGTTGATATCGGCGATTCCCGGTCGGGCATCGTCGGGGAAGGTGATGATGTCGTGGCTGTCGATGTCCGCCGGCGTTTTGGGGGTCCCGCGCCGCTTCAGGTAGCTGATATGGGCGAAGATGTGAAAACGGAGAGTCATCAGGTGGCGTTGGATCAGGTCGGGCTGGCGCGGGGTGTTCATGCGGATGGCAATGTCCGCCTCGCGCATGGCCAGGTCCAGTTCGCTGTCGTCCACCAGCAGGGTCAGTTGAATATCGGGATATATGCTGAGAAACTCGCGGACGCGCGGGGTGAGCCAGGTGGTTCCGAACGCAACCGTGGTGGTGATCTTGAGCGGTCCCTTGGGATGCTCCCGGCTTTCCAGGAGCAAGGCCTCGGTCATCGATAGTTTGGCGAACACCTCGCGAGCGGTGCGATAAAGCAGCTCCCCTTGTTCGGTTAGGATCAGACCGCGGGCATGCCTATGGAACAACGGCACATTGAGGCTTTCCTCGAGCGCGCTGATCTGGCGGCTGACCGCAGACTGACTGAGATTGAGGGTTTCGCCGGCATGCGTGAAACTTCCCGCTTCGGCTACAGCGTGGAAGACTCGCAGCTTGTCCCAGTCCATTGTGCCCCCGTTCCTATCCCTCTGAGCCATCTACGCCAATTTGGGCAAGAAACCACCGCGCGGCAACAAGAAACCTCCAGAAAACTTGCCTGCCCAACCGGGGTGAGCCATGGCCGTTGCCGATGCCGTCGCGACAGGGCTCTTGTTCCGGCCGGCCGGGTTTGCAACAGTCGGCGCTGCCCGCGGTGAAGCCGCGCAGGGATGGCCGCGGCGAAGCCGCGACCGGGTGGAGGAGAATCAGCGGTGGCAGGGATCGAGCGGCTCGGCGTGGTGGGCGGTGGGGCCTGGGGTACGGCGGTGGCGGTGGCGGCGGTGCGCGCCGGCTGCCGGGTGACGCTGTGGGCGCGCGAGCCCGACGTGGTCGCGGCGATCAACCGGAGCCATGAGAACCCACGATTTTTGCCGGGCATCGCTCTGCCGCCGGCGTTGCGGGCGACACCGCATCTGGCCGAGGCCGGGGCGGCCGACGCCGTGCTGCTGGTGGCGCCGGCCCAGCACCTGCGGGCGGTGTGTCGCGACCTGGGGCCGGACCTTGGCCGCGGCGTGCCCGTGGTGATGTGCGCCAAGGGGATCGAAAACGGCAGCGCCGCGCTCATGACCGAGGTGGTGACGGCGGTTCTGCCCGAGGCGCCCCAGGCGGTGCTGTCCGGCCCGACCTTTGCGGCCGAAGTCGCGCGTGGTTTGCCGACGGCGGTCACCCTGGCGTCCGGCGACGCCGGACTGGGCGCGCGGTTGGTGGCGGCGTTGGGCAGCCGGCTGTTCCGGCCCTACCTGTCCGATGATCCGGTGGGCGCCCAAATCGGGGGTGCGGTCAAGAATGTGCTGGCCATTGCCTGCGGCGTGGTCGAGGGCCGGGGCTTCGGCGACAATGCCCGCGCCGCCCTGATCACCCGGGGGCTCGCGGAAATGGTGCGTCTTGGCGGTGCGCTCGGGGCCCGGGCCGAGACCCTGATGGGTCTTTCGGGGCTGGGCGATCTGACGCTGACCTGCACCAGCCGGCAGTCCCGCAACATGTCGCTGGGATTCGCCCTGGGCGAGGGGTGCGGACTGGCGGAGATTCTGGCCGGGCGGCAATCGGTGGCCGAAGGTGTTCACAGCGCCGCCGCGGTGATGGTGCTGGCCGGGCGGTTGGGGGTCGAAATGCCGATTTGCCGGGCGGTGGACGCGATTCTCAATCGCGGCGCCGCCATCGAAGAGACCATCGAGAGTCTGTTGGCCCGACCGTTTCGAGGTGAATGATGGCTGTTCGGCTGCCGGTACTGGTCTTGGGCGTCGGGCTGGGGCTGCTGGCGGCCCTGCCGGGCTGCACCATCGAGATGGCCGAGCCCCCGGAGCGGGCGGTGATCGAGCCCTCCTATGCCTTTTCGCTGGGGGCCCACCAGGACGACATCATCGCCGCGCTGGGCTATCCTTCGGACGGGCAGCGATTTGACCGGGTCAGTGAAACGGTGGAACTGGTCTACAGCTATCCGTTTCCGGCGATCCAGGCCGAGTCGCACTTTGCCAACGGCGTCACCCGCAGCGAAATGGTCGACACCATCCATCTGTTCTTCGACCGCAAGGGCCTGCTGGTCAAGATGGGGAGCTGGGTGGACCGCTGGTACTCGTCGGTGGTTGACGTCCCGGTCCAGCGCGTCACCATTCTGCCGCGGGTGGTTCACCATCCTTCGGGCGCGATCACGGCGCCGAGAGCGGCCCGGTAGATCGCGGCGACCGATCAGGGAGACCAAGGATGCACCCAGTCATGGGGCCGGCGTTGGCCGGTTTGGCGCTGGCGACGGCGGGATGTGCCGAGCGACCGATGGCGGTGACGGTCGGGCATAGTCCCATCGCCTACACCGACTCAAAAGCGGTAACACCGATGTTGGTTCCAGTGATTCCAGTGGTGCCGATGCTCGCGCCGGTGCCGTCGGCCGGCCGGTTGGCGCCCCCGTCACCGACCGCGGGTCCGGCGGGTTCGGTTCCGGGCGGCGGCGTGCCTTGTGCGCCGGGCGCGCCGGCGGCGGCCCAATGTGACGATCCGGTTGTGACGGTGCCGGCCTATACTTTGCCGGTGTATGCCGCCGTCGGCCCCCGCACCGGCTCCCGCTCCGGCCCTGGCCGATGAACGGCGGCAACGATGGCACGGCGTTGTGATAGGATGATCGGCATCGGCTGATCGATTCAAAGGCTTCCGAGTCATGCGCGATAACCTTTTGAAACGGCGGCTGGCGGCGGGCGGGCGGGCGCTGGGGTGCTGGTTGGACATGGTGTCGCCGCTGGCGGCCGAGATCGTGGCTTTGGCCGGCTACGACTGCGTGATGATCGATCACGAGCATGGTCCCGGCAGTCTGATGGAGGCCATCGGCCAGATTCACGCGATTTCCGGGACCTCGGCGTCGCCGTTGATGAGAGTGCCGTGGAACGACCCGGTGACGATCAAGCGGGCGCTTGATCTCGGCGTCGAGGGGCTGATGATCCCCGCGGTGAGTTCGGCCGAGGAGGCTCGGGCGGCGGTGGCGGCCTGCCGGTACCCGCCGGCCGGCGTGCGCGGTGCCGCCTACGGGGCGATCCGGGCATCCCGCTACGGATTGGATCGCGATGACTATCGGGAGCGGGTGAACGACAATCTGTTGCTGATCTGTCAGATCGAGACCCTTCAAGGTGTCGAGGCGATTCCCGATATCGCCCGGGTGCCCGGGGTCGATGTGCTGTTCATCGGACCCTATGATCTCTCGGGAAGTGCCGGCAAGCTGGGGGGCTACGACGATCCCGGGGTGCGGCAGGTGATCGACCGGGCCGAGCGGGCGATTCTCGACAGCGGCGTGTGTTACGGCGGCATTCCGTCCCCGGTTCGCTCGATGGCGCGGTTGCTGGACGTCGGCTGCCGGTTGGTGATTGCCGGAAGCGACGTGGGATTTGTGCGCAACGGGGCGCTTCAAGAGGTGCGGGCGTTTCGGGCGCTGGTCGGGGCGGGATAAGCGGCGGCCCGGGTGGGGCCAGGCGCCCAGGGCCGAAGGCGGGAGCAACGACCAATGACCGAAAACCAGGACCGGGCACTTCTCACCGTCACCGAAATGGCGAAAGCCGATGCCCTGGCCGTCGCCGCCGGTATCCCCGGTACGGCGTTGATGGAGGCCGCCGGCGCCGGAGTCGCCCGGGCGATCCAGGAACGCTGGGCGCCGCGGCCGGTGGTGGTCCTGTGCGGGCCGGGTAATAACGGTGGCGATGGCTTCGTGGTGGCCCGTCACCTGGCCGACGCCGGCTGGCCGGTTCGACTGGCGCTGTCGACTGCAAGCGACGCCATCACTTCCTTACGCGGCGACGCCATCACTTCCTTACGCGGCGACGCCATCACTTCCTTACGCGGCGATGCCGCAGGGGCCGCATCGCGCTGGCACGGCCCCATCGAGTCGGTGGCGACGGTGTTGGGAGACGGAACGCCGTTGGTGGTGGATGCGTTGTTCGGCGCCGGGCTGAGCCGGCCACTGGAGGGGCCGGCGCGTGCCGTGATTGAGGCGGTGGCGGCGCGCCGCTTGCCGGTGGTGGCGGTGGATGTGCCGAGCGGGGTTCACGGCGATACCGGGCAGGTGCTGGGGGCGGCCCTGCGCGCTGACCTGACGGTAACATTCTTCCGGAAAAAGCCCGGCCATCTGCTGTTGCCCGGTCGGAGCCATTGCGGCACGCTGCGGGTGATCGATATCGGGATTCCCGCCACGGTGCTGAACGAGATCAAGCCGGCCACGGTCGAAAACGACCCTGAACTGTGGCTGGCCCAGTTCCCGTGGCCGCGGCGCGACAGTCATAAATTCAATCGCGGCCATGTGCTGGTGGTGGGCGGCGGGCGCATGACCGGCGCGGCGCGGCTGGCGGCGCGGGCGGCCCTGCGGGTCGGCGCCGGGCTGGTGACGGTCGCGTGCCCGACCGAGGCCTTCGCGATCTACGCCAGCACGCTGACGGCGGTGCTGGTGGAACCGGTGGTCGATGCCGCCGGCTATGCCGCGCTGCTCGCCGACCCCCGACGCAATGCCGTGTTGCTTGGCCCGGGCGCCGGGGTGACGCCGGCCTTGCGGCGCCAGGTGTTGACGGCACTGGCCGTCCGCCGGTCCACGGTGCTGGACGCCGATGCGCTGACCGTGTTCGCCGGCGCGGCCGAGGCCCTGTTCGAGCGGCTGACCCCGCACTGTGTGCTGACCCCCCACGACGGTGAATTCGCCCGGCTGTTTCCGGCCGAAGCGACCGAAGCCCCGACTCGGGCCGACAAGCTGGCCCGGGCTCGGGCGGCGGCGGTGCGTTCGGGCGCGGTGGTGGTGGTGAAGGGGGCCGACACGGTGATTGCGGCGCCCGATGGCCGGGCCGCGGTCAACGCCAACGCGCCCCCGGAGCTGGCCACCGCCGGGTCGGGAGACGTCCTCGCGGGACTGGTGGTTGGCCTGCTGGCCCAAGGCCTGCCGGCGTTCGAAGCCGCGTCCGCCGCAGTCTGGCTTCATGGTGAGGCGGCCGACGGCTTCGGCCCCGGCCTGATTGCCGAGGACCTGCCGGACGCGCTGCCGCGGGTCCTGACCGACCTGCGGACCCGCGCCCGGCTGATCGACGGCGCGCCCGGACCCGCGCGACGGTAGCTGGGCGGCATCGGAAATTTTGGTAATTGGCCTGTTTGCGGCAGAATTGTTATGCTATAGACACGGTCGCGCCGACCGGCCGGTGGGCGAGAGGTCGCGTGTGTGCCGCGAGTGCCGATGCGGGCGTGGCGGAATTGGTAGACGCGCTGGATTTAGGTTCCAGTGACGCGAGTCGTGGGGGTTCGAGTCCCTTCGCCCGCACCATGGCGATGTCGCTCGCGGTCCCGGCCGGGAACGGGTCTTCTTATGGGATAGGCTTTCAGTCACATGCAAATTACCGAGACCAGCGTCGACGGCTTGAAGCGCGAATTCAAGATTGTTGTTGCCGCCCAGGAGATCGACGCCAAGATCCAGGCGAAACTCCAGGAATTGACCCGAACGGTGAAAATACCGGGCTTCAGGCCGGGCAAGGTGCCGTTGACGGTGGTGAACCAGCGATTCGCAGGGTCGGTGGCCCACGAGGTGGTGGAGACCGAGGTTGCAGACGGGGCTCGGAAGGCGGTCGCCGACCGCGGGCTGCGCGTCGCGGTTCAGCCGACCTACGAGGTGACACCCTATTCCCAGGGCCAGGACCTGGAGTTCACCGTCACGGTCGAAACGCTGCCGGACATCGAGCCTGTGGACCTTGGGACCATCGAAGTCGAACGGCTGACCGCCGTGGTGGACGACGCCGCGGTCGAGGTCATGGTCACCAGTCTGGCGGAGTACTCCCGGAGCAGCGAGCCCATGACCGAGGATCGGGGGGCCGCTGCCGGGGATCTGGTGATCATCGATTTTGCCGGAACCGTCGATGGCAAGGCCGAAGAGGGCATGAACGCCACTGACCACGAGTTGCCGTTGGGGCAGGGGTCGTTCCTGCCGGATTTCGAACGGGGCCTTGAAGGGGCACGGGCCGGCGAGCATCGGCAGCTCCGGGTGAATTTCCCGGCGGACTACAGCGCCAAGGAACTGGCCGGCCGGGAGGCGGTGTTCGAGGTCGATGTCAAGGAACTGCGCCGTGCGGTGCCGGCGGTGGTGGATGACGAACTGGCCAAGCGGTTCGGGCTTGACGACGTGGCGGCCCTGCGGGCTTCGGCGCGTGCCCGGCTGACCAAGGAATACGAGAGTCTCAGCCGGCGTCGCTTGAAGCGGGCGCTGCTGGACCGGCTGGCGGAACTGCACGATTTCCCGGTACCGCCGTCAATGGTGGAGGTCGAGTTCGACGCCGCCTGGACCATGTGGGAACGGGAGAAGGAAGCCGGCCGCGTGCCCGCGGCCGAGCTGGAACGCGATCTGGAGGTGGTGAAGGCCGAGTATCGGGCGATCGCCGAACGGCGGGTGCGCCTGGGCTTGTTGTTGTCCGAAATCGGTCGGCGCAACGCCATCAAGGTGACTCAGGAAGAGCTGAATCGGGCGCTCGTCGCCGAGGCGCGGCGCTACCCGGGTCACGAGCGCGAAGTGCTGGATCTGTTCCGGAAGAACGACCAGGCGGTGGAGCGGTTGCGGGCGCCGCTGTACGAGGATAAGACCGTTGATTTCATCCTGGAACTGGTCCGGCTCACCGATCGCAGCATCTCTATTGAGGAGTTGCGCCGGGAACCCGACGAGGCCGTGGCAATCGCCTGAAGCGGCGTCATCCTTGCGTGTTGTAAGAGACTCTGACCGGGGAACGGGGAGAGCGACCAGCGATGTATCCCTTTGAGACGCAGATGAATGCCCTGGTGCCGATGGTCATCGAGCAGACCAATCGGGGCGAGCGGGCGTTCGATATCTATTCCCGGCTGCTGAAAGAGCGCATCATCTTTCTGATCGGCGGCGTCAATGATGCCGTGGCCAGCGTGATTTGCGCCCAGTTGTTGTTTCTTGAGTCAGAGAATCCGAGTAAGGATATCTCTTTCTACATTAACTCGCCAGGCGGCATCGTGACCTCGGGCCTTGCAATCTACGATACGATGCAGTACATCCGGCCGGATGTGTCGACGGTGTGCATCGGGCAGGCGGCGTCCATGGGCTCGTTGTTGCTGGCGGCCGGCGCTCCGGGTAAGCGCTATTGTTTGCCCAACGCCCGGATCATGCTGCATCAGCCGTCGGGCGGGACCCAGGGCCAGGCCGCAGACATCGAAATCCAGGCGCGGGAAATACTGACTTTACGCCGCCACCTGGACGAGATTTATGCGCGTCACACCGGGCAGTCTCTTGAGGTTATCGAGGCGACCATGGAGCGTGATAAATTCATGTCGCCGGACGAGGCCAAGAGTTTCGGCCTGATCGACGAGGTGGTGACCAAACGGCCGAGCCCCTCCAATGATCTCTAGGAATTGGGCGGCCCGCCGTCAGCCGCGTGTCAGCTCCGTCGTGGGGGCCGAACAGCGGTGGCGGTGCGGCGGGGGGCGCTTGCAACAAATTATTGAACGTCGCCGCGGAATTGGTGTTGAATAGCCGATCGGCGCGTTTACGCTTGCTGTTGTCGGGCCGATCGGTGGTCGTTGGCTGGTGTTGGCGGCGGGAGAGCCCGTCGCGGCGCCGGCGGTACCGGCTATCGAAACGTCAGCGGGGCAGCAGGGTTACGGAGTTGACATGAGCAAGTCCAGCAGCAGCGATTCCAAGAATACGCTCTACTGCTCGTTTTGTGGCAAGAGTCAGCATGAGGTCCGCAAGCTGATCGCTGGCCCGACCGTGTTCATCTGTGATGAATGCGTCGAACTGTGCATGGATATCATTCGCGAGGAGAACAAGACCACGCTGGTCAAGTCTCGCGATGGAGTTCCGACGCCACGCGACATCAATGCGGTGCTTGACGATTATGTGATCGGCCAGAGCCATGCCAAGCGGGTGCTGGCGGTCGCGGTCCATAATCATTACAAGCGGCTGGCCAACGCCAACAAGCATGGTGACGTCGAGCTGGCCAAGTCCAACATTCTGCTGGTTGGTCCGACCGGCAGTGGCAAGACGCTGTTGGCTCAGACACTGGCGCGGATCATTGATGTGCCGTTCACCATGGCGGATGCCACCACGCTGACCGAAGCCGGCTATGTCGGCGAAGACGTGGAAAACATCATTTTGAAGTTGCTTCAGTCGGCCGATTACAACGTCGAGCGGGCTCAGCGGGGCATCGTTTATATCGACGAAGTCGATAAAATCAGCCGCAAGTCTGATAACCCCTCGATCACCCGCGATGTTTCGGGTGAGGGGGTGCAGCAGGCGTTGCTCAAGATCATGGAGGGAACCATTGCCTCGGTGCCGCCCCAGGGCGGACGCAAGCACCCCCAGCAAGAGTTCCTCCAGGTCGATACCACCAACATTCTGTTCATTTGCGGCGGCGCTTTTTCGGGACTCGAGAAGATCATCGCCCAGCGCGGCCGCGGCACCTCCATCGGCTTTGGGGCCGACGTGCGGGGCCCCGATGAACGGGCCACCGGAGAAATTCTACGGGATTGCGAACCCGAGGATCTGCTGAAGTTCGGCTTGATCCCCGAGTTTGTCGGCCGGTTGCCGGTGGTGGCGACACTGACGGATCTCGACGAAAGCGCGTTGATGGAAATTCTGACCAAACCCAAGAATGCTTTGGTCAAACAATACCAGCGTTTGTTTGAGATGGAGGACGTCAGCCTGGAGTTTGCCGAGGATGCGCTTAAAGGAATCGCCCACAAGGCGATTGCGCGCAAGACCGGCGCTCGCGGCTTGCGGTCGATCATGGAGGGGATTCTTCTGGAGCCGATGTTCGAATTGCCCGGCTTGCAGGGTGTCGACCAGATCATGATCAATAAGGAAGTGGTCGAAGGGCGGACCAAGCCATTGTACATCTACTCGGATCGGCGGAGTGCCTGAGATCGTCGTGATCCCCGGCCCGGTGTCAAGGCTCGGGCCCCTGGGGCGCGAGCATAGGCGCGGTTGGGCGTCCCGTCGTGTGCCGGTGCCCGGTCGGCTGAACACGGGCCGCGACACCGGCAGGGGCTTCGGCTGCCCTTGAAGCCACCCGGGGGCTGTGCCACGTTAGTGTCCGAGGCGATAGGCGATTACCGCGCCCCAGGGCGGGGCAAGCTTGGGTTCGGCCCCTTTCCGGGCTGACGGCGTACACACCAAAGAGGCACGTTCTCATGTTCGAAATTTCCCGTGGTGCCCTTTATCCGGTTCTGCCGCTCCGCGACATTGTCGTCTTTCCCCATATGATCGTGCCGCTGTTCGTAGGACGCGAAAAGTCGGTCCGTGCGTTGGAAGACGTGATGAAGGATGATAAGCAAATATTGCTGGTCACCCAGAAGAACGCCGCCCAGGACGACCCGACGCCGTCAGACATCTTTAACGTCGGTACCGTTGGCACCGTGTTGCAACTGCTGAAGCTGCCCGATGGGACCGTCAAGGTGCTGGTTGAGGGCGGCCAGCGGGCGACGATCACCCGTTATTCTGAAAATGATGACTTTTTCCAGGCGACGGCCGAACTGATTGAAGAAAAAATCGGTGAGGCCCAGGAACTGGAAGCTTTATCCCGTGCCGTCGTTTCGCAGTTTGAGCAGTATATCAAGCTGAACAAGAAGATTCCGCCCGAAGTGCTGGTTTCGATCAACCAGATTGAGGAGCCCGGCAAGCTGGCCGATACCGTTGCTTCACATCTGGCGCTGAAAATTCCGGAAAAGCAGCAACTGCTAGAGTGCGCGGTGGTCAGCGAGCGGTTGGAGCGCGTCTATGCCTTCATGGAAGGCGAGATCGGGGTGCTTCAGGTGGAAAAGCGCATCCGCAATCGCGTCAAGCGGCAAATGGAGAAGACGCAGCGAGAGTACTACCTTAACGAGCAGATGAAGGCGATTCAGAAGGAGCTTGGCGAAAGCGAAGATGGGCGGGACGAAGCCGCCGAGATTGAGGAGCGGATCAATAAGACCCGGTTTTCCAAGGAGGCCCGGGAAAAGGCGCTGGCTGAACTCAAGAAGCTGCGGTCCATGAGTCCGATGTCGGCTGAGGCCACGGTGGTGCGCAACTACCTGGACTGGATGCTGAATATTCCCTGGAAGAAGCGGTCCAAGGTCAAGCGCGACATCAAGGCCGCAGAGTTGGTGCTGAATAACGACCACTATGGCCTGGAAAAAGTTAAAGAACGGATTCTTGAATACTTGGCAGTCCAACAGCGCATGGTCAAGGTCAAGGGGCCGATCCTGTGTCTGGTCGGTCCGCCGGGTGTCGGTAAGACGTCGCTGGGGAAATCGATCGCGCGGGCGACCGGACGCAACTTCGTCAGGATGTCGTTGGGGGGCGTTCGTGACGAGGCCGAGATTCGCGGTCATCGCCGGACCTATATTGGTTCGATGCCCGGCAAGGTGATCCAGGGCATGAAGAAGGCCAAGGCGTCGAACCCCCTGTTTTTGTTGGACGAGGTCGACAAGCTGGGCGCCGACTGGCGTGGCGATCCGTCCTCGGCCCTGCTGGAGGTGCTGGATCCCGAGCAGAACTCAACGTTCAATGATCACTACCTGGAGGTGGACTACGATCTTTCGGACGTTATGTTCGTCTGTACCGCCAATACGCTGAGGATGCCCCAGCCTTTGCTGGATCGGATGGAAATAATCCGAGTCGCCGGCTATACCGAGGACGAAAAGGTCGAGATCGCGCGGCGCCATCTGCTGGACAAGCAGACCAAGCTCCATGGTCTGAAGAAGGGCGAGTTTTCAATCTCCGATGAGGCATTGCGCGATATTATCCGTTATTATACCAGAGAAGCGGGCGTCCGCAATCTGGAACGGGAAATCGCCAACCTGGCGCGGAAGTCGATTAAAGACATCCTGATGAAGGGTGTTGATAAGGTGGCGATTACACGGCGCAATCTGGATAAGTTCGCCGGCGTCAAACGCTATCATTTTGGCGAAGCGGAACTCGAGGACTTGGTGGGGGTCACGACGGGTTTGGCTTGGACCGAGGTTGGCGGCGAAATCCTGTCCATCGAAGCCGTGACCTTGCGCGGCAAGGGCCGGATTACGACGACCGGCAAACTTGGCGACGTCATGAAAGAGTCGGTGCAGGCTGCCGAGAGTTACGTCAAGTCCCGCGCCACCGATTTTGGCATCCGGCCGCCGGTGTTCGAACGGCGGGATATCCATGTTCATGTGCCTGAAGGCGCAACCCCGAAGGACGGTCCGTCCGCCGGAGTCGCGATGATCACCTCCATCGTGTCGGTGTTGACCGGAATCCCGGTGCGTAAGGACGTTGCCATGACCGGCGAAATCACCCTGCGCGGTCGGGTGTTGCCGATTGGCGGGTTGAAGGAAAAGCTGTTGGCGGCGCTTCGCGGAGGCCTAAAGACCGTCTTGATTCCTAAAGATAATGAGAAAGATTTGGCGGAAATCCCTGACAACGTCAAACGAGGGCTTAATATTGTGGTGGTGAATACCGCTGATGACGTCTTAAGGAATGCCTTAACCAGACCGTTGGTACCGATCGAGTGGGCGGAACCGGTGGAGGTCGATGCGGTCGCGTCCAAGGTGAGCGATTCCGATCATGAGGACGTTATCCGGCACTGATCGTCTGGGAAGTGCCGTGTGTCGTGTTAGCCGCCGCACCCGGGGGAATTGACGGGTGCGGCGGTCTGTGCTTAGGTTCCAGCGCAATGGAGGCAAAGGGTGGTGGCATAGGCTTGCCGACTGGATTTCAATTGGGGGCCATAGTGAATAAAAATGATCTTGTTTCCCAGGTCGCCGACCTGGTGGGCTTGACCAGGAGCGATGCGGCCAAGGCGGTTGATGCGGTATTTGAAGGGATTTCGGAGGCCTTAAAGCACGGTGAAGAGGTGCGGTTGGTGGGGTTCGGAATCTTCGCCGTCGCCGACCGCGCAGCGACCACGGGACGGAATCCACGAACGGGCGAAAAAATCGATATTCCAGCCTCCAAATTACCGAAGTTCAAGGCGAGCAAAACATTGCGCGATACGTTAAATTAAGTCGCTGGAAGTGCAGCAACGCGGTATTCGGCCGCCACGCCATGGTCTGGAAGTTTGGCGCCGCTTTCATGAGTGCATTCGGGTAAAAAGTTTTTCGAAAATTCGGGCGATTAGCTCAGGGGTAGAGCGTCTCGTTTACACCGAGAATGTCGGCGGTTCGATCCCGTCATCGCCCACCACACAACCACGGCCTCGCATTGACGTTCTCGCAGTGTGACCGGGACGCGCCGACCTCTGGCCGTCGAGTCGAGAGTGTGACGTGGCGGCCCGGCGAACGAGTGTCGCGGCCACACCGCGTTTGAAGGGGCCGTCGGCATCCGAACACGAATGCGGGGAGAGGGCAAAGTCGATGTCCGCGGTGGGGCTGGCGTCCGTCGGCCCGCTGGGATCGGAGTCGAAAGTCAACGGGATGGGCGAGGCCTTAAGCCGTCGGGGCAGGTGGCTGTCGTCCGGCGGTGGTCATGAAAATTGAAGGAGGCGCAGGTGGCGGAGGGTTGGCGGCTGGATGAACGGACAGTGGGGTTGCTGGAGTCGGCTGTTGCCCAGGGAGACGCCGCGGTCATTGAACTGGTGCAGCGGGCTGCGGCTCGAGCGTCGGTGCTGATGGGGGGCGATCGCGTCGAACTACGGGTGGCCGGCGTACCGGGAGACGAGCGACGATTGGGGGACCGTATCCTGTGGGCTCTTGACTTGGCGCTGGACCAGGACAACCTGGATGTGGCGGAGCATCTGGAATCGGCCTTTGAGGCGGCGATGACCCGCTTTGGCGGACCGGATGCCGTGGAGCAGCGGGACCTTCCAGAGGCAATGCTGCGGGTCTATGAACGGCTTGATAACCTGCGGCGGCGGCGCTACCGGGCGTGATCGGGCAAGGGGCCGGGGGTGACGTTTTTTTTCTTCAATCTCGCATTGACAGGGCGCTGTGGGTCCGTTAAAAACCGCCTCGTTCTTCACGGCGACGGAAAATGGTCAAAGCCGGTGGCGTCGAAGGAAGTCGAATAAAGCGGGTGTAGCTCAGTTGGTTAGAGCGCCGGCCTGTCACGCCGGAGGCCGCGGGTTCAAGTCCCGTCACTCGCGCCATTCAACATAACATAAAAAAATATGCGCAGTCAGGGCCTGTACGGCACCCTCCTCTGGTGGGTGCGTGAGCGAAGTGGTTAGGCGCGCATGGGTAGTGGTTAAGTTGGTGTGCCCGCGTAAGCGTGTACCCGCTAAGGCTGGTACGAGGATTGTCATGAGCAACCCGCTGGTTTACGAATACCTGCCGATTCTGATCTTTCTGGCCATTGCCGTGGTGATTTCGGGTGGGGCCATCGCCGGGTCCTATTTGGTGGCGAGGCAAAATCCGGACAGTGAAAAGCTGTCGCCCTATGAGTGTGGTTTTGAGCCGTTTACGGACTCCCGCACCAAATTCGACGTCCGCTTTTATCTGGTGTCGATCCTGTTTATCATCTTCGATCTTGAAGTCGCGTTTCTGTTTCCTTGGGCCATTTCCCTGGGTGACATTGGAATGTTTGGGTTTTGGTCGATGATGATATTCCTTGGCGTCTTGACCATTGGTTTTATTTACGAGTGGAAAAAAGGAGCGCTGGAATGGGAGTGATACCAGCTAACGTGGCGCCGGACGTTGGCAGTCTGCCGATTCGGGCGGCCGGGCAGGACTCACTGTTCAACGCCATCACTCAGGAAATCGAGCAAAAGGGCTTTCTGCTAACCCAGCTTGATGCCGTGCTGAACTGGGCGCGCGCGGGTTCGATGTGGCCGATGACATTTGGGTTAGCCTGTTGTGCGGTGGAGATGATTCACGCGTACATGGCTCGGTACGACCTTGATCGCTTTGGCATTATTCCTCGTCCCAGTCCGCGCCAGTCCGATATTATGATCGTGGCGGGGACGTTGACCAATAAAATGGCGCCGGCGCTGCGCAAAGTTTACGATCAGATGCCGGAACCGCGCTGGGTGATTTCCATGGGGAGTTGTGCCAACGGCGGCGGTTATTACCACTATTCTTATTCGGTGGTCCGCGGCTGTGACCGTATTGTCCCCGTTGACATCTATGTACCGGGCTGTCCGCCGACCGCAGAGGCGCTGATTTACGCCCTGTTACAGCTACAGACCAAAATCCGTAATGGCGGCAAGCGAATCGCCCGCTAAATTCGGCACATACCGACTGCGGTAGAACTCACCGGCGGCAGGCCACAATGACCGATCAATCGCTTAAGGACTTGGGGGCACACGTCGCTGGCGCGCTGGGCGCCGTCGTTCTGGCTACCGATGTCAGGCTCGGGGAACTGATGCTGACGGTGCGTCGCGACAGCATTGTTGAGGTTTTAACGTTTTTGCGCGACGATCCCCAGTGCCTGTTTCAGGAACTGATGGATGTCTGTGGAGCCGATTGGCCCGAGCAGGTAGAACGGTTTGAGGTGATCTACAACCTGCTGAGCATCAGCAAAAATCACCGGATTCGGGTCAAAGTGCGCACCGAAGACGGTGTGCCTGTGCCATCGGTGACGGCGCTGCACCCGGGTGCAGTCTGGTTTGAGCGTGAGACGTGGGACATGTACGGTGTCTTGTTCGCTGGTCACCCGGATTTGCGCCGTATTTTAACTGATTATGGCTTTGAAGGTCATCCGCTGCGCAAGGACTTCCCCCTGACCGGCTACGTCGAAGTGCGCTACGACGATGAGTTGAAGCGGGTAATTTACGAGCCGGTAAAGCTGACCCAGGACTTCCGGACCTTCGATTTTCTTAGCCCCTGGGAAGGCATGACCAATGTCATGTTGCCGGGCGACGAAAAGGCCGGAGTAGCCAAGACCGGGAGCAAACCCTGATGGCCGCCGTCGTCAATACCTTGGATGAAGAATCCCCGATCAAGACCTATACGGTCAATGTTGGGCCGCAACATCCCGCAGCACACGGTGTGTTGCGTTTGGTCGCTGAGATGGCTGGCGAAGTCGTGGAGCGAGCTGACCCACACATTGGCCTGCTGCATCGTGGGACCGAGAAGCTCATTGAGTACAAGAGCTATCTCCAAGCGATGCCCTACATGGACCGCCTGGATTATTGCGCCCCGATGGCCATGGAGCATGTTTTTGTTCTCGGGGTGGAAAAGTTGTTGGGCGTCAAGGTGCCGCCACGGGCACAATACATTCGGGTGCTCTATGCCGAAATCAGTCGGCTGATGAACCACCTGCTCTGTATTACCACTGGCGCGCTCGACGTGGGGGCGACCACACCGGCGCTTTGGGGCTTCGAGGAGCGGGAAAAGCTCATGGAGTTTTCGGAGCGGGTTTGCGGCGCGCGGATGCATGCAAATTATTTTCGTGTGGGCGGTGTGGCGTTGGATATGCCGGCCGGTTTGGCAGAGGATATCTATTCGTTTACCGAAACCTATCCCCTGTACATTGATGACCTTGACGCGCTGCTGACCAATAACCGCATCTTCAAGCAGCGCACGGTCGATATCGGCGTTGTAAGCAGAGAGCAAGCTTTGGCTTGGGGGATGAGCGGCCCGATGTTGCGCGGCTCGGGCGTGCCGTGGGATCTCCGCAAGGCACAACCGTACGACGCTTATGACCAGATGGACTTTGATATCCCGATCGGCTTGACCAACGATTGTTGGGCACGGTATTTGGTGCGCATGGAAGAAATGCGGCAGTCGATTCGGATCATCCGCCAGTGTTTGGAGAAAATGCCGGGCGGACCAGTGCGCGCGGGCGATCACAAGGTTACGCCGCCAAAGCGGAGCGAAATGAAACGCTCAATGGAAGCACTGATTCATCACTTCAAGCTCTACACTGAAGGGTTTCATGTGCCCGCGGGCGAAACTTACACCACCGTCGAGGCGCCGAAAGGTGAATTGGGGATTTACTTCATTGCCGACGGAACCAACCGACCGTATCGCTGCCATATTCGGTCACCAGGCTTTGCTCACCTTTCGGCGCTCGATTTCATGTCTAAGGGCCACATGCTCGCCGACGTGGTCGCTATGATCGCGTCCCTTGATATCGTTTTCGGAGAGATCGATCGATGAGCGCGTCCGCCTCTGACGGCGCCGTGGTCGCCGTCCACCAACCGGACAGCTTTGCGTTTTCGGCTGAGTATGCAGCGGCCGCGGAGCAGATAGAAGGCCGGTATCCGCCAGAGAAGCGGGCAAGTGCCGTAATTCCCTTGCTGCATTTGGCCCAGCGTCAGCACGCCAACTGGTTGCCGAAGGCGGCCATGGACTACGTCGCCGACCGTTTGGGTATGGCCCGTATCCGCGTGTACGAAGTTGCCACGTTTTACACCATGTTCAACAAAGAACCGGTGGGTAAACACCTGATCCAGGTATGCACCACGACCCCGTGCTGGCTTCGGGGCTCGGACGAGGTTTTGGGGGCCTGTAAACGTCGACTCGGAATTGGGCCGGGCGAGACCACACCGGACGGCCAGTTTACCGTGGTCGAGGTGGAGTGCGCCGGCGCCTGCGTCAATGCGCCGGTTGTCGCGATTGGCGATGACTATTATGAGGACCTGGACGGGCCGGCGATGGTAGCGCTGCTTGATCAACTAGCACGGGGCGAGTCGCCGACGCCAGGGTCCCAAACTGGGCGGCGGGGATCCTGCCCCGCCACAGGGCCGACCACGTTAACCAATCAGCCGTTGCCGTCGGCCGCTGCCGACCTGGCGACCGGTGCCGACGACTGATCGCCCAAGGGGGACGGTGGGATGCTGCGCGACGAAGACCGCATTTTTACCAATCTCTATGGCTTCGAGAGCCCAGGCCTAAAGGCGGCCCAGGGCCGCGGCGATTGGGTCGGAGCCAAGGAGTTCCTGCTGAAAGGCCGGGACTGGGTCGTCGCCGAGATTAAGGACTCGGCCTTGCGCGGGCGCGGGGGGGCGGGCTTTTCGACTGGCCTTAAGTGGTCCTTTATGCCTAAGAAGAGCGACGGGGGGCCTGTTTATCTGGTGGTCAACGCCGATGAAGGAGAGCCGGGGACGTGCAAGGATCGCGATATTTTGCGGCACGATCCACACAAGCTCGTGGAAGGCATCCTCTATGCATCCTTTGCCATTGGTGCGACCGCTGCGTACGTTTACGTCCGGGGAGAGTTCATTCGCGAGATACAGCGTCTCCAAATAGCGGTTGACGAAGCCTATGCCGCCGGTTTGATCGGTAAGAACGCGTGTGGCGCCGGCTATGATCTGGATGTCTATGTCCATACCGGAGCGGGAGCCTACATCTGCGGTGAAGAGACGGCGCTCATTGAAAGTCTCGAGGGGAAGAAGGGACAACCGCGTAGTAAGCCACCGTTCCCCGCCCAGGCCGGGCTATATTCTCGGCCAACCACCGTTAACAATGTCGAGACCATCGCTGTCGTTCCGACCATATTGCGCCGAGGGGCAGCGTGGTTTTCAGGGATCGGCCGCCCGAAGAATGTTGGTACAAAACTCTTCTGCATTTCGGGGCATGTTAACAATCCCTGCAATGTTGAAGAGGCGATGGGGATACCATTACGCGAACTTATTGAAAAACACGCTGGTGGTGTTCGCGGCGGATGGGATAACTTGCTCGCGGTAATTCCAGGTGGATCCTCAACGCCGGTGATTCCGCGCTCGGTTTGTGATACAGTTGTTATGGATTATGACGGTCTGTCGGAAGTGAAGACCGCTTTGGGTACCGCCGGTGTCATTGTCATGGACAAATCCACCGACATCGTGCGTGCCATTGCCCGACTTGCTCGTTTTTACGCCCATGAAAGCTGCGGTCAATGCACGCCGTGTCGGGAAGGCACGCCCTGGATGGCGCGGATGATGGACAGGATGGTCGAGGGGAAAGCACGGGTCGAGGAAATCGACTTGTTGTTCGATATTAGTAAACAGATCGAGGGCCGCACCATATGCGCCCTCGGCGACGCCGCCGCCTGGCCCATCCAGGGGCTGATCCGCCACTTCCGGCCCGAACTGGAGCGCCGCATTGCTGCGGCCCGCCAGAGCGCCGCCGCCTAACCGGCCACCGGTCTTGAAAGGCAAGAGGCTCGCATGCCGAAATTGACCATCGACGGGATGGAAATCGAAGTTGAGGCGGGAACATCGGTGCTCCAGGCGTGTGAACAGCTGGGCATTGAGGTTCCTCGCTTCTGTTATCACGAACGGCTGTCGGTCGCGGCCAATTGCCGGATGTGCTTGGTTGAGATGGAGCGATCACCTAAGCCCATCGCAAGCTGTTCGATGCCATGTGCCGATGGAATGGTCATTCGGACCAATACCGAACAGGCGCAGCGAGCGCGTAAGGGTGTGATGGAGCTGATTTTAATCAACCATCCGCTGGACTGTCCGATCTGTGATCAAGGCGGTGAGTGTGATCTCCAGGATCAGGCGATAGCCTATGGTTTTGACCGCGGTCGATACGCCGAAGAGAAGCGGTCAGTGCCCGACAAAGAGTTTGGACCGCTGATCAATGCCGAGATGACGCGCTGCATCCATTGTACGCGATGCATACGCTTCTGTGAAGAAATTGCAGGGGTGTCGGTGCTAGGTGCCGTTGGACGGGGCACGCATACAGAGGTGACGACTTACATTGATAGCGCGATTTCCTCGGAGTTATCCGGTAACCTTGCCGATGTTTGTCCGGTTGGCGCACTGACGAACAAACCGTACCGGTTCAAGGCGCGTCCGTGGGAGCTTCGCAAGACCGAAACCATTGACGTGCTTGATGCTGTCGGCTCCAATATTCGCGTCGATGCCCGCGGCGGGGAGGTGTTAAGAGTGTTGCCCCGTCTGAATGAAGACGTCAATGAAGAGTGGATTTCGGACAAGACGCGATTTGCCTGCGACGGTCTGAAGCGACAACGGCTCGATCGTCCCTATGTTCGGCGCGAAGGGAAACTCCAACCTGTAAGCTGGAGTGAGGCACTCGAGACCATTGCTGTCCGGCTTAAAGGCGTGGCGGGGAGGCGCATCGCCGGTTTGGCAGGCGACTTGGTGGACGCTGAAGCAATGGTAGCGCTGAAGGACCTGCTTCACGCGTTGGGTTCGCCGAACTTGGATTGCCGCCAGGATGGCGCACGTTATGATTGTGGGGTAAGGGCGGGCTACCTGTTTAATACGACTATTTCGGGAATTGAACAAGCTGACGCGATTTTGTTAATCGGCACCAATCCTCGGCTAGAGGCGCCGATTATCAACGCACGAATACACAAGCGATATCGGGAAGGCGGATTGAAAATTGGTTTAATCGGGCAGCAATCCCAATTGAACTATCCCTACGAGCACCTTGGGGGTGGGGTTGATCCGCTTAACGCGGTGTCTGCGGGCAAACATGCGTTTGCAGACATCTTAAAGTCATCTCATCATCCGATGTTGGTGCTTGGGGCGGGAGTGCTAACGCGAGACGATGGGGCGGCGATCCAGGCCATCGCACGCGAGGTCGCGGTGGCGACGGGGATGGTTCGCCCCGGTTGGAACGGGTTCAATGTGCTACAGTTGGCGGCTGCGCGGGTCGGGGGGCTTGACCTCGGGTTCCTGCCACAACCCGGCGGACTGGATACCCGCGGTATCCTTGAGGGGGCGAAGGCCGGTGACATTGAGGCCATTTACCTGCTGGGTGCAGACGAAATCGATCCGAGCCGCTTTGGGGCTGCATTCGTAATTTACCAGGGCCACCACGGTGATCGGGGTGCGCACCGTGCAGACGTGGTGTTACCCGGCGCCGCGTATACCGAGAAGAATGGAACCTATGTTAACACCGAGGGTAGGGTCCAACGGGGCCGTATGGCGGTGTTCCCGGTGGGTGAGGCGCGTGAAGACTGGAAGATACTTCGGGCGCTATCCGAGCGGTTGGGGGTTCCCTTGCCTTATGATACGTTGGGGCAAGTTCGAGATCGCCTGATTGCAGTCAACCCACTGTTTGCGGCGACCGGGGGGGTCGAGACGGCGCCGTGGGAGTTGTTCGGTCAGCGAGGGGAGGCCAGCGAGGAACCTTTCCAGCCGTATGTGGACAACTTCTACATGACCGACCCAATCAGCCGGGCGTCGTTGACGATGGCGAAGTGCATCGACGCCTTTGTGCCCAGTCGCGAGGGGAAGACCGGTACCCATGGCTAGCTTCTGGACGTTCGTTTGGCCGCTGATCCTGATCGTTGCTGCGATTGTCGCGATCATTGTCCCGGTTTTAATCGGCGTGGCCTACCTCACCTATGCCGAGCGCAAGGTTATGAGCGCCATGCAGCGCCGCCAAGGTCCGGCTTTGGTCGGCCCACTGGGTTTGCTACAACCGGTTGCCGATGGGCTCAAGCTTTTCGGCAAGGAGATGGTGATCCCATCGGGCGCCAATCCTGGGGTGTTCCTATTTGCGCCGTTTTTGACTTTCGTCCTTAGTCTCATCGCCTGGGCGGTGATGCCGTTTGGGGCACACTTGGTGCTGTCGAATATCAACGTCGGCATCCTGTATTTGTACGCAATTTCGTCATTGGGGGTGTACGGCACGATCATGGCCGGCTGGGCGTCGAACTCGCGGTACTCGTTCCTCGGTGGTTTACGCTCAGCAGCCCAGATGGTGTCTTACGAAGTCTCCATGGGTCTGATCATGGTAACGGTGTTGCTATGCGTCGGGTCTTTCAACTTGTCGGAAATCGTACTGGCGCAGCAGACGGTATGGTTCGCAGTACCTTTGTTTCCGATGTTCGTTATTTTCTTCATTTCTATCCTTGCCGAGACGAACAGGGCGCCGTTCGATTTGCCTGAAGGTGAAGCGGAACTGGTCGGTGGGTTTTTTACTGAATACTCCTGCATGAATTTCGCGCTGTTCATGTTGGGAGAGTACAGCAACATGATCCTCATGAGCGCCATTGCGGTGGTGCTGTTTCTAGGGGGTTGGCTGCCGCCACTCAATTTTGAGCCTTTCGCCCCCTTCGTTAATCTGGTTCCGGGGCCGGTATGGTTTGCGCTGAAGATCGCGTTTGTCTTGTTCTTTTTCATCTGGATGCGCGCGGCGTTTCCACGCTATCGCTATGATCAGTTGATGCGGCTCGGTTGGAAGATATTCCTCCCCTTTACTTTGCTTTGGGTGATCGTCACTGCGTCGGCGCTTGAGATATTTGGTTGGCTCCCCAAAGTGGTGCCGTGAGCGGTAGGGTCGGACGTTGATCGGACAAGAGACAAAGGAGTCGGGACGTCATGGCGTTTATTGACCGGACAGCGCGTGCCTTGCTTCTCACGGAGTTGGTTTCGGGCATGGCTTTGACCTTTCGTGCGATGTTCAAGCAAAAGGTCACACTGAATTACCCCCATGAAAAGGGGCCTCTAAGCCCCAGATTTCGTGGTGAGCATGCCTTGAGGCGGTACCCGAATGGCGAGGAACGCTGTATCGCGTGCAAGCTGTGTGAGGCGGTGTGTCCGGCTATGGCTATAACCATTGAGGCGGAACCCCGCTCGGACGGCAGCCGGCGCACAACACGCTATGACATCGACATGACCAAGTGCATTTATTGCGGCTTGTGCCAGGAAGCTTGCCCTGTCGACGCGATCGTCGAAGGACCGAATTTCGAGTACTCTACCGAGACGCGGGCGGAATTATACTATAACAAGGAAAAGCTGCTTGCCAACGGTGATCGCTGGGAAGCGCGTCTTGCCGCGAACCTTGCGGCTGATGCTCCTTATCGTTAGTTTGCAAACGACCCCCATCGGTCGCCCGCAGCACTCTCAGACTTGTGAAGCTTTGGGCCATCAGTCCCACCGGACCATTCACCACCGAGGCGCCGGGACCGGCGGTACTTAACCCTCCGCTAGGGAGGCGGGGAAAACGATGATTGTTGAGAGCTTGGTGTTCTACACGTTTTCCGCCATCCTGCTGGTGTCCGGCGCGATGGTGATCTCGGCTCGTAATCCAGTCCATGCTGTGTTAGCACTGGTTGCAACATTTTTCCTTGGTGCAGGCCTGTTTGTACTGTTGGGCGCCGAATTCCTGGCGATGACGCTCGTTATTGTCTATGTCGGTGCCGTCGCCGTGCTGTTTCTGTTCGTGGTCATGATGCTAGATATCAGCTTTGCCGAGTTACGACAGGGCCTTCGTCGTTACCTACCGGTTGGCGGGGTGGTCGGGCTCGTGCTGGTGGTTGAGTTGGTTCTGGTGGAGTTGCACTGGACCGTACTGCCCCGGGTTCTTTCGAAGCCGGCGGCACCGATCCCGCCACCGGATCAGGTGTCGAATAGCCACGCGCTGGGGCATATCCTTTATACCCAGTATTTCTATCTGTTTCAGGCGTCGGGCTTGATCCTGCTGATCGCCATGATTGGCGCCATTGTGTTGAGTCTACGCAGCCGGGCCCATGTGCGACGCCAGTCGATTGCGGAGCAGGTTGGGCGTCGAACCGAAGACGCGGTCGCGGTACGCCGGGTGCCGACCGGAGGAGGCGTTTGATGGAAATCGGATTGGGACATTACCTGACTGTTGCGGCGATCCTGTTCACAATTGGGGTCTTCGGCATCTTCCTAAATCGGAAGAACGTTATCACGATCTTGATGTCAATCGAGCTCATGCTGCTGGCGGTTAATATCAACTTTGTGGCGTTCTCGGTTTACCTTCATGATCTGGTGGGGCAAGTCTTCGCCATGTTCATTCTGACGGTCGCAGCGGCCGAGTCGGCGATTGGTCTTGCCATTCTGGTCGTCTATTTTCGCAACCGCGGTTCTATTGCGGTTGAAGACATCAACATGATGAAGGGCTAGGACGGCCGCCATGGAACTCGCCGCTGTCTTTCCGCCTCTCTTGGGGTCGATCATCGCCGGATTTTTCGGGCGCTGGATCGGATTCCGGGGCGCGCAATTGGTCTCCTGTGCTGGCGTCGTGATTGCGGCGCTGACGTCGGTTTGGCTATTCAATGACGTGGCCCTGCAGGGACACGCTCGGACGGTCGAGCTCTTCACCTGGATCAAGTCCGGTAGCTTCAACGCGCCGTGGGCGCTGAGGTTCGATACGCTGACGGTGGTGATGCTGATCGTGGTCACCTTCGTCTCGTCTTGTGTACACATTTATTCTATCGGCTACATGGAGAAGGACCCCTACAAGCCTAGGTTCCAGTCCTACCTGAGCTTGTTTACCTTCGCCATGTTGATGCTGGTAACGTCCGACAACTTCATCCAACTATTTTTTGGTTGGGAGGGGGTCGGCCTGATGTCTTACCTGTTGATTAACTTCTGGTACCACAAGGCAAGTGCAAACGACGCCGCGATCAAAGCTTTTATCCAAAATCGGATCGGCGATTTCGGCTTTGCTCTTGGTATTTTCGTGGTGTTTTACCTGTTTCACGCGGTCGATTTCGGCACGGTGTTCGCCGCAGTACCAGGCGTGGCTGCTCGGCCCATTCACTTCCTCGGCTTCGAAGTAAACGGTCTGACGCTTGCCTGCTTGCTCCTGTTTATGGGTGCTGTCGCTAAATCGGCCCAGGTCGGTTTGCATAGCTGGTTGATTGACGCGATGGAAGGCCCGACCCCGGTGTCGGCGCTGATCCATGCCGCCACCATGGTCACGGCTGGCGTGTTTATGGTGGCGCGGTTGTCGCCGATGTTTGAGTTCTCGCCAACGGCGTCGGCAGTGGTGACGGTCTTTGGGGCCACGACAGCGTTTGTTGCCGCGACGATTGGAATGACGCAGTTCGATATCAAGCGTATCATCGCGTACTCAACTATGAGTCAGTTGGGTTACATGATGTTTGCCTGTGGCGTGTCGGCTTATAACGCGGCCATCTTTCACCTCATGACCCACGGCTTCTTTAAGGCTCTGCTGTTTTTGTCGGCAGGCTCGGTGATTCATGCGATGTCTGATGAGCAAGACATTCGAAAAATGGGTGGCTTGTGGAAATTAATACCCGTTACGTACGTCGCGCTTTGGATTGGTAGTCTTGCTCTCGCGGGTATTCCGCTTTTTGCGGGCTACTTCTCTAAGGACATGGTTTTGGAGGCGGCCTACGCCGCCGGCACGCCGGTCGGCACGTACGCCTACTGGCTTGGTATCGTTACCGCGGGACTTACCGCTTTTTATTCCTGGCGGCTATTGCTTCTGACCTTCCATGGAAAGCCACGTGCCGACCACCATGTGATGGACCATGTCCATGAATCGCCGCTGGTGATGCTGCTGCCCATCAGTTTTCTGGCAGCCGGTGCGGTTTGTGCTGGCCTGCTGGCCTACAGTTGGTTTGTTGGTGACGGGCGTCTTGGTTTCTGGCGCGATGCGGTGCTTATTCTGCCGAACCATGATAGTGTCGGCGCTGTCCAACACGGTGCAGTGCCGGAATGGGCAGAATATCTTCCGACCGTCGTTGCCCTAGCAGGAATCATCGGTGCCTATCTGTGCTACATGGTGTGGACAGGCCTACCTGGGTTCTTCTGCCGGACGTTTAGACCAATCCACCAATTTTTGTACAATCACTGGTATTACGACATACTTGTTGATCGGTACATTGTTGAGCCGCTTCTGGTCTTCGCTCGCGGCGTGTGGAAGCTAGGGAATGGTACTTCGCTCGATGGTTTGGGGCCCCGCTCTTTGGTCGGTGCGACGCAATTCTTCGGGCAAAAGGCCGTGCGACTACAGTCTGGTTACGTGTTCCACTACGCGTTTGCCATGGTGATCGGCGTCGTGTTGCTGGTCACTTGGTTCTACGTGAACGGCTGAGAGTAGAGGGGGGTTTTGCCATGGCCGGCTGGCCGATTCTGTCTTTGACGACCTTCCTGCCTCTGGTCGGAGCCGCCTCGATCCTGGTGATCCGCGGCGATGCGGCCACAGTGGCACGCAATGCCAAGAACATTGCGCTGTGGACGTCGCTTGCGACGTTCCTGTTGTCGGTGTTGTTGTGGGTCGAGTTTGACCCTAACGTCGCGGGCTACCAGTTTGAAGAACGCGCCGACTGGATCCCGGCGTTTAACATTTCCTACCACATGGGCATTGACGGCATTTCGCTGTTCTTTGTCCTATTATCAACGTTCGTCACGCCTCTGTGCATACTGGCGAGCTGGGAGAGGGTCCAGCATCGGGTCAGGGAATTCATGATCGCCTTTCTGGTCTTTGAAACAGCAATGACCGGGATATTTTGCGCGCTTGATTTCCTGCTGTTTTATCTCTTCTACGAGGCGGTGCTTTTGCCGATGTTTATCGTCATCGGTGTTTGGGGCGGTCCGGACCGGGTGCCAGCGGCGCTACGCTTCTTCCTGTACACCATGGCGGGCTCGGTGTTCATGTTGATTGCGCTGTTGGTCTTCTATTTTAATTTCGGCACCACCGACATCCCCACCCTAATCGCCCAGGGGCCAACGCTGTCGCGCACCACCCAAATTTGGCTTTGGTTGGCTCTGGCCGCGTCGTTCATGATCAAGGTCCCGATGTGGCCGGTGCATACCTGGTTGCCGGATGCCTATACCGAGGCTCCAGGGGGGGCGGCGGCTCTGCTTGCCGGTGTGCTGTTGAAAGTTGGCGGGTATATTTTCCTGCGCTTTTCGATCCCCATGCTGCCTGGCGGCAGTGACCTGCTGGCGCCTGTCGTTTATGCGTTGGCGGTGATTGCCCTGATTTATGTCTCGGGCGTAACCGTGATGATTACGCTGGCGTTTGGGGACCTGAAGAAGTGGGTAGCCTACGCGACCCTGGCACACATGGGCTTCGGCTATATCGGCATGTTTACGCTGACCACCCAGGGGCTTCAGGGCGCTGTGATGGTGATGCTGTCCTACGGCCTGATTTCTGTGGGAATGTTTTGCTGCGTCGGGATGCTTGAGGAGCGGGCCAATACCCGAGACATTGCCAAGTTCAGTGGCGTGGTCGAAACGATGCCCGTCTTTGCCTTTGCGATGATGGTGTTTATGCTCGCGTCGTTGGGTGTCCCCGGAACCAGCGGCTTCGTCGGGGAATTCCTGGTGCTGGTGGGTGCGTATCAGGCCAGCAGTTGGCTAGCATTGTTCGCTGGAACCATCTTGGTGCTTGGCTGCATTTACTTCCTGTGGATGTATCGGCTGGTGGTGTTCGAAAAAGCCGAGAGGGCGGACAGCTCAGGGCTTAAGGATATCAATCTACGCGAGTTCGCAATTGTTGTTCCTTTAGTGCTGGTGATCCTTTGGATGGGGATCTATCCGGACAGCTTTATCCACGAGACTACCGCGTCGGTAGCGAACCTGATCAACCATTACCAGACTGCTCTGGCTGATGCCGGAAGCATGACCGTTGCGCTTCATTGAGGCACGGGGCAGGAGACATGACGATGGCCGAATTTCCTAGCATCTTGCCGGCGGCGCCCGAGATCTTCCTGGCCTGTTCCGCGCTAGCGTTGCTTTTGCTTGGCGTGTTTCGTGGAGATGGGGCGACCCGTTTGGTCTCCCACCTGGCTGCGGCATCGCTTTTGGTCACCGCCATTTTGGTACTTGGCCACAGCGGTGCCCGTACCTATGCGTTCGACGGACTGTTCGTGGTCGATGGTTTCGGGGTGTTTATGAAAACCCTCGTGTTAATCGGCGCGGCGGCAGTGGTGATGGTCGGTCAGGGATACGCCGCCCGCCAGCGCATGGATCATTTCGAGCTACCGGTTCTGATTGTCTTGTCAACCGTTGGCATGATGATGATGATTTCGGCCAGTGATCTGATCGCGCTGTACATGGGACTCGAGACCCAAAGTCTGGCGCTCTATGTGCTGGCAGCTTTCCGACGCGACACCCAAACCTCGACGGAGGCCGGGCTCAAATACTTCGTACTGGGTGCGCTATCGTCTGGGTTGCTGTTGTTCGGCGCGTCTTTAGTCTACGGGTTTACCGGGACCACCAATTTTGAAAAGATTGCGGCGGTGCTCACGAATGCGCCCCGGGCCGACATTGGCATTGTTATCGGCATGGTGTTCATGGCCGCCGGTTTGGCATTCAAGGTTGCGGCGGTTCCGTTTCACATGTGGGCGCCGGACGTTTATGAAGGCTCTCCAACACCGGTTACCGCGTTCTTTGCTGCGGCTCCCAAGGTAGCGGCTGTAGCGTTGCTGTTGCGGGTGCTGGTGGATCCCTTTGGTGGGCTCACTGACCAGTGGCGACAGATCGTGACGTTTATGGCCGTGGTCTCGATGATTTTGGGCGCGGTGGGGGCGATCCAGCAAACCAACATCAAGCGGCTGATGGCCTATGGCTCAATCGGGCACATCGGTTACATTCTGCTTGGCCTCGCGGCCGGAAGTGAACTAGGTGTTCGGGGTATCCTGGTTTATCTTGCTATTTATCTGGTGATGACGGTCGGAACCTTTGCGGTCATTCTCTCCATGCGGCACCAAGGCCGTCCGGTGGAGAGCCTTGCTCACTTTGCCGGACTGTCCCGAACGCACCCGATGATGGCGCTGGTAATGGCGCTGTTCATGTTTTCGATGGCAGGTGTGCCACCGCTGGCTGGGTTTTTCGGCAAGCTTTACGTCTTTCTTGCGGCAATCCAGGGGCACTTGTATGGTTTGGCCGTCATCGGCGTTCTCACCAGTGTTGTCGCCGCGTTCTATTACTTGCGCATCGTCAAACTGATGTACTTCGACGAGGCCCCAGTGGAAGTTATCGATCGGCAGGATGATGGGATCGTTACAATAGTGCTGGTCGGTTGTGGTGTGTTTACTGCGCTGTTCTTTATCTTCCCGGTGCCGATCTTGACTGGCGCTGCGACCGCGGCTGCTTCTTTGTTTGCCGGATGACGGAAGCGCGACCCGGCGGTTGTGTTGCTCGTGACCGCCGGGTTCCTGGCTTTGTGGTCGTGGAATACAAGAGTTTGGATAGCACGAACGACGAAGTTCGGCGCCGTGCTGAGACTGGAGCACCGGCGGGGACGGTGATTTGGGCGAGGCAGCAGACAGCCGGTCGGGGGCGGCGAGGGCGGTCGTGGGTTTCCGTTGAAGGGAATATTTATTGTTCTGTTTTGCTGCGACCCGCTTGCAAACCGGCGGCGGCGGCACAGCTTTCTTTCGTAGCCGCGGTTGCGGTGGCTGAGACCGTCGCCGGGTTTCTTCCTCTCGGCCGCACCCCCAAACTGAAGTGGCCAAATGACGTGTTGGTCGGTGGTCGTAAGGTGGCGGGCGTGTTGCTGGAGTCCGGGACTGATCGAGACGGGCAGGTGGAATGGCTGGCCGTCGGTGTCGGCATTAACGTGCGGCACTTTCCCGATGGTACCGAGTACCCCGCAACGTCTTTAGTATCAGAGGGACTGCCGACCGGGATCCCCATTGAAACGGTGCTCGAAAGTTTCATGAACCATTTTCGTCGGTGGCACGCTATATGGCAATGGGAAGGGGCTGCGTCGGTGCGCGCAGCTTGGCTGGAGAGGGCGGCTGGCCTTGGCGCCATGATAACGGTCCGCTTGTCGAGGGAGACTTTGGCAGGCGTTTTCTTTGGCTTGGACGCTGATGGGGCTTTGCTGTTGGCCCCGCCCGAAGGTGGCGCCTGCCGCCGGGTGGCGGCGGGTGATGTGTTTTTTCCTGGCACGGTTGACGCAACAGCCGTCGATCAGTCCCTCGTTCCTTGAGCCTAGGCGCCATGCTGCTGACCATTGATGCGGGCAACACCAACGTCGTTTTCGCGGTATATGATGAAGGTCGGCAACGGGGGCTTTGGCGTTGCGCCACCGATGCCAAGCGGACCGCCGATGAGTACGCGGTGTGGCTGACGCAACTGCTGACCCTTCGCGGACTCTACCCACGGCAAGTTTCGGACGCGATCATCGCGAGCGTGGTGCCCGGTGCGACCTTTAATCTTAGGCGGTTGTGCAAAGACCATTTCGGCTGCGAGCCTTTGATCGTCGGTGACGCTCGTCTTGACCTTGGGGTCAAGGCAGCCGTCGGGCGACCGGAGGAAGTTGGGGCTGACCGGCTGGTTAACGCGTATGCGGCCGCTCAAGCTTACCGCCCGCCTTTAATTATCGTCGATTTCGGTACTGCAACGACTTTTGACGTGGTCAATGGCGACGGCGACTATTGTGGCGGGGTGATCGCGCCTGGCATTAACCTGTCTCTGGATGCTCTCGATCGGGCTGCGGCAAAGCTGCCGCGGGTTGAAATTGTGCAGCCGGCGCGGGTAATCGGGACGAGCACGGTGGCGTGTATGCAATCAGGCATTTTCTGGGGCTATATTGGCTTGATTGAGGGGTTGGTGGAGCGGATTCGGAGCGAGTTTTTGGCAGGAACGCCCGCCGCGGCCATGCCGGTGATCGCCACGGGTGGGCTGGCGGTTTTGTTCGCTCGTGCCACCTCGGCGATAGATCATGTTGATGCCGAACTGACCTTGCGGGGGCTTGTGCTGATCCACAATCGTAACAGGTTATCATGACACAAGCCGCGGCCTCGCATCGTCCGGGCGCCGACGCCCTGTACTTCCTGCCGCTGGGTGGGTCGGGCGAAATCGGCATGAATCTGAATTTATATGGCCATGCTGGCAAATGGCTGATGGTTGACCTTGGTATTGGTTTCGGAGACGAAACGATGCCGGGCGTTGATATCCTGGTTCCGGACCCCAGCTTTATTCGGGAGCGCCGGAAGGACTTGGTCGGACTGGTGTTGACCCATGCTCATGAGGATCATCTCGGGGCGGTGGGGCATCTTTGGCGGGAACTGGAATGCCCGGTTTATGCGGCACCGTTTACGGCAGCGGTTCTTCGTCGTAAACTTCATGAATATGGTTTGGGCGGACGTTTGCCGATCACCGAAGTGTTGGGATCGAGCAAAATCGATATCGGTCCATTCCAAGTCGAAATGATCGGTGTCACCCATTCGATCCCGGAGTCTCGGGTGCTGGTCATTCGGACCGGTGCCGGAACGGTGGTCCACACCGGCGACTGGAAGTTGGACCCGATGCCCCTGGTTGGGGCGGTGACCGATGAGGCGGCTTTGGCGGCACTCGGTGACGAGGGGGTGTTGGCGCTGGTTGCGGATTCCACCAACGCGTTCGTCCCTGGCTCTTCCGGGTCCGAGGTCACGGTGCGCGAGGGGCTGACAGAGGTCATCGGTCGCTATACGGGCCGGGTGGCCGTGACCTGTTTCGCCACCAACGTTGCCAGGTTGGAAAGTGTGGCGGTGGCGGCGGCGGTGCATGACCGGCGGGTGGCGCTGGTCGGGCGTTCCCTATGGCGTATTTTTGAAGCGGCGCGCAGTTGCGGATATCTGTCGGGCATCCCCGAGTTTCTTTCGGAACATGATGCGGGTTACCTGCCGCGCGACAAAGTGGTTCTGATATGCACCGGCAGCCAGGGCGAACCCCGGTCGGCCTTGGCGCGCATTGCGGCGGGGGATCACCCTCAAGTGGTGCTGGGGGCTGGAGATGCTGTGATCTTTTCCAGTCGGGACATTCCGGGCAATGAACGTGCCATTGCTCAGGTTCAAAATCGGCTGATTCGTCAAGGCATAGAAATCGTCACCAGGCATCGCGCGAATGTCCACGTCTCCGGCCATCCCGCGCGGGATGAGATGGTGCGCATGCTCAACTGGATACGGCCACGTATCGCCGTACCGGTCCATGGGGAACAACGGCACCAGGCCGAGCACGCCCAGTTGGCCCGGGACTGCCAGGTGCCGGAGGTGGTCATTCCGAGCAATGGGACACTGCTTCGCCTTGCGCCCGGACCTGCGATGGTGGTGGCGGAGGTCGCCCACGGGCGACTGGCGGTTGACGGCAAACGACTGGCGCGACTGGATGGGGGCGCCATGCGGAGCCGTCATCGGGTGATCTATAATGGCGCTGCGGTGGTGACGGTGGTGCTCAATCAGCGCGGCGAGTTGGCGACGGCGCCACGGTTGGCGGTGCTGGGCTTGGTGGATGAAGACGACGATCGCGATCTGCTCCTTGATGTGATCGACGCCATCCGCGAAGCGGTGGCGGCGGTGCCGAAGGCCACCCGCCAGGATGATCAGGTGGTGACCCAGGCGGTGCGGAGTTCGGTGCGGCGGGCGTTCAACGCTAGTCACGGTAAGAAGCCGCAGACCGAGGTGCATTTGGTGCGCCTGCCAGGTGTCGGTTGAAGCAACGGTATAGGAACTTTTACGGGAGTTATTGGGGGCATGATCGGAAGGCTCAATCATGTGGCCATCGTGGTGCCGGATCTGGTCGCGGCAACCGCGTTGTATCGGGATACCCTGGGCGCTACGGTGTCGGAACCGGTTGACCAACCCGCTCACGGTGTGACGGTGGTGTTTGTTGGCTTGCCGAACACCAAGGTTGAGCTGCTGGCGCCGCTCGGAGATCATTCGCCGGTGGCCAAGTTTCTGGCCGGCAATCCGAATGGCGGCATCCATCATATCTGCTACGAAGTCGACGATATTCTCGCCGCGCGGGATCGGCTGCAAGCCTCGGGGGCGCGAGTTCTCGGCGATGGCGAGCCGAAGATGGGCGCGCACGACAAACCCGTGCTGTTCCTTCACCCCAAAGACTTTCTCGGCACTTTGGTTGAATTGGAGCAGGCGTAAGAATTGGGTGGCCGACAACAGGCAGAGCTGTGAGGAGGACGACCTTAATGCCCCAGCCCGATCATGTCATGGCCCTGCCGGTGCCGGCGCCGGAGTCCCTGGACCCCGATTTGCAGGCGCATTTCGCGAAATGTCTGGATAAATTGGGGTTGGTTCCCAATGTCTTACGCGCGTATTCGGCACGACCGAAGAAGCTGCGGAACTTTATTTCGCTCTATAATGAGTTGATGTTGGGCGCGAGTGGTCTCAGCAAGCTCGAGCGGGAAATGATCGCGGTGGTCGTTTCGTCGGCCAACCATTGTTATTATTGCTTGGTGGCCCATGGCCAGGCCGTGCGGGCGTTGTCGGGCGATCCGCAATTGGGCGAAATGCTGGTCATGAACTACCGAGTGGCGCCGTTGTCGCTTCGCCAGCGCAGCATGCTCGATTTTGCCTGGAAGCTGACCGTGACACCGCAAGCGGTCGGAGAGTCGGACCGCCAAATCTTGGGCCAGGCGGGATTTACCGAGGAAGAGGTCTTTGATATTGCGGACACGGTGGGGTTCTATAATATGTCCAACCGGGTTGCGAGCGCCGTCGACATGATTCCAAACCCGGAATATCATGCGCTAAGCCGGTAGCGCGGTGGCGTCCGCCCGTCATCGGTGGGCGCCGCCAGAGCCAAACCAGACCAAGCGCAGCCTAACCGCAACAGGCCAAAACGAACCCTCGGTTGGAAAGACGGCTGAATCATGTTCAGATTTCTGTTTCGCCTGTTGGCCGTTTTTGGGTTTCTGGTGGTGCTCGGCGCGGTCGGCGGCGGCTATTTATTGTACAAGACGCTTTTCGCTCCCCCGGACTTGCCCGGAACGGTGGTTCTCTCCATCGATCTTGACCAGAAGGTCGTCGAGCAGGGCGCCGACGACTCGGTCACCGGAACTTTGCTGGGCGGGGATGCCAGCCTGCGCGACGTAGTCGATGCCCTTGATCGTGGTGCTCATGACCCCCGGGTCAAGGGCGCGGTGATCCGGTTGGGCGACGACAGTATGGGCATGGCCCAGGTTCAAGAGGTGCGCGCGGCACTGGGCCGGTTCCGCGACGCCGGTCGGTTCGCGACGGCCTATGCCGAGACCTTCGGCGAGTTCGGTCCCGGCAACCAGAGCTACTATCTGGCAAGCGCCTGTGAGCAAATCTGGCTGCAACCGGTGGGGATGCTGGGTTTGACCGGCCTTGCCGCGGAGATGCCGTTCGCGCGCAAGGTTCTTGACCAGTATCATATCCTGCCGGAGGTGGAGCATCGCGAGGAGTATAAGAGCGCGATGGAAACGCTGACCGAGCCCGGGATGTCGGGGCCGCACCGGGAGATGCTGGAAAGCCTGCTGGATGATCTGACCGAACAACTGATTGGCGGTCTTTCGGTGTCTCGGAAGCTGGAGCCGGCGGTCGTGCGGCGGTTGATCGACAGCGGGCCGTTTCTGGATCGGGAAGCCAAGGACGCCGGCTTGGTCGATCGCATCGGTTACTACGATCAACTGGTTGATGAGTCGCTGGATCGGGCCGGACACGACTCCGGGATGGTGGCTCCCGGCCCATACCTGGAGGCGGCCGGAGAACTGCACGACACCGGGCCGACCATCGCCCTGATCTTTGCCGTCGGTGGCATCGAGCGCGGCGATGGGGGCGTCAATCCCATGCTCGGCGGACAGACCATGGGCTCCGGTGCGGTGGTTTCGGCGTTTCAAGAGGCCATCGACGATGACGATGTCCGGGCCATTCTGTTGCGGGTGGATAGCCCGGGGGGGTCGGTGGTGGCGTCGGAAACCATCCGCCGTGCCGTCCTCCAGGCCAAGGCGGCGGGCAAGCCGGTGATCGTTTCGATGTCCGATACCGCGGCTTCGGGGGGGTACTGGATCGCCATGGATGCCGACCGGATCGTGGCCGAACCCGCGACGCTGACCGGGTCGATCGGCGTGATCGTCGGTAAGGTCGCCACCGGCGGTCTTTGGGACAGCCTTGGGGTGCGTTGGGACGGCGTCAAGGAAGGACGGAACGCCGGCATGTGGTCGAATGTTGGCGCTTATAGCCCTAGCGAGCGCGCCCGGGTTACGGCGGTGACCGACGATATTTACGCGACTTTTACGCGCAACGTGGCCGAAGCACGCCACCTTGCCCCGGATAAGGTCCGGGAAATCGCCCGCGGGCGGGTATGGACTGGTCATCAGGCGGTCGGTCTTGGGCTGATTGACGAGTTAGGCGACCTCGACCTGGCTTTGCGCCGCACCCGGGAGGCGATTGGCCTGGCCGCCGATGCCCCGGTCAGCCTGGATGTGTATCCGCGCCCGCGCACCGAGATTGAGCGTCTGGCGGATCTGGTGTCGACCAGCGGCGCTCGCCTTCGGGCCATGGCTCAGGCGGTGGCGCCGGTGGCGCAAGCGGTGGCGCCTTTGGTCCGTAGCGGCCAGGAGTTGAGAATGCCCGAAGTGGGATTGGCCCGCTAAGACCGATCGGGAGTTTGTTGACTGTGCTCGGACCCCTAAACGGCCGGACGGCCCTTCGAACTGGCGGCCGGTCGGCCTGGCTCAGGACGAGCAAGGGGGCGTGCTGTCGGCCGGGTCGTTGCCGTGGGCGCAATAAGTCTCGTACAGGATCGCGATGATTCGAGCCGCAACCGGGCTGTCGAGGGCATAAAAAATAGTCTGGCCGGCCCGCCGGCTACTGACCAGCCGGTCCTTGCGCAACAGTGCCAGATGTTGGGACACGGTGGTTTCGCGGATGCCAATCAAGGCCGCGATCTGCCCGACCGATTTCTCGCCTTCAATCAGATGGCAGAGAATTTTGAGTCGATTTGGGCTGGCGAGCGCCTTTAGCAGGTCGCTGGCGGCGGTGGCTGCGCGGTCCAGTTCGTTCGTCATCATATCTTCATCACTACGAAACTATTGCCTCATTGTCAAGCCGGTCTCCGACCGTCATGGTAGCCGCGACGTCTGCGCTGGTCTGCATAGCGCCATACGCTGGGGTGACGGCACGGTTGGCCTTGACCCAAAGTGAGTGAGGGCTCACTTTGCGGACTATGGCTAAGGTTCGAATGGACAGCGCGGCGCGGCGCCGGATGATCGTGGAGAGTGTGACGCCGGTCTTTGCGCGGAAGGGGTTTGCCGGGGTCACCACCAAGGAGATCGCAGAGGCGGCGGGGGTCTCGGAGGCGCTGGTGTTTCGCCACTTTCCCACCAAGGCGGCGCTGTATGAGGAAATCCTGAAGCTTGGCTGTCTGGCGGACCCGGATTTGGCGCGGTTGGAGGCGCTTCCGCCGTCCACCGATACCTTGGTGCTGATGACCTACGGCATGTTGTGGCACTTGGTGTTGGGGGTGCTGGGTGACCGGCAGTTGATGGTGACGCGGCAGCGGTTGGTGCTGCACAGCATGATGGAAGATGGCGAGTATGCCAGGGTTCACTTTGCCGACGTGGAGCGGCGGATACTGGCCACTTACTGTGCCAGCCTGCGGGCGGCCGACCAGGCGGGTGACGTGTTGCCGGGCGGGCCGGCGCCTGCCAACGCCTTTTGGTTCGGGTGCCATGTGGCGGCGCAGATCGCCTATGGTCGGCTGTCGGGGCAGGGGGTTTATCCGTACCAGGGTGAACTGGACGCGGTGGTCACCGAGGCGGCACGGTTTATCCTGCGGGGCATCGGTTTGCGTGAGGCGGTGGTCGGGGCGCCATTCGACAGGCAACGTCTGGCGTTGTTTGCCGGCGGCCACGCCGGCGGCGGCGTCGCGGTGGTTTGTCCTTAGAGACAAGAGCTGGACAGGGAGGGGCAGCGGGCATGGATACGTTTTCACCGGAAACCATTGCCGATAAGGTGCCGCAGGAGCGTGTCGCACCAAGCCGGGGCAAAGTTGCGTTCCGCTTCGTGCTGATGGCGCTGGTGTTGACGGGGCTTGGCGGCGGCCTTTACGGCTTCGAACAGTTCCGACAGGGCATGATCGCCAAGTTCTTTGCGGGAAACGTACCGCCACCGGCGACGGTGAGTGCGGTGACGGCGGTTTCCGAAGACATGCCGCGGATGCTGGACGGTATCGGTACGGTGGTCGCCGTCCATCAGGTGACGGTTGCGCCAGAGGTTGGCGGGCGGATCACCGCGATTCTGTTCGAGGCAGGGGCCAACGTGTCGGCGGGCGCACCGTTGGTCCAACTCAATGATGCCCCGGACCGGGCCGATCTGGCCGCCGACCGGGCGCAGGTGACCTTTGCCCAACTCACCCTGGACCGGTCCAAGACGCTGGCGGTCAAGAGCTTTGGGACCCAACAATCGGTTGATCAAAGCCAGAGCCAACTGGATGCCGCCAAGGCGGCGATCGCCCATGCCGAGGCGATCATTGCCCAGAAGATGGTGCGTGCGCCGTTTGCCGGGCAACTCGGGGTCCGTCAGGTTGAGCTGGGTCAGTATCTGGCCGCCGGTACCGCCGTGGTCTCGCTGACCGACCTTGATCAGCTTTACGTCAACTTTACGTTACCCGAGCAGGCGCGCAGCGTGCTGGCGCTGGGGCAGGCGGTGGAATTCCGGGCCGACGCCTTTTCCGACCGCACCTTCAGTGCCACCGTGACCGCCATCGAGCCTCAGGTGGATAGCGGCACCCGGACCATCAAAATTCAGGCGAGCCTCCAGAATCCCGGCCACCTGTTGCTGCCGGGCATGTTTGCCAAGGTCCAGGTGGTTCTGCCGCCACAATCGGGGGTGGTGACATTACCCGAAACCGCGGTGGACTACACCGCCTATGGCGAGCTGGTCTATCTGGTCCGCGATTCGGGGACCGATGCCGCGGGCAAGCCGGCGTTGAAGGTGGTTCAGAGCTTCGTCAAAACGGGGCCCCGCCATGACGGCAAGGTGGCGATCCTGGAGGGTGTCAGCGCCGGTGATCGGGTGGTGAACGCCGGCCAGGTCAAGCTGCACAATGGTGCCGCGGTGGTCCTGACCAGCGATACCGTCCTGACCAAGCCGGTCGTGACACCGGTCAACTAACCAGAAGCCGGCAGCCCCGAGGGCCTTCCCATGCGTCTTACCGATCTTTTCATCCGCCGGCCGGTCCTGGCGACGGTGGTTAGCCTGCTGATATTGTTGATCGGCATGCGGGCGTTCTTTGACCTGCCGATCCGCCAGTATCCCAGGCTGGACAATACCGTGATCACCGTAACCACCACCTACCCGGGGGCGGCGCCGGAGTTGATGCAGGGATTCATCTCCCAGCCGATTGCCCAGGCGGTGGCTTCGGCGGAAGGGATCGACTACCTGACGTCGTCGTCGACCCAAGGCAAGAGCGTGGTGACGGCGAATATCAAGCTCAACTACGACCCGACCAAGTCCATGACCGAGGTGATGGCCAAAGTGAATCAGGTAAAATACCTGATTCCCAAGGAGGCCAACGATCCGGTGATTCTCAAATCGACCGGTCAGACCACCGCGGTGATGTATATCGGCTTCTCCAGCCCGACCCTGTCGAACGCGGCAATCTCCGATTATCTTAGCCGGGTGGTGCAGCCGCTGCTGGCTACTGTGGATGGCGTGGCCTCGGCGGATATTCTGGGTGGCCAGACCTTCGCCATGCGGGTCTGGCTGGATCCCGCCAAAATGGCGGCCAGGGAGATCACCTCGAGTGATGTCGCGGCGGCCATTCAGGCCAACAACTTTCAGTCCGCTCCCGGGCAGACCAAGGGCTACTTCACCGTCTCCAACATCCGGGCCGACACCGGACTGACCAGTCTGGACGAGTTTCGGCGGATGGTGGTCAAGGCCAAGGATGGTGCGCTGGTCCGGTTGGATGACATCGCGACGTTGGAACTGGGGGCGCAGAACACCGACTCGTCGGTGATGATGAATGGGCAGCAGGCGGTGTTCATCGGCGTCCAGTCGACGCCGGTCGGCAATCCGCTGAACATTGTCCGTGATGTGCGGGCGCTGGCGCCGACCATCGAACGGGGCCTGCCGCCGACCGTGATCATGAACATTGTTTATGATTCGACCAAATTCATCCAGTCTTCCATTAACGAGGTGATCCGGACGCTGATTCAGGCGGTGGCCATCGTGGTCGCCGTGATCTTCCTGTTCCTGGGCACAATCCGTTCGGTGATGATCCCGATCGTGACGATTCCGCTGTCGCTGATCGGCTCGTTCACCCTGATGCTGGCGCTGGGCTTCAGCATCAATCTGTTGACCCTGCTTGCCATGGTCATGGCCATCGGACTGGTGGTGGATGACGCCATTGTGGTCGTCGAGAATGTCTATCGCCATATCGAACGCGGTCGCAGTCCGGTGCAGGCGGCGCTGGTCGGCGCCCGGGAAATCCTGGGGCCGATTATCGCCATGACCATTACGCTGGCGGCGGTTTATGCCCCCATTGGTTTTTTGACCGGCCTGACCGGCTCCCTGTTTCGTGAATTCGCGTTTACGCTGGCCGGGTCGGTGATCATTTCGGGCATCATCGCAATTACGCTGTCGCCGATGATGTGTTCGATGCTGCTGACCCGCGAGATGGCCGAGGGCTGGTTTGCCCGGCGCGTCGACCGGTTCTTTTCGGCGGTGACCCGCCGTTATGGCCGGATGCTGGCGGGGTCACTGGATTACCGCCCGGTGACGCTGCTGTTTGCGGTGGCGGTGCTGATCGGGGTCGGCTTCCTTTACAGTCACAGCAAGGCCGAGTTGGCTCCACCGGAAGATCAGGGCGTGGTGTTTGCGGTGGGCAAGGCGCCGCAATACGCCAACCTTGACTATACCAACCGGTATGGCGTCCAGATTGACCAAAGCTACACCGCTTTCCCCGAGACCTTTGCCCGTTTCGTGGTTAATGGCTTTCAAGGGGTCAACACCAATATTTCGGGCATGATCCTGAAGCCGTGGAATGAACGGACCCACTCGTCCATGGCGCTGCTGCCGTTGGTCCAGCAGGGGCTTGGCCGTGTCGCCGGCATGAACGTCTTCGCCTTCAACCTGCCACCCTTGCCCGGCACGGTGGGCGGCATGCCGGTGCAGATGGTGGTGTACTCGCCGGCGGAGTTCCGGCAGGTGTTCGCGGTGATGGAGGCGGTCAAGGATCGGGCGCGCCAAAGCGGCTTGTTCATCGTGGTCGATAGCGACCTCGCCTACAATAACCCGGTGGTGCGGATTCACGTGGACCGCGGCAAGGCCAATGATCTTGGCCTGACCATGCAGTCCATCGGCGAGACGCTGGCCTTGCTGGTCGGTGAGAACTACGTCAATCGGTTTGATTACGCCGGCCGGTCCTATCAGGTGATTCCCCAAGTGCCGCGGGGCGAGCGTCTGAGCCCGGATGACCTGGCCCATTATTATGTCCGGACGGTGGGCGGGGTCTCGGTCCCGTTGTCCACGGTGGTGTCCATCGATTCGGGGATCGATCCCAATGCGCTGACCCAGTTCAACCAATTAAACGCCGCCACGTTTTCGGCGGTGCCGATGCCGGGCGTGACCATGGGGCAGGCGGTGAGCTTCCTGGAGGCGACGGCCAAGGAATTGCTGCCGGCCGATGTCAGTCACGACTATCTGTCGGAGTCACGGCAGTATCTGAAGGAAGGGAACCAACTTGCCATCACCTTCGCCTTCGCGCTGATCACCATCTTCCTGGTCCTCGCCGCCCAATTCGAAAGCCTGCGCGACCCGTTGGTGATTCTGGTGGCGGTGCCGATGTCGATCTGCGGCGCGTTGTTGCCGTTGTTTTTTGGGGTGGCCAGCATCAATATTTACACCCAGGTTGGCATGGTGACGCTGATCGGTTTAATCAGCAAACACGGCATCCTGATGACGGAATTTGCCAATAAGTTGCAGGAGGGGGAGAATCTGAACCGACGGGAAGCGATCCACCGGGCGGCTCAGGTGCGGTTGCGGCCGATCCTGATGACCACTGCGGCGATGGTGGTTGGCCTGTTGCCGTTGTTGGTGGCGAACGGCGCCGGTGCCGCCAGCCGCTTCAGTATCGGCATCGTCATTGTGGCGGGGATGGCCATCGGCACGCTGTTTACCTTGTTCGTGCTGCCGGCGGTCTATACCGTGCTGGCGTCGGATCATCGGGCGACCGCGGGCGCGGCCCGGGTTGCCGAGATGGCGGCGGTGTCGTGAGTGTCGTATCGATGGGCGACGCCCGTCGTCCAACCGGGGAGGGAGTTTGCCCCATGTCACGTCTTGTTCCGGGCCTTGCGGTCCTGGGTTTGTTGGGTTTTGCGCCGGCGGTACTGGCGGACCGGCTGAGCATTGACCTTAAGGTTGGGGCCAATGAACTGTCGGCGGAAGATACGTTGCCGGCATCCCAAGTCCAGGCCGGCGAGGCCAATCCGGCCTGCGGTCGGCCACCGAACACCGTCGAGGACATTGCCAAGGCGGTGATCGGGTTCGGCAATATCAGCGTCGGGGTGCCGCTGCTGGAGGCCAGCAAGTATATCAGTATCGATCCAGGGCTGGCGAATACCTTGCGGGCGCTCACCGGGACGTTGAACGGCAAGGCCTCTTGCGAGCAGGTCTGCGCGGAGCTGCCGTTGAACGCGATGAATGTTGACGCCGATGGCTTCATCAAGACGCCCAAGGATGCCACTTGGACCAAACTCGAGTTTTTCGTGGAGGCGCCGATCGGGGCCGCCATGATGGAGAAGCCGAAATTCACCAAAGCGGCCAATGGCATTGTGATCTGTGCCCTTGCCAAGAACTGGAAGCATGACCAGGAGCGGGTGTTCAGGCTCAAGCTGACTTATGATAAGAAGTAGGAGGCGATAAGATCGCAGGTGGGTGGGCCGGCTGATGATTTATCTGTTTACGGATTTCGGCCTGACCGGGCCGTATACCGGCCAGGTCAAGGCGGTTCTGATGCGGGCGGCGCCGGGGGTGCCGATCATCGATCTGTTTGCCGACGCCCCCTCCTTTGATCCCCAACTGTCGGCTTATCTGCTGGCCGCGTACTCCGAGACGTTCCTGCCCGGGGACGTCTTTCTGTGTGTGGTTGATCCTGAAGTCGGTACCGGCCGGCGACCGTTGGTGGTTTATGCCGACGGTCGTTGGTTTGTCGGCCCGGACAACGGCCTCTTCGAATTGGTCCGCCGCCGGTCACGCGACATCCATGTCTGGCAGATCGACTGGTTGCCGGCCAAATTGTCGCCGACTTTCCATGGCCGCGACCTGTTTGCCCCGGTGGCGGCCCGGCTGGCCCGGGGCGAAGCATCCCCGGGGGTGCCGCTGGCCCCCGACAGCATCGCCCGGCCATCCTGGCCCGACGAATTGGCCCGTATTATCTATCTTGACGGCTACGGCAACGCCATGGTTGGCATCCGCGCCAAGACCATGGCACGAACCGCGGTGGTGGAGGTGCAAGGCCAGGCGATTCGGCGTCACCGCACCTTTGCGGACGTGCCGCCAGGCGAACCGCTGTGGTACGCCAACGGCAACGGCCTGGTGGAGATCGCGGTCAACCAGGGGCGCGCAGCCGGGGTCCTGCATCTGACCGTCGGGTCGCCGGTGGAGATCACGGCGGGGTAGGGGCCGGCAGCGGCTTATTTTGGCTTATGGCAATGATGGTATTCAAAAAGGCCCGAAGCTCAGGACAGGCCTGTGCCGCAATGTTTAAATCTTTATCACGTAAAATGGCACTACCATCTCTTATTTTGCTGTATACCTTGCCTTTCGTTCCTGTGCGGAAGACTTCAGCAAGCACACGAGCTGGAGGATACCCATGATTGACATGTTCGGGGGATGCATTTGGTGATGCTCGATTGCTTCCTGCCAGTCTCTGAATGTCACCCCAGTACGGAAGTAACCACGCTTCGAAATCATATAATGCAACGTGGGGATGGAAGCGCGGCTCCTTTCCGACCCATTCACGCATTTTTTGCTTGGCGTCTCCAGCGCCCTGAAAATCATTACCCCCGGTATAGACATCGGTCAGTGCAATAACCGCGTCGGCGCAGGGGTGACTATTCAAAAGGTGGGTTACGTGCCGCTTAAGGTCCTCTCTTTTGGGAATCCGGCCATTTTGACGTAAAAAAATGAGCTTCGGCATTTGGTTTGTCAGGAGCGGTGTTAGGAAATTTTGAAGGGGCTGCTTGAGGATGGTTTCGGTTGACCCTTCGACTAAAATGGCGATCCGCACGCTCATAGGCGGCCCCCGATCACCCCCATCGACCAGAGCTGGTCAAGCGTGTAATCGGCCATCCAGGCGTCAATATCCAGGTTGCTGGCCCGCTGAACGATGGTGCTTCCGGTTTCATCCAAATCACAGACCACAAGTTCATCGGGGTCGAGAAACCGGACGAATCGATCGGAATGGGTTGCAATAATCAGTTGTGTGTATTGAGATGCTTCGCGCATGAGATCAGCTAGCAACCGTAACATCTCTGGATGGAGGCTGACCTCTGGCTCGTCAATCAAGATTACGCCTGGTAATTCGGGACTTTGCAGTAAAGTTGTTAGCCACAGGAACCTTAGGGTACCTTCCGATAATTGATGCGGATAAATGGGCTTGGACAGAGTCTTATCTTTCCAGGCCAGGGTTACGGAACCTGTCGCAACCAGCGGGAGGGTCAGTCGCTCGAAGGTGGGAAACACCGCGCGCAGGGCGTCTTCAATCGCCGCGAAGCGATCCGGGTGGTTTTCCCGAATAGAATAAAGGCAGGACAGTAGGTATTCACCATTCGTTCCTGGCGTTTTGACGGGTTGTATCGATTGTGGGAGGCGCACGGGAGCGCGGGGAGAAACGTCCAGCATGTGGTAAATCGTTTCAGGAAATGCAAGAATTTGGCGAAATCGCTCTTGTTTATTAAACATTCTAGGGACCTGAAATAATGCAGTTTCCCCTCGTTTAATGGGCCAATTCGGAGAAAAAGAGATATTATTATTTGTGTTGTAATAGGTCAATTGGCCATGTTCTGACCGAATCAGGTGCAGAGAAGTATTATTTTGGTCATGTGTTTGTTCAATTAACGCCTCGCTTTCTATCGCATAGCCGATTCCTGCGCTTGAAAGGCAGATGTAGTATTCAATTGATACATTATCTGGAGCGGGTTGCTCGAGCTGGAAATGTATACGATCCGTCTGACCGTCCAGGGTGAGCAAGCTTGATATGCCACCGGTTCGTGAGAGTGTGCTTTCCAGTCGCCCATCTGCGGACGCCGCCAACAGATCAAATACCTCCAGTACAGAGGTCTTGCCGACACCGTTGGCCCCGATCAAAACGTTGAGAGGGCGTAACGGCAAGTCCAGATTCTTCAGTCGGCGATAGCCATCTACGCGTAATCGCTCAAACCCGGCCGACATAGCAGTCGCTCTCCGCAGTCCAAAGTGAGGCCCCAGTGTCGGCCGGCAGCAAAGCCCCTGGCCACCGCCGGCCAGTGCTCATCTCAGTTGGTCAGCGACTCGAGGGCGGTCGGGGCCTGATCGATGACTCGGGGACCGTCGGGACCGATTTCGATGACGGCCAGACCCCGTTCCACCAGGCCGTCACTACGCAGGCGGAAGACGCCGTCGATTCCCGCGAAGCCGCTGGGGTTGGTCAGGCTGGTGGTGTCGAAGCGGGCGGTGGAGGGGGCCTTGGCCAGCACCGCGGCCAGGGCGGTGGCGTCGTAGGCCAGGGTGGCCAGCCGTTGGGGCCGATGATGGTACAGGGCCTGGAACCGGCTTTCGAAATCGGCGCGGGTGTCGGGGGCCGGGGCTGCGTACCAGGCGCCGGCAAGGCCGGGCAACCGGCCGATGGCCGGATCATCCCACAGGCCGGTCCCCAGCAGGTGGACATGAGCGGCATCGATGCCGTGGGCGGCCAACTGGGGAATCAGCGTTCTCAACCGTTCCCCGCCCTCGGCGATCAACAGGGTATCGAAACCGGCGTCGCTGGTTCCGGCCTGGGCCTGAAGTCGGGCCAGGGCCGCGAGCGAGGCTTCGTCGGTGCGGCCGGCGAGTTGGCGCTTCTGGTCGTCCAGGGCGGCGTTGCCGCCGCTGGCCAGCCGGGTGATGGCCCCGGCCAGGTCGGCAGCGTCCTTGCCGTAACGTTCCTCCCGGATGACGGAAACACCGACGCGCCGGGCGCTGTCATGGACCGCCGTCACCACCGCGTCGCCGTAGGGATCGCGCGGCGCCAGCACGGCCAGGCGCGCCGATCCGCGCATTTGGGCGAAGCTGACGATCCGTGCGACCTGATCGGCCGGGACCAACCCGATGATGTAGGTCCCGCCGCCGGCGCGGGTCCAGTCGTTGGAGAAGGCCAGCACATTGACACCGGCGGCTTGCGCCACCGGCTTGACCGCGGCAACCTCGGTGCTGAACAGGGGGCCGAGCAGCAGACGGGCGCCGCCGGCGATCAGTCCGCGGGCGGCTTCGGCGGCTTCGGCCGGGGTGCCCTTGGTGTCACGGGGCAGCAACTGGAACCGGTCTTCGCCCAGGTCAAAGAGCGCCATCTCGGCGGCGTTGCGCATTTCGGTGCCGATGGCGACGCCGTTGCCGGACAGCGGCAGCAACAGGCCGACCTTAAGCGGACCGGAGGTCACCGGTGCCGGAGTCGGTACATCCAGAGGAACCTGCGTGACCGGCTTGGTCGGCACCGCAGGGGGGGCTTGCGGCAGACCGCTGTCAACCGGTACCGTCGGTTTGGGGGCAACGGTGCCGCTGGTGGGGGGGGTGGCACATGCCGCGAGCACCACCAGGGTGACCAAAGCCGCCATCCGCAGAGGTGTTGCTCTTCCGAGCCATGCCGAGCCTTTTGAAAAACGTGCCACCGACGGTCTCCATGCCTGAACAGACCAAGTACCCGACAGAGGGTAGCGGGAGCGACCGGTCCTGTAAACCGGGTGCTGGGCTTTATCTTGTGGCGACGCCGATCGGCAACACCGGTGACATGACGTTGCGTGCCCTGGAATTGCTGCGGGGCGCCGATCTGATCGTCTGCGAAGATACCCGGGTTACGGCCAAGCTCCTGAATCGCTTCAATATCCGGACGCCGATGCTGCCCTACCACGAGCATAACGCGATCCAGATGCGGCCGCGTCTGCTGGCCCGGCTGGCCGAAGGGGCGGCGCTGGCGCTGGTCAGCGATGCGGGGACGCCGCTGGTCTCGGATCCTGGCTACAAGCTGGTTCTGGCGGTGATCGAGGCGGGAGTCGCGGTGACGGCCCTGCCCGGCGCCAACGCCGTGCTCACCGCCCTTCAGCTATCGGGGTTGCCCCCGGATCGTTTTTTGTTCTGCGGGTTCCTGCCGGTCAAAGCCGTGGCCCGGCGAGCCGCCATCGAAGCGGTGGCGTCGGTGCCGGCGACGCTGATCTGCTATGAATCGGCGCAAAGGCTGGCGGCGTTGCTCGGCGATCTGGCGGCGGTGCTGGGGCCGCGGCCGGCGGCGGTGGCGCGGGAGCTGACCAAGCTGTTCGAAGAGGTGCGGCGCGGGACGCTGCCGGAACTGGCGGCGCATTACGAAGCCGCCGGACCGCCCAAGGGGGAGGTGGTGGTGGTGGTCGGGCCGCCTGCGGCGACCGAAGCGGCGGCCTTGGATTCGGAGGGTCTTGATGGCGCGTTGCGCCGGGCGCTGGCGGAAACCAGTCTGAAGGACGCGGTGGCGGCGGTGGCTCGGCTCAGCGGGCGGCCCCGGCGCGACGTTTACGCTCGGGCCCTGGCCCTGGTCGGGGCCACGGCGCCCGAAGCCCGGTCGGGGTCGGACGACGTCGACGGCGATGACGGGTAGGGGCGGGGGCTCTCGGACTCCGGGGGGGCGCGCCGCTGCCGAGCGATTCGGCCGGCGGGCCGAGGCTGTGTGCCGGTTGGCGTTGCGGCTGGGCGGCTATCGGGTGGTGTCGGTCAGGGAGCGCACACCGCTTGGCGAAATCGACATTGTGGCACGACGGGGGGGCATTCTGGCCATTGTCGAAGTGAAGGCCCGGCGCGATGCCGGGGCGGTGACGCTGGCGCTGTCGGAGCGCCAGCGCCAGCGACTGGCCCGGGCGGCCGCCGCCTTTCTGGCCCGGCATCCTGAACTGGCGGCTCTTTCGGTGCGTTTCGACGTGATGCTGGTCAGCCCCTGGCGCTGGCCTTGCCATCTGGCTGACGCCTGGCGGCCGTGATCGCCGACGAAGAGAACGTCGACAAGGGCAGGCCTCTTGGTTTACCTCATCCTTGTCTTCCAGCCGGGGCTCACCGCGAGCCGAGGCTCCGACCGCCAGTACGAGCGCACCGCCCTTGACCAGTCGTCCGGAAGCCCGGGAATTTCTCCGTCAGGTCGGTCAGCAGGCCGACACGCAGATCAAGCTGGCCGAAGCCGCTTTGATGCTGGCGGTTCTCGACCGGCCCAACGGGGATCTGGGGAGCTATCATGGCCATCTCAGTCGTCTGGCGGAAGATGTCGCCGCCCGTCATGCCTCGGCCGACGACACGGTCGGGACCCGAGTCGCGGCGTTGTGCGACACGCTGGTCAGTCGGTACGGTTATCAGGGCGATACCCAGACCTACGAAGACTTGCAGAACGCGAACCTGATGAGCGTGATCGACCGCCGGCGCGGATTGCCGGTGGCCTTGGGGATTCTGTTCCTGCATGTGGCCCGGGTCTGCGGCTGGGACATGGTCGGGTTGAATTTCCCCGGCCATTTCCTGGTCCGGCTGGAGGCGGCGGGCGAGCGGATGATCATTGATCCGTTTCGTCGTGGCCTGGAATGCAGTGCCGTCGATCTGCGGGATCTGTTGAAGGCCACCGCCGGCGCCGATGCCGAGTTGGAACCGGATCATTACGCCCCGGTCGATAACCGGTCGATCCTCTTGCGGCTTCAGAACAATATAAAGTTCCGCCATATGCGCAACGGTCAGGTCGCCAGGGCCCTGGAGACTTTGGACGACATGCTGCTGTTTGCGCCCCAGGAGCCGGCATTGTGGCGCGAAACCGGTTCGTTGCGGGCTCATGTGGGAAATGTCCCGGCCGCCATCACCGCGCTTGAAACATTCATGGCCATCGCGGGCAATGATCCGTCGCTGCACCAGACGGCCCTGATCATTCAGCAACTGCGCAACCGAACGCCATAACGCCGGTCACCGTCGACGTTCGGCGCCGACCGTACTAGGTATTCCTCAGCCGTTTTCCATGGGCGTCGGGTCCAGGGGCGGAAGCTGGGGAAATCGTCATGAGTCTTGCCATCGCCATTCAGATGGACCCGATCGAGTCCATCGATATCGACGCCGACAGTACCTTCGTGATCGCGTTGGAAGCGCAACGGCGTGGCCACCGGCTGTTCACCTATCTGCCGAAGCAACTGACGCTTCGCCACGATCGGCTGGTGGCGCGGGGCTGGGACCTGACTCTGGAGCGGGTGCGGGGCGCTCATTTCCGGCTGGGCGAGCCTCGCACGGTGGACCTGGCCGAGATGGACGTGGTGCTGTTGCGCCAGGATCCGCCCTTCGATCTGGCCTATATCACCACCACACATCTCTTGGAGCATTTGCCCCGGCGGGTTTTGGTGCTCAACGACCCGGTCGAGGTGCGCAACGCGCCCGAAAAGTTGCTGGTGACGCATTTCCCCGGGCTGATGCCGCCGACCCTGATCACCGGGGAGCGCGCCGAGGTCGAGGCCTTCCGTGCCGAATACCGCGACATCATCCTCAAGCCGTTGTTCGGATGCGGGGGCGCCGGCGTGTTTCACCTCAAGCCCGATGACGAAAATCTGACCTCGGTGCTCGAGCTGTTTTCCCGGCTGTACCCCAGCGAGCCGGTGATGGTGCAGCAATACCTGTCGGCCATTCGCGATGGCGACAAGCGGATCATTCTGGTTGAAGGGGAGCCGGTCGGGGCGGTCAGCCGGATGCCCCAGAGCGGCGAGGCCCGCGCCAACTTCCATTCCGGCGGGCAGCCGCGCGGCACCCGGCTGACCGATCGCGAACGGGAAATCTGCGCCGCGATCGGCCCGACGCTTCGCCGCAACGGCTTGGTGTTCACCGGCATTGACGTCATCGGCGACTGGCTGACCGAGATCAATGTCACCTCGCCCACCGGCATTCAGCAGATTAACCGGCTGGATGGCGTCCGGTTGGAGGCGACGGTGGTCGATGCCATGGAGGCGCGGCTGGCGGTCCGGCGGTGCGAAGCCGACAGGGTGCCGGTGTGATCGGTGCCGGTGTTTTCGTCCGGTCTGACCGGTCTTGGGTGAAATCCAGGCTGGCTCCAGGCCAGGCCGACCAACCGCCCATCGGTTTCAGGCGGCGATGTCGGCGTCCGCGATGGCCAGGTCGAGCAGGGGCAGGAATGCCGCCGGTTCCTGGGCACCGGCCAGCACAAAGCGCCGGTCAAAGATGAAACAGGGCACGGCGTGAAGGTCGAGTTGGTGGGACAGGATTTCGGTTTGGAACAGGGCCAGGTCGGCGTCCCCGTCACTGTTCAGGCAGGCGCGCGCCTGGTCGGGGTCGACCCCGGCTCTTGCCGCCAGCATCAGCAGCAGGTCGCGGTCTCCGATATCCAGGCCATCCACGAAATAGGCGGTGAAGAGACTCTCGGTCAGCGGCTCGGCGGTGCCGGCCGCCGTGGCCAGGATCGTCAACCGGTGAGCATCCAGGGTGTTGGGGGTGCGGCTGATCCGGTTGAGGTTAAGTGCCAGACCGTCGCGTCGGGCGGTCTCTTCAATCACGGCTTGCGCCTGGCGGGCACGGTCGCGGCTGCCGAAACGGATGGCCAGATACAAGCTCCGGTCGATGCCGTGACGTGGCAGGTCGGGATTCAATAGGAACGGATGCCAGCGTCGCGTGACGCGGACGCGCGGCCGTTCGGCCAGCGCCAGCGACAGGCGATGGTTGCCGATGTAGCACCAGGGACAGATCAGATCGGAAAAAACGTCGATCAGCATGGGCTTCTCTCCCTTTTCGCCCGCCACCGGCCCCCGACCGGCGGACCGCTGCCCATGGGCAAACCGGTTGGAATCCTATAGAGTAAACCGCGTCACACCAGTCAACACCAACAGTCAACATCGGACTGAGCATGAGCGATTCGTATCTCGACGGCAAGGTGCGTGAGGCGCTCCTGGCGGCTAAGGGCAGCGTGGCGCTGGCTCAGAACACTCTGATGGCCTGGGCGGCCAAAGACGAGCGGTTGTTGCGGATGATGGTGCAACCCTTTCTGAAGGCCATTGCCGGAGATGCCATTGCCAGGGCGCTCAAACGGGGTGTCACCGTGCCGGGCCTCGGCCGGCCGGCGCCCAAGCCACGGCCGGCGGTGTCCCAAGAGGATCTGCGGCGTGTCCTGGACCAGATGGGGAGCGGGCAGGTCGGGGGCGCCGACGCGGGGGATGGGGGAGACGGGCTGACCGCAGCCAGTCTCCTTGGCGGCGATCCGGGCGGGACCGGACCATCACGTCGTCCGGACGTGCCGATCAAAGTGGTGGACCAGGCCAGCACCATTCGAACCCTGGCGGCGGTCTATGCCAAGAACCGGAAGCGGCCATAACCGCTCGGCAGAAAACGGGGGAGGATGATGCCGGGACAAACGCGAAACGCCATCCCAGGGGATGGCGTTTCCGGGTTGCGGGCATCCTACCGGCCGGTTGGGGCCTGGTCGTTAACCGCAGGCAGTGTGATTGTGCAGCAAAACAGAAAGGGCGGGCAAGAGGCCCGCGCTCTCAGCCGAGGGCTATCCGAGGACCTGGGGCGGGCGGTGCGATTCGGTGGTGGTGATCGGTAGCGGTTCAGCCGTCACTATCGGAAGAACGGCGGCCGAGCCCCAGCTTTACCGCCAAATCCGAACGGGCCTTGGCATAGTTGGGGGCAACCATCGGATAGTCGGCCGGCAGTCCCCACTTGCTCCGATATTCGTCGGGGGTCATGCCATAGCTTGACATCAGATGGCGCTTGAGCATCTTCAGTTTCTTGCCGTCTTCGAGACAAACGATATAGTCTGCCGTGACCGACTTCTTAATGGCCACTGCGGGCTTCAGTTCTTCTTTGGCCGGAGCCTCTTCCACCGGCGCGGTCAGGCGTTGCAAGCTGTCGCGGACACTTTGAATCAGCCGCGGAAGCTCGGAGACCGGCAATTGATGGTGCTTGACGTAGGCGGCAATGATCGTCGTCGTCAGACCTGTTATGTCGCTGCTGTCTGTCGTGTCCATGTTCGACCTCGCGAATTGCTTTACCTCTATTATATAAGCTTCTAACAGGCGAAGAGGAGGGAGGCAAGCGTAATGGGTGATCGGTGTTGTTGGTTGCCTGTCGGGTTGCGACTGGCCGCCATTCTATAGTGCGATCCTGTAATAGGAAGTGCGATCCTGTCATAAGACCAAAAATGCTCCTTATTGGCGGCTTTTTTTCGATCGGGGGACTGGCGCCCTCGAGCGTGACCGTGGGGCCACAGGTCCAATAACGAACATGGCTGGCATGCCTCGATCACGGGCGCTGAGGGAGAGACCGTAGCCATGACACTTGCCGCGTTCATTGCCGTTGGACGGTTCGGGTTGGGGGCCCGGCCCGACGAGAGGACCGGGGCTGCCGGTGATCCTCGGGGCTGGCTGAAGGCGCAAGTGGTCGGGGTGAATCCGGGACCGGTGGCGTTGACCGGCTTGCCGACCGGGAGCGACGTGGTCGGGCGGTTGGTGCGGGCGCGTGAGGCCGGGCGCGAGGCCCGGCAAGGTGCGGCGCCGTTGCCCGGCGGTCCGGCGGGTGGGTTCGGGCCGGGGGCCGGGGCGGTCCAAGGCGGGTTGGGGCCGGGGGCCGGGGCGACGCCGTTGGTGCCGGCGCTGACCTCGCCCCTGGCCGAGTCCGAGAGTGGCGACGAGCCGCCCTTGATGCGTCCCTCCCGGCGTCAGCCGTTTGCGCCGCTGCCGGCCGCTGCTGCCCGCGGGCTGGCGCCCGGAGCCGACACCGCCACTGCCATGCTGGATCCGCTCAAGGCGTTTCAGCGGGAGATGCGCGACCTCTATCGGCGCGAGGCCGCAGCCAAAATCCAGATCATGGCCACCACCGACCAGCCGTTTCGCGAACGGCTGGTGACGTTCTGGAGTAACCATTTCACGGTTTCGGTTCAGCGGCCGGTGGTGGCCGGGCTGGTCGGCAGTTTCGAACGCGAAGCGATCCGTCCCCATGTCACCGGGCGGTTCGAGGACATGCTGCGGGCCGCCATTCGCCATCCGGCGATGCTGCTCTATCTCGACAACGCCCGATCCATTGGTCCCAATTCCCGGGCCGGTCAGCGTAACCGGCGTGGTCTCAACGAAAATCTGGCCAGGGAGGTTCTGGAGCTGCACACCCTGGGCGTGGCCGGGGGCTATGGCCAGGACGACGTTCGGGCCTTTGCGGCGATCCTGACCGGCTGGTCGATTGTCGGCCCGCGGGAGGCCGACACCGGGGCCGACGGTTTCGTGTTCCGTCCGCTGGCTCATGAACCGGGCGACAAGACGGTGCTCGGCGTCCGCTATCCCGAAGCCGGCGAGGCGGAGGGGGGCGCGGCCCTGGCGGCGCTGGCCCGCCATCCGGCGACCGCGCGTCACCTCGCGACCAAGCTGGCTCGTCATTTTATCGCCGACCAGCCACCGGCGGCGGCGGTGGCCCGTCTGGAACGGGCCTATCATGAGGGTGGTGGTGATCTTGGGCATCTGGCCGGGGCGTTGGTGGACAGTTCCGAGGCGTGGGCCGAACCGCTCGCCAAGATCAAGACGCCCCAGGACTTGGTGGTGTCGACCCTGCGCTTGACCGGGACCGGCTGGCCGCCCGAGCGCCTGGTCGGGCACTTGCGCCAACTGGGTCAGATGCCGTTTTCGGCGCCGTCGCCCGCGGGCTGGCCCGACGAGGCCGGGTACTGGATCGGCCCCGAGGCGATGATGCGGCGTATTGAATGGTGCGCCCTGGCCGGCCATCGGTTGGCGTCCCTGGTCGGGCCGCCCACCCTGCTGGAGGCGGCGATCGGCCCGGTGGCGCGTCCCGAGACCCGGCAGGCGGTACTCCAGGCGCCCAGCGCCGCCGAAGCCATCACGCTGGTTCTGGCCAGCCCCGAATTCCAGCGGAGGTAAGGTCGATGTTTTCCCGTTTGACTCGGTGTGGGGTGACCAGACGTCAGCTCTTGGTCGGCCTGCCCGTGACGGTGGCCCTGGCAACCCGGGGCTTTGGTCCGGTGGCGGTGGCCCTGGCCGCGGCGCCCACGACCCGGCGGTTGGTGGTGGTGATTCTGCGCGGTGCCCTGGATGGCCTGGCGGCGGTGGCGCCTTACGGCGACCCCGACTATCGGCAACAGCGTGGCCCCCTGGCTCTGGCGGAACCGGGGAGCGAAGGCGGTGTGTTGGATTTGGGCGGGCACTATGGTCTGCATCCGGCGTTGGCGCCGCTTTATGACTGGTACCGGAACGGCGAATTGGCCGTGATCCATGCGGTGGCGGGTCCCTACCGCGGTCGCTCCCATTTCGACGGTCAGGACCGGTTGGAGGATGGCTTGGCCGTCGCCCCTCCGGCGGCCCCGCCGGTTGGTGATGCCGGCGATAGCGGCTGGCTGAATCGCGCTCTTGGGGCGTTACCGCTCAACCGGTGGTTTGCCCAAAGCCGGCTGGGTCTGGCCATGGGCCAGACGGTCCCGCGGGTGCTGCGGGGTGCGGTGCCGGTCGGCTCGTGGGCGCCGGCGGCGCTGCCCGAACCCAGCGCCGACCTGATGCAACGTCTGGTTCAGCTTTACCAGGGCGATCCGCTGCTGGCGCCGGCCCTCGACGAGGGACTGCGCAGCCAACGGTTCGCCGATGCCGCGCTGGCGGTCGCTCCGGCCCCGGTCTCGCCACCGGGAATGGTTCCGACACAGCCCCAGGGCGGCGGTTTCCCGGGCCTGGCCGCGACCCTGGCCCAGTTTCTCAACCCCGAGACCGGTCCGCGGGTGGCGGTGATGGAACTGGGCGGTTGGGACACCCATGCCGGGCAGGGGACGGTCACGGGGCGGCTGGCCGAGGCCCTTCGGCCGTTGGCGTCGGGTCTGGCCACCCTGGCCCGGACGTTGACGCCGGCGGTCTGGCGTCAGACCGTGGTGGTGGTCGTCACCGAGTTCGGTCGCACCGTCGCCGCCAACGGCACCGGCGGCACCGATCACGGAACCGGTGGCTGCGCCTTCCTGGTTGGCGGTGCCGTCGCCGGCGGTCGGGTGATCACCGAATGGCCCGGTCTGGCCCGGCCGGCTCTGTTCGAAGGGCGCGATCTGATGCCGACGCTGGACCTGCGAGCCGCGATCAAAGGCGTGTTGCGCGACCATTTGGGGGTACCGGCTGCCGCCATGGATGCCGTCGTCTTTCCGGATAGTGCCGGGGCGGCGCCACTCTCCGGCCTGATCCGAACCTGATGTTCAGGGGCCTTGAGATCAGCTCCGTTTCCCTTTGCTCCCTTTGCTTCCTTTGTTTCCCTTGGCGTCTTGGGCTTTCCGGGCGGCCTGGATCCGTTGGGCTTGTTGTGCCTGCCGGGCCTCTTGGGCGGCGCGGTTTTTTGTGTATTGATTTAAAACCTGCTCGACTTCCGGCGGCAGCAGGGCAAAAGCGCCGGCAAAACGGCGGTTGCTGTCGATTCTGACGATGGTGCAGCGGCAATTAAATGTGAACTTGCCGCAACTGTCATCGACGACGACCGAGATCGACAAGTTCTGATCTTTAATTAAATTATCGTCCGCGTCGCCGGCGACAAACGCTTTGGGTGTAATGTTGATCAACGGGTAGTCGCGGCTGTCGACTTTGATCTGGCCGCAAGCAGTCGGGCCGGAAGGCTTTTTCGGGGCGGATTTTTTTTTATGATCGAAAAGGTCCTTGAGCCAATCGAACATCAATCATTCTCCTCGCACCGGTCCGTTTCCGCGCGACCAGCCATTTCTTTTCAGCGGTGGGGGCGACAAGGTAAGGTGGGTCTGGGTCTTGATGCAAGCGGCTCGGTGGGTCGGAATGGCCTGGACACACGCAAGCCCCCGGCCGACAGAGGCTTTTCACGGTCGCGAGCCCCTCCGGGTCACAAGCCCGCGGTCGGGGACCGCAAAAGTGCCCCGACACCGCTCGGCCTCATCCTTTAACGGTCGTTGCCCGTCATATCACAGGCGTTAGCCGGTTGTGGGGGAGGGGGAGCCGGTTGGGGGGTCAGCCGGTACCGACCTTGCGGTCATCGGGGGGGCTGGCCACTTTGCGTTCTTCGGGACGCTTTTTGGAGGCGGGTTGGTAAGCGATGGCGGCGTGGTCCGCGCAATAGGGCATCCCGAGTTGTGCCGGACGCCCGCAAAAATGGAAATCCTGATGCTTGGGGTCGCCGACCGGCCATTTGCACATGCGCTCGGTCAGGGCCAAAATCGTTGCGCCGCGTGTGGCTTTCTTTTTAATGGGCGAGGGACGACCCGAAAGACCCAGTCGATGCGCCTTGCCGATGACGGCGTTGCGGCTTACGTCACCCAACGTGTCGGCAATTTCGCTGGCGCTCATGCCCTGTCCCCACAGGGTCTTGAGTTGTTCAATTCGCTCGTCCGTCCAACTCATAGGTTGTCTCCACGCAGATAATATGTTGACAAACGTCCCCCTCTTCTCGGTTTGTCCACTCGGTGCCGGGCCGATGCTGCGCCTAAAGAGCGGGACACAATGAGTCCGCCGGGTTAAGCTCGCAATATGCTGTACCTGAGTTCGTTGACCGTACCAGATCAGGAGACCGGAAGATAGAGGGATTCAAATCTATACGATAGGTCATGGTAGGCGAAAACGCTCTAAGATGCAACCAAAGGCAGGATGCGCGGACGGAAGATTCGACGGCACTCTTTTGGCGCCGTGATCATGAGCGGCAAAGAGTTGGTGTCGGATTGGATCGAAACGGCGGGGTGGCCTGCGGCACGGTGCCACAGGATGACCGGGCCGGGGGCGCAGACCATCTTGAATCCGGGACGTTACCCTTTCCGTCCGGGGCTTGGGGCCCATCATCCGCCGCGGGAGGCCAGGGCTGTGAAACCTGAGGAGCCGGTTCGATGACAGGTACGGGTGAGCGGCGGGCCTTTATGGTCGCCGGGGTGGTGTCGGTGTCACTGGTCGTTGTTGCGATAGCCGGCGTCGGCCCGGCGGCGGCCGGCGGCCCGGCCGCCGCCGACATCGCCAGGGTTCAAAGCCAGGCCATCGGGCAGGCGATCGACCGGCAGGTGCAGTCCCGTCTGGCGCCGTGGGCGTCGAATCAACCGGGTGGGCCATACGCCGGGGCGCCCGTCACGGTCCTGGCGTTTCCGTCGATGGACCCGCCGGGCGAACCGGAGTCTCCGTCTCCCGCCCCGCCGCCCCTGGAGCCGTCACGGTGACGCGCAACATTTGGAAACGAACACGCTGGATTTCTTTTCTGAAATTCACGAAATTGGTTTGACCTCGGGGGCGAAGACGACTAGTTTTCGCCGCCCGGTCCGGCGAGCGAATGGCGCCCGCGGCGAAGCCATGGTTGCATGGCGGCGGCGGTCCGGGTCGGGGGCGGTAGCCCGGTCCCCGGAGTCGATGGGAAGATCAGTGGGCCTGTGGCAGTTATCGGGTAGCACGAAGGTTGACGATCATGGCCGAACAGTTGTTGAGCGGAGCCGAAATCATCCTCAAGGCTCTGAAGGATCAGGGGGTCGAGGTTATCTTTGGCTATCCCGGCGGTGCGGTCCTGCCGATCTATGACGCCCTCTTCAAACAGAATGATCTCCGTCACATCCTGGTTCGTCATGAACAGGCGGCGGTTCATGCTGCCGAGGGGTACGCCCGGTCCACCGGCAAGGTCGGCTGCGTGCTGGTGACGTCGGGACCCGGGGCGACCAACGCCGTCACGGGGCTGACCGACGCGCTGCTGGACAGCATCCCGCTGATCTGTATTTCGGGACAGGTGCCGACTCACCTGATCGGCAACGATGCCTTTCAGGAGGCTGATACCACCGGCATTACGCGGTCCTGCACAAAGCACAATTATCTGGTCAAGGACGTGGCGAATCTGGCGCGGACGCTGCACGAGGCGTTCTTTGTCGCCCGCTCGGGTCGGCCCGGCCCGGTCCTGATCGATATTCCTAAAGACGTGCAGTTCAATGAAGGCGCCTATGTCGCGCCCCACGAGGTGCGCCACAAGACCTATCGGCCCCAGGTCAAACCGGATCTGGCACGGGTTGAAGAAGCGATCGATCTGATCGCCGGCGCCAAACGGCCGGTTTTTTATGTGGGCGGCGGTGTGGTCAATTCCGGGCCGTTGGCGTCCAAGCTGCTGACCGCCTTCGTGCGCATGACCGGCTATCCCTGCACCAATACCTTGATGGGGCTTGGCACCTTCCCGGCCAGCGATCCCCAGTTCCTTGGCATGCTGGGCATGCACGGCACCTATGAGGCCAATCTGGCCATGCATGGCTGCGACGTGATGATCGCGGTCGGCGCGCGCTTTGACGATCGGGTGACCGGAAAAATTGCGGATTTTGCGCCGGGCTCAAAGAAAATCCACATCGACATCGATCCCAGCTCGATCAACAAGAATGTCCGGGTGGACGTGGCCGTGATCGGTGACGCCGCCCATGTTCTGGAAGACATGATCCGGCTGTGGAAGGCCCGGCAGAAGCGGCCCGATCAGGCGGCGCTGGGGGACTGGTGGTCCCAGATCAACACCTGGCGCAAGCGCGATTGCCTGCGCTATCAGAAAACCGACAGGATCATCAAACCCCAATACGCGTTGGAGCGGTTGCGCGAGGCGATTCGCGGCGTTGATCACTACATCACCACCGAAGTTGGTCAGCACCAGATGTGGGCGGCCCAGTTTCTGCCGTTCGAGCAGCCCAACCGCTGGCTGACCTCGGGCGGGCTGGGGACCATGGGCTACGGGCTGCCGGCGGCGATCGGCGTCCAGATCGCCCATCCCGAATCGCTGGTGGTGGATGTGGCCGGCGAATCGTCGATCATGATGAACATCCAGGAGATGTCGACGGCGGTCCAATACGGGGCGCCGGTCAAGGTGTTCATCCTGAACAATCAGTATATGGGCATGGTCCGGCAGTGGCAGGAATTGCTGCACGGGTCGCGCTATTCCGAAAGCCAGCTCACCAGCCTTCCCGACTTCATCAAGCTGGCCGAAGCGTTCGGCGCGGTCGGTCTCCGCGCGAGCAAGGTTTCGGAACTGGATGGCGTGATTCGCGAGATGATCGCGATTCGGAGGCCGGTCATCGTCGACGTGGCGGTGGATCCCACCGAGAACTGTTTCCCGATGATCCCCGGCGGTCGGGCTCACAACGAGATGCTGCTTGGTCCCGCCGACCGGACCGAGGAGGCGACGCCCGAGGACGGGATGGTGCTGGTGTAAGAGTGGGGTGGTGCTGTGGCGTCGCCGGCAGGCCGGGCCGATCGTGATGGCCGTTTGGTCTGGGCCAAGGAGCGGGTGCCGGGACGCCTGACGTTGTCGGTGCCGGGACGCCTGCGTTCGGCTGTATATAGTGCCCGCTGGGCGGATACGACGTATCTGCTCTACCGGGTTGAGGCAAGGGATGGGTATGCCGGCGGCGACTCCGATCCGGAATATTGTTCAAACGTTAAAGTCATGTTGGAGCTTCATGACCCCGATGGGGATAGCATTCAGGAGATCGAGAACGAACTGGTGGTGAGCCGTTTGTTCGAGGCTGTGCGGTCGGCCGTCTCCGGACTGAAACAGCGTGTTGCCGCATTGATGAAAGAAGACGTGACTCATGCCCAATGACCTGACCAACAAGATTGAGAAGCACACCATTGCGGTGCTGGTGGACAACGAGCCCGGCGTGCTGGCGCGCGTGATCGGGCTGTTTTCGGGGCGGGGCTACAATATCGAGAGTCTGACGGTTTCCGAGGTCGACAAGGAAAACAACCTGTCGCGCATTACCGTCGTGACGTCGGGCACCCGGATGATCGTCGAGCAGATCAAGGCCCAGTTGGAGCGGTTGGTGCCGGTGCATCGGGTGCGCGACCTGACCGACGATGGCCCGTGCATCGAGCGCGAACTGGCCCTGGTCAAGGTGGCCGGAACCGGCGAACGTCGGAACGAGGCGATGCGGATTGCCGGAATTTTCAACGCCAGGGTGGTGGACGCCACGCTGTCGTCGTTCATCTTCGAACTGACCGGCACCGCCGAGGACCTTGGTGACTTTATCGGCTTAATGAGCGAGCTTGGACTGGTCGAGATCAGCCGCACCGGCGTGGTGGCCATTTCCCGCGGAGCGGCCGGGTTTTGAAGGAAACGGGATGGGGTCTGTCGAGGTCCGGGGGCACTGCCGCCGGTCGCCGAAGGCTCTGCGTGAACGAACTGTCGAGGACACACCATGCGCGTCTACTACGATCGGGATGCCGACGTTAACCTGATCAAGGGGAAAAAGGTTGCCGTTGTCGGATATGGCAGCCAGGGTCACGCCCACGCCATCAATCTGCGCGACAGCGGCGTTGCCGAGGTTGTGGTGGCGCTGCGGGCGGATAGTGCCAGCGTCAAAAAGGCCCAAGGGGCCGGGTTTACCGTGCTTGAGCCGGCCGAGGCGGCCCGCACCTGTGACCTGCTGATGATCCTGGTGCCCGACGAGTTGCAGGCGGACCTGTACCGCGATCACCTCGGCCCCAACATGAAGCCCGGGGCGGCCCTGGCGTTTGCCCATGGCCTGAACATCCATTTCAACCTGATCGTGCCCCGGGCCGACCTGGACGTGTTCATGATCGCGCCCAAGGGGCCCGGGCATACCGTGCGCAGCGAATACCAGCGCGGTGGTGGGGTTCCCTGTCTGGTGGCGGTGCATCAGGATGCCAGCGGTAATGCTCTGCAACTGGCGCTGTCCTATGCTTCGGCCATTGGCGGCGGCCGGGCCGGGGTGATCGAAACCAGCTTCCGCGAGGAATGCGAAACCGACCTGTTCGGCGAGCAGGTGGTGTTGTGCGGTGGTCTGACCAGCCTGATCCAGGCCGGCTTCGAGACCCTGGTGGAGGCCGGATACGCTCCGGAAATGGCGTATTTCGAGTGTCTGCACGAGGTCAAGCTGATCGTGGACCTGATCTACGAAGGCGGCATCGCCAATATGCGCTACTCGATTTCGAACACGGCCGAATATGGCGATTATACCCGCGGGCCGCGTATCATCACGCCGGAAACCAAGGCCGAGATGAAGCGGGTCCTGGACGACATCCAGTCCGGCCGGTTCGTGCGCGACTGGATGCTGGAGAACAAGGTCGGTCAGCCCAGCTTCAAGGCCACCCGTCGCCGGAGCGCCGAGCACCCCATTGAAAAGGTTGGCGAACGTCTTCGCGCGATGATGCCCTGGATTGCCGAGCGGCGCCTGGTGGACAAAAGCAAGAACTGAGAGCGGGGCGGCCCGTGCCGGCGTCGGCCGGTGCGGGTCGATCCCAACCGATGGTGTCTTGGGGGAGTGGTCTCATGCGGTTCACCGTGCTCGTGGCCGGATTGCTGTTGCCGGCGCTGGGATCGACAGCATGGGCCGACGATTTTCGCGCTTATGATGTCGAGATCATCCAGCCGTGGGTGCGGGCGACGGCCGCGGGCGAGACCACGGCGACGGTGTTTATGAAGCTCGATAACACCGGCGATATTGCCGACCGGTTGCTGCGGGCCTCGGCACCGGTGGCCCAACAGGTGGAATTGCGCAATACGGTGGTCGGTCCCGATGAAATCACCAACCGGAAGGTCGGTGTCATCGACCTGCCCCCCGGCACCGACGTGATGCTGCAACCGGGCGGACTGTACCTGACTCTGATCGGGCTCAAGGCACCGCTGGTGGCCGGTTCCACCTTGCCGTTGACGCTCACCTTCGAACGGGGCGGTATGGTGGACATTACCGCGGAAGTGACCGATGCCGGCGCCATGGCGCCGCCGCCGGGCGAAGACTGATGGGTCACGTCAACTCAATTGCACGGTAAAAGTCATGGTTTCCAAAGGCCGACGGCCTTTGGTGGTGGGTCCAGGGCAACGCCCTGGTCGCGGAAGCAGCTTTGCCCCGTACTCGCCAGGAGGCTTGCCTCCTGGACCTCAGACGTCAGGGGGCACAGGGCCATCGGTCGCGAACAGGCGCCGGGCGGCTTGGGCGTCGGCGGCGATGGCCGCTTTGAGGGCGTCGAGGCTATCGAAGCGCTGTTCGGGGCGCAGGTAGTCGATCAGTTGCACCCGCAGATGCTGGCCGTAAAGGTCCTCGTCCACATCGAACAGGTGAACCTCCAGGCGCTCTTCCTGGCCGTCCACGGTGGGGCGCCGGCCGAGATTGGCCACGCCGTTCCGCCAGAGGGTGGTCAGGCCGGAATCAATGCCGGCGCGGACGGCATAGACGCCATAGGCGGGCCGCAGATAGTCGCTTAACGAAAGATTGGCGGTGGGAAAGCCCAAGGTGCGGCCGAGTCGCGCGCCGGTTTCGACCCGGCCTGCGATTTCCCAGGCCCGCCCCAGCACCAGGGCCGCCTCCCGCGGTTGCCCGTTTTGCAGTGCCTGCCGGATGCGGGTGGAGGACAGAATGTTGCCGTCTTGGTCGCGCATCAAACCGACGCCGGTAACGCCGAAGCCGTAGTTCTGGCCGAGCCGCGTCAGCAGGGCCACGTCGCCGGTCCGGTGGTGGCCGAACCGGAAGGCTTGGCCGGCCACCACATGGCGGACATTCAGGCCGCTGACCAGCACCTCGGAGACGAAGTTCCCGGCGTCGCGGTGGAGGAAGGTCTGGTCGAAATGAGCGATGATCAGAAGGTCAATGCCGGCCGCCTCACACTGGCGTTCCTTGATGCGCAACGGCGTCAGCCGGAACGGCGGATCGTCGGGCCGGAAGACGCGGCGGGGGTGGGGCTCGAAGGTGAGGACCGCCAGAGGAGCGTCCAGGCGGCGGGCGATGCTGGCCCCCTCGCCGATCACCGCCAGATGGCCCCGGTGCAGGCCGTCGAAATTGCCGAGCACCGTCACGGCACCGCGGGCTGTTTCAGGGAGATGAAGATAGCTTCTGAACAGCCGCATGGGCGACGACTTCCTTGGTGTCCTGAACCGGGCTTGGTGTCCTGAACCGGGCCGGGCCGGACCCTGCCGGCCGGTCATTTGGACCGGCCGGCAGGCCCGACCCGGGACCGGCTTTGGCCGTTAGCTGCCGCGGACCGGGACCATCACGACGGCGTCGCCGTCGATCACCACGGTTTCCCCGACGGTACAGACGGTCTTGAGCGTTACCCGCTTCTTTTCCGGGACGATTTCGGTGACGGTGGCGCGCGCCACCACGGTGTCGCCGACCCGTACCGGTGCCTTGAACTTCAGCGTCTGGCTGATGTAGATGGCGCCCGGCCCGGGCAGTTTGGTCCCCAGTACCGAGGAAATGAACCCGGCCGAGAGCATGCCATGGGCGATGCGACCCTTGAACATGGTCGCCGCGGCATAGTCCTGGTTCAGGTGAACCGGGTTGTTGTCGCCGGAAATCCCGGCAAACATCACGATATCAGTGTCGGTGATGGTCTTGGCATACACTGCGGTCATTCCGACCGTCAAATCTTCCAAGTAGTACCCGTTCAATTCCGACAGAATTTGCTTGGCGTCGTCCATCTAAGTTCCTCCAGTTTGTTCCCTCTCGGGCGGCAAGAGCATGGTTTTTGTTTGTAAGCGTCACCAGCGCGGGGGCACGGGACCTTAACAAAAATTAGTCGGGGGCAAAAGCTGAATCTTCGCTCCGGCGTCGGGCCGCGCCCCCTGAGCGCCCGCCCGACGCCGGCTCGGCGGGCCCGATAACCCCGCGACGTCGCTGGCTGCTGGCCCGCCGGCGGTGTAGAGTGCCGGCCTGTGGGCAAGCGCGAGAGTTGTGGTGTCGTATTGGGTGGCCGTCGTTCGGACGATGCAAAAGGCCGTAGCCGGAGCGGTGTTGTGGGTGCCGTTGCTGGCGGCCGTGGGGGGGGCGGTGATCTGGTCCGGTCGTTATGCCGGGATCGGCCTGCTGGTGGTGCCGGGGCTGGTGCTGCTGGGGGCGGCGGCGCTGCTCGGACTGGTGGCGCTGGTGGCGGCGTGGTGGCGCCTTTGGTGGCAAAAGCGGTTGCTGTTGGCGGCCTTTGACGGCCAGCCGGTCGGGCGGCTGATCTGCCGGGCCGACGGCCAGACTCTGTTCGTCAATGCCGAGTTCCGGCGGCTGATCGAAACCGGCGACGGTGCCGCCGACGGTCAGCCGGTGGCGGCCCTGGAGCGACAGTTGGCGACGTCCGCCGGGTTTCAGGGGCTGGCCCAGACCCTGCGGGCCGGCAGTCCGGTGGCGGCCGAATTGCCGGTAACCACCAGCGGCGGTCGTGAACGCTGGCTGCGGGTGTTGGGGCAACCGCTGTTGCCGTGGCGGGGCGTCGAACAATGGTCGCTGGAGGATGTCACCGACCGTCGCGAGATCGAGCAGGCGGGGCAGCGTGAGCAGGCGCAGCTTCTGGATTTCATGGACCAGGCGCCGGTCGGATTTTATTCCGTCGATGAGGCTGGGCGCTTTGTGATGGTGAACGCCACGCTGGCCCGCTGGCTTGGCTGCACGCCCCAGGATCTGGTTGAGGGCGGACGCCGGATTCACGAGGTGCTGGCCGAACCGCCCCTGGAGGCGGCGGCCTACGATCTGTTCGAGGACGGCGGCGCCGAGCAAAGCGGCGAGTTGCGGATGGTCGGGCTCAGCGGCCGGCGTTTTCAGGCCTCAGTGGTTCAGAGCGTGGTGCGCCGGGAGGACGGCGTGACCGTGCGCACCCGCTCGGTGGTGCGCGACCTGACGCCGGAGCGCGAATGGCAGGAGGCGCTGCGGCTTTCGGAGCAGCGCTTCCAGCGATTCTTCGAGGACGCGCCCATCGGCATCGCGCTGGTGGACGCCGATGGGCGGTTGGCCGGGTGCAATCGCTGCTTTGTGGCCATGATCGGTCATTCGCCCGATGATCTGCTGGGCCGCTCCATCGCCGGCCTGCTGAAGGCGGATCGCCGCGCCGAGGTGATGGCGCGGCTGACCGAGGTGGCACGGGGCGGCGACCATGTCGGGCCGATGGAGGTGGACTTGCTGGGCGCCCGGGACCTTGTGGCGCAGCTCTTTGCCCAGCGGCTGGGCGGCGCCTTGGGCGACGGCCGGCGGGTCAGTCTGATTCTGCATTTCATCGACACCACCGAACAGAAGAACCTGGAGCTGCAATTCGTCCAGTCTCAGAAGATGCAGGCGATCGGCCAGTTGGCCGGGGGCGTCGCCCATGACTTCAATAATCTGCTGACGGCGATGATCGGGTTTTGCGATCTGCTGTTGCTGCGGCACAAGCCGGGTGATCAGTCCTTCGCCGACATTATGCAGATCAAGCAGAATGCCAATCGTGCGGCCAATCTGGTGCGCCAGTTGCTGGCGTTCTCGCGGCAGCAAACTTTGCAGCCGCGGGTGCTCGACGTCACCGACGTGCTGGCGGAACTGACCCATCTGTTGCGCCGGCTGATCGGCGAGAATATTGACCTGCGCATGATTCATGGCCGCGATCTGGGGCTGGTCAAGGTCGATCAAGGCCAATTGGAGCAGGTGATCATCAATCTGGCGGTCAATGCCCGGGATGCCATGACCGGCGGTGGCCGGCTGACCATCATGACCCGCAACCTTGTGGTGTTCGCGCCGGTGCGGCGCGGTCACGAAGAAATGCCGGCCGGCGAATATGTGGTGATCGAAGTGATCGACACCGGCATCGGCATCCCGACCGGAAACTTATCGCGTATTTTCGAGCCGTTTTTCTCCACCAAACAGGCGGGGTCGGGCACCGGGTTGGGCCTGTCCACGGTCTATGGCATCGTCCGCCAGACCGGCGGCTTCGTCTTTGTGGACAGCGCCCCGGGCGAAGGCGCCCGTTTCGCCATTCACCTGCCGCGTCATGTAGGCGTGGGCGGTGCCGACCTGTCCGCCGGCGTCGCCGTCGACACCCGCGAGCGTCCGCCCGCCGACCTGACCGGTTCCAGCACCATTCTGCTGGTGGAGGACGAGGATGCGGTCCGGGTGTTCGGCGCCCGGGCCTTGCGCAACAAGGGTTATCAGGTGCTGGAGGCCACCAGCGGCGAGGCTGCTCTGACCCTGCTGCACAGCGACGGCAAGCGGATCGACCTGCTCATCACCGACGTGGTGATGCCTGAAATGGACGGTCCCACCCTGATTCGCCACGTCCACCAGTTCCGCCCGGAAATGAAGGTCATCCTGATCTCCGGCTACACCGAAGACCGCTTCCGCCATCAACTGGACGGCGGTCATCCGGTCCATTTCCTGCCCAAACCCTTCAGCCTCAAGCAACTGGCCGGGAAGGTCAAGGATGTGCTGCGGGGGTGAGGGGGCGGTGCGACGTCAGGACCTGTTGGTGCAACTATGGATGAGGGCAGTCATGCAGTCATTTGGTGAGTGGGTGCCGATTGTGAAAATAAAAGAAGTTATAGTACTTGTTCATGCCTTAAAATTCGTCAGAATACCTATGTATGTTGATATCGAGAGATGTTTATCATGACAATACGGACAAATCATCATTGACAGGCCGCTAATTTAAGGTTTAGGTGTGCCCACCTGTTTCATAAAAAGCATGGAGTGGTATTGTGTCTCTCGGACCGAACGATTTAAGCTTGTTTTTGCAACGTGCGGAAGTTCGGCTTTCCACTCAACAGCGAGTTGCCGGCGCATTCCTCAGTGGCGCAGGCTTGCTTTTGCTCTTGCCTGTGTTATTCAAGGATGCTGCGATCGGAATTTTGGTTAATATCGCGTATTTTTGGCACGCGGGTTATTGGTACTCGGCATCATGTTTGTTTATATCACTCTTTTTCTCGATCTTTATATCAATATATGCGCTGTGGTTGCTTGTTAGAGACCTCATTAAGTTTTATTTTGTCGGTAATTATCCAGAATATCAGCACCAACTGGCCGACGATCGAACAGAGCTTCGTCGCATTCGGAAACTTGTCGAAGGAAGCGGAAGAGGTAAAGACTTGCATGATTTTTCCCTGGAGCTTTTGTGTGCGATCGATGAACTTATTAAGTATATTGAGAAGACAGGCGAAGAAAACTCTGATCGGGATGATTTATCGAAATTGCGGGCTGAGGCAAAAGCATTGGGTGACGGTTGGATCGGCACCGACACGCCAAAGCTAACGGGAATTGCCAATCGGATTAAGGAAACTATTTTACAAAAGATATTCGATCTAAAACAAAAGGAGTTTTTGCCGACATTTATCGTACCGGCCAGTGTGCTTCCGTTGTCCATCGGCGTGAGCGAGAAAATCGGCGTGAGCGAAGAAAGCGAGGGCGTCATAGCCCCGTTGGAAGAGGGCGCCATCACCAAGGAGCATTATAAAGAAGATGTCAAGAAGGCCGAGTATGGCGTTGATTACGCCAACTTTTTGCCGAACAATTTAACGGAAACCGCCCGTAGCGATCCCAAAAATTGGATATATCGGCAGATATTGTTAATTTATTGTTGGATCGAACGCTTGGCATCTCTATCAATTGTCGGAAGATTCCTGGTGTCCATGGTTCAAATACCTTATAATTGGTTGACCGTAAAAGATAACCCTTACCATATCTGCAATATTCCCCCGACCAGAAAAGACGATCTCGGTTTAGAAGGAGATGCGCAATATCGGAAACGGGTTGCGCATGTTCATAAGTGTTTTGCAAGAGCCGGAGTGGTCGATCGGACGTTACGGGAAGAAGTGGCCTTTGTGGAAATGTGTCTGGTGCGAAATGCAATAAACCTTAGATCCCTTGTCTTGCGTTACGCCAAGGCGGTTCTGGCCGTGACCTGGACAACCATCGTTTATTTTACAATCGTGGCATGTATGGAAACCGCCTGTAGCATCAAGGGGGTCCCATTAATCAATCCGATTCTCTTGACATCCCTGTGCTACTTCTTTTGGGCACTGTCCATCACCTGGATTATCAGTCGGCCATTGAGCTGGATACGCTCGTTAATTAAAGATGGGATTGAACCGGATAGCGAAGATCGGGAACGGTACAAGCCTAAACGGGGGTATCGGGAACGGGATATGAAAGACTTCGAGGTTAAGGTTCGGTGGGTTGCGCTAATTGTCGGGATAGGTTCCTTTTCATCATTGGGAGAATGCGTGTACAAGTGGAATAATTTCAGTGCGAACGTGCCGTTGTTGGCCTGTGATGCGCGTGACGGTATGCCGCGGTGATGACGTGGCGCCTGTCTCAATCTCGCAAACGCCACTGTTCCGGAAACCGCATCAACCTCGGGTCTTTGGAGGAGGACAAGGGCTCTGTCGGGCCGCGGTCGGGATCCCGGTCGTCCCCTAATCGTCCTTTCGGAGCTAACACCGTCCGGAATGGCCCGACGGTGGGGCGGAAAGAAAGCCGATGGCCGCCTTGAGGGTTTCGTTAGGACTATAACTATGGAGGCAGGCGTTGTGGATGGCGGCGAAGACCTGCGGGGGGATGCGGCGCTGTATCTTCTTGACGATTTCAGACATCTGGTGGCCGCTCCGCCGGATCAGTGCCTCTTCGTCTGCTTTGGGTTTGACGCCGTGGCCGGACGTACTTCTCAAGCTCATCAGGTAGGCATTCAGTTCGTCGATCGCCGAAACGTCGGGCGCCGGGAAAAGGGCAAGGCATTGGCTCTCCTGATGGAACATGCAGAGCAAATTCTGGATGATCTCGGCGCAGCGGGGACTGGTTATGCTCCACTTGTCAAAAAAGTTTGAAGTGGCGATGGCAATTAACACGACGCCCAGATCGCGATAGACCGACTCACCACTAACCGAGGCGATGCGAAACAACGGTTCGGCCAAAATACAGGCCATGCGTCGTATGACAAAACCATCGACGTTTTTCGTCTTTAAAAAAGCATCAATACCTCTGCCGAGCGATCTGATTAATATATCAGCGTGTGATTTTGCGCTCGGGATGTTGCCAACAATAAGATCTAATACGATTTGGCTGGCGAAAACTTTAACGCTATTTATCTTGTTGTCGGAGGCTTTGTCGAGGAGCCGCTCGCCGATCGGATTGAGGCGTTTTGCGGTTGTGACGGGGAGCACCATCTTTTGGTCCCCGATCGGCAGGCCGTTGACCGTCGCGACAAACACGTCGAACCAGATCTCCGCTAATTCCGGGGGGTGTCCGGCCTGAAACACCGCAGCCGCGGCCTCCAGCAACTCTATGATGGTGTCGGCTTGGGTCGGATGGTCCAGTTGACCCCAAAACGCTTCGGCGATGGCGCGATGACGGGTCATCAGGCATCCGTGCCGGCCTTCGATCACCACTTCAAACTGGAGCTGGTCAATCACCGACTCGGTCTCGCTCCCTTTCAGATTCAGCACCTGGGATAGGACCGTGACGGTCAGGCACCGGAACCCGGCGGCGTGCAGGGCGACGATACAGGTGAACGCCTTCAGAGGCCTCTGGGCTGGGCTGGGATCGCGTTGGAGGGTTTCCCGCAATCGCCTGACCTGGGCCTGCGCGTGGGACCGGGTGTCGTCCATCTGCAAGAACGCCCCCAACAGGGGGTGACCGTTGCCGTTGGGTGCGGAGGCATGCCGAGGATGCTCGGCCCCCCGTTCGGCGTAAGCCATCAAGTAGTTGACCTGATCCGAGTCGTTCAGGACTCGCTCTCGCATTCGGGCCGATGGCTGTGGTATCTGCAACCTAGCCCGGGTCCTTGACGAGACGATTCTGGTGGCGTCGTCCCGGGTCATCACGCGCAGTGGTGTCGGGGCCGTGATGGTCGGCCAGCGCGCACCCCATCCACCAATCGACGCTTTGGCGAGATTAATATCGAGTTGATTGCAGGCAAAAATGATATGAACCGATGCGGACAGTTTCTCGAACAGCTTCAATATAAATTCAAGGTGTGGTCCCGCGTCGTCCAGGGCGATTAAAACATTGTGCGGCGGGTTCACCTCTTGGGCAATCAACGTCGTGATCGCCGACGCGGCATCGCCACGTGGAGAGATCACCATGACCCCTTCGTCTTGCAGGCGTTGAAGAACACAGAGCTGTAGGGTCGTTGACTTGCCCGTTCCGGCCGCACCGATGATCGGGATGACCCGCTCATCCGTATGAAACGACCCGCGGACCAACGCCTCGACCGCCGGGAACGGTTGGATACCGGAAGCCAGGACCTCATAGCTGGGGGGACCGCCGTTCAGATAGGCGATCATTCGGGGGTCGGTGGCTTTCAGCGGCCAGGGCGGCCGGGGCACGCCTTCCCACCCGGTGGGGGGCCAGGGGTGCGACGCGCCATTTCCACCCGGTATAGCGTTTATCGGTTCCGGCGCTGCCCCATCCATGACCACACCCAAACGTTGGAATCTGCCTTTACTGTCGCGCGCCCTCGGTGGTTTATGCATACATATGTATTACAGCTGTGATTATTTCCGTTCCCAACAATTCTGTTGAAGACAATACCCCATCTCGATAAGCTCGGACTAGGACTTTCTCTCCGTCATGAGGGTGCCATGGGAACGATTGATCGCCTTTACCCCTCATCGACGGCCTTTGAAGACGGGCCCCAGGACGGCTTCGTCGCGCTGTCGGAGATCAGCGCCCGGGTCCTGGCTCACGCACGGATTATTGGCGGGCGCGATGGTCCAGTCATGCTTACCGGGGAAAGTGGTACCGGTAAAACAAGACTCTGTTGGGAGGTGCATCGGGCCTCGAGTCGTTGCGCCGGACCATTTATCCGTAAGGGTTGTGGTGAATTCGACGACGGCACGTTAGAGGCGACACTCTTCGGCCACACCGACGACGCCTATACTTCGGCGCGGCGCGAGCGGGCCGGGTTGTTGCTGGAGGCCCATGGCGGGACCCTGGTTCTCGATGACATCGACTGCCTGAATCCCGGTATGCAGTCGCGTTTGCTGAGATTTCTGGACGATGGGGGATTTTATCGACTGGGCGATCCCGGGCGGTTGCTGCGGTCCAATGCCCGGATCATCGTGACCACCAATGTTCCGGATATGGAGGCCCGGGTCCGAGCGGGGGCGTTCCGCAAGGACTTATGGTTCCGGCTGCGTCAATGGCGATTGAACCTGCCGCCCTTGCGCGAACGCCCGGAGGATGTGAAGGAGCTGGCCCAACGTTTTCTGCGGGAGGCCATAGAGAGCGGCGACCCCGAAGGCCAGCGCCAGCGGCCGTGCCCGGTGTTCGACGAGGCGACCCTCGATTTGCTGACCACGCTGGATTGGCCGGGGAATATCCGGGACCTGCGCCATGCGGTGGAAAATATCGCCTTGTTCGGAACCCCGGCCGGGGATGTCTTCGATCTGGCCGCCACCGCCCGGGTTCTGTTCAGTCAAGACTACGGGCAGATGGACCCCGGCCTGTCCATTGATAGCAGCCTTGATCTGGAACAGCGCATCTTAAAGGCCCTGCGGTTAGCCAGCGGCAACATTGCCATGGCGTCGCGGATCGTCGGCTGTTCCCGAACCACCATCTACAAGCTGAAGCGCGAACGCGGCTGGCAGATTCCCTGATTGGGGCCACTGTCCAGTCGCTGAACAGCCATCGTCCAGTGGACAGCCCGGGACCGGCCGATTTCCAAAAAATTGGCGTTTGTTCAATGGCTTAGCGGTTGGCATTCCGCTTGCGTATAAGGCGGAACCTCAAGCCGACGGGACGTTGGGCCATGCGCGTCGATTTCGCCTTCCGATTGATCTGCGCCGTTTTGATCTGCGCCGTTGTCATGCTGATCACGACTCTGCTGGGCCCGGCCCGCGCGGTCGCCGCCGAGCCGGGGATGCCCCCCATCGACTTCCTGGTCTATCTCGACAATTCGTCGACGGTGTTCACCGGCGCGCCCGACGCGCCGAACAAGCGCCTGGTCGGCATGCTCGAAACCGTGTTCCAACAGCCCATCGAGAACGGGCAGCGGACGTTCGTCCGGCACGGCGACCGGGTCTATCCGTTCACCTTTGGCTCGTCGGTGATTCCGCTGACTCCCGGCGTGGACGGCGGCGATACCGTCGCCCTGCGGAACACCCTGGCCAGGTTCGGGGATACGGTGAAGGCCGACAAGACCACCGAATTCGACAAGCTGATGCGGGCGATTGCCGGCAACGAGGTGCTGAAGAACCGCACCGATGGCCGCCTGAAGATCGTGTTGATCGCCAGCGACTTTATCCACGACGCCAGCGATACCGCGCATAACAAGGAGCACACCGGGGTCTGCGATGTCCTCAACGCCTTTAAGAAGAGCCAGCAGATTCCGGTCGCGGGTGACATCGCGACGGTGCGCAGTACTCTGATCGACGGCCGGGCGCTGCCGCCGGTGTTCGGGCTGCTGGCCATCCGTCCCACCGCGGCCGACTTCCAAAAGTCCCGTAAGGACTATCGGGACTGCGTGATGGAGGTGGTCCGTCTGCGTCCGCTGATCCAAGGGTTGGAACATGACCTGGGCGCGACCACCATCGAGTACGACGACGCCAAGAAGGACGCTTCGCTCTTCACCAACAAGGTCGTGCAGATGGTCATGCGGGCGACCTTGCCGCCCCTGACCATCGAACAGGCGTCCTGTCGGCCCCGGGGCGCCGAAGAGGCGAGCTGCACCGTTCGGGTCCGCAATCCCGGCCAAGTCCCGAATGTTCTGAAATCCATCACCTTTCGGGTGGGGGAGCAATCTTTCACCAAACTGACCGATGCCGCGTCGGTGGCGGCGGGGGAGGCGAAGGCGTTCGAGCTGACACTGGCCGGTCCCGAGGCATGGCTGGCGCTGAAGGGCGCCCCCCGGGTCACGGTGGAGGACGACGCCAAGGGGACCGGCGGCTCGCTTCCGGTGTCGGTCAGCGAAGTGGCGCCGTTGGTTATCGAAAACCCGACCGCCGCCCGGGAGTCCGCCCAGAGCCCCTATATCTTGACCTTCGATCTGATCAACAAGGGCGATACCGCCAAGACACCGCGAGAGTTGATCTTTCACGACCCCAATGGGGACAGGGCTTTCGCTGTGCATCAGGACCTGAAACGGGAACCGCTCGGGCCGGGGCAGAAAGCCGAGAAGATCAGCGTGGCCATTCCCCCGGCCGCCGCCGGTCGGTTGGCTAAGCTGAATGTCTCGGTGCTTTCGCGCGAAGACGATGGCGTGACCGAGCGATTGTCTCCGGACGCCTCGATTACTACCATCGAGGAAAAGTCGTTGGAGGTGGACAGTGCTGAGGTCACCGCACTGCCTGAGGGTGGACTGAGTCTGTCGGCAAGCATTGATAATCCATCCGGTCGCTCGAACGCCATAACCGAATTGGGTATCTTCGGCGCGGCCGACGCGACGGGACCGCTGCAAACCCAGGCCATGAATACTGTGGTCGGACCGTCCGGCACCATTTCGGTGGCGATGCTACTGGGCGAGAGTGTCAGCGAAGCCCTGCGTAATGGCAATGATAGCCTTCAGGTCGCGGTGACCGACAAACAGACTGGGCGGCGATCCGCCTTACACCCGGTGAACCAGAGGTCGTCGGGGACCGAAAATAAAGTGGTTCCCACCCTCTGTCGTTGGAAGAAACTCAACCCCAACCAACCGTCAGAGGCCGAGATTTTCCTGATCTGCGACGTTCAAAACAAAGGGCTGTTCAAGGCAACCGTCACGGGACTGCTGATCCAGGATGGAGCGGCCTCGGGCAGACGGTTTTTCGCAACGTCGGTTGAGGTTAAGCCGGGTCCGCCAGTGCCTGTAACCGTGGTCTTGCCGGTCGAATCCTGGTTGCGCAAGGGTCCGTTCACCGTTCGGACCACCATTGTTGGGGCACAGCCATCAGACCCTCTGGAAAGGGTGGCATCGCCGTTTACGAGCAATCAAAGGTTAGTGGTGTCGGGAGCGATGTTTATCAGCACGTCATCGAAGGCAACACTCAATTTCTCGGTTAAGAATAACGCCAATGCCGCCTTAAGACTGACGAAATACCGCCTCTGTAAGGTGTCTGATGGGCCTGATGGGTGCCATGAGTACGATGTGATCGATAAAAGTAAGATGATATCCGCAGAGTCGCGAGAGCCTATGCAATTTTCGTTTGATTTTCCAGAGACTCAGTGGTCCAAGAATGACCCTCATGTGGACCAGAAGCTGATTGTAATCGATAGCTTGCATGATAACGACGAAGAGCTACCTGAAGGTGTTCAAGTCATCCCCCTTCCGACCATACCACTGGAATTGGACGGCGAGGCCGTCTGGCGGGATGGCGCCACGATGTTGGTTCGGGTGAAAAATGAGGGCAGCAGTAGCCAAGGTGTTAAGTCCGTGTGGCTTGGGCATTCCAGAGATCAATGGGAACAACATATCGAACCTGATCCGCCCGTGATTGTTTCGGGAAACGGGGACACCAAAAGTGCGGAACAGGTCCATGATCTCACCATTCCATTCAATGAGGATATGCAAAAGACATATCTGATGGGGAAGAGCTTGTGGCTGTGCCTGGTTACCGAAGACCTACCACCGCCGGAAGGGGGGGCGGTCTGTCATGGCGCGCCGCGGGAATACCAACTTAATGCCGAACGTCAAGCCCTGGAATTCAGAACGACCGATCCCGTTGCTCTGGCCATGCCGTTAAATCTTCAGATCAGGAATCCCGGCCTTTTGCCCAATAAGGTCACCGGTATCAACCTGCACACGTCGGACGGCAATCAAATTCTAGATACGGAGCCGTTGCCGGAACCGGTATTCGTGGCCGCCGGGGGGCAAACCGATTTCTCGCTGCAGCTCAGTCCAGGGGCGATTTCCAAAATTTATGGAAAAGAAAAGGAGGTATTGATTGGGCTCCAAGATCTGAGACCAGTGGAAAAAACGCTACCCAGAGATTGGATAAAGCGGGCAAAAAAGATACAAGTTACAAAATATAGCTACGATGCGGACAAAAATGGATTCATCATCCAAAGTGTACCCGGAGCCAAACCCTATATCATCGTCCGCGGTAACGTCGTTATCACCAAGAATCTCAATCTTCCGTTGCCTATTACGCTATTTCACATCGGACTGATCAGCGCTGACGGGACCTTACGTGAGCCTGCTCTTGATGCCCGTGTCGACTTCACCGGCCTAACTGCGACAGTTCCGACGATCTGGCGCTTCAAGAACAATGACCCGTCCTATACGTCATCTTCAATACAAATTAAATCAGATCTATTGAAAGAAAATAATAATAACAAATTTTTGATCGGCACTAATACATCGATCAATTATAAATTCTGGGTTATTATCCTCATTATTGTCATGGCGATAGGCGTAGTGGTTGGCTGGGCCGTGCAGCATCATGAAGGACTGAGCGGGTGGTTGCCAAGCGTGACCTCGTCAAAAGACGTTTTTAATAATCTCGGAATAATCGCAAAAAATATTTCTAGAGCAATCGATATCATGAAAGGGCTTATTGCAACATCGACAGTCGCGATCGTAACGGTGATTTTTAACGTTCTAACTCTTGATAGCTGGATAATAGATATATTCGCCCTAACCATATTTGTTACACTTGGTATTGCGGTCGTTATGATGCCAAGGTACATTTTAGTCACACACGTTAGTTTCGGCGGCACCAAGCCGCTCGAAATGCCTTGGCTGATCCGCCGAAGTTACTGGATTGGATTGGGATTGGTGGTGGTCATGGCTGGTGTGGCGGGTGGGGTGCTGTATCACTTCAACGATTTGGTTACCCCTTACAGCCATCGCGATGGCGACTGCTTTGTTGATTTCAGCAAGCCGGAAGCCGGACAGGCTCCCGGGCCGATCCAATGCACGATTGGAGCCCCGTCATGAGCGCGCCAAGTGAAGTCACGCGGTATCCCGCCATTCTGATCGGACTGGGCGGCACCGGTGTGCGGGCGTTGCGTTATGTCCGGTGGCTGGCCGAAAAGGGCGACGACCCCGGTCTGAGCGCCATGCTGGAGCGGGGCGACCTGCGCCTGGTGGCCATCGACACCGATTTCAAGTCCAACGAGGTCAAGGACATTGACGATTATGTCCAACCCAGGCCCCGGGGCTGGCGGGTGGAAGGGGACGCCGCGCACCGCCGGTTGCCGCAATTGGATGCCTTGATCCAGGTCAAGACCGAGGACATCGTCCGGGCCTTCGACGTGGCCCGCCAGGCCTCGCGCCGCCGGTTGTGGGTCGCCGCCAGCGAAGGCGAGACGCTGGAGGCGCAGGCGGGTGACGCCCTGACTCCGGCGGTTCCCCGCGCCTTCATGGCGCTGCCGCGTGACGTGCTGGAAGAGATGACCCTGGGCCAGGCGCGCGAAGGGGGCGCCGGCCAGTGGCGGATGCTGGGACGGATTGCCCTGTTCACCCAGGTCCACGCCATCTATTCGGCGGTGGAAAAGGCCTACAAAAGCGTCCGGGATGGTGGCCGGGCCGGCAACCGGGTCCGGGCTCACATCATCTGCTCGCTGGCGGGCGGCACCGGCAGCGGCATGTTTTGGGACGTGGCGTTTCTGTTGCGGATCATCGATCCGTCCTGTTTCATCACCGGCAATTTTCTGCTGGCCGAGGCCTTTCGGGGCGTCGATACCGCCGGACGGGTCGAGCCCAATACCTATGCGGCGTTGAAAGAAATCTCCATCTACAAGAATTGGCGCCTGGGTCCCAACGAACAGTTGCCGGTGATCTATCCGGTGGGCGAACGGGGCCTTTCATATAAAGGAGAACGGGGCTCGGCCAGCACGTTGGACCTGGCCTACATTTACCAGTCGTTCGCGACCACCGGCGACAGCGCCGCCGCCGGCAATATCGATGACTCCAAGGTGCAACTCAGTTGCCTGCGCCTGGCCGAGAATGTCACCGCCCAATTGCGCCGCGATACCCAGATGGAGGGGCTGGAGAACAACCGCAGTGACGTCGGCACCCGCGCCTCCCAGCACGAGCGGGGCTTCGCATTCTCCACGTCGGCCTTTGTCCCCCTGGGCTTTGCCGGCACCCAGCCCATGGCGCGGACCCTGTTGACCGCCTTGGTCCGCGGCATGCAGGAAAGCGTCTACGAAAAGCGGCCCCAGTTGTCCCTCGGGCAGATGGTGGATTTCCTGCGCGGATGCCGGCCGGACAGTCCGGCGATGGACGGGCCGTCGCCCGATTGTCTCGGTGGAGTCGACGGCGGCAAACCGCCGGCAGAGGACGTTGTCACCCTGTGGTGCCGCTGGCACCAGGAGCACCCGCCCGAGTCCTCCCATCTCGTCACCGGGATGCTGGCGCATCTGAACACCCTGGAAAGGGAAGCGCCGCAACTGGCCCAGCGGGGCCTGAAGGCCGCCGAGCGGAGCGCCCGGGTGCGCACGCTCTACGCCGATCATATCGATCCGCGCCTTCGCGAGGGTTGGGCCAAGGCGATCCGCGCGCCCGACTGGACCAACGGCAAACCGGTGAGCAGTTCCGACCTGACCGATGCCGACCTGTTGGAGGCGAATCTCCAGGAGGACTGGACGCGGCTCGGGGGACGTCTCCGGGCCCTGGCCGGATACCTGCAAACGTCCCTGATCGAACTGGAGTCCGCCGCCCAGGACTGGCTGAAACGGGCGGTCCGGACCCTGGACGCGAAGGCCGCCCGGGCCAAACCCGTGCCCCGGCCGATAGCCATCGCCGCGCCGGCCTCGCTGGTCCAGATGCGCAGCGCACTGGGCCTCTGGGCCGAGGGCTCGCGCGATGCTGAGTTGCAACGGTTCCACGATATTTACGGCTGCGGCCCGCTCGACCGGATCATGGTGACCCTGGCCAAACGCCTGCGCCCGATTCTGGAAACCCACGGCAAGCCCAAGATCGACGCCAACCGGTTGTCGGAAATCATCGATGTTCATGTCGCGAAATTCAGCCAGAAGATGGCGGGCGACCTTGAAAGTGTACTGAACGCCCATCGCCAGGTTCAGGATATTCGCCTCCGTCGCAGCCGTGCCATTATCGCCTTCGGCCACAGCCGGGTCGGTTCGGTTTACGACACATTCGATGCCGCCGCCGAGGACTTCGAGACTCTGATCGGGCCGTTCGGGACCGTGTTGGGCCGGTTGCGCGCCGTTCGGGAAGATGACCCGCTGGTCAGAACCGCCGAAGGGATACTGAGAACCGTAGAAATTGTTGCGAATCAACACAAGGTGGACGATGAGTTACTCAATCGGCTAAAAGCGGACGGAGAAAAAATCGGGCGCTGGCGGGATACGCTGGAGGCCCTGTCGGACGCCGTGTCCGAACAGGCGCGGACGCCCAAGACCGCCGCGCGCAAGCCTCTGGTCCGGTTGGTGGCCGAGATGCTGGAGCGCGACTGGCTGAGTTCCGACGACTCCCGGGACATCGTGCGCGACGAAAAGGCGCTCGGCCTCCGGATGAAGCTCGCCGAAATCCTGGCCTTTGGTTTTGCCGCCTTCTGGAGTGAGCAGCCGGAATTCGTGCTGGAGAGCCTTGGTGGCGAGACGCAACTGAGGAAGCTGATCGAGAAATGCCGGAGCACGGTGTTCGGGTCCGGGTCGGTGCGCCCGACCATTCAACGGGCACGACTGCTGATCGGGTTGCCGGCGATGGAGAACGCCATCAATCCCGAAGGCGCCAACCGGACCATCGCCCGGCTGAAGGAGCGTTTCTCCCTGGCTGCCCAGTCGGTGTTGACCATTCAACCGGAATTTACCCGAGCGACCACGCCATTGCCCTTTATTTATTATGAAGAGCTGTATCGGGCGGGCTCGGAAATTCTGGAGGTGGCGCGCTATCAGCGCAGTTACATGAGCTACGACGAACGCCTGCGCAAATTATTCCACTTCACGCCGGAAGCCGCCGGCTATGACAATCTGATCCCCGACGATGCGGCGGTCGGCACGGTGTTCTGCGGCAATTCCGGCTGTACCCGGAACATCGCCAATGTCGACCGCCAGGTCCTGCTGTGCCCCGGTTGCAGTCAACCGGTCCGCAACCGCTGCGGCAACGCTGATTGTATGGCCGACGATCTGACCGAAAAGATTCGCACGTTCAAGTTGGGAATTTGGCCCGAGCCCTTGAAATGTCCGGAGTGCCGGGGGGAATTGCGGACCTATTGGTGGCGTTGTCCCGACGTTGCCCATCATCACCGCTGGTCATCGACCGCGGTCCATGAATGTCCCCAGTGCCGGGACGAGTACCAGAAAGGGAGCCGGTCGTTCGATCAAATCCAGATCGTTTATCCCACCGCCGAGATCGAATGCCCTGGGTGTCAGACTCTCCAGCTTCCAGCTGAGGAGCGGGTCCGGATTCCGCATACGCTCCGCGACAGCTTCACCAACGGGGTGCCGCCCATGGCCCGGCCGCAGTTCGAGCGATTGATCGGGCGCCACGATCTGGAGGCCAGTTATTGCAAAAACAGCGTTCATAAAGAGCATTTTATATTTCCAAGTCTGGTGGTTGTCGAGAATGAGCGGGTGCGCCGCTATAATTTATTCCGGGAGAATCACGAGTTTATCTCTGACAATCGTACACATGCGACGTCATTTTCATGCTTTCACTGTGGCTATCCGCTCCACACCGAGGCGGTTGAACGGCTCGACGCCGGGCAACCGCTATCCTGTCCCCGGTGCCTGCGCAATTTGAAGCAGTGCCATTTCTGTTCTCACCGCGGCCAGAAGCTGGTCAGCATGGTCGAGGCCGCGAGCGCCGAGTTCTGTCCGCGATGCACCAATCGGGCGGTCCTTTTACCCGGCGGCTTCTCGATTGCGGTATCCGGGGTCGCGGACTCCGCCGGATTCTGCCGCAATCTGTTCAACTGCCCCGCCGCCGCCCACCCCTGGAGCACCGTTGCCGATTTTAACCGTGAACAGTGCGGCGCCTGTGGGGAAGGAAAACTCCTGCCCTTTAAAGATCTGCATCGACATGTCGAACGGTGCCCGGTCTGTCTGTCGCTGATCGGGCTCCCGAACGGGTCGCGGGTGGAGCGGTTGAGTGCCGAACGCTTGCCGGGTCACTTTGCCCAACAGAACGCCGACGGCCTGGGTGATGCGTGTAAGATTTGCGGAACCATCCCGGCGGCCATCCTGCGCTGGATGATTGATAGCCAATATTTTATGAAAAGCAGCCTGATCCCGTCCCATGACGTCAACATCGACCAGTTGCGCGGCGCTCTGAAGGGCTCCTACGCCATGCCAGAGTTGACGGCAAAGGATGGAATGGACATTCTTGAAGCGATGGCGTCAGAAAAGGACCATGTTTCGACCATCATGAGCCTTTCCGCCGATCTCCCGTCCTTTGACATCGTGACGGTGGTGCGCCAGATGGAGCGCATGTTCGTCGGCCGGAGCATCTCGTCCCAGGTCGCCCGTCGAAAACTTGCCCAGTTGTTGGTCGCTCACGACAAGATCAAGGCCCGTGAACAGGGCGACGTTTCGCAGATTGTATGATCGGCTTGAAGAAGAACGTGGATGCGCTGAAGAAATTTGTGAAGGGCTCAAGCTCCCCGCCAACCGGCACGCCGTCTTGGACAAAGGGCACAAGCCCCTAAGATGCGGGCTTTGATGCGACGGGCGTGGTGCGACGGGGCGCCCCTAACCAGTTCTGGCAGTTTGGGTAGGTACATGCCGTTATAGGTATGTCTTTAGCACAGAAGACACACGCTTTTGGGCCATTGCCCCCACTCGGCTGTTCCGTAGCGACAGACGGCGGTAAGTCTTTGCCACAGTATCGGCAAACGATGGCCGCCGTCTTGATCGTTTCTGCACAAAATGGACAAACCCGGCTATCGGTGGGCGCGACGGCATCAGCAATGCGCTTAACGTCTTTCTGCGAGCGAGAGAATGCTATAGCAGCAAAGAACGCCAGAATTAGTAGACCGAGCCATTCCATAGTCGCTATCTCGGTAAAATGGTATGCGCGCCCGAAATAAGCAAACGTTTGCACCTACCTGCGTTCGTCCAGGCGACGTTTTAGTTCCATGTCGTTCTGATGCAAGACGGCCTGACCATCGAGACTCTTCACCAGCATTTCCTCGATGCGGCCAATGGCGGCCCCATGCTCGGCTTGGACCCGCAGCACCGTATCGACCTGCTGCCCAAGATCGAGTGTGGTGTGGGCCAATGCGGTAACGCGGTCTCGGTGTGCGGTCATCGGAACAGCCTTCGCGTTCCAAGAATCCCTATGCGCCCGGTTTGGCGATTCCGAGATGCGCCATAATCGCCGTCAGGGCGCGATTGGTCTCAAGCTGATTGTCCATCAGAACGGATTGTCCGGTTTTCAGGGCGGCGACATCGCCCTTCAGTTCCTTTACGTCTCCTCGAAGCTCCTTTACGTGTCCTCGAAGCTCCCTTACGTCTCCTTGAAGCTCCTTTACGTCTCCTTGAAGCTCCTTTACGTCACCTCGAAGCTCCTTTACGTCTCCTTGAAGCTCGGCAATAGCAATGCCCTGCTGGTCAATCTTTTTGGTAATCAGCAGGAGGCTCTCGGTCGTCGCGTCCGCATCGGCGTAGCGTTTATGGGGGTGACTCATTTTTCGGCCTCTCACTCAACGTCGCGGGAATGCTACCATGTTCGTTTCGTTTGGGCGAGCCTGCGCGCCCGAAAAACAACACACACGGTTATCGGCTCCTATATGGCGTCTCTGGTTTAAACACGGTAGTATGCCCGTGGTCTTTCAGCGGAGCGTGCCATGAATCTCGACCTGTTCGCGATCAGAAACATTCCGGGCGTGGGTGGTACGCTCAAGAAATGTATTCGGATGATAGGTCCGCGCCCGCTCAAGGCAGTGATGGACTCCGACTGAAAGTCAAGGGATCACTTCGATGTCAACTCAACGAGATTGAAACGACGTTGACAGGTCCGGGTTTTTGGCCCAATGATGAACAGGCGTAGACTATGGCGCCCGGTCGCGGTGAAGCGGCTGGAATAAGCCTTTTTTTTCTTTTTCCGTCTCCCACGTTCCGTGCAGGCAATGACTTCAGACCATGCCAGCGTCACCCCGGAGCAGCTACGCCGGCGCAACCTAGAATTGGAAGCTGCGCTGGAGGAGGCGCGTCATGCTCGTGTCATGGCGGAAATGGCCGAGGAGCGGGCCCGTGAACGGGAAGGCCGGCTTCAGGACATTGTCGAGCTGGCCACGGATGGCTTTTGGGAATTCGATGAAGAGTTTTGCTTTCGCTATGACTCCGGGCCGATGTCCGGGTTGGATGTGTTCTCGGTGTTCGGATCGGTGCCGGGTCCGTTGATCGTCGGCGACCCGGTGGGCAAGGCCAATTACGACAAGCTTCACCATGCCGTGTCGAACCGCTGGTCGTTTCGCGATCTGGAATTCCGCACCAGCGGTGTGGCGGGGGAGACGCGGGTCATTCTGATCAGCGGCGTGCCGGTGTTCGACCAGAGGGGCGTGTGGCGAGGCTATCGGGGCGCGCTCTCGGACATTACCGATCGCAAGGCGGCCGAAAACACCCTGCGCGAGGCCAAGGAGCAGGCGGAATTGGCCTCTCACGCCAAGTCGGCGTTTTTGGCCATGATCAGCCACGAGATTCGGACGCCGCTGACCGGCGTGATCGGCATGCTGGACCTGTTGCTGACCACCGGACTGGACGACGATCAGCAGGACTACGCCCAAATCGCCTATGAATCCGGGCTGGGACTGCTGAATATTCTGAACGACATCCTGGATGTCACCCGACTGGAGGCCGGGCGTTTGCGCATCGAACCGGTGGTTTGCGAACCGGTCCGGATTATTCGCGATGTGGTTCGGGCCATGCGTCCGGAAATCGGCAAGAAGAGGATTGCACTGGATGTTGCGGTGGAACCGACAGTGCCGACCAGTGTTTCCATGGACGGGGCCCGCATCCGTCAGATTCTCTTCAACCTGATCGCCAACGCCGTCAAATTTACCGACGACGGCGAGGTGGTGATTACGGCATCGTTTACGCCCATCGACCCCGTGGGCCTGGGCCGGTTGCGGATGACGGTGACGGACACGGGAATCGGTATTCTGCCCGAAGCCATCCCCCACCTGTTCACCCGTTTCATGCAGGTGGACGACCGCCTGTCCCGCAAATATGGGGGCGTTGGCCTTGGTCTGGCCATTTGTAAGGAATTGTGCGACCTGATGGAGGGCGAAATCGGCGTCTCCAGCACGCCGGGGTTGGGCAGCACCTTCTGGTTCACGGTTCCCTGCCGCGCGATCCCGTCCTCGACGACGACCCGGTCAGCCGGCATGTGATTTCGACGATCCTGGACGATGCCGGTTTCCACACCGACCAGGCGACCGACGGAACAGCAGCCGTTGCGAAGGCGGCGGCGGCCGGGAAGCTGTTCGTGCGGTGGGGATGGACGACTACATCACCAAGCCGTTCACGGCCGCAACCTTGCGCGCGGTGGTGGCGGATATCCTGATCCGGACCACGGGCGCGGCCCGGCACACTGCCCTGTGAAGGATTCGGAAAGCGGTCGCCTTTCAAGGTGGGTGTGGTAGTGTATCGGGCGGCGGGAAAATCTGGAACGCCCGGATGGCGCCCCGTGAAGGAGACGGATCATGTCGATCACGATGTATCAAGCCTCAGTTCCTGTCTTTCAAAGAATGCTGACCAATTTGTCCGGCATCCTGAACAAAGCGGCGGCCTATGCCGAGGCCCGGAAGGTCGATCCCGCCGTTCTCCTGGCGACCAGACTCTTTCCGGATATGTTGCCCTTGGTTCGTCAGGTCCAAATCGCCGCCGATTTCGCCAAGGGAGCGGGGGCCCGGCTGGCTGGTCTGGAGGTTCCCAGTTTTCCCGATACCGAAGCGACGTTCGCAGAACTTCAGAGCCGACTGGCAAGGACCCAGGAATTTCTTGCCAGCCTGAAGCCCGAACTGATTGACGGCAGTGAGGAACGGCCGATCACCATCAAGGGGCATGGCATGGAGTTCCATTTTAAGGGCATCGATTATTTAACCGACTTTGTTTTGCCGAATTTCTATTTCCACCTCACCACGACCTACGCCATCCTGCGGGTGAGCGGTTTGGAGTTGGGCAAAAGAGATTTTGTCGGGCCGATCTGATGTCCGACCCTTCCGGCCCCGCCGCGCTGTCGATGGGTGAAGCGCCGACTGGCGAAGCGTCGGGGGGCGGGCGCGATGGGTTCGGGCTGGTGATCTTTTCGGGCGGTTACGACCGGGTTCACTATGCCCTGGCGATGGCGGCGGCGGCGGCGGCGTGCGGTCGGCCGGTGTCGGTGCTGATGGCGGGGCGGGCGTTGCCCGCTCTTTTGGGTGAAACCGGGCCGGGCGGTTGCGGCTGGCATGGTTTGGACGCCGCTGACGACGGGCGTTCCCCGAAAGATCGGGATCGATATCTGGCGGAACGGGGCGTCGCGACCCTCGAGGACCTGCTGACGTCTTGCGCGGCGCTCGGCGTCACGGTCACCGTCTGCGAGATGGGTTTGCGCGCCCTTAACTGGCCGACCACCGTCGGCCTGCGCACCGATGTTCCGGCCAGCCTTGGCGGTATTGTCGGTTTTCTCGGCAGGGTGGGTGCCGGCTCGCTGGTGTTCGTCTGAAAATCGTCACCGGAAACCGGCCCGCGATAGCCAGTGATTTCGTGGGGGATGTTATGGGCTTCGGCCACAGCCGCAAGGGACCGGTCGGCCCTTTGGGCCCGTGTCTTTATGAGCGTCGGGGAGGCGAAGCTTTTCGGCGACCAGGGCAACGCCCTGGACCCACCACCAAAGGCCGACGGCCTTTGGAAACCATGACTTTTACCGTGCAATTTAGCTGACGTGGCCCACTAGGTCGCCTTCAGGTCCATGGCGTATCCGGCGGAACGGACGGTGCGGATGACGTCTTCGTCATTTTCGTCGTTGAGGGCCTTGCGCAGGCGGCGAATGTGGACATCGACGGTGCGCAACTCGACATAGACATCATGGCCCCAAACCAGATCCAGCAACTGTTCGCGGGAGAACACCCGGCCAGGATGCTGCATGAAATGGCGCAATAGCCGGAATTCCGTGGGGCCAAGGTGGATGTCGCGACCATTCCGGCGAACCCGGTGGCCCGCCAGGTCCATGACGATATCGCCAAAGCGCAGAACCTCTTCGGCGAGGGACGGGCTGGTCCGGCGCAGGACCGCGCGTACCCGGGCGATCAGTTCGGCCGGGGAGAACGGCTTGACGATGTAGTCGTCGGCGCCCGAGTTGAGGCCGCGGACCCGGTCGGCTTCTTCGCCCCGGGCGGTCAGCATGATGATCGGGACGTCGCGGGATTTGGGCGCCCGGCGTAATTGCCGGCAAACCTCCAGCCCCGACATCAGGGGGAGCATCCAGTCGAGCAGGATCAGGTGCGGCGTCTGCTCGGCGGCCATCAGCAACGCCTCCTCGCCGTTGCCGGCGGTGGCGGCCCGGAAGCCCTCCCGCTCCAGGTTGTAGGCGAGCATCTCAACGAGACCGGGTTCGTCCTCGACGACCAGTATCAGCGGCTTCAACGCCGAACTCATGGCAACTCCTGGGTTACACGGGTTCGTCGGCGGGTGGCGACCCGGTCTCGGTGTTGTCTTCGGGTGTGACGACGGCAAAGCTCGAGGTGTCGCCTTTGGGTCGGATTGCCTTCAAAGAATGGCCAACCACCAAAAAGTGAATCGTCTCGGCGATGTTCGTTGCGTGATCGCCGATCCGCTCCAGGTTTTTGGCAATGAACAGCAGATGGGTACAGGGCGTGATGTTGCGGGGGTCCTCCATCATGTAGGTCAGGACTTCCCGGAACAGGCTGGTATAAAGGTCGTCCAGTTCCTCATCGCGCCGCCAGACCGCAATCGCCTTGGCCACATCGCGGTCGATGAAGGCATCCAGCACCTCGTTCATGATTTCCTGGACCATCCGACCCATGCGGGGGATGCCCGCGGCCGGCCGGACCGGTGGGAGTTGGGCCAGCACCATGGCGCGCTTGGCGATATTGGCGGCGTAGTCGCCGATGCGCTCCAGATCGGCACTGATCTTGAGGGCAGACACGATTTCCCGCAGATCGCCGGCCATGGGCTGGCGTAACGCCAGCATCCGAATGGCTTCGGCATCAATCTCCGCTTCGTATTGGTCGAGCCGGAGATCCGACTTTACCACGCTGGCGGCCAGGCTGGCATCGCGCCGGGCTACCGCCCGGACCGCGGTTTCGACCTGAGCCTCGGCGACCCCCCCCATCTGGGTGATCAAGGTGTTGAGGCGCCGCAATTCCTCGGAAAAAGACCGAACGATATGTTCCCGGTTCATGAAAATCTGCCTTCCGATCAGCCGTAGCGGCCGGTGATGTAGCCTTGGGTCCGTTCGTCCCGGGGATTGGTAAAAATTTCCTCGGTGTCGTTACACTCAACCATCTCGCCAAGGTGGAAAAAAGCGGTCTTTTGGGAGACCCGCGCCGCCTGCTGCATATTGTGGGTGACGATGACGATGGTGTAACTGGTGCGCAATTCGTCGATCAACTCTTCGATGTGGGCGGTGGCAATGGGGTCCAGAGCCGAACACGGTTCGTCCATCAGGATCACCTCGGGACTGACCGCAATGGCGCGGGCGATGCACAGGCGCTGCTGCTGCCCGCCGGACAGGCCGGTGCCGGGCTCTTTCAGCCGGTCCTTGACCTCGCCCCACAGGCCGGCACGCTCCAGGGACGAACGAACGACCTCGTCCATCTCCGGGCCGCGTTGGGCCAGACCGTGGATGCGCGGACCATAGGCGATGTTGTCGTAGATGGATTTCGGGAAGGGGTTCGGCTTTTGGAACACCATGCCGACCCGAGCCCGCAGTTGGACCGTGTCGATGACTCGGGCGTAAATATCCTGGCCATCAAGCGCGATCTGTCCTTCGACCCGGCAAATATCGATGGTGTCGTTCATCCGATTCAGGCAGCGCAGAAAGGTCGATTTGCCGCAACCGCTGGGACCGATCAAGGCGGTGACACGGTGCTCCTCGATGTCGAGATTGATCTCCTTGAGTGCCCGTTTGGTCGCATAATAAACATTGACGTCCCGAGCGGTGATTTTATTGGAAATATTGGGCATGCCACGGACGGCCGGACTCTGCCGGATGGCCGTGGTCAAAGTGATGTTGTCCATACTCATGGTTCTACCACCGCCTCTCGAATCTCTTGCGCAGATAGACTGCAATCGCATTCATGATAATCAGGAACCCCAGCAACAGCATGATCGCCGCGGAGGTTCGCTCGATCCAGCCGCGCTCGGAGCCGTCGGACCACATGAAGATCTGTACCGGCAACACCGTCGCCGGATCGGATAGCGACCCGGGCACATCCACGACGAACGCCACCATACCGATCAGCAGCAGGGGGGCCGTTTCACCCAGCGCCCGGGCCAGGCCGAGGATGGTGCCGGTGAGCACACCCGGTGCCGCCAGCGGCAGCACATGGTGAATCACCACCTGAAGCGGAGAGGCGCCGATTCCCAATGCCGCCTCGCGGATCGAAGGCGGCACCGCCTTGAGCGCCGCCCGTGACGCGATGATGATGGTCGGCAGGGTCATCAACGCCAGCACCACACCGCCGACCAGCGCCGAAGATCGTGGCATGCCGAAGAAGTTCAGGAACATCGAGAGACCGAGCAGGCCGAACACGATGGACGGAACCGCCGCCAGATTGTTGATGTTGACCTCGATGAGGTCGGTCCAGCGGTTGCGGGGCGCGAATTCCTCCAGATAGACCGCGGCGGCCACCCCGATCGGGACCGACAGGCCCAACGTCACCAGCATGGTCATGATCGAGCCGATCACCGCACCCCACATCCCGGCCTGTTCCGGCTGCCGGCTGTTGGACTGGGTCAGCACGTCCAGGCTGAAGTGGGTGGTCAGCACGCCATGGGCGGCCAGGAGGTCGATCCAGGCCATCTGACGGTCCGAGACCTTGCGTTTGTCTTCGGTGATATTGCGCGGAATATGCCCTTTGATGAACTGGTCCGCGGTGTCCGAAGCCAGCAGGCTGACCTTCTGCCGCGTCCCGATGATCTCGGGATGCGCCAGCACCATGTTGCGCAGGTCGTAGGCGGCTGCGGTGCTGACCATTTCCATCAAGGCCCGACGGCCATCGCGTCCGGTCGCGTCGGGCAGTTCGGCCTGAAGCGCCTGGCGCACCAGCGCGGCGTAATCCCCCACCGCCAGCACCGCCGGGTCCCGACTGCCCGACGGCGTGATGGCTTCGGGATCGAACAGGACCTCGACGTCGAATCGGCTTTGCCAGAACGCGGTATAGCCATTCATCACAATGGTGGTCAGAAGGACCACCAACATCACCGCAGCAAAGGCGATGGAGGCGATGCCGGCGACCTGGAAGCGGCGTTCTGCCCGGTAACGTTGCCGCAATCGGGCCTCGAAGGCCTCGGACTGGTAAGCCGAGCGCCTCATGACGGTGTCGTGGGCGAGATCAGTCATATTTCTCTCGGTATTTATGCACCACCCGCAGGGCGATGACATTGAGTATCAGCGTCACGACGAACAGAACGAGCCCCAGTCCGAACACCGACAGGGTCTTCGGGCTGTTGAACTCCTGGTCGCCTCTGATGGTGGAGGCAATCTGAACCGTGACCGTGGTCACGGCGGCGAAGGGATTGGCGGTCAGATTGGCGGCAAGACCCGCAGCCATGGCGACGATCATGGTTTCGCCGATGGCCCGGCTGACCGCCAGCATCACCGCGCCGACGATGCCGGGCAACGCCGCCGGCAACACGATTTCCCGGATGGTTTCCGACCGGGTGGCCCCCAGACCGTAAGAGCCGTCGCGCAGGGCTTGGGGAACGGCGTTGATCACGTCGTCGGACAGCGAACTGACGAACGGGATGATCATGATGCCCATGACCACACCGGCGGCCAGGGCCGACTGGGAACTGACATCAAGGCCCAGGGCATTCCCCAGGTCCCGGATCGCGGGTGCCATGGTCAATGCTGCGAAGAAGCCGTAGACCACGGTGGGAATGCCCGCCAGAATCTCCAGCACCGGCTTAACCACGGCCCGCACCGTCGGGGCGGCATATTCCGACATGTAGACCGCGGCCATCAAACCGACCGGCACCGCCACCACCATGGCGATCAGGGTGATCAGCAGGGTGCCGGTAAAGAGCGGCACCGCACCGAACGAGCCGCTGACATCCCCGGAAAACGCCGTTTGCGGGTTCCAGTGGAGGCCGAACAGGAAGTCGGTGAGCGGCACCTTGGTGAAGAACTGGATGGCCTCGAACAACAGGGACAGCACGATGCCCACCGTGGTCAGGATGGCCACCAGAGAGCACAGGATCAACAGCACGTTCAAAGTTGCTTCGACCCGGTTCCGCGCCCGCAGCTCGGTGCGAATCTGCCGTTTGGCCAGGATCAGTCCGGTCACCGCCAGGGCTGCCCCCAACGCCAGCAGGCAGCTTTCGGCAAGGGTGTGAAAGCTGTTGTACAGCCGGGCGGCATCGGCGACCGCCGGATCCGGTTCCCGGCCGGTGCTGACACCCGCCGCAAGGTTCAGAATGTCGGTCTGGAGCAGTGTCAGCGCCTGAGCGTCCTGGGGGATCAGGGCAGCGGGCAATTGTCCGAGCACCAGAGACATGATGATCGGCCCTTCACAGCTTACCCAACCGGCCAGCAGGATCAGCGCGGGCACCCCGGCCCACAGGGCGACATAGAAGCCGTGGTAGGGAGGGACGGAGTGCAAGGTGGACAATCGCCCGCCAGCGATGGCTACGGCCCGGTTACGGCCGACCAGATAGCCGACCACCGACAACACCGCGATAACCGTCAGGAGGAGAGTGGTCTGCATGAGTTGGCCACATTCTTTAATGAAAAAGACCGGAAGGCGAATGCCCTCCGGTCCGTCAGATGTTACTTCAACAAAGCCGCTGCCGCCGCCTGTTGCTTTTTCAGCTCTGCCGGCGGCAGAGGAATCAGGCCCTTGTCCACCAGATAGCCTTCGGCACCGGCGGCCTTGGCGCTGACGAATTCGTTGACGTATTCCGCGATACCGGGAATGGTTTTGACGTGCGCGTTCTTGACATAGAAGAACAGCGGCCGTGCCAGCGGATATTTCTTGCTCGCGATGTTTTCGAAGCTGGCCGCGACACCGTTGATGGTGAGCGGATGCACCTTGTCCTTGTTCTGATCGACGAACGAGAAGCCGAACACGCCGACCGCATCCGGGCTGGATGACAACTTACCGACCACCAGGGCATAGTCTTCCGAGACGTCGATCCAGGCACCGTCTTCGCGCATGGTCTGACAGGCCTTGGCCTTCGCGTCGCCTTGCAACGCGGTGATCTCCGGGAAGCCCTTGCAGCCGTCGTCCATGGCCAGCTCGTTGAAGGCATCGCGGGTGCCATGCACTTTGGCCGGCCCGTAGACTTCGATATCGGTGCCGGGCAGCGATTTGTCCACATCGCTCCACTTGGTGTACGGGTTCGCGACCAGCTTGCCGTCCACCGGTACTTGGGCGGCCAGGGCCAGCCAGAGCTGTTTGGTGGTCAGCGCGAAAGGCTTGGTCTTGGCGTTGACCGAGACGGTGATGCCGTCGTAACCGATGGTGAATTCGGTAATGTCGGTCACGCCGTTGTGGGTGCAGGTTTCGCGTTCGGAGTCCTTGATCGGCCGCGAGGCGTTGGAGATATCCGGATATTGCGGGCCGACGCCGACGCAGAAAGCCTTGAAGCCGCCGCCGGTGCCGACCGATTCGACCACCGGGGTCTTGAACTTGCCAAGCTTGCCGAAATTCTCCGCGACCACGGTCGAGAACGGAAACACCGTCGAGGATCCGACGATCCGAATCTGGTCACGCGATTCGGCGCCCGCCGGGCCGGCAGCCAACGTGACGCCCGCCACGACCGCTGCGGTCGCCAGGACGAATTGCTTGGTAAACACAGGTGAATCCTTTCGGTGGTTTGCTCGAGACCGCAAGCCCGATTTGGCTCGCGCAATCCTCGAACCGGCACGTCCGGTCCTGGAGTTGGGCTGGACGTTACATCTGCACCGCGATGGTTATACGACGGCGTGGTGACAGTTTTGTGACGACCGGGGTTGGACGGCTTTTTTTCGACTACCTTCGTGTGTTGCGGCGCCAGCACCGGCACCGGGTGGCGTCGGGGAGGAGCGAGGGGGGGCGGCAAACTGTCACGGTGGGTTTCGGTCGCCCATCCCCATTTACCCTGTGATAGCGTGGTCCGTCGCCCGGCCCCGCTGATGGCTTGGTGCGCGGCGGGGCCGGGTCGGTCGACAAGCACGCTTGGCGGCCCGGCAAAGGGGCTCGATGTTGGTTTCTGAGGGCCATTGCCCGGTCCACGCCACGGAACGGCCAGGAAACCTGATTGGCAAGGAGCGAGGGAGAGCAGTCATGCCGCATCGCCGAATCCAAGACGTTCTCAGAAATCAACGCCTGCTGCATCTGGAGCCGACCGTGACCGTCCGTGAGGCGGCCCGGGAAATGTCGCTCCGGCATGTTGCCGCCGTGCTCGTCACCGAGGGTGAAGATCGCCTCGACGGCATTTTTACCGAGCGCGATTTGCTCGACCGGGTGGTGGTCCCCGGACTCGATCCTGATGCCACACCACTCGGCAAGGTGATGACGGCCAATCCGGCCACCATCACCCCAAGCCAGACCGTTGGCGAGGCGCTGCAACTGATGGACGCCAAGGGGGTACGGCACCTGCCGGTGGCGGTGGACGGCCGGGTGCTTGGTGTGGTGTCGATGCGCGACTTCGTTGCCGATGAGGTGGCGGTGCTCGACAAGCTCCATGAGATGGAAACCCAGTACGCCGAGCATATGCGCTAACCGCTCGGTCCCCCCCGGTGCCGTTTCCGCCGCCGGGGGGCGCCCGTCGCTGCCGGGGGCCATGGCAGGGTTGTTTGTCGCCGACAGTCCGCTATAGTCGGGTGACTCCCCTGGCCGGGTAGGACGGGCACCATGGCGAAACAACCAGTAGTGAATGACGCCGAAGACAATGCCGACGGCGTGGCAGACGCGGAGTATCAGGGCAAACGCTCTGGTCGCCGGGGCAAGAAGGCGGCCAAAGCGGCCCGCGGTCGCGACGATCGGAACGCGCCCGCGGTGGAGCGTGTCGCGCCCGCCGTACCCGATGTCGACGCCTACCTGGATTTGCGGGCGACCATCGAACAATTGACGGCGGCGCTGGCCCAGGCTCGCGACGAGGTCGATCAGGCCGAAGCCGTGGCGGCGGTGGCGCCGGTCGAGGCGGTGGCTCAGCTTCGCGAAGCCGAGGTGGCGTTGGCGGATTCGGACCGCCGCACCGCCGCCCTGGAACATGCGCTGGCCGCCCGGGATCGCCGGACCGCCGAGTTGGAGGCCGCGCTGGTCGAGCGCGATCGTCGGACCGTGGCGTTGGAGGCGGCCCTGGCCGAGCGGACCGTCGAATCGGCGCCCGCAGCCGAAGAGGCCGCGCCTGACATGCCCGATGTCGAGGCCTATCTGGATTTGCGGGCAGCCATCGAGCAACTGACGGCGGCGCTGGCCCAGGCGCGGGACGAGACCGGTCGGGTCGAGGCCCTGTTGGGTGAGCGTGAGCAACGGGCGGGCGAGTTGGAAACCGCGCTGACCGCGCGCGACGAACGGGTGCTGGCGCTTGAAACCCTTCTGGCCGATCGCAACCGTCGGGCCGGCGAGTTGGAAGCGGCCTTGGACGAGCGGTATCGTCGGGTCCTCGGGCTTGAGGCGGTGCTATCCGAGCGGGACCTGCGGACCGGCGAGTTGGAAGCGGCGTTCGCCGAGCGTGACCGTCGTGTCATCGGCCTTGAGGCGGTATTGTCCGAGCGGGAGCAGCAGGTGCAGGCGCTGGGCGCGGCGGTGGCCGATCGCGACCATCGGCTGTCCGAGCTTGCGGCGGCGCTATCCGATCGCGATCAGCAGGTTCAGGCCCTGGACGCGACGGTGGCCGATCGCGACCATCGGCTGGCCGAACTTACGGCGGCGCTATCCGATCGCGATCAGCAGGTGCAGGCCCTGGGCGCGGCGGTGGCCGATCGCGACCATCGGCTGGCCGAACTTACGGCGGCGCTATCCGATCGCGATCAGCAGGTTCAGGCCCTGGGCGCGGCGGTGGCCGATCGCGACCATCGGCTGGCCGAACTTACGGCGGTTCTATCCGATCGCGATCAGCAGGTTCAGGCCCTGGACGCGACGGTGGTCGATCGCGACCGTCGGCTGTCCGAGCTTGCGGCGGTTCTATCCGATCGCGATCAGCAGGTTCGGGCCCTGGACGCGGCGGTGGTCGATCGCGACCGTCGGCTGGCCGAGCTTGACTCGGTTCTGTCCGAGCGCGATCGGCAGGCCGGTGAGCTGGAAGCGGCGGTGTCCGGGCGCGACCGTCGGATTTCGGAGCTTGATGCGGTGGTGGCCGAGCGGGATCGGCAGGCCAGCGAACGCGAAGCGGCTCTGGCCGACCGCGACCGGCAGGTCTTGGGACTCGACGCCGTCCTGGCGGACCGTGATCGCCGGGCCGTTGAACGGGAAGCGGCCCTGGCCGAGCGTGACCGCCGGGTTCTGGAACTTGATGCGAACCTTGTTGCGCGCGATCGCCGGGCCGTTGAACTGGAAGCGGCCCTGGCCGAGCGTGACGGTCGGGTCCTGGAGCTTGACCGCGCGCTTGCCGCCCGGGACATCCGGACCGGTGAACTGGAAGCGGCTTTGGTCGAGCGCGACCGTCGGGCGGCCGAATTCCGGGTGCTGCTGGACCATCTGGGTGAACGGGTCGAACACGCGCAAGGCAACCTCGATCAGGTGAGCGGGCGGATTGTCGGTCTTGAGGCCGCACTGGCTGAGACCACCGAGCGGCAGCGGCTGTTCGATTCGGAGCTGGAGAAAACCCGCGAGACCGTCGCCTGGGCCGACCATGCGATCACCGAACGGGATGCTGAAATCGCGCGCCTGCGCGCCGAAATCGCGCGCCGCGGCCCGACGGGCAGCCCGGCGGCGGTCCGGACGGCCCTCGCCGAACTGTTCCAGGTGGCCGAGGAACGCCGCCGGCGCCGGCTGGCTGCCACCCAGCCCTGGCGGTTGCCGCCCCATCAACGCTGGTAGACTGTTGACGGGAGGTGTGTCGCCGCTCACGGCCTTCGGCCCTTGAGGTCATGGCCGGAGCCGGCCGGGTGCTGCGTTCGGAGTGTCGGGTCGCTCCCTAGTTTGTCTTCGGAATCGACAACACTTATGGCATAGTGTAACAGCGGACTATACGATGGGCGTGTCTGGGCACAGGGTGTCCAGGCAGCGTGGGCCTGGGGCTGCGGCGAGGGGACTGACTGTGGATTAGGGGCGTCGACGGACACGGTGTTCATGTAAGGTGTTGCACAAGGGCGGTGGTTCACGGGGGAGTTACGGTCGGATGGAGTTGCCGGTGCGTTCAGGTCTCTATGATCCCAGGAATGAGCATGACGCCTGCGGGGTCGGTTTCGTCGCCCACATCAAGGGCACAAAGAGTCATCGGATCGTCTCCCAGGGCCTGGAAATCCTGTTGAATCTGGATCACCGGGGCGCTGTAGGCGCGGATCCGCTGGCCAGTGATGGCGCGGGCATCCTGATACAGCTTCCCGATGCCTTCCTACGGGCGGAAATGGCCGCCGCCGGGGTTGCACTGCCGCCGCCGGGCCATTTTGGTGTCGGCATGGTGTTTCTGCCGCGATCTGCGCATGGCCGGGCCGTGTGTCAGGAATGGGTCGAGCAGTACATCGCCGAGGAGGGACAGACCGTTCTGGGCTGGCGCGACGTGCCGGTGGACAGTTCGGGGCTGGGCGAGAGCGTCAAGGCGGTGGAACCGGTCATCCGGCAGGTGTTCATCGGTCGTGGCCCGGATACGCCGGACTCCGACACCTTTGAGCGCAAACTGTTCGTCATTCGCAAGCTGGCGGGCAACCGGGTGTTGGCAACGCCGGCCCACGCGGTGGAAGGGATTCGCGACTTTTACATCCCCTCCCTGTCGTCGCGCACCGTCGTTTACAAGGGCATGCTGCTGGCTCGGCAGGTTGGCCAGTACTACCTGGACCTTCAGGACCAGCGGGTGGTGTCGGCATTGGCGCTGGTCCATCAGCGTTTTTCCACCAACACCTTCCCGTCATGGCGCCTGGCCCATCCCTATCGGATGATCTGTCACAATGGCGAGATCAACACGGTGCGGGGTAACGTCAACTGGATGGCGGCGCGCAAGCATGCCATGGCGTCCCGGTTGCTGGCCGACGACCTCGCCAAATTGTGGCCGTTGATCCCCGAAGGCCAGTCGGACACCGCCTGCTTCGATAACGCCCTGGAACTGCTGGTGGCTGCCGGTTACCCGATGGCCCACGCGATGATGATGCTGATTCCCGAAGCGTGGGCCGGCAACCCGCTGATGGATGACAGCCGCCGCGCGTTCTACGAGTACCACGCCGCTTTGATGGAGCCGTGGGACGGTCCGGCGGCGATTGCGTTCACCGATGGCCGTCAGATTGGCGCGACCCTGGACCGCAACGGCCTGCGGCCGGCCCGCTATCTGGTCACCGACGATGATCTGGTGGTGATGGGCTCGGAAACCGGCGTGTTGCCGATCCCGGAAGAACAGGTGGTCAAGCGTTGGCGTCTCCAGCCGGGGAAGATGTTCCTGGTGGATATGCAGGAAGGCCGGATCATCGACGACGCCGAATTGAAAGCCGGGCTGGCCAGCGCCAAGCCCTATCGCGACTGGCTGAAGCAGTCCGAGTTCCTGTTGGAGGAATTACCGGCACGACCGATGGTGGTGACGGCGACCCGGCTTCAGTCGTCTTCGTTGCTCGATCGTCAGCAGGCGTTCGGCTACACCCAGGAGGATGTGGCGGTCATCCTGGACGTTATGGCCACCAATGGTGAAGAGCCGGTGGGCTCCATGGGCACCGACACGCCGCTGTCGGTGCTGTCCCGGCGGCCCAAGCTGCTGTATAGCTACTTCAAGCAATGCTTCGCCCAGGTGACCAACCCGCCGATCGATCCGATCCGCGAGGAGTTGGTGATGTCGCTGGTGACGCTGATCGGGCCGCGGCCGAATCTGCTGGCGGTCGATCGGACCGAAATCAACTGGCGGCTGAAGGCCTTGCAGCCGATCCTGACCGATGACGACCTGGCCAAGATCCGCAACATCGCCGAGCATGTTCAGGCCTTCGACACCTGTACCCTGGACATCACCTATTTGGCGGCGGACGGGGCGGCGGGCATGGGGCCGGCCCTGGAGCGGCTGTGCCAGCAGGCGGTGGAAGCGGTTCGGGGCGGTCAGAACATTCTGGTGTTGTCCGATCGGATGGTTTCGGCGGAGCGCATCGCGATTCCCGCTTTGTTGGCCACCGCGGCGGTTCACCATCACCTGATTCGCGAGGGGTTGCGCACGTCCACCGGGCTGGTGGTGGAGACCGGCGAGGCGCGCGAGGTTCATCATTTTGCCCTGCTGGCCGGTTTCGGCGCCGAGGCGATCAATCCCTACCTGGCGTTCGAGACCCTGCGGGACCGCCAGCCGCGTTTGGGTGTGGACGCCGCCCAACTCAAGAAAAACTTCATCAAGGCCGTGGGCAAGGGGTTGCTCAAGGTGATGTCGAAAATGGGCATCTCCACGTATCAGTCCTATTGCGGCGCCCAGATTTTCGACGCCATCGGTCTTGCCACCGCTTTTGTCGATCGCTACTTCACCGGCACCGCGTCGACCGTCGAAGGCATCGGCCTGGCCGAGGTCGCCGAGGAGACGGTGCGGCGTCACCGGCTGGCCTTCGGCACCGCGCCGATCTATCGTCATGCCTTGGATGTGGGCGGGCAGTACGGCTACCGGCTGCGCGGCGAAGACCATGTCTGGACGCCCGAGACCATCTCGAAGCTTCAGCACGCGGTTCGTGCCAACCAGCCCGAGAGCTATCAGGCGTTTTCCCAGGCCGTGAACGACCAGAGCGAGCAAATGCTGCTGCTGCGCAGCCTGTTCAGGCTCAACCCTGAAGGGCCGGCGGTGCCTCTGGACGAGGTGGAATCGGCGGTCTCAATCGTCAAGCGGTTCTCCACCGGGGCCATGTCGTTCGGTTCGATCTCCCGCGAAGCTCACACGAATCTGGCCATCGCCATGAACCGGATCGGCGCCAAGTCGAATACCGGTGAAGGCGGCGAAGAGCCGGAACGCTTTGTGCCCATGGCCAACGGCGATTCGGCGCGGTCGGCGATCAAGCAGGTGGCGTCCGGCCGTTTCGGCGTCACCGCCGAATATCTCGTCAACGCGGACGACATCCAGATCAAGATGGCCCAGGGCGCCAAGCCGGGCGAAGGCGGCCAGTTGCCTGGCCACAAGGTGGCGGTGCCGATTGCCCGGGTTCGGCACTCCACGCCGGGGGTGACGCTGATCTCGCCGCCGCCGCACCACGATATCTACTCCATCGAGGATCTGGCCCAGCTCATCCACGATCTCAAGAACGTCAACCCGGGGGCTCGGATCAGCGTCAAGCTGGTTTCGGAAGTCGGCGTCGGCACCATCGCGGCCGGGGTGGCCAAGGCCAAGGCCGATCATGTCACTATCGCCGGGTTCGAGGGGGGCACCGGCGCCAGCCCGTTGAGTTCGATCACGCATGCCGGGTCGCCGTGGGAGATCGGTTTGGCCGAGACCCACCAGACGCTGGTGCGCAACCGGTTGAGGGGGCGCATTTCGGTGCAGGTCGATGGCGGCCTGCGGACCGGTCGTGACGTGGTGGTCGGCGCGCTGCTGGGGGCTGACGAGTTCGGCTTTGCCACCGCGCCGCTGATCGCTTCGGGTTGCATCATGATGCGCAAGTGTCATCTCAACACCTGCCCGGTGGGCATCGCCACCCAAAACCCGGAGTTGCGTCGGCGCTTTGCCGGCACGCCCGAGCATGTCATCAATTACTTCTTCTTCGTGGCCGAAGAGGTCCGGCAGTTGATGGCCGAGTTGGGCTTCCGCCGCTTCGAAGAGATGATCGGCCGCAGCGACCGTATCGACATGTGCCGGGCGCTGGACCACTGGAAGGCGCGGGGGTTGGATTACACCCGGCTGTTGTACCGGCCGGTGGCCGGGCCGGGCGTGGCTACCTTTAACTGCGAGCGGCAGGATCACGGCCTTGATCGGGCGCTCGACCAGCGCCTGATCCTCGAGGCGCAACCGGCCCTGGAACACGGCAAGCCGGTCCGGATCGATACCGTCGTGCGCAATGTCAACCGCACCGTCGGCGCCATGCTGTCGGGCGAGGTGGCCCGGCGGTATGGTCATGCCGGCCTGCCCGACGACACCATTTCGATCAAGGCCACCGGTACCGGCGGTCAGAGTTTCGGTGCTTTTCTGGCGCGCGGTGTCAGTATCGAGCTGAAGGGCACCGCCAACGACTATGTTGGGAAGGGGCTCAGCGGCGGACGGATCGCCATCTCCTTCCCCAACGCCCGGTTGGAGCCGCTGGAGAATATCCTGATCGGCAATACCGTGCTGTACGGTGCGATCAGTGGCGAATGCTATTTTAGCGGTGTCGCCGGTGAACGGTTCGCGGTGCGCAACTCCGGTGCGCTGGCGGTGGTGGAGGGGGTCGGCGATCATGGCTGCGAGTACATGACCGGTGGAGCGGTGGTGGTGCTGGGTGGCACCGGACGCAACTTCGCGGCGGGTATGAGCGGCGGGATCGCCTATATTCTCGACGAGCACGGCGAATTCGAGCGACGATGCAACACGGCGATGGTCGAGCTGGAGCGGATCCCGAACCAGCCGGCGCCGTGGCATGGCGGTCATGGGGACGTTATGGCTCAGTTGATGGCCGACCCGACCCGGCACGACGCGGCGCGGCTGCGGGTGCTGATCGAACGCCATATGCACTACACCGACAGCGCCCGCGCCAGAACCATCCTGGCGCATTGGAAAGACTATTTGCCGAAGTTTGTGAAGATCATGCCCACCGATTATCGCCGTGCCCTCAAGGAGTTGCAGGCCCAGCCCGCCGTTGCCGTCGCCCCTGTCGCCCGGTCGGATGCCCGTGGGGAGACCGCTCATGGGTAAGCCCACGGGGTTCCTGGAATTCCGCCGCCGCAATCGTGACTCCCTGCCGGTGGCGGATCGGATTGAGGATCATCGCGAGTTTGTCTTGCCGTTGTCCGAGCCGGTGGTGCGCGAACAGGGGGCGCGGTGCATGGCGTGCGGCATTCCGTTCTGCCACAGCGGCTGTCCGGTCAATAACCTGATTCCGGACTGGAATGATCTGGTGTATCGCGGTCAGTGGCGCGACGCGTTGCTGACTCTGCATTCCACCAACAACTTTCCGGAATTTACCGGCCGCATTTGCCCCGCGCCCTGCGAGGCGGCGTGTACCCTCAACATCAACGACGACGCGGTCAGCATCAAGACCATCGAGTGTGCCATCGTCGATCGCGGGTGGGACGAGGGCTGGATTGTCCCCGAACCGGCGGCCCAGTCCACCGGTAAACGGGTGGCGGTGGTCGGTTCCGGTCCGGCCGGTTTGGCTGCGGCTCAGCAACTGGCGCGTGCCGGTCACGCGGTCACGGTGTTTGAGAAGGCCGACCGGGTCGGCGGTTTGTTGCGCTATGGCATTCCCGACTTTAAAATGGAAAAGCCTCTGATCGACCGTCGGGTCGAGCAGATGGTTGCGGAGGGGGTCGAGTTTCGCACCGGTTGCCATGTGGGCGTCACCGTGCCCGGTCGCGACTTGGTGTCGGGCTTCGATGCCGTGGTGTTGGCTGGGGGGGCCGAGCAACCGCGCGATCTGCCGGTGCCCGGTCGGGAGTTGGCGGGAATTCATTTCGCCATGGACTTCCTGGTCCAGCAAAACCGGCGCAATGCCGGTTTGGCGTCGTCTGGAGAGTCGAAGATCAGCGCCCGGCGCAAGCATGTGGTGGTGATCGGCGGCGGTGATACGGGTTCCGACTGCATCGGGACGTCGATCCGCCAGGGTGCTCAGTCGGTCACCCAGCTCGAGATCATGCCCCGGCCGCCGGAAAAGGAAGACCGGCTGTTGACCTGGCCGAACTGGCCGAACAAGCTGCGAATCTCGTCGTCCCAGGAGGAAGGCTGCCAGCGCGACTGGAGCGTGGCCACCAAGCGCTTCTCGGGCGACGGTCACGGGTCGGTGCGTACCCTGCATGGGATTCGGCTGGCGTGGCAGGCCGGCTCTGACGGCCGCTACGGGATGTCGGAGATCGCCGGTAGCGAGTTTGAGTTGCGCGCCGATCTGGTACTCCTCGCCATGGGCTTCATTCGCCCGGTGCGCGAGGGGTTGCTGGAGGAGTTGGGCGTCGCTCTGAGCCCGCAAGGCAATGTTGCGGCCGATACCCTGGTTTACCGGACCTCGGTGGACAAGGTGTTCGTGGCGGGCGACATGCGCCGCGGTCAGTCTCTGGTGGTATGGGCGATTCGGGAAGGCCGGCAGGCGGCCCGGGCAGTGGACGAATACCTGATGGGCAGTTCGGACCTGCCTCGATGACCAAGGAACCCGGGGGCGGGATTCCCGCCCCCGCCGTTCCACGGGTCATTAGCGAGTTTGACCACGCTTACGCCTTTCTGTCGAACTTCGCCCCGAGTCCGCTGACGTGGGATGGGATCGCGTTTCCGACGGTCGAGCATGCCTTTCAGGCGGCCAAGACCTTGGATATGGCAGACCGTCGCCGCATCGCCACGCTTGCGCATCCCGCGGATGCCAAGGCGGTTGGCCGACGACTGGTGTTGCGCCCGGATTGGGAGTCGGTCAAGACCGAGATCATGGCGGCACTGCTGGCGTTAAAATTTGCCGACCCGGCCTTGCAGGCACAGCTTCTGGCAACCGGTGAGGCCGAACTGATCGAGGGCAACCACTGGTTCGACCGGGTCTGGGGCCAGTGCCCGCTTGGCGTCGGAGAAAATCGCCTGGGCGTCTTGTTGATGGCCGAACGGCGGGCGATATCAACGAGGCTTGGCTCCCTTGAGTCCCACTAGTGGGCCACGTCAGCTAAATTGCACGGTAAAAGTCGTGGTTTCCAAAGGCCGACGGCCTTTGGTGGTGGGTCCAGGGCAACGCCCTGGTCGCCGAAGGCATTTTGTAGGGGCTTTGCCCCTACGACCCCACCAAAGGCCGACGGCCTTTGGAAACCGTTAACCCAGCAATTTTGCTGACACGAAACACCAGGCCCTGGCCGGGTCCGTTGGGGGCAGCGCCCGCGATTCATAACGAAATCGCTTCAACCTTCCGATTCTGCTCCCGGGTTTTCAGAAACTGTACGCCCGGAAAGTCTTCCTGGGTGCGGTTCAGGTGCCAGGCGTTACGGGCCAGAAACACCAGCGCGCCGTCATGATCTTCGGCAAAGGCCGAGCGGTTGGCATCGACCATCCGTTTCAGCACCAGCGGATCGCCGCATTCCACCCAGCGGGCGGCGTCCACCGAGGCCGGCTCGAACCGGGCGGCCAAGCCGTACTCGGCCTCGATCCGGGCGGCCAGGACCTCGAATTGCAGCGCGCCGACCACGCCCACCACCCAGTCGGCGCCGCTCAGGGGCTTGAACACCTGGCTCGCGCCTTCCTCGGCGAAATGGTCCAGCGCCTTGCGCAGGTGCTTGACGCGCATGGGGTCGTCCAGCCGTACCCGCTGGAGCAGTTCGGGGGCGAAGCTGGGCACGCCAGTGTAGCGCAACTCCTCATTGCCTTCGACCAGCGTATCGCCGATGCGCAGGCTGCCATGGTTGGGAATCCCGATGATGTCCCCGGGCCAGGCGTCTTCGGCCAGTTCGCGGTCCCGGGCCATGAACAGCACGGCGTTGTTAACCGCCAGCGTTTTCCCCGAGCGGCTGTGGCGCAGCTTCACGCCGCGGCGGAAATGCCCGGAGCAGAGACGCACAAAGGCGATGCGGTCCCGGTGATTGGGGTCCATGTTGGCCTGGACCTTGAACACGAAGCCGCTGACCCGCTCCTCGGTGGGAACCACCAGCCGGCCGCAGGCGGGCTGGGGCCGGGGCGGCGGCGCGTGTTCGGCCAGGCCCTGGAGCAGTTCCCGCACGCCGAAGTTGTTAATGGCGCTGCCGAAAAATACCGGAGTCAGGTGGCCGGCGCGATAGGACTCGAGATCGAAGGCCGGCATCAGGCCCCGGGCCATCTCCACCTCTTCGCGCAATTGGGCCAGGGCCGGGGCCGGCAGCAAGGTGTCGAGCCGGGGATCGTCCAGGCCGCGACACTCGATGCCGGCATCCACCACGTCGCCCTGGCTGCGATCCATTAACAGCAGCCGGTCGCGTAGCAGGTCGTAACAGCCCAGGAAGTCCCGGCCCATGCCGATCGGCCAACTCGCCGGGGTGACGTCCAGGGCCAGCGCGGCCTCGATCTCGCTGATCAGCTCGAACGGGTCGCGCGCCTCCCGGTCCATCTTGTTGATGAACGTCATGATCGGCACGTCACGCAGCCGGCAGACCTCGAACAGTTTGAGGGTCTGGGCTTCGATGCCCTTGGCGCCGTCGATCACCATCACCGCGCTGTCCACGGCGGTCAGCGTGCGATAGGTGTCTTCCGAGAAGTCCTCGTGGCCGGGCGTATCCAAGAGGTTGAAGGTCCGGCCCAGATACTCGAAGGTCATCACCGACGCGGTCACCGAGATGCCGCGTTCGCGTTCCACCTTCATCCAGTCGGAACGCGCCCGCCGTTGTTCGCCGCGCGCCTTGACGGCTCCCGCCATCTGGATCGCGCCGCCGAACAACAACAGCTTTTCGGTGAGGGTGGTCTTACCGGCGTCGGGGTGAGCGATGATGGCGAAGGTCCGACGCCGTCCGATCTCGTCAAGCATGGCGCCGCTTCAAGGGGGCTTCCCCACCCTTACTCCGAACCGGGGGTTTGGGACCGCTGCGGACGCCGGCCGGCGGAGCGCGCCGGACCGGTGCCGGTTCCAGGCCGGGAATGGTGTGCGGGGGCAACGGACGGCCAAGGAACCGTTCGATGGCCCGAACCTGACCCAGTTCCTTGCCGGTGTAGAACGAATAGGCGATGCCGGTCGCGCCGGCCCGGCCGGTGCGACCGATCCGGTGGACATAGTCTTCGGCTATCCGCGGCAGATCGAAGTTGATGACGTGGCTGATATCCGCCACATCCAGGCCGCGGGCCGCGACGTCGGTGGCCACCAGCAGGCGAATGCGACCGCGGCGCAGCGCGTCGAGGGTGCGATTGCGCTGGGGTTGGCTCATATCGCCGTGAAGCGCGGCGGCGGCGTGGCCGCTTTGCCCCAAATCATCGGCCAGGCGGTCGGCGTCACGCTTGGTGGCGGCAAACACGATGGCCTTACTGACCTCTTCACTGCCGGCCAGATGGGCCAGTAGCCGATGCTTGTGGTCAAGATTGTCGGCTCGCAGCAACCGTTGGTCGATGGCTTCGTGGGCGACGATGCCGCCGGCCACATCGATCCGCAACGGATCGTTAAGCAGGCGCGACGCCAGCCGAACCATCGGGCCGTCGACGGTGGCGGTGAATAACAGGGTCTGATGCCCGGCCGGACAGGCGGCGGCGATGCGCTCCACCGGTTCGACGAAGCCCAGGTCGAGCATGCGGTCGGCCTCGTCCAGCACCAGCAGCTCGACGCCGCTGAGATCAAGCCACGACCGGTCCAGATGGTCGAGCAACCGTCCCGGGGTCGCCACCACCACATCGGCGCGCCGCTCCAGCAACTGCCGCTGTTCGCGGTAGGGGACGCCGCCCACGATCACTCCGGTGTTGACCCGGCCGAATTTGGAATAGCGGCGCACCGCTTCAAGACTTTGGGCCGCCAGCTCGCGGGTTGGCGACAGGATCAGCACGCGCGGGCCGTAGCTGCCGACCGGGCGGGGGTGCAGGGCCAGCCGCTGTAGGGCGGGCAGAACGAAGGCGGCGGTCTTGCCGGTGCCGGTGTTGGCGGACGCGATCATGTCGCGCCCGGCCAGGGCGGCCGGAATCGCTTCAGCCTGCACGGGCGTCGGACCGGGATAGCCACAGCCGTCAATCGCCTTGAGCAGCGCCGGAATCAGTCCAAGATCGGCGAAAGTCGGGGAGAGGGAGAGGGGGAGGGGGAGGGGGAGGGGGAGAAGCAATAGACGTCCTTTACGATGATATCTGCCGGGGGGGAGGCTGGGCCTCAAAACAAACGCGACGCCCGAAGGCGTCGCGGCTTTGCCACCCAACAGCCGGACCATAGCAGACTTTCCAGAAATCGCCAGCCTCTTTGTACACCGAAGTTCGATATCATGCCATCGAGCCTTGATGTGTTAACATCAAGGTCGCCCTCAGACGCCGGGCGGGCGCATCCGCGCCCTTGGCTTCGCGCCCATGGGCGCGCGCGACCGCAGTCGCGGTCGATGACCTGCGATGAGTCTTTACCAAGGTCGCCCTCAGACGCCGGGCGGGCGCATCCGCGCCCTTGGCTTCGCGCCCATGGGGGCGCGCGACCGCAGTCGCGGTCGATGACCTGCGATGAGTCTTTCTTAAGGCTCGCCGGTATCACAGGATACCGGTGTCGCGATCGCTCCGACGACGCCCGGACTGGGCTCCAGGGGCGGGTTCGAAGTCACCGCATCCAGATTTCCACCCGCCGGCTATGCTCACGGGTATCGGGGGTTTCGGCGCATTGGGCGGTGATCGGGCCGAAGCCGGCCACAGTGGCGACCTTCAGGCCGGCCTTGACCAGACGCGCGGCGACTTCGTGGGCGCGGGCTTCGGACAGCGCGGTGCCCTTTTGCAGACTGTCCGTGGGTCCCGAGAAGCCGAGCACCAGCAACTGGCGGCCCTGGCCGGCCGGGCTTTTCAGGAAGGTGCCCAGACGCCGGATGTCGTCGTCGGCGTCGCCGGTGGGGGCGACGATGCCTTCGTCGAACTGAAAGGTCAGCGACAACCGGCTGGCGCCTTCGGTGGCCTTCAGGAAGCCGCGGGCGAGCGCGAAATCGATGCTGCTGTCGTCGATCATCATCTGTCGGCGAGCCCGGCGGGTCGTGCCGCCGTCGCTCTCGACCTGCAGGTTGACGAAGCCGGCGGTGGCGATGGCGCTTTGGCCGGGCGGGCTGACCGCGAAGGCCAGAATATCATCGATCACCGCCGGTCGCGGCTGGGGCCGGGCATACAGCAGCAATCGCCGGGATAGCGGATAGTCGCCGGTCTTGACCGAGAACGCGGTGGGGGCGACGCTGCCCGAGCATCGGCGGATGTCCAGCGCCCGGGTCTGGTCGATGTAGGCGAGGCTGACCAGGCCGAGGGAGCCGGGTTCGGCGGCTACCCGCGCCGCCAGGTCCTGGCTGGACTCCAGGCGCAGGGCGGTGGTGGCGATCCGGCGTCCGGCCAGGACCTGGGTCTGAATGGTTTCGGGTAACGCCGACCGCTCGTCGGGCACCCGCAAGCCAATCGGGCCGGGGGTTCCGCCCACCGCACCCCAGTCGGTGATGTCGCCCGCCAGAATGCCGGACAGTTGGCCCAGGGTCAGGGACCGAACCGGATTGGTCGGGTGGACGATAATCGCGATGCCGTCCAGGGCCACCCCCTGTTCCGTCAGCCCATGCACCGTCGCACTCTCGCTTTCACGGATGCGCCGGGCCGACAGCCCGATGTCGGCGGCTCCAGTTTGCAGCGCGGCGAAGGCGGTGTTGGAGCCGAAGGCCCGCACCTCGACCTCGCGCGGCAGGGTCCCGTCGCCGCCGGTGACGATCAGCGTCTTTTCGCCGGACAGGTCACCAGCCAGCCAGGGCGAGGCGGTGGCGCCGTGGGTGGCCACGAAGCGATCCACCAGAGCCGGGATCAGGCGTTCGCCCATGGTATTGGAGCCATGAAACCGCAGGGGGGCGGTGGTTACCAGCGGTGAGGTGGCGGCGTCGCCCCGATGCACGATGTGGGCCCGGGGCACCGTGATTACCTGGCCGATGTCCAGATGGAGGGTGGCGGTGTCGCCTTTGGTGTTGACCACCGCGCCCATCAGCACGCTGCCGTCATCCAGTTCAATGCGCTCGGCCCGGGCACTGCCGCCCGATGCTGCCAGCACCAGGCCCCACAGGGCCACACCCCACCACCAGCGCGGAGATCGGGGCCGTCCGGCCGGGGGGGCGGGCTGTGACCGTCGGGGGCAGGTGGGGCACATGGTTCTCGGGCCTCCTCATGCCCGGTTCGGGGAGACGCTCTCAGGGGCAACCGGCAGCCTCGCGTTCGGCCGCCAGCCGTTGTGCCGCCCAGGACGGCAGCACCACACCCAGCAACGGCCCGCGCAATGGGTCGAAGGCGGCACAGGCCGCATCGTGTCGGCCCAGGCGATTCTCGGCGATGCCCAGCATCACCAGACCGGGACCGGTTTGGGCAGCCTTGGGATACTGGTCGGCCAGCTTCTGGAAGGCGTCCCGCGCCAGACCGGGGTCGCCCAAGGCCATCCGTGCTTCGCCCAGGTGATAGAGGGCCTCGGGTGCGGCCGGGTCGCCGGGCCACGCCGTTACGAACGCCTGAAACGCCTGGGCCGCCGCACTCAGGTTGGACTGTCGGAACAACGCCAGGGCCGCCGCAAACTCCTGATCATGGCGGACCACGACCGGCTTGGGCGGTTCGGGCACGGCGGGTGTGAGCACGACCGGCTTGGGTGGTTCGGGAACCGCGGCGGCGACCGCGACCGGCTTAGGCGGTTCGGGCACCGCGGGGGCGAGCACGACCGGCTTGGGCGGTTCGGGCACGGCGGGGGCGAGCACGACCGGCTTGGGCGGTTCGGGCACGGCGGGGGCGAGCACGACCGGCTTAGGCGGTTCGGGCACGGCGGGGGCGACCACGACCGGCTTGGGCGGTTCTGGAACGGCGGGGGCGACCACGACCGGCTTGGGCGGTTCTGGAACGGCGGGGGCGACCACGACC
>CAIYNU010000046.1 GCA_903927615.1 uncultured Rhodospirillales bacterium | reverse complement strand
GCGGTGCCGAGTCGCCGCCGGTGACGTCGCCGCCGATGACCGTGACCGCTGCGGTTCCGGCGGCCACCGCGCCGGCGCCCGAGTCGCCATCGGCGCCCCCGGTTAAGGCGGCCGATGCGACGCCCGCGGCGGGCGGCGGTGCCGTGTCGCCGCCGACACCGCCGGACGCCGCGGTTCAGGCTGCCGCCCCGAAGCCCGAGTCGCCCCCGGCAGCGGTAGCCACCGAGCCCGGGGCCGTCGCGGCGCCGGTGACGGTCGGCGACACCGTGGACCCGGCCTCGACCGTCACGCTGTTGCGGGTCGGTCCGGCTCGTTCCCGTCAAAAAATCCGCGTGAGTTGGGAGCGACTGCGGGATCACTACGGAGACCGGATGGCGACCGTGACGCCCTTGTTGGTTTCGGCCACGTCCGCCAGGCAATCGCACCGGTCGGCGCGGTTCGTGCTGGCCTTGCAGGGGCCTTCTGAGGCGGCGTTGCGCCAGTTATGCGATGAGATGGAGAATTCGGGGCGGACCTGCACCCTGGAGCAGGTGGCCCCGGCCAAGATCCACCCCCTGCCGTCGGCGCCGGTTGCCGATGCGGTTCCCGATCAGGACGTGGCTCCCCATAAGGTGGCGAGCCACCACGTTACCCAAGCTCAGGAGCCGGCTGCCCCGACACCGATCGAACGCAATCAGATCATGATCAGCATCGCCGACCGGCGGTTGTACTATGCCGCGCCCGACGGTCGGTTGCTTGACTTTCCGGTCGGCGTCGGCCGCACCCGGCGGGTGCTGATCTTCGGTGAAACCCAAGTGATCCGGAAGCGGGAACATCCAACGTGGTACCCCACCTCGACCATGCGGCAGCATGACCCCCGGTTGCCGGCAGAGGTCGGGCCCGGTCCTCACAACCCGATGGGCGACTATGCCCTGTATCTTGGCTGGCCGTACATTCGGATCCATGGGACCAACCAGCCGAATTCGGTAGGCCGGGCCGAGTCCCATGGCTGTTACCGGATGTTGGCGGAGGACATCAAGACCCTCTTCAACCTCGTGGATGTCAACACCCGGGTGAAGGTGGTCAATCCCTCGGTGCGGCCGGTGGTGGTCGAATCGTTTGCCGCTCAACCTCCGACAGCGGTATCGATCGTCCCCTGATGCCGACAGTGGCGTTGATGGTTGGGGATGCCGGCCGGATGTGGGCCGGCATCGCGGCCAAGGTCGGAGCCGGGGAAGGCAAGAACTGCCGGGTTTAGGGGTAGAGATTGCCGTCGGACCGGCGGGGGGCGGGCTTGGGTGGCTGGCGCAGGTCTTGCAGGGAGAATGGGGACTCACTGGAGGCCTGCCGTCATGACCCTGTTTCCTCTTTCCTTTCCCTTCGGCTTCGCCCGTCGCGCCGTGGTGCTGGCTGCGGCCCTGGGGGTGGGGGTGCTGGCACTGGTGGTAACGCCGGGAGACGCCGCCGCCACCGTGCGCCTGAAGGATGTCATCGATATCGAGGGCGTTCGGGACAATATGCTGGTGGGATACGGTCTGGTGATCGGCGTCAGGGGCACCGGCGACAGTATCCGCAACGCGCCGTTCACCGGCCAGAGCCTGACCGGTATGTTGGAGCGCATGGGTGTCAACACCCGGGGCGCTTCTCTCGACACCAAGAACATCGCGGCGGTGATGGTTACAGCGACCCTGCCGGCCTTCGCGGCCCAAGGGACCCGGATCGACGTGTCGGTGGGGGCTATGGGCGACGCCACCAGTCTTCAGGGGGGGACTTTGCTGGTGACGCCCCTGGTCGGCGCCGACGGGGAGGTCTATGCGGTGGCGCAGGGGCCGGTCTCGGTCAGCGGCTTTACGGCTTCGGGGGCCGGGGCCAGCATTACCCAGGGTGTGCCGACCTCTGGCCGTATCGCTTCGGGCGGCATTGTCGAACGTGAGATCGAGTTCGCGCTGGCCGAATTGCCGGTGATCCGGTTGTCGCTGCGCAATCCCGACTTCACCACGGCCCGCCGGATCGCCCAGGCCATCGACAGCCGGCTTGGTGTGCCGGCGGCGCGGGCCTCGGACCCCTCGACCATCGTGCTGACCGTTCCCGATAACCGGCGTGGCGACATCGTCAGTCTGATGACCGATATCGAGCAAATCCGGGTCGAGCCGGATCAGCACGCCCGGGTGGTCATCGATGAAAAGACCGGGGTGATTGTGATGGGCGAAAACGTCCGGATCAGCACCGTTGCGGTGGCGCAAGGCAATCTGACCGTCCGCATCACCGAAACGCCCCAGGTCTCGCAGCCCAATGCCTTCAGCCAGGGCCAGACCGCCGTCGTGCCGCGGACCGATATTCAGGTCGATCAGCAAAATGACCGACGGATGGCGGTTCTGCCGGCGGGCATCAGCTTGCAGGAACTGGTTCAGAACCTCAACGCGCTGGGGATCGGCCCGCGTGATATGGTCAGCATCCTTCAGTCGATCAAGGCTTCCGGGGCACTCCAGGCTGAAATCGACGTGATGTGATCCGAACACGACCTCCGATTGCCAAGGACGTTCGCCATGACTCCCACCGCCCTGACGGCCGCTCCGGTTCTCTCGCCCGCGTTGTCCCAGGGGGGGCCGCGTTCGGGTAGCTCCGCGGGCGGCTTCGCCGCCGCCCTTGACCAGCAACAGGCCCCTGCCGTGTCCCCGGCGCCCGGTTCGGCCGGCGGACTGCCCCAGGGACCGCGGTTGGTGGGGTCGCTGAACCCCAAGTCCGAGGCCGAAACCCGACAGGCGATTCACAAATCGGCTCAGGATTTCGAATCCACCACGCTCGGCCAGATGTTGCAGTTCATCTCGGACACCGTTGAGGTTGATCCTGATTTCGGCGGTGGTCACGGCGAAGAGATGTTCCGCCAGATGCTGACCACCGAATACGGCAAGCTGATGCGCAAATCCGGCGCCACCGGCATTTCGGCCCAGGTGGAGCGCGAATTGCTGCGCGCCCAGGGCTTGAAGCCGATCCCGGGCCCGGTGGCGTCGCCTGCGGTGAAAGGAGCCTGAACGCGATGACCCCACGTTCTCCAAAAGCCCCGTCCTCTGCCCGTGGACCGGTTCCGGTGGCGTCAAGGACCGCGTCCGGGACGGCGCAGCCGACGTCGTCGGAAACCCCGGCGGAACGGGCGCAGACCCTGATCTCGGTCATGCATCGCCTGTCCGACGTGATGGCGCTGGAGTTGGAATCGGTGCGGAACGGTGCTCTTGACCGGGTGGCGGCGATCCAGGCCGACAAGCGGGCGCTGGCGGCCCGTCTTGACGAGGTCGGCCGGCTGTTGCGGCTTGATCGCGCGGGTCTTGGGGGATTGCCCCCGGAGTTGCAGTTGGCCCTGGTGGAGTCGAGCCGCCGGCTTGGGGAGATCACCATGGCCAGCGCCGAGCTTCTTGACATTCAGGGGCGTGCACAAAAGTGCGTGGTGGATGTGGTGGTCAAGACCGTCAACCACGAGCGTCGGGCCGTTGCGGCCTATGGTCAATTGCGCAAAGGGGTTGCCAAGCCGACCCGGGCCCCGGCTTCCCAAGGCTCGATGACCTTCAACGCCACTTTGTGATCCCGCCAACCAAGGGCGCTGACGCGCCGCTCGCCCGGAGGCGTGTGGGCCCAAGGCCACCATGCTCCGATATTCCGATTGAAGACCCTGGCCGAATCGCCCTAATCTCGCCACGAAGGCCTACCGGAGCGGGGCGTCCGGGGCTGTTCGGGATTTGGACCAAGCGCCGGATCCTGGCCCCAGGTTTCAGCCCCAGATCTTGGCCGAAGAGGCGATGATGGGGCAAACTTTGTTGAGGTCCGGGGTCGGACTCTGGCCAGCAGCCACCGGGTCGGAGGCATCCCAGCCTGACGGGGCGTTCGGCCGGGCGCTGGAGCGGCTGCGCCAGCAGGGGTTGGCTTGGATGCGCCAAGATCTGATCGCCAATGGCGACTTGATCGGGGCCGAAGCGGTTTGCCGGTTCCTGGGCGGCATGAGCCGCGACGATCTGGAGGCGCGGGTCGAGCGCCGGGAATTGCTGGCATTGCCGCCGGTGGAACTGGAATCGTTGGGCCAGGTTGAAGGTTTTCCCCGGATTCAGTTTACCGATACCGGCGTTTTGCCGGGCTTGGCTCGGGTCCTGGCGGCCTTGCCGGACGAAGATCCTTGGGTTCAATTTCACTATCTGGTCAATTCAGACCGCCATCTGGCGGGCCGCCGACCGATCGACCTGCTCGCAGAAGGAAAGGTCGACACGGTTGTGGCTGCGGCCCGGCTTGTTCATGACTTCGAGCAAGATTAGAGTTCATTCCGGTTTTTATCGCGGTTGCCGGATGTTCGGGGGCATGTCCCGGCAGGAATTGCCGGAGACCACCGGGCGGGAACTGCCGGTCGGCACCGATGAGGGGCCGGGGCTGACCAGTCGGCGGAAAAGGTCACATGAAATCATAAGGGTGGCTTTGGATTGGGGTTGGCCTGGGGTTTGCTTACACCACGGTGTCCCCGAACAAGGGTGCTGTTGTCATGGTAACCTCCGCAATCACGTCCCGCGCCTCCTTTGATACCCTTGCCGCCGGCCCGGCCGCGAGCGTCGGGTCGTCAGGGCAGGTTGATTACTTTACGAACTTTCTCAGCCAACTGGCCGCGGGTGCGGCCCAGCAAATGGACTCGTCGGTGCGCCTGGCGGCTTTGCCGCTTCCAGCGCCAGCGCCAACCCTGGCGCCGCCGCCGTCAAGCCCGCCCGAGACCACGTCCCAGTCGTCGTCTTCATCGCCGCCCCCGTCCTCTTCGTCCTCAGGCTCTTCGGCTTCGTCGTCTTCGGCATCTTCGGCGTCTTCTTCGTCTTCGCCGTCATCCTCTTCGTCGGATGCTGGCGACGCCGATCAAACGGACACCCCTGCGGCCAATACCGATCAGCGCCAGACCCAGGACGATACCAAGAGTCCCGCGAATACGTCGGCGGTCAATGGTCAGTCCGGCGGACCCGGGAGGCGCCAGACCCGTGCCACGACGGCGGCCCGGGCCGGGACGACGAGCAAGAGCGACCAGACCGGCAGCACCGACCCGTCCGGAAGTGTCGACCCAACCACGGGCCAGGCGACAGAGGCCGATGGGAAGGGGAAAGGTGGCGCCAAGCGTGACGTGACCGGCAAGGATGCCGGCGCCGGCCCGGACCCGAAGGCAGCCCAGGGCGATCCGAATGCCCAGGCGGTGTCGCCGGGGCTGATGGCCGTGATGGTCCAGGCCAACCCCCTGGTGGGAACCGGCGGGAGCATTAAGACCGGACCCGGACTTCCGGGCGGCGCCACCGCCGGTTCGTCGGCCAAGGGACGTGACGGCAGTTTGGGCGCCGCCACCACCGATGGCGGTAAGGCGGGCATCGGGCCAGCCACGGTCCAGTCCAAGGCGGGAAAAGGGCAGGGGACGACGGCCGCCGGTTCGCAGGCGGGGCTTGCGGGCGGTGTCGTCTTGGCTGCTGCCGGCGGCCCCGATGTGAGCGCCGCCGCGGATCCCGGCGCCGACGCCGGCGGGCTTGGGGCCGGGCTCCCGTTCGGTGGCGATCCGGACGGTGCCGGGACTGCGGCGAAAAATCTGGCGGCGTCGCTGAACGGACTTCCTTCTGCCGTTGCAGCCGGGCAGACGGCAGCGGCTCTGGCGGCGGCGCGGGCCGCGGCCGAACTGGCGCAACCGGTTGGCGCGGCCCAAGCGGCTTTGTCCACCAGCTCCACCGGCGGTCAGGGTGACGATGATCCGGGCTTGTCCGGTGACGGCGGCTCGAACCGTGCCAGGAGCGGTGTTGCCGGTCAGGACGGTAATACCCCGGCGTTGGCCGGGATCAATGGGCCACAAGCGGCCGACGGTCAGGACTTCGCCAGCCAGTTGACCGCGGTGCGCGGCGGTCGGTCGGGCCAGCCCGCCGGCGCGACCGAACAGGTGACGGTACAAATCCAGCGGAGCGTCAAAGACGGGGACGGTAGCATCTCCATGCAACTGAGGCCCGAGGAATTGGGGCGGATCGACATCAAGCTGGACATCGGCAAAGACGGCATGGTCAATGCGACCATTACCGCCGAACGGCCCCAGACCTTGGAGTTGCTTCAGCGGGATTCCCACACGCTGGAGCGGGCGCTTCAGGATGCCGGCCTTCAGACCAACAGCGACAGTCTGAATTTTGGATTGCGCGGTGACGGTGGTCAGGGTTACAGCCAGCAGCAGCAACAGCAGCAGTACCAGCAGCAATACCAGGGGAACGCCGGCGGCAACGGCACTGGTGGGGGTCAGCGTCGGGGCCTGGGGGGCGTAGGGACGACCGGAGACGACACCACGGCCACCGCAATGATGGTCCTTCGTCGGTATCAGACTGCCCCCGGTCGTGTGGATGTCCGCATCTGACCGGGGCCATTGTCCTCGTTACTGACCAGTGGAGATCGCCATGAGCACCAGCGCCACCAATTCATCGGTACCAACCAACAATTTGTCGTCCAATCCGCTGATCTCGTCGGCGAAAACCAGCACCAGCACCAGCAGTAGCAGCACCAGTTCAACCACGTCATCGTCGCTGTCACAGCTGAACTACAACTTTAACGAGTTTCTGACGCTGTTCACCACCCAGCTTAAGAATCAAGACCCGACCAATCCGATGGACACCAGCCAGATGACCAATCAGCTGGCGCTGTTCTCCCAGGTCGAAGAGCAGGCAGGGACCAACAGCCGACTGGACAAGCTGGTCGCCGCCTCGGCCGGCAATAGCCTGACCTCGTCGGTGGGCTATATCGGTCATACCGTCGAGGCTTCCGGTAATCAGGTTGCCTTGAGCAGTGGCACCGCAACCATTGCCTACTCGATGCCGTCAACCGGGACGTCGGTGGCGATCGAAGTCCTGGACAGTTCCGGCAATGTCGTAACGACCCTGACGGGAGACGGCACTTCCGGCAGCCATCAGGTGACGTGGAACGGCACCGACAACACGGGCGGCACCGTTGCCGACGGCACGTACACCCTGTCGGCAACCGCTGCGGATACCAAAGGCAACGCCATCACGCCGACCACCTACACCAGCGGTACGGTCACCGGCGTCGAGACCAGCGGGAGCGATACCATGCTTGACCTGGGCAGCGGCATCAAGGTCAAGACCTCGGCGGTACTGGCGTTGACCTCGTAGCCGTGTTTCGGTGGGGGGCGACAGCGTCTATCGGCCGGCTTTCGGGTTGGCGCCCGTCGGTACGAAGCCGTGCCGCGACGGCGCGGCAGGGCGGCGGCCATGCGTGGTCGCGAGGATCGTTTAGCCTTTTATTAAGTCGCGCTGGCTAAGCTGTCTTTGTCGCGCAGAGTACACTGGTTGGGTGGAGCTTTCCCGCATGTCCTCACGGAACATCGGCCTTTCGATTGGCAACGCCGCCACGAAAGCGAACAGCGGAATACCGGGCGCCGCGGGATTCGGCAGCGCCGCCTGGATCGGACCCGGGCCGGGTGGCTCCGATACCGTGGTCACCCTACAGGCCGTCGCCGCCGGATCGGGCGGGGGCGCTCTGGGGAGGAGCGGACTCGGAAGCGGCGGTCTCGCAGGATCGGGAGAGGGGGAGACCGGCGGTCGGCCCATGACCGAACGGGATTTGCCGCCGCCGGATACCAAGCGTTGGGTCATGCGGCGCAAGGCCGAAGTGGTCGCGGGCGTGCGGTGCGGCCTGATCAGTTTGGAAGAAGCCTGCCGGCGGTATACCCTGTCGGTGGAGGAGTTCCTGTCCTGGCAGCGTCTGATCGATAGCCACGGGTTGCGCGGCCTGCGGGCCACACGGTTGCAGGATTACCGGGGTGGCAACGACGAAGAGGGCTGTGGCCCGGAGCGAAACGGCGTGTCCCGACGGGAGGACTAGAACCGGAACCGGGACGGGGGTGTTTGGCGAAGGAGTGTCGGTTTTTGGCCGTGTGGTGGCTTGGGCGAGCCCTTGTCGGCTTGCTGGTGTTGGGCGTGGTGATTCCGGCCCTGGCGGTTACGGGCTGTTGGTGGTGGCTGCGCACCGGCTTGCCGTCCTATGAGGGGACACTGGCCATGGTTGGCCTTGATGCGCCGGTGCGGATCGTCCGGGATGGTCGTGCCGTGCCACGCATACAGGCTCAGACCATGAACGACGCTTATTTCGCGTTGGGGTACGTCCATGCCCAGGACCGGCTGTGGCAGATGGAACTGATGCGCCGGCTGGGGGCCGGGCGGGTGGCGGAAATTTTTCCCCAGGAGTTCGGTTCCTGGGCGGTGCGCCAGGACCGTTCGATGCGGGCCCTGGGGCTCTATGACCTGGCCCGGACCAGCTATGACGCTCTGGCGCCCGAGGTTCGCGGCGCCCTGGATGCCTACGCCGCCGGGGTCAATGCCTGGCTTGCGGCCCGGCAGACGCCATTACCCATCGAATTCCAGATGCTGGGCTATCAGCCGGAGCCCTGGCGGCCGGCCGATAGCCTGGTCTGGGGCAAGCTCGAGGCGCTCCAACTCAGCGGCAATTTCCGGGAGGAATTGCTGCGGGCGCGGCTGTTGCTCCGCCTGTCCCCGGGCGAGGTGGCGGATCTGTTTCCCTCGGAGTCGGGACCGGTGACCCTGGCCGGCGACCTGTCGGCGTCCGGTGACCGGTTCGCGGCGGCGCTAGAGGCGACGGCCCGGGCGCTGCCGCCGCCGCTCGGCCCGGAAACCGCGTCCGACGAGTGGGTGGTTTCGGGGAGCAAGACCGCCACCGGGCACCCGATCCTGGCCAATGATCCTCATCTTGGCCTTCAGGCGCCGGTGTTGTGGTATCTGGCGCGAATCGAGACGCCGGAGCTGACGCTGAGTGGCGCCACCGTACCCGGCGTGCCGTTTCATGTGCTCGGCCACAACGGCACCATCGCTTGGGGCATCACCGCCACCGGCAGCGATACCCAGGATCTGTTTGTCGAGCGGCTTGACCCCGCGGCGCGCGACCGCTACCTGACCCCGGATGGACCGAAGCCATTCGCGACACGCAATGAAGCCATTCGCCGGCGCGGCGGACCCGACCTGACCGTCACCGTGCAGGCGACCCGTCACGGCCCGGTGCTGCCCGAAGACAGTCCGCTGGCCGATACCCGGAGTCCGCCCGGGCAGGTGCTGGCGCTGGCCTTCACCGGGCTGTCCGGAAACGATACCACCGCCGAGGCGCTCTATCGGCTGAATCGCGCCCGCAATTGGGACGCCTTCGTCGGGGCGCTCCGGCTGTACCAGACGCCCCAGCTTAATTTCGTCTATGCCGACACCTCGGGCACCATCGGCTTTTATGCGCCCGGGCTGGTGCCGGTCCGAAGCCGTGGCAACGGTCTGGTTCCGGCGCCCGGCTGGTCGGGGGCCTATGATTGGACCGGGATGGTGCCGTTTGACGCTTTGCCCCATGCCGTCAATCCGCCGTCGGGCCGTCTGGTCAATGCCAACAATGCCCCGGTGGGAGCGGACTATCCCTGGTTCCTGGCCGCCGGTTGGCCGGTGCCCTATCGCGCCCAGCGGATTAACGCGCTGCTGGATCACAGCGAGCGGCAGTCTGTGGCCGCCAGTGTGGCCATGCAGGGCGATGACGTGTCGCTGCCGGCCCGGCAATTGCTGCCGCTGATGCTGCCCTATCCCGGGCCGGACACCGCCGCCCTCTCCCGGACCGCCCAGGCGGCGGTGGCGTTGCTGCGGCATTGGGACGGGGCCACCGGCCGTGGTGACCCGGAGCCGCTGATTTTCTCCTGGTGGCTGCGCGAGTTCAACCGGTCCTTGTTCGCGGCGCGATTGGGTCCGATGTTCCCGGACTATTGGGACCTGCGGCCCGGGGTGATCGCCCATATCCTGACTGAGGCGCCAAGCTGGTGTGACCGGCCGGGCGAACCGGGGACCCGGACCTGCGCCGACGGGCTGCGGACCAGCCTGGAAGTCACCGTGCGCGCCCTGGCCGACCGCTATGGCGACGACCCCAGCCGCTGGCATTGGGGGGACGCGCACCGCGCCCCGTTCGATCACCTGCTGTTGTCCCGTGTCCCGGTCCTGGGCTCGCTGTTGGCCTTCAACATCGCCACCGACGGTGACGATTTCACCCTCAATCGGGGCGGCACCCGGATCACCAATGATCAGGCGCCGTTCGCCGACATTCACGGCCCCGGTCTGCGCGCGGTCTATGATCTGGGCTCTCTCGACCAGTCGCTGTTCATGATCGCCACCGGCCAGTCCGGCAACCCTTTGTCGTCTCACTACCGGGATCTGGTCGATAGCTGGCGCGACGGCACCATGATGACCCTGGCAGCGGTGGCCAACGGGATGCACAGCTCGACCCTGGCACTGGTCCCCCGGGAACGGCGGTGATATCGGCCTCCCGTCACCGCCCGTCCGCCAGAGCCGCGATGGGCGCGGCCGAGACCGGGGCCGGGAGTTGGAACGGGTTGCCCTGGACCAGGACGATGGCGGCGGTGGGGGCGGCGGCGGCGGCGAACAGGAAGATGGCCAGGACCTCGGCTCGGGCCTGATCCACATGGACCATCACGATGGCGATCATCATGATGAACCCTAGAAACGCCATACCCAGCCATTTCAAGGGATTGACGTGGGTTTGGCTGAGCGCCAGGCGCTCGCCGCGGGTGCTGCGGATGCGGATTGCCTGTTGCAGCATCAGCGAATGGACGTTGGGGGACAGCACCTGGCCGACTTCGTCGGAGGCCAGTAGCCCCAGCAGGGCATCCAATTGGTCCGAAGCCGCCTGGCTGCTGCCCCGGTGGGCGAGCATCGGCCATTCCACGATGGCGGCCAGCCGGGCATAGGTTCGGACCCCGGTGTCGACCTTGATCCGGGTCGGTTCGGGCAGAGGCTTGGCCAGCGCGGTGATGCTGTGCAGCGCGCCCGCCTCCTGAACGATGGCGTCGAGGGCGTGATCGTGGGCGTGCCAGGTGTCGTTGGCCAAGAACACCAGATTCAGGGCGAACAGCACGCCGATGACGCTCAGGTAGTTGGGCGCGATCCCGCGAAACGAATGAATCAGCGGCGCAAAACGCGACCGTTGGGACAGCCACAGCAGCAGCCCCGCACCGACAAACGTCCCGGCCATCGCCAGCCCGGCGAAGACGTAAAAATCATAAGGGCCGAAGTCTGATGACATGGCCGGAGATCCACCGCCGCAGGGACCAAGCCGGCCGGGGAGGCGGCGCTCCCCGGCCGGCGGCCGGCGTCAGTCCGTTCAGCCCAGTTTCAGCTCGTGGAAGAAGTCGTTGCCTTTGTCATCGACCACGATGAAGGCTGGGAAGTCTACCACCTCGATGCGCCAGATGGCTTCCATGCCCAACTCGGGGTATTCGACGCATTCGACCTTTTTGATGCAATCCTGGGCCAGCCGGGCCGCCGGACCGCCGATGGAGCCGAGATAGAAGCCGCCATGAGCCTGACAGGCCTTGCGGACGTCGGCGCTGCGATTGCCCTTGGCCAGCATCACCAGGGACCCGCCCGCCGCCTGGAACTGATTCACGAAACTATCCATACGGCCGGCGGTGGTCGGACCGAACGAACCCGATGCGTAACCTTCGGGGGTCTTGGCCGGGCCGGCGTAGTAGATCGGATGGTTCTTGAAGTAATCGGGCAGGCTTTGCCCGGCGTCCAGCCGCTCGCGCAGTTTGGCGTGGGCCAGGTCGCGGGCGACGATCACCGGGCCGGTCAGGGACAACCGGGTGCGAATCGGATGCCGGCTCAACTCGGCCTGAATCTCGGCCATCGGCCGGGTCAGATCGATCTGGACCACCTCGCCGGCCAGTTTGGCCGGATTGATCTCGGGCAGGAAGCGCGCCGGCTCGGTTTCGAGCTGTTCCAGATAGACGCCGTCGCGGGTGATCTTGCCCACCGCCTGACGGTCGGCGGAACAGGACACGCCGATGCCGATGGGCAGGCTGGCGCCGTGACGCGGCAGGCGAATCACCCGCACGTCGTGGCAGAAATACTTGCCCCCGAACTGGGCGCCGATGCCCAGCGCCCGGGTCATCGCCAGGACCACCGCCTCCAGCTCCAGGTCGCGGAAGCCGTGGCCGCTGGCCGAACCCTGGGTCGGCAGCGTGTCCAGATACTTGGCCGAAGCCAGCTTGACCGCCTTGAGATTGACCTCGGCGCTGGTTCCGCCGATGACGATGGCCAGATGGTAGGGCGGGCAGGCGGCGGTGCCCAGGTACCGGACCTTGGCCTCCAGGAACGCCAGCAACCGGTCGCGGGTCAGCAGCGACGGGGTTTCCTGATACAGGAAGGTCTTGTTGGCCGAGCCGCCGCCTTTGGCCATGAACAGGAACTTGTAGGCATCCTCGCCGTCGGCATACAGGTCGATCTGAGCCGGCAGGTTGTTGCGCGTGTTCTGTTCCTCGAACATCGAGAGCGGGGCCAACTGACTGTAACGCAGGTTGCGCTTCAGGTAGGCGTCGCTGACTCCCGCGGCCAGCGCGTCCTCGTCGCCGCCGTCGGTCCAGACCAGCCGGCCCTTCTTGCCCATGATGATCGCGGTGCCGGTGTCCTGGCACATGGGCAACACGCCGCCGGCGGCAATGTTGGCGTTCTTCATCAGGTCATAGGCCACGAACCGGTCGTTGGGGGAGGCCTCGGGGTCATCGAGGATCGCCCGCAACTGTTGCAGGTGGCCCGGCCGCATCAGATGGTTGATGTCGCCAAACGCCTGCTCGGCAAGCAGACGGAGCGCCGCGGTGTCGACCCGCAGAATATCCTGCCCGTCGAAACGCTCGACGGTAACATACTGGTCGGTGAGCTTCCGATAGGGAGTGGTATCCTCCCCCAAAGGAAAAAGAGAGCTGGCGGCTTTGGCCATCGTCGTGTCCACTGCTGCGTTGGCGAAAAAAGCGAGCCCGACTTATCGCACAGAATCAGCCAAAGGCGCTAGATTCGGTAGGGGCGGGGGGATCAGGCGATGGCCCGTTCTCTACCGACCGCTTTGGGCTTCGACCCACGCCAACGCTTCCGTTACGGTCCCGACCCGTGCGCCGGCCGGAGCGTCCGGGCGTCGCACCATCACCACCGGAAGGCCCCGCCGGCGGGCGGCGGTGAGTTTGGCGAGGGTGGCGTCGCCGCCGCTGTTCTTGCTGACCAACGCTTCGATGGCGTGTCGGGCGAACAGCGCCTCCTCATGGTCGGCGGCGTAGGGGCCGCGGGCCAGAATGACGGTGGCGTCGGCCAGGGGCAGCGGCTCGGTCGGGGCTTCGACCATGCGGACCACCAGCCGGATGCCGGGGAGGCCGGCAAAGGGCGCCAGCTCTTGCCGGCCGATGGCCAGGAACACCACCACCCGGGCCAGGCCGGGCAGGGCGGCGGCGGCGGCGGCCATGTCGGGAACCTCGATCCAGCGGTCGCCGGGCTCGGGTTGCCAGGCCGGGCGCAGGACCTGTAGCCGGGGGATACCGGCCTCGGCGCAGGCGGTGGCGGCGTGCCGGGAGATGGTGGCCGCGAACGGGTGGGTGGCGTCGATCACCAGCCCGATCCGCTCTTCGGCCAAAAAGGCCTTGAGGCCGGCGGCGCCGCCGAACCCCCCGACCCGAAGCCGCCCCGGCGGCAGGCGGTGCGCCATGGTTCGGCCGGCCATGGACGAGATCACCTCCAGCCCCGGGTGTTCGGCCAGCCGCTCGGCCAGGGTCAGGGCTTCGGTGGTGCCACCCAGCAGCAGCAGAGGAACGGGTGCAGACGTCATGGTGGGGGCCTTGGTGGTGGTTGATGGGGTCACGGTTGATGGGGTCACGGTTGATCGGTGCGGGCGAACCCGACCAATCCGCCGGTCCGGTCGAACACCGCGACCTCGACGGCCAGGCGGCGTTCGACCGCGTGCAAGGCCACCCGACGGGCGTCGGCGGCCACGGCGTCGGCCAGGGGGAGGCCCGCGGTCCGGGCCAGGTCCAGCACGCCGAGGGCGGTGCCGGCGTCCCGGGCCGCCGCGACCAGATCGGGGGAACCGCCCACCGTTTTCAACCGTTCAGCGAGTCGGGGCAGGTCGATGGCGCTGGCCTGGGAATGGAGATTGAGGTGCCCCGCCGCCAGTTTCGAGGCCTTGGCGAAGCCTGCGGCCAAGGTTACCCGGCTCACCGGGTGCTTGCGCAGATACTTGAGGAAGCCGCCGATGAAATCGCCGGCGTCGATCACCGCCATCTCGTCCAGGTCGGGATGCAGGGTGCGCAATCCGGTTTCCGAAGCCTTGCCGGTGACGGCGCCCAAATGGCCGAGACCCGCGGCCCGGGCGACATCCACCGCCCGGTGGATCGAATGGACCCAGGCGGCGCAGGAATAGGGCACCACGACGCCGGTGGTGCCCAGCACCGACAGGCCGCCGACGATACCCAACCGGCCGTTAAGCGTCTTTTCCGCCAGCGCGGCGCCGCCGGGAATGGCGATTTCGACCTCGACGTCGGGACGGCCCGGACGGCCCGCGTCCCGCCAGACCCGGGCCAGATTGGCGGCGATCATCGCTCGCGGCCCCGGGTTGATGGCGGGTTCGCCCGGCGGCAGGGGCAGGCCGGGACGGGTGACGGTGCCGACGCCGTCGCCGGCCCGGAACACCAGGCCCGACCCCGGCGCCAGCAGCCGAACCCGCGCAATCACCAGAGCGCCATGGGTGACATCGGGATCGTCGCCGGCATCCTTGATCACGCCGGCCTCGGCCCCGTCGCCATGCCACCGCCGGTGCGCCAATACAAAGCGCGGGGTGCGGCCTTCGGGCAGATGCACCGTCACCCCGTCGGGAAACCCGCCGCCCATCAACGCCCCCAGGGCGGCCGTGGCCGCCGCGGTGGCACAGGCGCCAGTGGTCCAGCCACGCCGTAACGACCGCGCCGATCCTGGGGCCTCGGTCGTTTCCGGGCTGTCTGCCATGCTCCTACGGTCCCCCGACCTTGCCTGCGCTGAGCGGGAACATAGCCGGCCGCACCGGAACGTCAAGGCGCGGCGGGAGCGTTAGGACGTTGGGGGCCGGACCCGAGCCTACTCGGGCGATTTGATTTCGCCGGCCGGCACCGTCGGCGCCGGCAGGGGCGCCGGGTTGGTCTTGGGCGTCTTTTGGTTCTCCTCGTTAAACTGGGTGTTCCGAAGAATATCGGTCACTTTGGAGCCCTGGTGGATGATGGACTCGCCCTGGGCCACCGCTTCCCATAGCTTTTCGCGAGTTACGTTATCAAGTTGGTTGCGATATTCGTTCCAGCGCATATCCAACACCAGCCAGGCTTCGTCGTATCGATGGTACGTGTCGGCCGGCTGAAGCAGCGACAGCAGGCCAGCGACGATGGCCGCGAGCCAGGCGATGAACGCCTTGGCCCGCTCTTTCCCAGGCAACAGGGTGGCCGCGGCGGCGACCAAGGTCGATAGAAGAATTGAGGCGTAGGACAGCGATAGATATGATTTGTTGTAATCACTCCCCATCGCCCGCCAGACACTCATCTTGCAGGCAATAATATCTGCAAAATCTTTGTCATCCTGGCTGCTTAATCTTGGTGGTAGATGTTTGGAAAGCTCGGAAGGAAATTGACAGTCATGATTGGGCAGCCAGATCGTCGACCATAACGCTGCGACGCCCCCCCAGATGGCCTTGACGACTTGATTAACGATATCGAAGGGCCACAGCAGGAGGGCATTCAGGGGACGTTTGATCGCGTCGCACGCCTCCAGACCACAGGCCCGGTAGTATCCCACCGCCAGAACCAATAAGAGCAACAAGAGTGCTACGGCGCCAAGCTGCCATCCTTCGCTTGCGGCAAACGCCCGATAGAGTGTTCTCAGACGGTCAAAGACCATCGTCATTAGCGAAATCAGCCGGACCGCAAACGCCGACAGAAATACGGAAAGCTTGGTTGTCATCCGCATACCCTCTTATGCGTTGGTTTATCGCCGTATTATAACTATAAATGAGTGAAAGTAACAGAAGGTGTGGGCTTTTTAGGGGTATTCCGACCGGTTCTGCGGCAACTGGACGCAGGCCCCCCGGAACTGTTGAGGTTTCACTATTGGTGTGGTCGTCCGCGACCGGCTTCCGTCCGGGTCGACATCGGCCCCGGCTCCGGCCCCGGCTTGACCGGCCGGAGTGGCTGCGTCATGGTGCTGGAGCTTTATCGTCGCCAACCGGCCTTATTCTCCACCGGCCTTGTTAGAGTGTGTCAGGATCATGACTGTTATTGATGTCGTGCTGGGCGTCTTGGCCGGCTGTTGTGGCGTGGGGGTGCTGTATCTGGCGGTTGCCGCCTGGGCGGTCCGGCGCTTTGTGGCGCTGCCCCGGCCGCAGCCGGCCGGTCGACCGCCGGTCACGGTGCTGAAACCGCTTCACGGCGACGAGCCTAATCTCTATGACAATCTTCGCTCGTTCTGCGTTCAGGATTATCCCGGCATCCAGGTGGTGTTCGGGGTGGGCAGGGCCGCCGATCCCGCCGTTCTGGCGGTCAAGCAACTTCAGACCGATTTGCCCGGGATCGATATCGAGCTGGTGGTGGACGGCCGGATTCATGGCACCAATTTCAAGATCGGCAATCTGATCAACATGATGGCCAAGGCCAAACATGACCTGTTGGTGATTGCCGACAGCGACATGCGCGCCGGGCCGGACTACCTGGACGGGGTGATCGGCCCCTTGCTCGAACCCGGCGTCGGGTTGGTGACGTGCCTTTATCGCGGTCGCCCGGTGGGCGGTGTCTGGTCGCGGGTGGGGGCGATGTTTATCAACCACGGCTTTCTGGCCCAGGTGCTGGTGGGCCGCCTGGTCGGGGCCGACAGCGGCTGTTTTGGTGCGACCATGGCGTTGCGGCGCCAGACCCTGGAGCAGGTGGGCGGCTTCGAAGCGTTTCGGGACCGGCTGGCCGACGACTACGCCCTGGGGGCGGCGGTGCGCGACCTTGGTTTGCGGGTTGTGCTGTCGCCTCACATTGTCGACACTCAGGTGTGCGAACCGGACATCCACGCCCTGCTTCGCCATGAACTGCGCTGGGCCCGGACCCTGCGCTCCATCGAGCCGTTGGGCTACGGCGCCTCGGTCGTCACCCTGCCGTTACCGCTGGCCCTGCTGTTGGTGGTGGCGAGCGGCGCCGCGCCGTATGCTCTTGCGATTTTTGCCGCGGTTTTGGCTTGCCGAATGGTCTACAACACTGTTACCGACTCGGCGCTCGCGGTGACCCCGTCGGCGGCGTGGCTGGTGCTGGTGCGCGATCTTGTGTCGGTGTCGGTGCTGATCGCCAGCTTCTGCGGAACAAGTGTGACGTGGCGCGAACAGACGTTTCGCGTCGCGTCGGATGGCCAACTGACCCTCGACGGAGATTTGCGCTCATGATGAAGACCCTGTTTCTCCAGCCGCCGTCGTTCGAGGGCTTCGACGGTGGCGCCGGTTCGCGCTACCAGGCGCGGCGGGAAATTCGGTCGTTCTGGTATCCCACCTGGCTGGCCCAACCGGCGGCGCTGGTTCCGGGCAGCAAGCTGATCGACGCGCCGCCCGCGCGGATCGGCATGGACCGGGTGCTGCCGCTGGCGCGCGACTACGATCTGGTGGTGATGCATACCTCCCAGCCCTCGTTCCCGAACGACGTCAAGGTGGCCAGCGCGCTGAAGGAGCAAAACCCCAAGCTGCTGATCGGCTTGGTCGGCGCCAAGGTGGCGGTCGACCCGGCCGGTAGCCTGGAGATGGCGCCGGTGCTGGATTTCGTCGGCCGCAACGAGTTCGACTTTACCCTTCGGGAGGTGGCCGAAGGCCGGCCCTTCAAGGATATCGACGGCCTCAGCTACCGCAATGCCGAAGGAGTCGTCGTCCATAATCCCGAGCGCGCGATGCTTGAAAACATGGACGAGTTGCCGTTCGTGACCGAAGTTTACAAGCGCGATTTGCGGATCGAAGACTACTTCATCGGCTACCTCAAACATCCCTATATCTCGTTTTACACCGGCCGGGGCTGCAAATCCCATTGCACCTTTTGTCTGTGGCCCCAGACCGTCGGGGGGCACCGGTATCGGGTGCGCAGTGCCGCTCACGTTGCCGCCGAAATCGCCTATGCCCGGCAGGCCTTCCCGCAGGTGCGGGAGTTTTTCTTCGACGACGACACCTTTACCGACAATTTGCCGCGGGCCGAAGCCATCGCCCGGGAACTGGGGCGGATGGGCGTCACCTGGTCGTGCAACGCCAAGGCCAACGTCCCCAGGGATACCCTGAAGGTGTTGAAGGATAATGGCTTGCGGTTGCTGCTGGTCGGTTATGAATCCGGCAATCAGCAGATTCTTCATAACATCCGCAAGGGTTTGCGGATCGAGGTGGCCAAGCAGTTCACCAAGGACTGCCACGAGTTGGGGATTGCCATTCACGGCACCTTCATCCTCGGTTTGCCGGGAGAGACCAAGGAAACCATCGAAGAAACCATCCGCTACGCCGCGGAAATCAACCCGCACACGGTTCAGGTGTCGCTGGCCGCGCCCTATCCCGGCACCAGGCTTTATCAGGATGCCGTGGCCAATGGCTGGTTGGATACCGCTCATGCCGAGTTGATCGATGAGCGGGGCGTTCAGATCGCGCCGCTCCATTACCCGCATCTGTCGCACACCGAGATTTTTGATTCCGTTGAAACATTCTACAAGCGGTTCTATTTCCGCAGCGGCAAAATCGCCTCGATCGTTGGGGAAATGGTGCGGAGTCCGGAGATGATGAAGCGGCGGTTGCGTGAAGGCGTGGAATTCTTTCAGTTCTTGAAGGATCGTAAGACCGCGTGCTAGAATTGCGGTCAAACCCACGGGGAGAAGCATGATGAGTGCCAAGTCGGTGAAGATCGGTGTGGTTCTGTCGGGGTGTGGTGTTTATGACGGCGCCGAGATCCATGAATCGGTTCTGACCCTGCTGGCCATCAGCCGGCAGGGGGCCGAAGCGGTTTGCTATGCTCCGAACATTCCCCAGCATCATGTGGTCAATCATCTGAACGGCGAAGAGTCCGGGGAAACCCGCAACGTTCTGGTGGAATCGGCGCGGATTGCCCGGGGCAAAATCCGCGACTTGGCGGCGTTCGACGTGGCCGAGGTCGACGCGCTGGTGTTCCCGGGCGGCTTCGGCGCCGCCAAGAACCTGTCCAGCTTCGCCTTCGACGGTGCCGGGTGTACTGTCCATCCCCTGGTCGCGGCGGCGATTAACGCCACCGTGGCCGCCGGCAAGCCGGTTGGCGCCCTATGCATCGCCCCGGCGCTGCTGGCTAAGGTGCTCGGCTCGGTGGACCTGACCATCGGTCAGGATGACGGCACTGCCGGGGCGTTGGAAGCTCTGGGCGCCCGCCATATCAAGACCCATGCCGCCGAAGTGGTGGTGGATCGCGAAAAGCGGGTCGTCACCACGCCGTGCTACATGCTCGACTCGAGCATCGCTCAGATCGCCGACGGGGCGGACAATGCCATTCGGGCGATTCTGGAACTGGTCGGCTGAAGACGCGCGAAGGCCAGGGGGCCGGGCTCCCTGGCATCCCGTAGAAGGTTTCTGACCTTTGGAAGCCGTGACGTGATTGGTCAGGGTCTTGAAGAGCCATGCTGGTTTGGACGCATGATGCAGCGACGGTGCGCAAGGCCGGGGCGCTGATCCTGAAGGGGCAGTCAGAAACCGTCTATGGTTGGCTGGGGTCCCGGCCGGGCGCGCCGGCGGATGCTCGTGCTTTGGTGTTTCTCAAGGATGTCTTTCTCGTTCTGTTGCGACAGGACGCCCATGACGCGATTCTCGATGCGACGCTCAAGGTCCCGACCCACGAGCTGTTCGCTCTTATCCCAAGCTATTTCGCAGCTTGCGTGCTTCTGCATCGGGGGCAGTTCGAGGCCGGCTTTGCCCTGCTCGATGCTTTTCGCAATCGCTGCCTGGAAAACCTCGAACATCTGCCGACCGAGGATGCCGACGGCTTTATGGTGCTGTTTCGCCATGCGCTGTTGTTGAACGATGACCGATATCTGTCGGCACCTTATTACCATGAACATTTGGCCATCAATGAGGCGAAACTGGACCAGCTTCGGTGGGTGACGCCGCCGCCGAACGGTCCGGCGGACGACCGGCCGGTGATCCTGGTTTCCTGCGATCGAAACTATGCCGAGCTGTTTCTGGCGCGATTCCTGGAGTCCGTTGACGGGGTCTGTCGGGACCGGCTGGTCCACATCCATTTGATGGACCCTCACGAAGAACCGCCACGGCCCGAAGATTTGCCGGCGCTGCGCCACAACCGCCGGGCCTTGACCTGGGAGCGCAGCGGGCCTTTGAAATGCAGCGCGTATTATGCTTCGGCCCGGTTCGTGCGAATGCCCGAACTGCTGGGACACTACCGGCAGTCGATTCTGGCCTTTGATGTCGACGTGACGCTGAAACACCCGGTGGAAGTCATTGACCGGGCCTTGGATGATGCTGACTTCGGGTGTTTCCGGTGGGACTACCCCAGTCCGTGCTCGGCCTATCTGGCGACGGTCACGGCTTTTGCGCCGACCGCGTCGGGAATCGAGTTCGCCCGTCTGGTCCGGAACCTGATCCTGTCCAAGATGTCCCTGAAGCGACCGTTGTTGTGGTTGATCGATCAGGCGGCGCTTTATTCCGCGATCTACGTGCTTTCGGAAAAAGCCGGGCGGCTTCGGCTGTCCGATTTCACCCAACGGATCGGCATCCAACACATTGATTTCCTTGAGTTCTGCAGTCCGGAGATCGATAAGTTGAGCTTGATGAAGCTGGCGTCGGGCGTGAGCGACGACCAACTGGCGATGGCCTGTGGACGCCCCTCGTGACCGACAGTCTGGTGGTGATATTCAAGGGCATCAGCCAGTACCAAAGTCTCAACACCATGGCGTCGGAACTTGCCGAGGCCTATCGGAATCTGGGTTATCGGGCCTCATTGATTGATTTGCAGGCCATTCCGGATCATGTTCAACTAAAGAGACTAATTGTAAAGGCCTTGAATGATGACCGGCTGCACCTGATCGTCACCATTTCGGGATATGGTTTGGATACCAGTCAAACCAATAACATCTATACCGATGTTGGTGTTCCGGTCCTGTCACTTTATTTCGATCCGCTGATCCTCTACGCCAATCAGATCGACCTGCCGATTTCCCCGCGGGTGATCACCACCACCGCCGATACCGACCTGGACTACTGGGCACCGGTCAGGGCCGGCGGTGCCACGATTCGCCATTTGCCCCATGCCGCGGCGCCCCAACCGATCCGTAGCGGGCGGCGACGCACCGGCTCGCTGGTGTTTGCCGGCACCGGAAGCGAATGCCCGGATGTCATTCGCAACGAATGGCATCGCCATGGCCCGATGGTGGCCGATCGGCTTAACCGCATTGTTGAACTGGCGCTGGCCGATACGGCCTTGCGCGCCTTGAGCGGCATCATCGCGGAGGCCATCGGGGGCGAGATTGAGGTCCGCGATCCCTTGGCGCTGCATCCCTACTTCGCCACCATCGACGGCTACTTGCGCGCGCGCCAACGCTGGCGGCTGGTCACTGCGCTGGCAGATCAGCCGTTGGTGGTGCTTGGCGAGGGGTGGGAGCGGTTGGCCGACCACCTGAAGGACCGGCCTAAGGCGCGGGTCCGATTCTTGCCGCCGCGGGATGTCAGCGCGCTGGAGTCGCTGATCGGCCGGGCGCCGCTGGTCCTTAACGCCTGCACGCCGCACCATGGCAGCCACGAACGGGTGTTGCGGGCGATGGCCCTGGGCACGGCCGCCCTGACCAGCCGAACCCGGTGGTTTGCGCGGGAGGCCCCGGCGGACGCCCTGATTCAGGTCGACCTGGAACGGGATGACGTCCGGGCGGTGGTCGAAGAGGCCCTGTCGACACCCGGCCGAATCGACGCGATCGCCGAGGCCGGCTCCCGATGGTTCCGGGAGCACCACACCTGGAGCCACCGGGTGGCCACCCTGGAAGCGTGGCTGGCCGAACCGGGCTGAAATCAGGCGGGCCGGGCCTCAACGCCCGGTATGCGACAATCCATCGCTATCAAATGTTTTTGTGGAGGCGACGCCCCGGACGTGCCAGACAGACTGAGCGGGCGCTCTCGGTCGCTCCGGGTGGCGCCGGGATCGACTGATCCACTCATGGTCGGCTCTTGCGGGATAACATCATATGGCGGCGGATGGGGCGGGACCACTGAGCCCATTGGGAACAGGACGCCACGCAGAGGCTTGTCCAAGAGTGCCAATAGTCTGTAAAGAAAGGGGGCTGGGCGGCATGCGTCAGCGTGGTAGGGCTAACATGAAAAATTTCATTGTTATCTGGGCGAACATCATCATCGGGCTGATTGTGGTTCTGGCGGGTCTGCGGATCTATCTGGACTATACCGACACCATGAATGCAGCTTTTGAGCGCCTGGAAAATCTAGCCCGGATTGCCGCTGAAGAAGTGTCGGGCAGCCTGAAAGCCGTCGATATTCTCCTGGAAGATGTGGCGCGGGAATCTCAAACGGCGTCTTCCGAGGGTGAGCAGAAAAACCTTAATTTGTATATGAAAGCCAGAATCGCCGGTTTAGAGGAACTTCGAACATTCTTTATCACCGATGATAAGGGCCGGGTCGGGATTTCGACCCTGGATCGGCTCAATGGGTTTGATGCCAGCCAACGCCCCTATTACACCGAACCTTTGCGTGCCGTCGATCGCAATCATCTGTTTGTCACCGGTCCGTCGCAGGCGGTTCTCAGCCACGACTGGTTGTTGTATCTCTCGCGGGCGCGACCATCGGCGGCAGGGTCTTGGGCGGGCGTGACGGTTGCTACTCTGACCCCGGGTTACTTTGCCGGCGTCCTCGATTCCGTGGCGCCGAGGAAAACCGGTTTTGCCGAAATCGTGACCAGAAGCGGCGCCATTGTTGCGCGTTCGCCCGAGTCGGACGAAATGTTTGGCAAGGACATCAGCAATCCGACCTTTTCCAGTTATCTGGCGTCGGGTGCGCGCAGCCAGCATCTGGTGAAGGTCACGGTCAGCGAAGGTATTCGGCGCCTGATGGTCTACCGCGCCACCAACCATCCCGGTCTGGTGATCGTTCTTGCCCAGTCCGAGGATGAGGTTCTTTCGGTATGGTACCGAAATACGATGGTAACTTGCGTCGTGTTGCTGCTTTTGATAGCTGCGACCATTCTGATGCTCCGCCGATTCGTCGCCCACGAGCGGAGTTTGCGCGAAAATCAAGAGCGCCTGCGCCTGTTGTTTGACGCCAACAGCGACGCCGTTCTGGTTCACAGTCTGGTGGGGCCTTCTGGAGGCTTGGGACGTTTTGAGGAGGTTAACGCTGCGGCCTGTCGTCACCTTGGGTTTACGCGTGATGACTTGCTCCGGCTGTCGCCCGCCGATATCGATCCCGAGGTTCGTCGCGACGGTGAGTCCTTTGTCGCCCGTTTACGGGCTGAAGGCATGGTGGTGGTCGAGCGAACCCATGTTGCCAACGGTGGCCATCAGATTCCGGTGGAGATTTATGCGCATCTGTTCGAAATGACCGGGCGGCCCATGGTGTTGACGGTGGTTCGGGACATTACCGCACGCCGGCAAGCGGAACGGAAGCTCCGTGCCGCCGAGGAGAAAAGCCGGGAGTTATTTGAGCTTAACCAGAAGATCATTACCAAGTCACCGTTCGGGGTTCAGGTCTACGATCACTCCGGGCAATGCATCCTGGTCAATGAAGCGAGCGCACAGGCGATCGGCACAACAATTGAAAATATGTTGGCACAAAATTATCATCATTTGCAATCATGGAAAGATTTTGGGTTATATCCAGCGGCGCTTAAAGCCGCCGCGGGAGATGAGATTGTGCATCATACCACTCATTTTGTCTCGACGTTTGGGCGGGAAAGCTGGCTTGAGTACTACTTTATTCCGGCGGTGATCGGCGCCAAGCCTCATCTTCTTCTGCTTCTTGATGATATCACGGCGCGTTCTCAGGCCGAAGTGGCGCTTCGCAAGGCCATGGGGGACGCCGAGGCGGCCAACCGGGCGAAAAGTGAGTTTCTGGCCAATATGAGCCATGAAATCCGGACGCCGATGAATGCCATTTTGGGGCTCACGCATCTGCTGGGGCGGACCGCGCTAGGCGAACAACAGCGGGATTTTGTCGAGAAGATCGGCGTGGCGGGCCGGTCACTGTTGACCCTGCTCAATGATATTCTCGACTTTTCCCGCATTGAGGCCGGCCGACTGGAAATCGAGACCACCAACTTTCGGCTGAGCGACGTGCTCGATGGCTTGGCGGCGATCATGTCGATCAATGCCGGCGCCAAAGATATTGAACTGGTGATTGGGACCGGACCCGATATTCCGGAAAATTTGAGGGGCGATCCGCTGCGCTTGAAGCAAATTTTGCTGAACCTGGCCGGCAATGCTCTTAAATTCACCGATCACGGCGAGGTGGTGGTTCGGGCGGAACTGGCCAGGGCCGATGTCGACGCGGTCACCTTGCGCTTTTCGATTCGCGACACCGGCATCGGGATTCCTGCCGATCAGCAGGCCAAGCTTTTTTCGGCCTTTTCCCAGGCCGACACCTCGACCACGCGCCGTTTCGGGGGGTCTGGGTTGGGCCTGGCCATCTGCAAGCGTCTGGTCGATCTGATGGGGGGGAAGATCGGTCTGGTCAGTACGCCGGGTCAGGGGAGCGAATTCTGGTTTACTTTGTCCTTTGCGCGGGGCGAAGCCGTCATACGATCGGCCGACACCAAACTTGATGTGTTGATTGCGGATGATCACGATGTTGCCCGGGAAACCTTGAAAATGACGGCCCAGGCCCTGGGCTGGACGTCGGATGTGGTGTCGTCCGGCAGTGAGGCCTTGGCCCACACCCGGGCCCGGCTTCAGGAAAGCCAACCCTACGATGTCCTGATTCTCGACTGGAAGATGCCGGGTCTCGACGGAATGGCCGCCAGTAAGGTCATCCGGTCCGAGGTCTCGCCCGGCAGTTTTCCGATTGTCATCATGGTGACGGCATTCAACCGGGAAGATGTGGTCAATTCCCCCGACGCCGTCGCGATCGACGCGGTTCTGGTGAAACCAGTCACGGCGTCGTCGCTGTTCAATGCGGTGATGGAGGCCCGAGCGCGGCGGGCCGGTGGTTCCAAGGCACTGGCCGACGTTATGATGGTTCAGGAGGAACCCGCCAGGGGCCTTCCTGGGGTGCGAATCCTGATCGTGGAAGACAACACGGTCAATCAGACCATCGCGCGACATATTCTTGAAGCCGAGGGCGCCGTGATCACCCTGGCCAGCGACGGCCGCGAGGCGGTGGACCGGTTGGCCGCCGATCCTACCGGGTATGATACCGTGCTGATGGATGTCCAAATGCCGGTGATGGACGGCTACCAGGCGACCCTCGCCATCCGACGGGAACTGGGCCTGAGCGTCTTGCCGATCATCGCCCTGACCGCGGGGGCTTTTCAATCAGAGCGGGAACGGGCTCTGGGCGTGGGAATGAATGATTTTATCTCAAAACCCTTTGATGTGAACCGAATGATTGAAGCAATCAAGCGACAGCTCGCCCGTACAGCGAACATGACTCGGGCGCGTGCCCTATCGCCGCCGGTTTCAGAACCAGAGCCAGAGTGTGTGTCCACGCCGGTTTTGCATATTCCGGGCATAGACCGGGAACAGGTGCTCCGCCGGCTTGGCCAGGACGAGGAACTCTTTGCCACTTTGCTGGAGATGTTCCAAGAGCAGTACGCGGATATCGGGCAATGCCTGCGGCAGGACTGCGAGGCCGGCCGTTTCGATGAGGCTGCCGCCCAAACTCATTCCTTGCGCGGGGCGGCGAGCAACATGGCGGCGAACGGCGTTGCCGAAGTGGCCCAGAGCTTGGAAGCCGCTCTTCGACGAGGAGAGGTTGACGGACTGGCGCTCTTGCTGGATCGGCTGGACGCTGAACTCAACCCCTTGCTGGCGGTTCTTGCCGGTTCATGGCAGAACGCCGCCTGACCATATCGACGCCGAACGGTCAAAGGGCCGCCGGGTGTTTCGTGGGGTGTCGCAACGGTTGAGGTTTAACCTGACGGCGGTCATGGTTTAAACTGATCCCGCCCTGGTGGAAAAAGGACCGGCCATGGGGTTGCTTCCCCTCCATTCACTTCGGGCACGGCTTGCAGGTCTCGTGTTGTGCGCCATGCTCCCGCTGATTGGCCTGATGGCGGGGACGCTGGCCCTGATCCAGGCGAAGAATATCGAGATCATTCAACAATCGGCGCTGTTGACGGCGCGCGTCGTGGCGGACAACGCGGATCAGTTTTTGGGCGACACCGCGGCCCTCCTCAAGGTGTTGGCCCGGCGGCCGATGTTCCGCACGCTGGATCCCGAACACTGCGATCCGGAAATCGTCACCTTTCTCAATCGTCACGCCGGCTATACCGACATCGGTATTGATACGCTCGATGGCGAGACCCTGTGTTCCGCGGCGCCGAAGCCGCCGTCCGTCCGGCACCTGTCCGTGGCCGGCGCCCGGTGGTTCGTCCGGGCGGTCGCGGCCAAGGACGAAGACGCCGTCATCTTCGGAAGCCCGGTGGTGGATCCGATTTCCCAGGCTTGGGTTTCGGTGGCAAGCGTGCCGCTGCGGGGCGTGAATGGCGTCGTTCGAGGTCTGGTGGTTCTTCCCATCGACCTCCATCACTTTCAATCCTTGAAGCGGGGCGACAGCCTTCCCCAAGGTAGCACAGTTATCATTGTAAACGACGACGGCACCGTGATGGCTCGGTCCAGCGAGTGGGAAGCGTGGGCGGGTCGCAATCTGACGCGCAGCGAACGGCTGTCCCGGGTGCTTGAGGAGACCGAAGGAGTCGGATGGGGAGGCGTGGGAAACAGTGACGAGATTTACGCCTTTGCCGGCATCCCTGCCGCCCACTGGCACGTGATCGTCGCCATTCCGCCGAAAGCCGCCTTCGAAGCGACCAACGGCGCTTTCCTGCTGGTCGGGATGGGATCGGTGCTCCTGGTCCTGGTGGTCGCGGGCCTCGCCCTCCTGCTGGCGCGCGGCATCGATCGTCCGCTGCGGAAAATGGCGGCCATCCTGGAGCGAGCCGCGGATGGCTGGGCCGGTGAGCCCCTGGCCGTCCAAGGTCCGGCGGAAATCAGAACGCTGGCCCTACGGTTTAACGCCGTGCTGGGCGCGAGACACCAGGCCGAGCGGGCTCTCCTTGAAAGCGAGAGTCGGTTCCGCAATCTGGCCAATAGCGCCCCGGTGTTGATGTGGCTGACCGATCCCGACGGTTGTTGCGTGTTTATCAACCAAAAGTGGACAGACTTCACCGGACTTCCTATGGCGCAAGCTATGAACAATGGCTGGATGGATAGTCTTCATCCCGATGATCGGCAATCCTGCCAGGAGGCTTTCCTCAAGGCCTTTGCAACCCGGCAGCCATTCGCCCTGGAGTTCCGGATTCGGCGCCATGACGGCGAATACCGCTGGGTCTATGACCAGGGCGTTCCACGCACCGATGCCGCGGGGGGATTCCTGGGCTATGTTGGGGGTGGCGTCGACATCACCGATCGCAAGGTCGCGGAACAGCATTTGATCGAGGCGCGACAGACCGCCGAAGCCGCACATCGTGCCAAGACGGCGTTCCTGGCGATGATGAGCCATGAACTCCGGACCCCGATGACCGGCGTGATCGGCATGGCTGACTTTCTGTACCAAACGCCGCTGAACAAAGATCAACGGCTTTATATCGATACCATGCGATCATCGGCGCAAAACTTACTGACGGTGCTCAATGATATCCTGGATTACTCTAAAATCGATGCCGAGCGACTGGACCTCGCCCGCATCGCCTTCGATGCCGTGTCGCTGGCCGCGGAAACCGTGCGTCTGTTCCGGCCCAAGGCAGAGGAGAACATCTGCTCGCTGACGCTGGATGCCGGCGGCTTGGCGGCGGTTGCCGTTTGGGGCGATTCCACCAGGATCAAACAAGTCCTGGGAAACCTGATCGCCAATGCGGTCAAGTTTACCCGGGCCGGAGCCATCACCGTTCGGTTGCGCCGTCAGGATGCCGAAGGCCGCCTGCGCCTGATGTTCGAAGTCGAGGACACCGGCATCGGCATTTCGGAAGCGGACATGGCGCGGTTGTTCCTGCCGTTTTCCCAGACCGACGCGGGAGCGACCCGGAAGTACGGCGGGACGGGGCTCGGCCTGGCCATTTGCAAACGCCTGGTGGCGTTGATGGGCGGTGATATCGGCGTTACCAGCCAACGGGGGCGGGGGTCGGTGTTCCGCTTCACCTGTCTGGTCGACCCGGCCCGGCCGGAGGACATCACCGACCAACCGCCCCTTGCCGTTGTCGTTCCGCCCTTGTCCATCCTGTTGGCCGAAGACAACCCGATCAACCGGATGATCGTCAAGGTCGGCCTGGAGCAGCGTCACCATCGGGTGACGGCGGTCGAGAACGGCGCTGAAGCGTGCGAGGCGGCGGCGCAACACCGGTTCGACGTGATTTTGATGGACCTCCAGATGCCGGTGATGGATGGCGCCGAGGCCACCCGGCGCATCCGGACCCTGGAACGACCGTACTCCCAAGTGCCGATCGTCGCTCTGACCGCAGACGCCGTGGCCGAACACCGGGTCGCCTACATGGACGCGGGGTTGACGGATATTCTGACCAAACCCATCGAATGGAGTAAAGTCGACTCCACCCTGGCACACCTGGCCACCCTGGCGCACTTGGCCCCCATGACCACGGTGCCGTCGGCCACCGCGGTCATGGGCGTCCTGGAGGAGTCCGAACAACAGCCGCCTCTGCTGGTGGACAGCCATCGGCTGGCATCGATCAGGGCCGTGATGACGGCACCGGACTTCGGAGGCCTGATCGCGGAACTCACCCGGTGCAGTCAGGAACAAGTATCGGCGCTCGAGGTTGCGCTGGATCAACGCAGCCTGTCCCAGATCCATCGGATCGCTCATACCGCAAAAGGCATGTTTCTCAATGTGGGAGGCATTCGGGCGGCGACTTTGGCTCACACACTTCAGATGTGTTCCGATGTCGACGCGGCCGCGGCGGTGGTTCCGGCCCTGACGGCGGTCATCCAGGACACCACGGCCGAGTTGGAGCGGTTCCGCGCCGCCCGGTAGCCCAAGCCCGGGGGCATGGGCAATGCCAGAAACAACAACGGCCCCGCTGAAGAAGCCGGGCCGTATTTGGGCACACTTTAGAGTTTTGGGCGCGAGCTACTGAGGCGCTTCCGACAGGCTGGGCGCGTCGCGGGAGCGATCCCGGTCATACCGATGCAACGCAGCCCGGAACGCCGGATCGGCAAGCCACCGCTGGGTATAGCCACGGCAACGCTCTTCAGCCTGTTCCATAAACTCGATTTGTTCCGGCCGGGACATCCTCGGCTGTGGGGCTTCTGCCCCGGGAACCTGCCGCTGCGGCATCATAACCGTACCCTCCCATGACCACCTGTCATAGTGTACTGCCCTTCCTCGCCATCGTCCAATGTAGGATTTGTCGAAGCGGGCTCGCCGGCCAGACGATGGGCCCACCAAATGCGCTTGTCGCCATAAGGGTCGCCGCGCACCACCTGATAACCTGCCTGCCGAAAGGCTTCGCAAATGAGTTCGTGCTTTTTCAACGACTTCTCAGTTGGATGTTCGTCGTATGTAATTCTGTAAACTTCCTGCGGTTGGGCACAACTCAGTATCCACACAGTCGCGCGGCAAATGGCGTTGAGAATGCGTTCCCGATCGCTGACTATAATGAAACTTGAAGTTTCCTTGCCTGACCAGTATGTGTGCTCGCTGCTATCGTCACCGTCAACTTTAACAATATTAAAATAATATTCTAACCCGCCACCACCCCGAATTTCAAGTCCAACTTGTGCGAAATAATTTAGGTTTAGCTCTTTGTCAGCGCCGATGCGAAACGCGACGGTCCATGCATCGCCATTTTTAAATGTATCGCAGTCGACATCACTTGCATCAAGAACGCACACAAACGCCATAATCCACCTGGGGCCGTAACATTAACGCATCGTATAACATTGTAGGCCGATGCAAGTGTGTAGCGTATGAACAAAGGCATGAGGTACAGGAGGAATGGTATCGTCCGACTTAAACTGCGTGTCAACCGTCGCGTTTAAGAGCACCATTTTTTCCAGCCGCTTTTTTTCGTGTTGTTGAGTCTCACTGTGGCGACCAGGAGCGCCGCTCCTTGTCGCCGAACGTGTCGTTACGCCCCGGCTGGAAATGTCTCGGTGGTGAACCGCAGGGCCTGGAGCGTCGGGGAGGCCTGATCGGGCGGCAAACCGGCCTTCAGCTTGAGCTGGCGCAGGAATTGCGCCGGCATCGGCAGATCGTGCCAGACCTTGGGCAGGAATAGGGCCTGCCGGTTGCCGTCGCGCAGGATCAGGCCATCGACGTCGGGACGCAACTGGTCGAGCAGATGCGCTTCGCCGGTAAAGGCGATGGGGCGGGGGTGACTCAGGATCGAAATCGAGACGGCGATCTCCGCGACCTCGCCGGCGGTGACCGGCCCGAATCGGGGGTCTTGCAGGCCCGCCCGGACGGCGTTCTCGATCACATCGACCACCAACGGGTTGGTGGCGGTCAGGGTCCCGATGCAGCCGCGCAACTGGCCGTTCCGGGTCAGTGTGACGAAGGTGCGGCGGACGGCCCGCAAGGCCAGGGGATAATCGGCCGGGTTGATCTTTGTCGCCTGTCCGGTCTCGGCGGCCACCGCCAGAGCCTGCCGGGCGGCATCCAGCAACCGGTTCCGGTCGGCATCGGGCAACCGGGCGGTGGCGGCGTATTCAAAGCCATAGGCGCCGTAGCCCACCACCTGATCACGGCCGCCGGCGGTGTCGCCCGAGTTACGCAGATCCAGGGTGGTGGCGCGCAGGTCCAGGGCCGTCGCCCGCCGCAACAGTCCCGCCACCGGCAGGAAACCGCACGCGAAATGGCCGTTCAGGCGATGGCCTTGAAGGGCCTCGATGGCTTGCGAGGTTTCGAGGTCGAGGCGGCGGGCGGTCTCGTCGGTCTGGTAGTGGCTCAGGTCGGAACTGACCACGATCAGGGTCTCGGGGCCGCCCCACAGCCGCTCCAGCACCCGGTCCACCTGCTCCGGCCGGGTGTCGCCCACCAGCAGCGGCACCAGTTGGAAATCGGCAAAGATGTGTTGAAGGAACGGCAGATGGACTTCCAGCGCATGTTCCCCGGCAAATGCCGCATCCAGCACCTGAACGCCCGGCAGCTCGAGAGCCGCGGCGATGGCCGCCCGGTCCACCGGAATGGTCCCCAGGGGCGTTGCCAGGGCCTCGGCGCTGGGAGCGGCGATGCCGCGGAAGCCCACCCGGTGGGCCGGTCCCAGCAGCACCACCCGGCGAATCCGGTCGGCGAGGTGGCGGACCGCGGCATAGGCGGTGCCGGCCACCGGGCCGGAATACGGGTAGCCGGCGTGGGGGGCGACGATGGCCTTGAACGGCATGGGCCTGGGGGGCGGTGTTCGGGTCAGCTCTGCCACCGATCGGCCCAGAGTCTCGGGATCACCCGGATAGAACATCCCCGCGACCGCGGGAGCACGCACGCTGGTCATGGCTCGGTATCCCTCTTTGCCTGCGGCGAACAGTCTGCCGCCACCTTTCTCCATGATACAATACGCATAACGGGGAGGAGACCTGTGATTGACGGGGATTCTGACCGGCGTGCGGTGGTCAGCGGGATCGAAGCGACCCGTCTCGAAGCGACCGGTATCGAAAAGGACGGCAGGCCATGATCGACGCCTTGCGAACCAGCTACTGGCATGCATTGGATGACGGTCGTATCCAATGCGACGTGTGTCCTCGTCATTGCCGGCTGGCGGAAGGCCAGCAGGGCTTGTGTTTCGTGCGGGCGCGCGCCGACGATGCCATCGTTCTTACCACTTACGGCCGCTCCAGCGGGTTCTGCGTCGATCCCATCGAGAAAAAGCCGCTGAATCATTTTTTACCGGGAACGCCGGTCCTGTCGTTTGGTACCGCAGGATGTAATCTAACCTGCAAGTTCTGCCAGAATTGGGATATCAGCAAGTCTCGGGCGACCGATACCCTGGCCGACCAGGCTTCGCCGGAACGAATCGCCGCTGCCGCCGCCGCCCTGGGATGCCGCAGCATTGCCTTTACCTACAATGACCCGGTGGTATTCATGGAATATGCCATGGATGTCGCCGATGCCTGTCGCGCCCGGGATATCAAGGCGGTTGCCGTCACTGCCGGTTACATGTGCCCGGCGCCGCGCGCCGCCTTTTATCGCCACATGGACGCGGCCAATGTCGATCTCAAGGGTTTTACCGAGCGATTTTACCGGGTACTGGCCACCGCCCAACTGGGCGCGGTGCTGGACACGCTGGTGTACCTCAAGCACGAAACGACGGTCTGGTTCGAGATCACCACCCTTTTGATTCCCGGAGAAAACGACGGCGCCGATGAGATCGAGGCGGAAAGCCGTTGGATCATGGACCATCTCGGCCCCGACGTGCCGGTCCATTTCACCGCGTTTCATCCCGATTACAAGATGCTGGACAAGCCCCGCACGCCCCACCTGACCTTGATCCGGGCCCGGGAGATCGCTCGGGCCAATGGCTTGCGTCATGTTTATGTGGGGAACGTCGATGATGTCGGGCGCGGCAGCACATATTGCCACGGTTGCGGCGAACGGGTGATCGGCCGGCGCGGTTATACCCTGACCGACTGGACTCTGACCCCGGACGGCCGCTGCCGCATCTGCGGTACCGTTACTCCCGGCGTCTTCACTGATCCTCCCGGTCGTTGGGGCGGTCGTCGTCTGCCGGTTCGTCTGCGGGACTTTGCCGTTGGCCAGGAATGATCTTCGCCGACGACGAAAACGACGGGGCAGGAAAGCGACCGGGAGCGCGGGCGTCTCGCCCGCAGGGAGTAGGGGTAGCCGTGCTCCCGGTGTTCCGTCAATCCTCTTCGGGGCTGCCGGCGGGGTTCAGCGTGTCACGCAACTGCTTGGCGGGTTTGAATTTGGCCGCCTTGCTGGCCGGAATCTGCACGACTTCGCCGGTTCGGGGGTTGCGACCCTCGCGGGCGGCCCGCTCGGTCACCGCGAAGCTGCCGAAGCCGGTAATCCGAACCTCTTCGCCGTGGCTCAGCGCGGTCGTGATCTTTTGGAACAGTTCGTGCATCACTCGTGCCGCGTCGCCTTTGGTCAGGCCGCTGGCACTGGTGACGGCATCAATGAGATCGGCTTGGTTCATGGTAAATCACTCCGTAATCGCGCCCGATTCCACACAGGGAGCCTTACTGGCAGGGCCGATGCCATGATGCAAGTGTTCTTCGCGGGTGACCAAGTGTTTCGCCCGCGAATGTTTCCGGCAAGACGCGGCGGGGCGGGGGTGGGCATCGCTCCCTTCAACCCGAGCGCCTCAAGCGGCATATTCGGGGCCGACCGTCGAAGGAGCAAACAGGATGAGGGGGCCATGAGCGGCTGGTGGACGAGAATGGTTGCGGTGATCGGGGCGCTGGGGTTGATGGCCGCGTCCGCGACGGCCGATGCGGCGGCTCCGGCCGCCCGAATCGCGCTGGTGATCGGCAACGGCGCATACCAGCAGGCGCCGAAGCTGCCGAATCCGGTCAATGATGCCCGGGCCATGGCTGGGGCGCTGAAGGGACTCGGTTTTGCGGTGATCGAAGGCTACGACCTGTCCATCGAGGCCATGCTGGACCGCATCCACGATTTCGGCCAGGCCGCGGACGGGGCCGAAATGGCGCTGGTATTCTATGCCGGCCATGGACTTCAGCTTGCCGGCCACAACTATTTGCTGCCGGTCAATGCCCGGCTGATCCGGGAGACCGACCTGCGACGGGAAGCGATCGAGGTCGAAGAAATTCTCGGCGAGGCCCGCCAGGCGCGACGTCTGAGGGTGGTCATCCTCGACGCCTGCCGCGACAACCCCTTCCAGGCTCAAATGGCCCGCAGTCTGGGGACCCGGTCGGCTCTGGTCGGGCGCGGCTTTGCGCGAATCGACGATATCGAGGCGGATACCCTGATTGCCTTCGCCACCAAGGCCGACTCCATCGCCGAGGATGGCAACGGCAGTCATAGCCCCTATACCGCGGCGTTGCTCCAGCATCTGGCGACCCCCGGCCTGTCGCTGGAGCGCATGTTCGGCAAAGTCCGCGACAGTGTGGTCGAAGCCACCGGCGGACGCCAGCAACCCTTCGTCTATGGCTCGTTGGGCGGCGATCCGATCTACCTGGCCCAGGCGGCGGCAGCGTCGTCGGCGGTTCAGCCCGCAGATGCCGGCGGCACCGACGCCGCCGAACTGGCGTTTTGGGATGCCATCAAGTCCAGCGGCAGTCCGGCCGATTACCAGGCCTATCTCGAGACCTATCCCCGGGGCCGGTTCGTCGCGCTGGCCAAGGTCCGGGCGCGGCCCCGGGCGGCGGATCCCGCCTCTGACCAGGAGACCGCGTCCAACGGTCGGATGATCTCGCCGCCGACGCTGGCCGCCGTGGCGGCGCTACCGGTCCCGGTCGCCGCCGGGCCGGTGGCGTCGCCGGGCCAGGGCGGGGGGCAGGACGAGGCCGAGACGGCGCGGGTCACCCGGCTGGCTGCCGATCGCGGCGATGCCGGAGCCCAGGCGGCCCTGGCCGCGCTGCTGGCTGCCGGCCGGGGCGTTCCCGCCAACGAAGCCGAAGCGGCCCGTTATGCCCGGCTGGCGGCCGATCAGGGCCATGCCCCAGGGCAAACCCTGCTGGGCACGCTGCTGGAAAGCGGGCGTGGCGTCGGCCGGAACGACGTCGAGGCGGCGCGCTGGTACCGCCGGGCCGCCGATCAGGGCAACGCCGAGGCCGAAACCGCGCTGGCGCGGATGTTGGAAAGCGGCCGGGGAGTCGAACGGGATGAAGCGGAAGCGGTCCGGCTGTACCGCCTGGCCGCGGACCAGGGCCGGGCAGAGGCCCGGAACGGCCTGGGCGCCATGCTGGAAGAGGGCCGGGGAGCGCCGAAGAACGAAGCGGAATCGGCGCATTGGTACCGGCTGGCGGCCGAACAAGGGCTGGCTGCGGCCCAGTACAATCTTGGGGTGGCGCTGGAAAATGGTCGGGGCGTGGATCGCAATCTGGCCGACGCCGCCCGGTTTTACCGTCAGGCGGCCGACCAGGGGCACGCCGACGCCCAGGTGACGCTCGGCCTGTTGCTGGAGACCGGCCGCGGCGTGGACAAGGACGAGGCCGAGGCGGCCCGCCTTTACCGGTTGGCCGCCGATCAGGGGAATCCGCTGGGGCAGGCCTATCTGGCGGTCCTGCTGGAACATGGCCGTGGCGTGGCCCGGGACGATGCTGCGGCGGTGCGGTTTTATCGGCTGGCCGCGGCCCAGGGCAATGCTCTGGCCCGGGCGGCCTTGCAGCGGCTCGGGCCGGCGGCACGGTAAGCGATACAATTTGTTTGGCGGATAGAAAAGCGTTACAATTTGTCTAGAATTCGGGGCACCCTGTTTCCGAGACGGGGGTGGCGCCAGGAGGTCGATGAAGCACCCGGTTCGGGTGTCGTCGAAGAAAGGGCGCGGATGAGGGGCGGGGGCGAGGCATGACGCCGCACGAACTGGTTGCAATCCTCGACAAGCACGACCGATGGGTGAAGAAAAAGACCAACGGCGCCCGCGCCGTTCTGACCATGATCAATCTGGAAGGTGCCAGTCTGGCCAAGGTGAATCTGGAGTCGGCCAAGCTTTCCGGAACCAATCTGCGCCTGGCGGACTTGGCCGGCGCCAATCTCAGTCATGCCGATTTGTTTGCGGCGTTCCTGACCAAGGCCGATCTGACCGGCGCCAATCTCTACCGGGCCGATCTGCGCGGCGCCCATCTGCGCGGCGCCAAGCTGAAGGGCGCGATCATGCGCGAGAGCGACTTTCGGGGCGGTGCCCTGTTGTCGGGGGCGCGCGGCGGCGTCAATTTCGTGCGCTCGGACCTGTCCGGCAGCGACCTGGACGATGCGTTCATGGTCGATGCCAATCTGACCGGGGCCGACCTGACCGACTGTTCCATGGCCGGAGCCGACTGCCGGGGCGCCCTGATGGCGGGCGCCAGCATGGCGCGCGCCATGATGAAGAACGTCAATTTGACCAACGCGGATCTGCGCGGCTCCAACTTCAGCGGCGCCAATCTGTCCGGCGCCTGTTTGCGCGGCGCCAATCTGACCGGTGCGGTCCTGTCCGGCACCGTTCTGCGCAACGCCGATCTCCATGGCGCCAACATGGAAAACACCGATATCGGCGGCGCCGACACCACCGGCGCCAACATGGTCCGGGCCGCCAAGAACTTTCCGCCCCATATTCAGGATCGGCTCAATCAGCATTTCGAATGGATTTACAGCAATGGCGCCACCGGCTCCCGGGCCGATTTGGGCGGGGCCGACCTCAGCCACATTGACCTGTCCGGGGTCAATCTCAGCGGCGCCAACCTGAAGGCCGCCAATCTGACCGGCGCCCGCCTGCGCGACGCCATGCTGATCATGTGCGACATCTCCAACGCGACGCTGCGCGATGCCGATTTCACCAATGCCGTTCTGGACGGCAGCAATCTGCGGGGCTCCAACGGGACCGGCGCCCGCTTTGATGGGGCCGGTCTGGCCTGGGTCGATGTCAAGGGCCTGGACGGCCGGCCCACCGGCCGGCTTTGGCCCGCCAACCTTGCAAGCTGTTGCCTGGTTCAAGCCTCGATGGTCCGCACCAACCTGCGCGGCGCCAATCTGTCGGACGCCATTCTGACCAGCGCCAACCTGTCCGGCGCCATCCTCAGCGACGCCAATATCCGCGGCACGGTCTTTACCGACGCCAACCTCAGCGGCGCCAGCTTGCCGAATATGGACAACACTTGACGCCATGCCGGCGTGCCGGCGTCAGACGGACAATATTCGGGCCTATGCCGGTGGTGCGCCGTCGACGGCTCCCGTTGATCGGGCGTGTCGTGAAATTAAAGATTGCATAGATTTGCAGGTCGTCAGGACAATAAAAATCTATTGATGAAATAATCCCGGGCCACTGATAAGACGCCGCTCGTCGCGGTATTTCTGTAAAAGGCACCACGCTCTATTGTACAACATTTCCCTGTCATATGTGTGCCCGACACATTATTGCGGCTGGGATAGCGCGCGTGGTCTATATCGAACCATATGAAAAAAGCGCGACAAAAACGTTATATGGCGGTGCAATAAAGTTCGATGATACGTCATCGAGTCACGATAAAGTGGTTTTTCATCCATTTATTGGTGTAGCGACAACCATATATCATCGTTTATTCAGCATGCTTTCTCGGAAAGATAGGAAAACGGGATATAAAGAGGAGTGGGGTAGTCGGGATTTGGTCCCGCGCATAAGCGGTAGCTACAAGGCATATCTCGCCAACGAGGTTGCTGTGCTCGATCGTGTCAATAAAGCGCGTGAAATGGCCGCCAAAGCCGGTACAATGAACCAATCCGCAGGAGCCGGGGACGGCGCTGCCGGTGACGTTGCACCAGGGTCCGCTGGAGCGGGAGCGGCCCCCGGCGCGACGCAATGAATCAAACAAAAGGGGATACCGAGATGAAACTTTGCCCACAGCTTGAGAAACGCCTTGCCGAGGCGAGTTCCGAGGTCGCTACATGGAGCGAGTGGGAGAGAAATGCGATCAAGAGAGTGCTTAATGAAGTCGACGATGTGCCGACGGTTAAAAATAGTCGCCACGATAATAATAATGATGAAAAGCACTTTCTCTGATTGGCGTGAGGTATTTCCGCCCGGAGAGCCGGTGGTGGGCTCTTCGGGCTTCTTTTTTTTGTTTGTTCAGCACTGGATTATCCGGGGTGGCGTAGTCGAATAAGTGTCGCTCAGTCTGTGGCGTCCACCCGGTCATGGCGCGTGAGTCTGAGAATGGATGTGACGAGGCCCCGTCGCGTGTCGGCCCGCTCGGCAACGACTCGGTTTTAGCAACGACCCGTCCGAACGGCGGGGGTTGCCTTTGGCCCGCCGGTTCAGGGGCGCCACCCCTGGAACCGGCGGAGGCCTTGAAGCCTCAGGCTTCGGTTTCGCCGACCAGTTCGACGATGTCTGCCATAATCGCCGTTAAGTCATAGTCTTTCGGGGTGTAGACCCTGGCGACGCCGGCGGTTTTCAGGGTTGCCGCGTCTTCGGGGGGGATGATGCCGCCGACCACCACCGGAATCTGGCCGATGCCGATGGTCTTCATGCGCTCCAGCACCTCGGCCACCAGGGCCAGGTGGGAGCCCGAGAGAATCGACAGGCCTACCACATGGACGCCTTCTTCCACCGCGGCGTTGACGATCTGGGCCGGGGTCAGCCGAATGCCCTCGTAGACCACCTCCAGGCCGGCATCCCGGGCGCGGACCGCGATCTGTTCGGCGCCGTTGGAGTGACCATCCAGGCCCGGCTTGCCCACCAGCATCTTGATCCGGCGGCCCAACCGGGCCGACACCTCCTCCACCCGGACCCGGACCTTCGCCAGGCCGTCGTTGCCGGTGGCCACCGCCGCCTTGGCCACGCCGGTGGGCGCCCGGAACTCGCCGAAAATCTCCCGGAGTGTTGCCGTCCACTCGCCGGTGGTGACGCCGGCATGGGCACAGGCGATGGAGGCCGGCATGACGTTGCGCCCCTCCCTGGCCGCTTCGGCCAATCCGGTCAGCGCCGTGGCCACCGCGGCGCCGTCCCGGGCCGCCCGCCAGGCGTGCAGCCGCCCTAACTGATCGGCTTCGGCCTCGGGATCCGCCGCCAGGAAGCCGCCGTCTTCTCCGGCGGTGAGCGGCGAGGGCGCCGACTCCGTAAAGCGATTGACCCCGACCACGGTGATGTCGCCGGCCTCGATGGCGGCCAGGCGCCGGCTGTTGGATTCCACCAGGCGTTGCTTCAGATACGAGGATTCGACGGCGGCCACCGCGCCCCCCAGGGCGTCGATCCGGGCCAGTTCGGCCCGGGCCTCGGCCGCCAGTTCGGCGACCTTGGCCTCGATCACGGTGCTGCCGTTGAACAGGTCATCGAACTCCAGCAGGTCGGTCTCGAAGGCCATGATCTGCTGAAGCCGTAGGCTCCATTGCTGATCCCACGGCCGGGGCAGGCCCAGGGCCTCGTTCCAGGCCGGCAATTGCACCGCCCGCGCCCGGGCGTCCTTGGACAGCACCACCGCCAGCATTTCCAACAGGATGCGATAGACGTTGTTCTCGGGCTGGGGCTCGGTCAGGCCCAGCGAGTTGACCTGGACGCCGTAACGGAAGCGCCGCAGCTTTTCGTCGGCGACGCCGTAACGGTCCCGGGCGATCTCGTCCCAAAGCTGGCCGAAGGCCCGCATCTTGCATAACTCGGTGACGAACCGGATGCCCGCATTGACGAAAAAGCTGATCCGCCCGACCACCTCGGGGAATTCCGCCTCGGACAGCTGCCCGGAGGCCTTGACCGCGTCCAGCACCGCCACCGCGGTGGCCAGGGCATAGGCCAGTTCCTGAACCGGCGTCGCCCCGGCCTCCTGAAGGTGATAGGAGCAGACGTTGGTCGGATTCCACTTCGGGACTTCGCGTACCGTGAACGCGATCACGTCGCCGGTCAGGCGCAGCGACGGCCCGGGCGGGAAGATGTAAGTGCCGCGGCTGAGATACTCCTTGATGATGTCGTTCTGGGTGGTGCCGTTGAGCTTGGCGCGCGGCGCGCCCTGACGTTCGGCCGCCGCGATGTACAGAGATAGCAGCCATGCTGCCGGCGCATTGATGGTCATCGAGGTGTTCATCTCGGCCAGCGGGATGCCCTCGAACAGGGTTTCCATGTCGCCCAGATGACACACCGGGACCCCAACCTTGCCGACCTCGCCCCGGGCCAGCGGGTGGTCCGAATCGTAACCGGTTTGGGTCGGCAGGTCGAAGGCCACCGAGAGACCGGTCTGGCCGCGGGCCAGATTGGTTCGGTACAGCCGGTTGGAGGCGGCGGCCGTCGAGTGACCGGAATAGGTACGGAACAGCCAGGGCTTTTCGCGGACGCTCATGGAACCCCTCGGATTGGACAGATCATTGCCGCATTGCAAAGCGGCGCGTAATTTGTTTAATCTGCGGCCTGCCGGCGGTCCATAGGGATTTCGCCGGCCATCAACCATTATGGCAGGGGATCGAACCCCTGACGCACACCGGGGGACTCTGTGATCGCCTCCCGGGCCAAACCAAGGAATAACAAGGCATGACTCAGTCCGCCTCCTCTGCGTCCCCCTCATCCGACCAACTGAAGGATCTCTACGAGGTCGGCGAGATTCCGCCGCTCGGTCATGTGCCGAAGCAAATGTATGGCTGGGTGATTCGCCGCGAGCGCCATGGCGAGCCGGAAAAGGCCATGCAGATCGAAGTCGTCGACACGCCGACCATCGGCCCCGACGAGGTGCTGATCCTCGTGATGGCGGCCGGCGTCAACTATAACGGCGTATGGGCGGCCCTCGGCAAGCCGATTTCCACCTTCGACTACCACAAGGCACCCTATCACATCGCGGGCTCGGATGCCGCGGGCGTGGTTTGGGCGGTCGGTAGCAAGGTCAAGCGATTCAAAGTCGGCGATGAGGTTGTGGTCCACTGCAACCAGGATGACGGCGACGACGAGGAGTGCAACGGCGGCGACCCGATGAACTCGCCGTCCCAGCGCATCTGGGGCTATGAGACCCCGGACGGTTCGTTCGCCCAGTTTTCGCGGGTCCAGTCGCGCCAGGTGATGCACCGGCCGCGCCACCTGAGTTGGGAGGCGAGCGCCTGCTATACCCTGACTCTGGCCACCGCCTATCGCATGCTGTTCGGCCATCGCCCGCACATTCTGCGGCCGGGTCATAACGTGCTGGTGTGGGGCGCTTCGGGTGGTCTCGGCTCGATGGCCATTCAGCTCATCGCCACCGCCGGCGCCAACCCGATCGGCATCATCTCGGATGAATCCAAGCGCGACTTCGTGATGCAATTGGGCGCCAAGGGCGTGATCAACCGCAATCAGTTCGATTGCTGGGGTCAGTTGCCCGACGTCGATGACACGGCCGCTTACAATGACTACCTGAAAAAGGTGCGGGCGTTCGGCAAGGCGATTTGGGACGTCACCGGCAAGGGCAATGACGTCGACTTCGTGTTCGAACATCCGGGCGAGCAGACGTTCCCGGTCTCGTGCTTTGTGGTCAAGCGCGGTGGCATGGTGGTGTTCTGTGCCGGTACCACCGGCTATAATCTGACGTTCGATGCCCGCTTCGTCTGGATGCGTCAAAAGCGTATTCAGGGGAGCCATTTCGCGAACCTGCTCCAGGCCAGCCAGGCCAACCAACTGGTGATCGAACGCCGGATCGATCCCTGCATGAGCGAAGTGTTCTCGTGGTCCGACATTCCGCGCGCCCACACCAAGATGTGGAAGAACCAGCACAAGCCCGGCAACATGGCGGTGCTGATCAGTGCCAAGCGTCCGGGTCTGCATACCCTGGAAGACGCCCGGGAAGAGTAGAACCGGGGCCTGTGATGGAAAGCACCGGGGGGCGGCGACGCCTCCCGGTTTTTTTGTGGCCGGAAAAGCCGTGGCCAAAAAAACGTGACGGAAGACCGGATGTCCGCGCTCGGGCCGTCGCGTGGCCCGATTCGACAAGAGACGTCTATTGAGCTATGATGAAGAGGCAGGTATGAAACGAGCGTCTTGAAGTTCCTAACCGGCGAGGCAACCAATGCGCGAAGCAAAAGAGGGACAATATGACTCTTTCAAGGATGCATACGAGGCATCAAAGGCTCTTCGCGTAATGGCGGCTGAAGAGGGAATGCTGATTAAAGTAGAGCCCTCACCGTATGGCGGCTATCGCTTGCGGTCGTACCCCGTTGACGAAGAGAATGAAATGATGGTTGAATTTTTCGCGTTGTCTCACGTAAAACGAGGTTATCAAAAATGATAGACAATGCAAGAGAAGATAAAGAGTTGCCAGAAGCGCAACAAGTGGCGGCTTATTCTCCAGAGAAGACCATGAGCGGAGACCTATCTGAAGCTCTTTTAAGGGAAATGTTGGAGGTTGAGCGCCGCCGTTTGGATGTTGAACGAGAACGAATCAATAGTCATAATCAAAAGACGGATATAATGAGACGCGCTATTGATGCCAATGATGCTTCAGATCGGCGTCAGTATGATTTTTCAATGGAGCAACTTAATCATAAGGAAAGCGATAAGAAAAGGAAGTATTTGCTAGGCAGTGGTATCGCCATTTGCTGTGGTATCGTTTTGGTTGTGGTCATCGCTATATTAATGTGGGCGGCATTCTGGGGGACCGACATACAAAGGCAGACCGACATACAAAGGCAGACCTCTCTGGATATTCTGAAAATTCTGGTAACCTTGGTTGCTGGATATGGTGTTATCAACGCGGTGGTCGCAGGCATCAGAAAGCTTCTTACATAGGCCACCACCTCGTTCCAAATGCATGAGCGTCGGTACGGGGGCTGATAAGCCGGCCCCAGCGGACCCTTGGGCTGGGGCGGGAAATCCGTTACACTCACGCGATCATCCTTCCTCCGGTGCGACCCAGGAGCCCTTAAATGACTGAGACCAAATTTCGTCTGGTGACCCGTTCCGACTTTGACGGGCTGGTGTGCGCCGTATTGCTGCGAGAACTGGGGTTGATCGGCGAGATCCTGTTCGTCCACCCCAAGGATATGCAGGATGGAAAAATCGCCATTACTGACAAAGATATCACCACAAATCTCCCGTATGTTGAGGGTGCTCATCTGGTGTTCGATCACCACGCCAGCGAAGTGGAGCGGGTGGGCAGCAAGACCAACCATGTGATCGATGCGACGGCGCCGTCGGCGGCGCGGGTGGTGTATCGTCATTTTGGCGGCAAGGAGCGTTTTCAGACCATCGCCGACGAAATGATGGTGGCGGTGGACCAGGCCGATTCCGCTCAATATCAGCGGGCGGATATCCTGGCGCCGGAACGCTGGTCGCTGCTCAACTTCATCATGGATGCCCGGACCGGGCTGGGCCGGTTCCGCACGTTCCGCATTTCCAATTATGCCCTGATGATGGAATTGATCGACTATTGTCGCACGCACAGCATCGAGCAGATTCTGGCGCTGCCCGACGTGCGGGAGCGGGTCGCCTTGTATTGGAGCCACCAACACGCCTTCATCGAACAATTGGAGCGGCAATCGCGCGTTGAAGGCAACGTGGTGGTCCTTGATCTGCGCAATCAGGACCCGATCTTTGCCGGCAACCGGTTCATGATCTATGCCCTCTATCCGGCCGCCACCGTCTCGGTCCATGTCCTGAATGGCCTGAAGGGGCAGAACACCGTGCTGGCGGTGGGCAAGTCCATCGTTAACCGGGCCTCCAAGGCCAATATCGGCTCGATCATGCTGGAATATGCCGGCGGCGGCCACCATGCGGCGGGCACCTGCCAGGTCGATAACGACCGGGCCGAGGTGATCCTGGCCGAGGTGGTCCAACGGATCAATGACGCGGGCTGATGACCATGATGACCGGCCGCGACATCGAACTTCGGGTTCCGGGCGGGCCGATGCCCCGGAAAACACTTAAGGCGTTGTCCGCTGAAGGGACTCGATGACTCTGGAGGTTCGGCCACGGGCGTTGGCCCTGACGCTGCTGGCGGGGGTGTTGCGCCGGCAGCAGTCGTTTGACGAGTTGCTGGAAACCGAGCTTGGCCAGTCGGGGCTTGACGGTCGCGACCGTGGTTTTGTCCGGCTGCTGGTGGCGACCGTGTTGCGCCGCCTGGGTCAGCTTGATGCGGTGGTGGCGGCGATGCTCGACCGGCCGGGCTCGCTCCGGCCCGAGGTCCAGGATCTGTTGCGACTGGGGGCCGCCCAGTTGCTGATTCTCGGCACCCCGGGTCACGCGGCGGTCGATACCACCGTGACCCTGGCGGCATCATCGACGGTGACGGCGCCCTACAAGGCGTTGATCAATGCCGTGCTGCGGCGGTTGGGCCGGGAGGGCGCGGCGTTGTTGGCCGGACAGGATGCCGCGCGCCTGAATACCCCTCACTGGCTATGGCAATCGTGGGAGGCCGCTTATGGTCCGGAATGCGCCCGGGCCATCGCCGTCGCTCATCTGGGGGAAGCCCCCCTGGACTTTTCGGTGACGCGGGCCGCCGAGGCCCCCCTGTGGGCCGGGCGGCTGGAGGCGCAGATCTTGCCCACCGGTTCGTTACGGCGGGCCGCCGGCGGGGCCATCCCGGATCTGCCCGGCTTCCAGGACGGCGCCTGGTGGGTTCAGGACGCGGCGGCGGCTCTGCCCGCGACGCTGCTGGGGCCGTTGGACGGTCGTTTGGTCTACGACCTGGGCGCCGCCCCCGGGGGTAAGACCGCGCAACTGGCGGCAGCGGGGGCCCGGGTGGTGGCGGTCGATCGTGCCGGCAGCCGTCTGGCCCGGCTTGAAGCGAATCTGGCCCGTCTGGGTCTGACCGCCGAGACCGTCAACGCCGATGTCACGCGCTGGACCCCGGACCAACCGGCCGACGCGGTGCTGCTGGATGCCCCATGCAGCGCCACCGGCACCATCCGTCGTCATCCGGACATTCCGGTGCTCAAGAGTGCCGACGATGTGGTCCGGTTGGTGGCGATTCAGACCCGCCTGCTGGCCCATGCGGTGACGCTGGTCCGGCCCGGCGGTGTGCTGGTTTACACCGTATGTTCGCTCCAACCCGAGGAAGGCGAGCATCGGCTGGCGGCATTGCTGGAGTCGGGAGCGCCGGTGGAACCGCTGCCGATCACCGTCGACGAGGTTGGCGGCTTTGGCGAACTGGTGACCCCAGCCGGAACGGTGCGGACCTTGCCCTGCCATCTGGCGGGGCTGGGCGGGATCGACGGCTTCTTTATCGGTCGCGTGCGGCGGAGGTGATCGGGCCTTCCGGTAACGCCAGACAGACCGAAAGCCCCGGCGGCTGGCCGGAAAGGCCTGACCGATGGTCGGACAGGGTCAGGGTGGCATAATGCAGGTCGGCCACCGCCTGGACCAGGCTGAGACCCAGGCCGACGCCGGGGGTGTGGCGGCTGCGGTCGCCGCGGAAGAAGCGTCGGGTGGCCCTGACGCGGTCGGTATCCGGGATGCCCGGGCCACTGTCGGTGATGCGCAGTTCGATGCCGCCCCCGATGGCGGCTGAGGCCGAAAGGGCGATCTGACCGCCGGCGGGGGTGAACTTGATGGCGTTGTCCAGCAGGTTGCTGGCCGCCTGGGCCAGCAGGTCGCGGTCGCCCCACACCCACAGGTTTGACCCGATGGCGGTGGTCAGCGTGATGTCCTTGGCTTCGGCCAGCGCGGAATAGAGGTCAGTGACGTCGGTGGCCACGGTGCCGAGATCCACCGGGGCGAAGGCCGAGCGTCGCATTCCGGAATCGATGTCGGCCAACCGCAGCAGCGCCGTGAAGATCGCGTTCAACCGGTCCACGTCGGCAATGGCGGCATCGATGCCCTCGGCCACCTCGAGGGCGTCGGCCGGGCCGCGCTGAAGGGCTTCGAGCCGGCCGCGCAATTCGGCCAGCGGCGTCCGCAGGTCGTGGGCGATGGCGTTCGACACGTTGCGGACCTCGGCAATCAGGTCCTCGATACGGGCGAACAGGTCGTTAAGGGTTCCGGCCAGCAGATCGAATTCATCGGCGCTGCCGCCCAACGGCAGCCGACGGCTGATATCACCGCGTGCGATGGCATCGGCGGTCGCCCGGACCGAGCGCAGGCTGGCCAGGAACACCCGGCGGAACAGCAGACCCAGCACCGCCGCCAGGGTCATGGCCACCAGGACCGACCACGCCACCGCGTCCAGAATCAGCGTGCGCAGGCGGGTCAACTCGCCGATGTCGCGGCCGACCAACAGGTGAACGGCCTCGCTCAATCGCATCTGATAGACCCGGACGTGGGCGATGCCGTCACCGTGGCCCAGGTCCAGGTCGAGATCATGCCAGCCGGTGGCGCGACCAAGCCCCGCCGGCCAGGTCTGGAGAGTGCCGGCGATGGGGGTCAACCGGGCGTCGGCGATCAGATAGAGTGTTCCCTCGTGGCGCGTTGCAGCGATTCGGGCGGTCACGCCGCTCCGCAGGTCTGAAAGTCCGCCCTGGCGATACAGACGATGCAGGGCGGTGGCATCGGCGCGGATTTGGGCGTCGATGCCGGCGCTGAGCGTCCCGGCGGTCGCCCACCACAGCACGCCGATCGGCACCAGGGCGGCGAGCGCGAAGATGACCGCGAACCCCGTCGCGAGGCGGAGCGATGTCGAGCGCCACCATCCGGTTGGCGGCAGGCGAGAGCGGTTTCCGATCACGTTGGATCGCCGTTGGGAGCGCGGGCGTCTCGCCCGCCCGTGTGCGGCCGGGACGGCCGCGGTCCGGACTCTGCAACCGGATATGAAACCGCTCTAGTCGCCGGCATGGATCATGTACCCGGCGTTACGGACGGTCCGGATCAACGGGTGCGGCGAGTCACCGTCAATCTTGCGGCGAAGTTTGCCGATATGGACATCGACGACGTTGGTTTGGGGATCGAAATGGTAATCCCAAACGCTTTCCAGCAGCATGGTGCGGGTCACCACCTGTCCCGAATGACACATCAGATAGTCCAGAATCTGGAACTCGCGCGGCTGGAGGTCGATGCGCCGCTCGCCCCGCGTCACCCGGCGCGAGAGCCGGTCAAGGGTCAAGTCGCCCACGGCCAGCGAGGTGACGGTGCCCGGGCTGTGGCCGCGACGGACCAACGCCTCGAGTCGGGCCAGGAGTTCGCCGAACACGAACGGCTTGGCCAGGTAGTCGTCGCCCCCGGCCTTGAGGCCGCGGATGCGTTCCTCCACGTCGCTGAGGGCGCTGAGAATCAGCACCGGGGTGTGATTGCCCTGCCGGCGCAGGGCGTCGAGGATGCCCAGGCCGTCGACGCCGCCGGGCAGCAGACGATCAAGGATCATGGCGTCGTAACGCTCACTGACCGCCAGGAACAGGCCGTCGCGGCCGGTTTCGGCGTGGTCGGCGACATGGCCGGCCTCGGTCAGGCCCTTCAGCACGAAATCCGAAACCTGTCGGTTGTCTTCGATCAGCAGCAGCTTCATGGGAGTCTCCACGCCCGGGCCGGCTGACCTTCACACATGAACGGGAATTCATCCGCCGGCCAAGGACCGTTCATGGGGCGTCGGTTATTGTATTCGACAAGAGCACCGCCGGCCGTCGGCAGCAAGCCCAGCATCGACATAGAGGAGTCCCGACATGACCACCACCCTGCCATCCCGCCTGATTGGAGCCCTGGCCGTCGCCGCCATCCTGGCCGGCGCATCGGCTGCCTTCGCCGCCGATGTCCCGGTTGCCGCTCCCGTTGCGGCTCCCACGGCTGCCCCGGCCGTCGTTCCCGCGGCTCCGCCATCCGTGAAGGCCAGCGCAGCGGTTCCGGCCCATCCCGTCGCGGTTGCTCCGGCGCACACCGCGACCGCCAAAGCGGCGCCCAGCCTTGCCGGTATTGCCAATGCGTTGGATCAGGCCCGCGCGGCGCTGGCGGACAAGAAATACGGCGAGGCCCGGTCGGTCCTCAGCCACACCGTGACGGAGCTTAACGCCGTGCGCAAGGCTTCGCCCCGGGCCGAGCATGTCAAGATCACCGGCATTACCCGCGAGGTTAAAGCGGCCCGGACCGCCCTTCGCCATGGCGAGCATCAGGACGCGCTGGCGAAGGTTGACGCCGCACTGGCGGCGCTTAAAGCGATCCCGGCGGCGCCCAAGTCGTAAGCCGTCGCGTCCATCAGGCGTTCAGAGACCAAGCCTGGCCGGGCGGTAATCAACCGCTCGCCCGGGCTTGGTCGATCCCCATCGAATGTTCCGACCCTGGAGACATGGGCGATGTGGTCGACCGCCGGCGCCGTTTGGCCGGTCACGTTATTCCCAAAAACAACAATAGCAATTTGTATTACGGTGAGGAATTGGCGATCGGGACCTTAACGGCGAACACCGAGCCGCGGTTTGGCCAGGATCGAACCAGAAGATCATGGCCCAGCAAGAGGGCGGTGCGGCGGGCGATCGCGAGTCCGAGGCCGAACCCCTTGGCGCTTTGTCGCTCGGGATTGCCAAGCTGGAAAAAGTCTTCGAACACCACATCCAGTTTTTCACTGGGAATGCCGATGCCGGTGTCCCAGACTTCGATGCGCACCTCGCCGCCGCACCGCCGGCAGCCCAGCAACAGCCGGCCCCGCTGGGTATAGCCGATGGCGTTGACTAACAGATTATGCAGCACCCGCGCCAGCAGGTCGGGATCGCTGCGAATGCGCAACGGGGTTGGGACCAGGCGCAATTCCAGGCCTTTGGCGGCGGCTTGGTCGGCAAACTGCCGCGCCAGACGTTCCATCAACGGCCCCAACGGAAAATCGATCACCTGGCACCGAATGGCGCCGCTATCCAACGTCGCAACCTCAAGCAGGGTATCGAGCAACCCGCTGGCCACCCCGATCGCCTCGCCCAGACTGGTGCCGAGGTCGCTCAGGGGCGGGGCGGTCAGGCGACGCATCAGCAAATGGTGGTAAAGCTGAATGGCTTGAAACGGCTGGCGCAGATCGTGGCCGACCGCGGCCAGGAAGCGCGATTTGGCGGCGCTCGCGGCTTCCGCCGCCTCCTTGGCCTGGGCCAGTGCCCGGGCGGCCTCGGTGCGCTCGCTGATGTCCCAGATGACGCCGACCAGACCACTGACGCTGCCGTCGCTTCGGGCCAGTGAGGCTTTATGGAGCACCACATCATGGCGCCGACCATCGGCGTGCAGGAACGTCGTCTCGTAAACCTGGGTGCCCGGGTTGCGAAACAGGGCTTGGTCGGCTTGCTGATAGAGATTGGCCAGGTCTTTGGGCCACGCCGCCTCGGCGGTCTTACCGATCAGCTCGGCCTGGCGTCTTCCGACATAGTGCTCGAACGCGAGGTTACAGCCGCCATAACGCCCATGCTCGTCCTTGTAATAGACCGGCGCCGGGATGGTTTCGAGCAACCGCCGGATGAATTCGATCTGGTCACGGAGTGCCGCCTCGGCCCGCTCGCGTTCGGCATAGGCCGTGGCGGTCTCCAGGGTGATCGCCGCTTGTGCCGTCAGCAGTTCCAGCGCCACAAGCGTGCGTCCGGTGAAAGCGCCGGCCAGCAGCGCGTTCTCCAGATACAGCACCCCCACCAGCTTACCTTTCCGGAGAATCGGCAGACACAACAGCGATCGCGGGCGCCGGAGCGTCACATAGGGGTCCATGGCGGTCAGGCTATCGGTGTCGGCGGCCGCCAGGACCACCGCTTCCTGGGTGCGACGAACAGCGTTCAGCACCGAGAGCGGCAGCAAGGTGTCACCGGTGGAAGCCCCCGGGTCGATGGTCACCCGGGTGATCGTCACCTTGATCAGACCGGCCAGGGTCTCGGCGATGGCCCGGATCACCAGACCATGGTCTTCGGCCAGCATCAGGACGCCCCGCTGGGCGCCGGCCTGTTCCACGGCGATGCGCAGCAGGGTTTCCTGGAGTCGCGCCGGCACCAGTTCCGCCGAAATGCTTTGGGAGGCCTTGATCACCGATAACAGATCCAGTCCGTCGGCCGAAGCGGCAAGGCTGGCCGAAGCCGGGGACACCGGCGCGGTCAGCAGCCGCGGCGCCTGGAGTTCCAGCAGCCGGCATTTGCCGGCAGCGCCCCAGCGGCGGTATCCGGTGTGCGCTTGGCGCAGGTAGGCCTCGGCGATCAACTCGAAACCGCGGTCCCGGTAATACCGGGCGGCCAGTTCGCTGGCCATGGCCTCGAAATGGACGAAGCCATTGTCCCGGGCACTGTGAATGGCGTGTTCGTAGAGGCGTTGGGCGTCCAACTCGTGGCCGGTGATCCGGGCCCGCTCGGCCGCCACCAGCGCGGCGCGCGTTTCGAAATTGGCGGGGCAGTTTTCGGCCCACCCTTGCAGTAATTTCAGGTGGCCGTCGATTTCGGCCAGGACACCCGGACTTGTGGTCTCGGGTCCGGCCGCCGGGCGATACCCGCCGGCCTTGGCCAACGCCGCGAAGAAGTCGTAGTCCATCCCCTGGATATCCGGGCCGTTGGCCTGAATCAGCGCGCCGGCCCGCCCGGCCGCGATCAGGGCCTGGTCCAAGTCGCCGGTGAGGAACCGGGCCTGGAGTTTAAGGATATAGTACCAGCAGACCATCAGGGGCATCTGGCTGGACTGGATGCGGGCTTCAAACTGGTCCTGGTCGAAGGCCGGCCCGTCGAAACGAGACAGGGTGGTGGTCAGACCACGGAGATTCAGGATAAATCGCTGTTGGCTGACGATGATGTCGACGATGTTGGGATCGCCGGCCCGGCGCACGAAGTCAAGACACCGCTCGGACTCCTCCCAGACCTGATCAAGCGGATCGGCGCACGACAACATATTGGTGACAAGGTGGTTGCAGCTATAACAGGCCCACGGCAGGTCGCCCATCTGGGTCGCGGCCCGGAAGGCGGTCATGATGTAGGCCCGGCCCTCACGAACCGGGTGGACGTAGAAGTGCAGCAGGTCGCCGAAGGCCAGATTGACTTTGGCCTCCAGCTCATGCTGGGGCTTTCGCGCCATCAGGTCCCAAGCGAGCTTGCCGAAGCGGTAACCGTCGCGGATACGACCGAATGCGCGCTGAACCAGGGTGGCGCCGAACCAGAGGTAAGCCCACACCGAGGCCTCGGTGGTGCCGTGACACACGGTGATGTCGACCATTCGGGCCAGCGTCATCGGCAGTAGCGTCGGGCGGGCGAAAATCGCCGGTGTGCCGAGATCGGCCAGCAGGCTCATGGCCATGCGCATGTCCTCCGAGACCATGGGCGGCAGCTCGATCAGCGCCTCAATGGGCCGGTCGCCCAGGTGGGTCCAGACCGCGGCAATGGCCTCCTCCACCTGTTCGCGGCTGGGGCTGGCCGGCAGTATGATCCCGAAGGGTCGCAGACTGGCGAGGCCGTCTTCGATCGCCCGCTCCATGTCGCCCCGGGTGGTCAGCAGGGCGATCCGGATGCGGTAGACCCGGGCCCGGTCGAGCGCCGGGCCGGACCGGGTCAACAGGGTATCGAGTTGGGTCAGGGCGTCATCGACGGCGCCCCGCAGGTAGTCGCAGTGGGCGCGCTCCAGGTGGAGGGTCCAGACCAGCCGATCCGTGGCGGTCGGGCCGTCGGGCGCCACCAGCCGGACCCCGGCCGCCAGGTAAGCGGCCGCCGCGTCGTAACTGCCGGCGGCCTTGGCCCTTTGACCCGCGGCGAGGTTGAGTTCAGCCAGCCGCCGCCGTTCGTCGGGGTCGGTGACCAGATCCAGGCAGTGATTGACCTGGGTGGCTGCCGCGAAAAGCGAACCGGCGTCGGGGTCAGCGGCCCATCGGGCCAGCAGCAACCGGCCCAAAGCCAGATGCCGGGCGGCGCGCCGGTCTTCCGGGATCAGGGCATAGGCCGCTTCGTCCACTCTGTCGTGGGCAAAACGATACCGGTGGCCGGTGCAGATCAGCAGACCGGCATGGACGGCCGGTGCCAGATCAGCGGCGGTTTGCTCAGGTTCCCGGCCATGAATGACCGCCAGGATCGGGAGGTCGGCGGCGTGGCCAAGGCAGGCGGTATTGATCAGCAGCGTTCGCGTCACCGCCGGCAGGCGTCGAATTCTGGCGGTCAGCAAATCGGCGACATCGCCGGTAAAGTGTTCGGCCTCGATCCGGGCCAGGTTCCAGCTCCAGCCGCCGCCGCTGCCGTCGAACCGGATCAACTGTTCCCGGTTCCACTCAGCCAAAAGTTGGGTGATGAACAAGGGATTGCCGCCGGTCCGGGTATAAATCAGGCGGCCCAGCGGGGCCACGAAAGGATGGCTCCGGTGGAGGGTATCGGCGAGAAACGCCGTCACCTGGGCCGGGGTGAGCGGTGCCAACCTGATTTCGCTGACCGTCGCTCCCCGGGTCTGGGCGGTGGCCAGCCACGTGGTCAGCGGATGGTCCGGGCCGACTTCGGCGTCGCGATAGGCGCCGATCAGCAGCAGCGGGCCGGGCGCCGGACCGAGCAGCAGGTCCTGGAGCAGGATCAGGTTGGACGCATCGGCCCAGTGCAGATCGTCGAAAAACAGCACGAGCGGATGCCGGGCGGTGGCGAACACCCCGACAAAGCGCCGGAATACCGCGATCAACCGGCATTGGGCATCGGCGGCAGGCAGTTCGGGCAGGGGCGGCGGCTCGCCGATGATGTGCTTGAGTTGCGGGATGACATCGGTCAGCAACTGGCCGTGTGGGCCCAGCGCCTCCAGCAACCGGCCTCGCCAGACTGCGATCCGCTCCTCGCCCTCGCCCAAAATTTCCTGGACCCGGGGCTGGAACCCCTGGGCCAGGGTGGCGTAAGGCGGCACGGCCTGAAGCCGGGCTTGGAATTTGCCGACCAGGAACGAGCCGCGGGCCTCGAGGGTGGGCTGGCGCAACTCGTTGACCAGGGTCGACTTGCCGATTCCCGACATCCCCGAAACCAGCACCAGTTCGGCGCCCCCGGTCGCCGTCACCCGGTCAAAGGCAGCCCTTAACCGGGCGAACTGGGCGTCACGCCCGTATGGTTGTTGGGGCCACTGGAATCGTTCGGAGACATCCCGGGCGCCCAAGGTGAAACCGTCGTTGCAGGCACGCTGCCAGCGGTCATGGCACCGCTCGAGGTCCACCACGAGCCCCCGCCCGCTCTGATAGCGGTCTTCTGCCGGCTTGGCGAGTAACTTGAGCACCAGCCGCGAGAGCATCTCGGGCAATGCCGGAATGACGGTCTTGGGTGCCAATGGTTGATGTGCCAGGTGACAGTGAACCCATTCCAGGGCGTCATGACCGCTAAACGGCAATGTCCCGGTCAGCATTTCGTAAAAGATGATTCCAAGCGCATAAAGATCGCTGCGCTGGTCGATGGCCCGGTTGGTTCGTCCGGTTTGCTCGGGCGCCATGTAGGCCAGCGTGCCTTCGATGAGTCCTGGCTGGGCCAGGCTCGGCGGCCCTTTCGGCAGTTCCAAGGCCAGCCCGAAGCCGATCATCCGGACGTCGCCGGTGACGGGATGAACCAGGATGCTCCAGGGCGACAGGTTCCGGTGTATGAAGCCCTGCCGGTGGAGTTCCGAGACGGCGGTGGACAGGCCGATGGCGATTTCAAAGAAAGTCGCCAGCGCCATCGGTCCACCGAGCCTGTCACAGAGCGGTTCGCCCCCGAAATCTTCGGCGATCAGGGCCTGATGGCAATCCCAGGTCACCAGTGCCTGGGGTTTCAGGGCCACCGCCCCGTCAAGCCGGCGCGTAATGTCGAAGTCACGGCGCAAGTGCTCCGTCTCGCCTGCTGCCGGCGGTTCCCCGCAGGGAATCCGAAAAATAACCGGCAGGCCGTCGGCGGTCCGGATCCCCCGGCAGAGGATCAAGCTGTTATCCCGATACAGAAGGTCGGAGATGGTATAACCCTGGGGCGCGCTGACCTGATTCACCACCGGTATCGGGACCTCGGGTAATCGACTTGTTCAAGCAGACGGATATTTGCTCTTAATATCCCATCCTTGCCGAAGGCGTACTTTAATTTGGTGCCGCCTGGGCTGCCGCGACTGCAATACGCTATCAGGCGTAATCCTTCCGGCTAGTGTTCCGACTCCAACGGACCATTCCCACCCCGTTGGGCCGGAACACGAGCGTGTTATTGGTGTTGTGTTGTGACCGGGACACGATCATTGGGTATGAAGCGTCTCGGTCACACCACTAGGGTACGGTCAGCCCGGTCCGCGGTTCCGGAAACACTTTCCTTAAGTTATGGCGGTCGTTTAGGACAGACGGCGTCCGGGCGCGCCGGGCAGGAAGAAGAAGGCGTAGTCGATGGTCGCCGCCATGAGGTTCTGGGAGTCCTCGACCATTTCAGTCAAGAGGGATATCGGGCTCAGGCGCGGGATGTCGATGGCGATGAAGAGATCGGAGCCTTCGGACTGATAACGGCTTTGGTGTTGCAACGCGATTCGTTGCATGCGGCGGTTCTGAGTCTGGCAGACCATGTCGGCCGTGGCGATTCCCCGGTTGCACAGGACAACCAGTGCTCGTTTGAGAAGCGTCGAACCGACTCCACGGTTCTGATAAGGGCGTTCGACGCTAAAAGCCAACTCGGCCCGCTTGGGTATGGCGCGCGGGTCATAACGAATTTCCGCGACTCCGCGCAACACGCCATCTTTGAAAAAGCCGAGAATGGCCGCTTCCTGCCAGTCTATCGCCTGACAGTAACTCCGAATGGTGTCGTCGGAAATCGTGCCGCTGAATCGACAATATCGCGATTCCAAATCCAATCGGAGCAGGTGTTCCTGATACCGCGCAGCTTCGGCGAACAGCAGCTTGCGAAACACACCCATCTTGGTTCTCTTTGACATATATTGTCTGATGCTAGCGGCGCGACCGTAAATGGGGTTATCATTGATGTCAATGTTGCCATTTCGCAACTGCGAAATAGTAAAAAATACCCCGATTAAAGACTATTAATGTCTTGTTGAGATGTCGGTGCCGTGCCCCCAAGCCCGGCCGCCCGATTCCGGCCATCGTCGCCAACGATTCCGGCCAAAACCGTTAGGCAAAACATCTCCTTGCGTCGACCCGGCGGTTTCGGCGACGCTGGGGCCAAGAGGCTGCCGGAACAGGGGGGCGAGATGTCCGTCGAGACCAAAAATTTGGGAGACGAGGCGGGGCGCGCCGGCTCCGGATCGCTGGTGGTGGCCGGCGTCGCCGCGCTGGGGATCGTCTATGGCGACATCGGCACCAGTCCGCTGTACGCCTTCAAGGTGGCGGCCGAGACCGCCGGCGGCGGCGGCCCGCTGGGGGCCGATCCGGTCCCGGTGTTGGGGATTTTGTCCCTGATTGTGTGGTCCCTGCTGCTGGTGATCGCGGTCAAGTATGTGCTGCTGGTGATGCGCGCCGACAATCATGGCGAGGGCGGCATCCTGGCGTTACTGGCTTTGGTCCGGCCCTGGAGCGCCGCCGGAACCGTGCAGCGCCGGTGGCTGATCGCCATCGGCATCTTCGGCGCGACCTTGCTTTATGGCGATGGCGTGATCACGCCGGCGATTTCGGTACTGAGTGCCGTCGAGGGCCTGGAGGTGGTGGGGGCCGGATTCACGCCGTGGGTCAAGCCGATCACCGTGACCATCCTGATCGCGTTGTTCCTGGTCCAGTGCCGCGGCACCGCGGTGATCGGCCGGTGGTTCGGACCGGTGATGCTCGTGTGGTTCGGGGTGATCGCGATTCTCGGCATCGGCGGGATTCTGCGCGCCCCTCAAGTGCTGTCGGCGCTGGATCCGGAGTGGGCGCTGGCACTGGTGGGGCGTGACGGCTGGCTGGCGTTTCTGGTCTTTGGCGCGGTGTTTCTGGCGCTCACCGGGGGCGAGGCGCTGTACGCCGACATGGGGCATGTCGGGCGGCGCTCGATTCGCTTGACGTGGTTTCTGGTGGTTCTGCCGGCGCTGCTGCTGAACTATGCCGGGCAGGCGGCGGTGATGCTGGCCGAACCCGGAGCCATCGGCAATCCGTTCTTCCGGTTGGCGCCCGACGCGCTTCAACTCCCGATGGTGGTTCTGGCCACCGTGGCCACGGTGATCGCCTCGCAATCTCTGATCTCGGGGGTCTTTACCCTGACCCGGCAGGCTGTCGCCATGGGGCTTTGGCCGCGGATGAAGATTGTTCAGACCTCGGCCGAGGGCTACGGCCAGATCTATCTGCCGGTGATCAATTACGGCTTGATGGTGTTCGCCCTGGGCGTGGTGCTGGTCTTCAAGAGTTCCGACGACATGGCCGCCGCGTACGGCATTGCGGTGTCCGGCACCATGCTGATCACGACGCTGTTGCTGGCGGTGGCCATGCGTCAGGTCTGGGGCTGGCCGCGGGCCGCGGTTCTGCCCTTGGCCATTGGTTTTGCCGCCATCGACCTTGGCTTTTTCGTGTCGAACCTGTTCAAGCTGCCCCAGGGAGGCTGGCTGCCATTGGCCGCCGGCGTTGTGGTGTTCCTGTTGATGCGGTTATGGGAGCGCGGCAGTTGCTACCTGCATGACCGTGTGGCCGCGATGACCGAACCGGTTGCGGTTTTCCTGGAGGGTCTGGCCGCGGGCGGCATCATCCGGACTCCGGGGGTCGGGGTGTTTTTGACCCGGACCGCCGCCGACGTGCCCGAAGTCATGCAGCACCACGTCAAGCACAATCAAGTGCTGGACCAGCATGTGATCATCCTGACCATTGCCGGACATGAGATTCCCCGGGTGCCGTCGCGGGAACGCTACAGCGCGGTGGCTTTGGGCGACGGGCTATGGCGGGTGACCGCCCACTATGGCTTCATGCAGACGCCGAACCTTCCGGTGGTGGTCCGCCGGTGTGTCGCAGAGGTGCTCAAGCTCGATCTGGATCCTGACGACGTCAGCTACTTCGTCGGCCACGAACGGGTGGTGGCGTCTGACGATAACCCGGCGTTCAGCGGGCTGTCGGAATGGTTGTTTGCCTTTATGGCCCACAATGTCGCGGACGTCAGCGACTACTACCGCATTCCCGGCCATCAGGTGGTCGAGATCGGCATCCGGATCGATATTTGAGCGGTTTCGCGATGCGCTCGGCCCGGTAGGCTTAGGACCCGTTGGATGCTGCGGAGGACTCTTGATCCTTACCAAGCCAGCGGGGAAAGCCTATGACGAAGCGAACGCCTGGCCCGCCATTCGCTTCCAGAGTGATGCGGCCCTTCAACTTGCCGACAACCAGATTGTAAATGATGTGCAGACCCAATCCGGTACACCCTGATGAGCGGCGCGTGGTGAAGAATGGCTCGAAGATCTTGTCACGGGCCTTGGGCTCGATGCCTTTGCCGTTGTCGCTATAGCAAAGTTCGACAAGATCGGGGCTGAACAGGGTCGCGGTGACGGTCACAACACCGTGCTGACCGGGTTCAAAACCGTGGATGATCGAGTTCGTGACCAAATTGGTCAAGATTTGGGAAATGACCCCGGGATAACCGTTGACCTCAATAAATTCGGGGCAGTGGAGATCGAGTCGGTGTCCCCCCTTGCGCCAGACCGGCCCCAGAGTCATGACGGTGTCGGACAAGCATCCGAGAAGGTTGAATTTGCGGCGCTGTTCGCTGACCTGATCGGCGGCGATTTGCTTGAAGCTATGGATCAGATCGGCGGACCGGCGAAGGTTTGCCAGCAGCAGGTCACACCCCTCTTGGGTGTCGCCGATGTACTGTTCCATATCGCTCCGACGCAGGCGGCCGGTCGTGAAACTGGCTGCCAACTCTTTGATCCGCTCGGAAAACAGGGAGCCCATGGTTACGGCAACGCCCAGCGGCGTATTGATCTCGTGGGCCGCACCGGCGACCAATCGCCCCAGCGAGGCCATTTTTTCGGCTTGAATCAGCGTGTTTTGGGTCGCCAGGAGGTCCTTCAGAGCGGTTTCGGCACGGTCGCAGGCGGCTTTGAGCGCCAGCTCTGCGCGTATTCGTTCGGTGATTTCCAGTTCCAGCTCTCTGGTCCGTGCCGCCACCGCGGTTTCCAGGCTGGCGCTTTGCATTTGCAATTGCGCCGCCAGTTGAGAGGCGCGGTTGATGGCCTGTTCAGCTTCCAGGCGAGACAACGCGACGGTAATCAAGATGTTTCCTGCCGCAGCGATCAGAAAATTGACGCTTTGCAGGGAACCCGTTCGAAACAACACCGCCCAGGCGTCGGACGACAGCGCGAGACAACCACGAAAAAGGTACCAGCAGGCGCCCGCCAGCAGCAACAAAATCAATACCTTGACGCCATGGAGCCCCCGAAATGGGACCGCGGCCCGCAGAGCGACAGCCGCCGTCACGAAATAGGGAACGCGGAAAATGGATACGAAAAAAATCCGGATGCCGATGTCCGGGGTCGGATAAGTGAACTGATAGTATATGGCGCCAAGGATTAATATTGAAATCAGATATACCAAGTCAGGTGGCCGCCGGCCAATCATCAACCAAACGCCCCGATGCATCAGAACGACCGAGAGACCGATCAGCATATTGGAAAAGATATTAGCTAACCAAGCCGGGAAAAACTCGCGAAAGCCAATCAGAAGACCCGCCACACCGAAAAAAATTAGCGCAAAACACCAATGCTCGCGAATGGAGTTGCGACGCTCGTTAAAGGCCAGCATGCTCAGGCCAACGCAGACGTTAATCGCGCTGGATGAGATAATGACAGCATTGGTGTCCAGCACGAACAAGTCGCTGTGCCCCTTTCTCTGCCTTGTAAAGATCGATTTGTTACCGTTCAAACATCAGCGACGGGGAGTCGACTGGTATTCCGGCCAGATGGGCTGGCGATGGTTCATCGGGCTTGGATATTAGCCCGACGCCGCGGCAAACGCCACGCTCGGATGCATTGTCCAACGTCGGTCGTATCTCTTGCTTCCGACCGCGACCCCCAGCGGCGAGCCAAAAGCCGGGTCGGCGATCTTCGGGGATGACGGTCTGCCGGCGAGGGGGGGCAGAGATGCGTTCAGGGGATGGATCGGAATCCCCATCATGGGGACAGGGTCCTGGCCACGCGGAAGCCCAGGTCGTTGAACCTGAGACTGGACGAGACGCCATAGCGACTGGTGACTCTCAGGCTCCTGGGCTCGTTGCCCCAAGAACCGCTGCGATCCACATGCAGGCCGCAGGTCTCGGCACTCCAGGCGCTGCCGTCGTCCGGAGCCCCAACATAGCCAGGATGCCAGCAGTCCTGCATCCACTGCCACACATTTCCCAGCATGTCGTACAGACCGTAATTATTCGCGGCAAAACTTCCGACGGGCGCGGTCTTCTTGTTATCCCACTGACTGCCGCAGCCATCGCAGTTGGCGTTATTGCGGCCGATGGTCTTCCCCCAATATCGGGCCGTGGTCGTTCCCGCACGCGCCGCATATTCCCATTCCGCTTCGGTGGGCAGTCGATAGGGACCGCTGTCCCGGGTGGGAACCATCTGCGCCGGCCGTACCTTGCGATTCAGCCAGTCAACATATCGCTGGGCGTCGTTCCAGGAAACATTGATCACGGGCCGGCGGCCCCGACCCCAGCCTTGATCATCGGGCTTGTAGCCGTTACAACCCCCATCCGCCACGCAGGCATCCCACTGCTCAAACAGCACGGTGTATTTGCCCAGCGCGAACGGCTTGGTCATGATGACGGGATGCTGCGGGGTTTCGCTGTCGTAGTGTTCGCTTTCGCTGTCGTGTGAACCCATCATATACGTTCCGGCCGGGATCACGATCATTTCCGGACAATGAGCGCATTCGCTAAACGTCTTGCCGGCTTCTTTCGGGATCAAGGGCGCGGGAGGGGCCGGGAGCGGCGGTTGGGGCTGCGTACCATCAAGGGGTTGAGACGGGGGTGCCGGGGACGACAGCGGCGGGTGAGCCACGGCCATCTGTCCGGGTGGTGGGGCAGAGAGGGGGGGCGGTGTTTGAGGGGGCGGCGCCGGTGGTGGGGGCGATGTCGAAGATGATGCCGATGCCGATGCCGATGCCGATGACCCCGGCGCTTGCGCGGCCGCAGGGCGTTCCGGTGTCGGCGGTGGCTTCGCCCTGTCATCGGGGAGCGATGTCGTTAACGGCGCCGGAATCGGCTGGTCCGATTTGGGCCAGAGACTCCAAACCGCGAAGATTCCGATTAATAAGGCCGCGATCGCTCCGGTTCTCAGCCGTCGCAGCGTTTGGGGGCGGTTGTCCGGGGTAAAAAGGTCCAGGGGGATGCCGAGTTTCTCGATAACCTGCTGTTTGAGGTCTTCTTCAGGCTGCTGCGGGGCTTGTAAAACAACGGGATGCTTTGCGTCATTCAGGCGGGCAATGGCCTCGTGAGCGGCTGACCGGTGGCCGCCATCGGGCCAAGCCGCCAGATAACGATGGTAATGATCGATGGTATCGTAATTATAGGCGATTTCCCAATCTTCTTGCTCTGTAATTTGCTGCCTGATTTCATTTTTTGCTTTTTTATCTGCTTGTAATTTAGCGGCTGCATCTAAAGAATTTTTTTCACGGGCGTGTTGTTCGACTTCCTTTCTTGCCTGCCGTTCCGCTTCGACTTTCGCCCGACGATCAGCTTCCTTCTTGGCTTTCCGCTCTGCCTCGCTGAGTTCGGGGCGTTGAACCTCCTCCTGCGGGGGCGAGGCCAGGTCTTTTTTTATGGTGAGTTCAACGTCTTCGCTGTTCTTGGGTTCGGCTTGGCCCTTGACCGGGGCCGCGGGTTCTACCCGATGGTCCCAATGGCCCCCATTGTCGTTGGTCAGGCCGGTTGCGTTTTCGTGGGCATCCTGATCGGAATCGGCCGGATCGATCGGGGGCTTCCGGGGCTTGGTCGTGATTTCGGGTCCGGGATGCGCAACCAGCGTCGTTATGGCGACATCCGCCAGCAAAGCCTGGCGGAAATCTCCGATGCTTTGGGGTCGATCGTGTGGCTTGAGCTGAAGGGCCCAGTCGATCGCCTGGAGAAACGGGGTCGGATAGTGGCCTGCGAGCAACCGCACGGCTGGAATCATCTGGTCAGTGTAGACCCGGGCGGGGGCTTCAGGCGGTTTGATACCCGACAGAACCCGATAGAGTGTTGCGCCAAAGGCATAAATATCAGTATGGGGGCCGAAATCATCAATATGATTTAAGCATTGTTCGATAGGCGCATAGCCCTTGGTAAAAATTGGGATAGTACTACTATGGTCGTGGCTGGCAGCCTGTTCTTCAAG